>NZ_JRGM01000145.1 GCF_000764665.1 Aeromonas lacus | reverse complement strand
TCTTTCGGCGCCCACTTCATTAAGAAGCTGGCTCATCAGTTCGGCGTGTTCCGCCGTGCTGGTAGGGGCGCATTATAGGGAGCCGCGCCGCGATGACAATAGTTTTTTTGAAGAAAATCACGAAAATTTCAAATTATTCAATTAGAAACAGCTTATTCAGTGTATATATACAAGGTTATCCACAATCCAGCTGTTTCACTCCCCTTTTAGCGTCATTAATATCGCCGCCAGAGCCTTTGGGAGTGCCATACTGGAGCCGATAACCTCTTCCGAGTGGACCATGGTAGCGCCAATCAGGAAAGCTGGTTACCATGGAGGTGAATACAGTGTTGCACCTTTTTTGCTTTCATTTACAAAAGGTCTTTTAAGATGAATTTATCCAAGTTTCCCGTCTATATGCAGGCCGCAATCCTTGCTCTGGTATTGGCAGTGGTTGGCTACCTGGTTGCCCAGGCCCTGCAATTCTCTTTGAAAGCGGAAGTCATTTTTGCAGCAGGTCTGGCGATTGGCGGTTTTGTGGTACCGCTGCTCCTGAAAAAAAACCCGGCTAATGTAGCCGAAGCGATCGCCAATCAGGAGACTTGCACCTTATATGTAGGCAACCTGCCATATCGCGCCAACGAGATTGCCGTGCGCGAATTGTTTGCCGAACAGGGCCAGGTAATTTCCGTACGTCTGATGAAGGACAAGGCAACCGGCAAGCGCAGAGGATTTGGTTTCGTCGAAATGCCTGCTGCCGATGCCGCCAAAGCGATTACCGCATTGAATGACAAAGAGTATCAGCAGCGTACCCTCAAGGTACGCGAAGCGAACGACAAGCGAGACAAAGAGGAGAAGGAGGGTGGTGAAGTCGAGGCTTGATCCCTCGTCAGAACCCCACCTCTTCCAGTGATGACAGCCCCCATGCTTGCAAGGGGGCTGTCAGTTTTTGGGCCTCCCCATCCAGCCGGGTACAGTAAGCCCTGGCAATCACCTCTTCTATATGTACAGGCTGCACGGCGGCATGCCCGCCATTGTTCAGCAACCAGGCTACCCGTTTGGCAACGGCACTACCGGAATCAATTAACTGACATTGCGGCATCAGCTGCCCAATCTCTTCATTGAGTAGCGGGAAGTGGGTACAACCGAGCACCAGCGTATCCGGCTGCTCTTCCCCCTCCAGCCAGTCAGCCAGCACTTCACGCAGCAGCGCCATATTGACCGGCAGGCCCGCCAGCTTGTGCTCCGCTTCTATTACCAGCTCGGTGGTGCCCTTGAGCAACACCCGCTTGCCGGGAGCAAACTGGGCGATCAGTTCGTGGGTATAGTCGCGGCTGACGGTGCCCGGTGTAGCCAGCAGACCGATACAACCGTTGCGAGTCTGCGCGGCGGCGGGCTTGATGGCAGGCACCACCCCCACTACGGGAATATCAAGTGCCTCACGCAGAGCCGGCAACGCTATGGTACTGGCTGTGTTGCAGGCGATCACCACCAGATCGATCTGATGACGGGCCACCATGGTGGTAACCAGTCGGGAACAGGCTGCGATGAGAGCGGGCTCGCTCAATTCACCATAGGGGAAGTTGGCATTGTCGAAGCAGTAGAAATAGTTGTGTGCCGGCAGAACGCGACGGATCTCGCGGTAGATGGTCAGGCCACCCATACCGGAGTCAAACACGAGAATATTGGCCACTTGACCTCCCCCTTTGGTGCAAGGCGGCGATCATACTCCCGCCTACCGCCAATAGAAAAGGCCCTGCCAATGGCAGGGCCCCTGATTTTTCCGCTTGGCCGGATCCGGCTTAGAGTGAGTAATCCATTGTCACGTAGTAAGCGCGCTCATCGGCAGGATAACCCACCGCCGTCTGATAGTGCTTGTCCAGCAGGTTGTTGATCTTGCCCGATACCTTGAGTGCTGGCGTCACCTTGTAGCCGACGGCCAGATTCCAGAGGCTGTAACCACCCAGTTCGGTGGTGTTGGCCACATTGCCATAGCGCTCACCCTGATAGATCCAGCTCAGCGAGCCATCAAACTGTTGCCACTGCGCCTGCGTAATCCACTTGGCCCCTTTGCGGGAGATCAGCTGCAACTGCTTGTCAGTCACCTTGTCTTTGGGATCCTTGTACTCGGCAGAGACCCGATGGCTCAACCAGCCGGTGTCGAACTCCCCTTCCAGCTCGACCCCTTCAATGCGTGCCTTACCAACGTTTTGTGGTGATGACCCACCATTGCCATTAGGGGCCCACTGGATCATCTGCTCGAAGTCATTGCGATAACCTGTCATGCGCCACTCGACACCCGCAGTTTGACCGTCCAGCATCAGCTCGCTGCTCTTCGACTCTTCCGGTTCCAGGTTGGGATTACCTGGCATGGATTTACTGGGGTAGTAGAGATCATTGAATGTGGGGGCCCGGAAACCGGTGCCGTAACGGGCACTCAGGCGGTAATCCTCCACAAAGCGCCAGCCTGCGCCGGTCTGCCAGGTGTTGTGGCGGCCATACTGTTCATTGTCATCGCTACGGCCGCTCAACTCTGCCTGCCAGGTCTGGTTATCGAACTGGGCAAGGGCATAGACCCCGGTATTGTCCCGTTCCTTGGCCCCTGCCGGATAGGGAGAGCCAGAAGATCGCGAGCGATCGTCCAGCATATCGCGCTGCCAGTCAGCCCCGCCGCCGAGCGTCCACAGCTCGTTCAGCTTGAGGCTGTTGACCCAGTTCAAGGTGTATTGACGGGTATAGCCACGATCATTGGCCTGATCGCGGCCACTGTTGTCCTGATAGTCGTAGGCATCCTGTCTGGAGAAGGCGCCACGCAGTTCGCTCAGATAGCGCTCGTTGTGATAGCGGGAACCCAGCTGATAGCTCTGGTTTTCAGTCCAGGTCTCGTTGCGCTGATGGGTGGCTGGACCCCAGGCTGAGGCAGTGGAAGAGCGATCGTACTGGGCCACATTGCGGAACCAGCGGGTCGTACCGAACAGATCCCAGTTGCTGCCGAGCGCCTGCTGATAATCGAGCATGGCGTTGTAACCACGATGCCCGTGACGGTCGCCATCGTTGATGCCGGGCAAGGGGTGTACGTTGTAACCCTCTTCATCATCAAAACCGCCAGCCACCTTGAGCTGACCCGCCTCGCCCACCTGACCGGTGCTGCTGAAAGAGGCTTGGCGTTGTTGATGAGAACCGGCCCCTACATTGAACTTGTGCTGGCTCGCCCCCTTGTCGGGACGGGTAATGATGTTGATCACCCCGCCGATGGCATCGGAACCGTAAATGGTAGCGCGCGGGCCACGAATGTATTCGATGCGTTCCACCTGATTGAGCGGCAGGTTGTTCAGTTCGGTCATCCCTGCGGTCAAAGAGGCACTGCGCACCCCGTCCACCAGCACCAGTGTCTGGGCAGAGGTGCCGCCACGCACCCGCAACGTGCTCATCTGGCCACGGCCGCCATTGCTGACCACTTCCACACCGGGCAGGGTCTTGACCACATCGGTCACGGTCTGGGCTTGCAGACGATCGATCTCGTCCCGGGTCACCACATTGACCGGGGCCAGAACGCTGGAGGCAGGTTGGGCGACGCGGGTAGCGGTCACCACCATGGTGGGATTAACGGGAATGGTCAGCTGCTGGGCAAACGCCGCCGTCGGCAACAGGGCAGCCGCCAGAAATTTCTTCGACATGAGAGATCCTTAAGTTCGCGTAAGTATCTACTTCGTGGCCGGTTTCTCTCGGCCCGAAATACGAACTCTGGCAGGTCTTCGGGCTCGGGGGCTGATAGCCTACGGCGACGGCTTCCCGCCTGACGGCAGTGCCCTGATGTCGCTTCGTTCCCCCTTACCGCTGCGCGCCAGCTCCGGATTCTCACCGGATTCCCTATTAAGCATGATGCGCCAAAGCGGGAGGATTATAGGCAGAGCAAAGCTGGATGTATAGCCATCCAGATTTCTATTTATTGCCAGCCAGCGCCGCCAGCCGCTGCTGGGCCCCCTCCATCACCGCCTGCACCCCGGGATGGGAGAGATGGCGCCCTGCCGAGACCAGATAATAAGAGAGGGTGACGTCGGCCAGGGTCGCAATTCGCTCCACCCCGTAGAGACGGCCAATCTCGTCGGCCATCGCCAGCGGCGCCGGAAAAATCCCCATCCCCGCCTTGCCGAACGACTTCATCAGGGTGGAGTCATCAAACTGCCCCACCAGATGGGGATGAATACCCTGCTGGCGATACCACTCCAGCAGCCGATCGTGAGTGGCCGACTTCTCTCCGGGAATAAGCAGCGGCAACCCCTCTAGCGAGGCGGGAAAGCCATCCCGTGCCCGAGCCGCCAGCTCGGGGCTGGCAAACAGCGCCAGCGGGCTGCGTCCCAGTTCGTGGTTATAGCCGCGCACACCGCTGTCGGGAGGAAGCGGGCGATCGATCAGCACCATGTCAAGCTTGTGGCGGGCCAGCTCGCTGAACAGCTGCTCGGCCCGCTCCTCGTGACACACCAGCCGCAGCGGCGTCGCCAGCGCCATGGCGGGGGCCAGCAGCTCGAACGCCAGAGTACGGGGCACCGAATCGGCGATCCCCACCTGCATGGTCAGCTCTTGGCTTGCATGGCGCAGGGTGTGCTCCAGCTCGGCGCCGAGCGAGAAAATCGCCCCCGCCTGCTCCTGCGCCTGCCGTCCGGCGGCGGTCAGCACCAGACGCCGACCCACCCGGTTGAACAACGCCACCCCGAGGGACTGCTCCAGCTCGGCCACCTGACCACTGATGGTCTGCGGCGTAAGGTGCAACTGTTCAGCGGCCTGCGTCACGCTGCCACTGCGTGCCACGTGCCAGAAGTAGTAGAGCTGTTTGTAGTTGAGCATGCCGTTCCCTATCAGTTTTTACCGAACAACCATCAGCGAGAATCTGATTTTATCGAACCATCGCGGGCTCTAGCATGCAACCATTATCTGAACTGCCCTGCGAACCATCATGCTGGACGTCGTTGTTCTCTTCTTTCTGTTTGGTCTGCTGGCCGGTCTGATGCGCTCCGAGCTCAAACTGCCGCCCGCTCTCTACGACACCCTCTCCCTCTTTTTGCTACTGGCCATCGGCCTCAAGGGCGGCGTCGGTCTGGCCCAGCAACCCTTGTTGCCCCTGCTGCCACAGCTGGCGCTGGTGATCCTGCTCGGCGTGGTGCAAACCCTGATCGGCTTTGCCGTGCTGCGCCTCAAGATGAACCGGGTCGATGCCGCCGCCACCGCTGCCCACTACGGCTCGGTCAGCGTCGCCACCTTTGCGGTCGGGGTGAACTGGCTCACCGAACGGGGCATCAGCTTTGAATCCCAGCTCTCCATCTTCCTCGCGGTGATGGAGATCCCGGCCATTCTGGTGGGCATAGTGCTGGCCCGTGGCATCAGCCGCGAGACCCGCTGGCGCATGCTGGCCCACGAGACTTTTCTCGGCAAAGGGGTAACCCTGCTGCTGGGCGGCATGGCCATCGGCTATCTGGCCGGGCCGGACGGGATTGCCCCGCTCAAACCGCTGTTTGTTGACCTGTTCAAGGGAGCGCTGGCGCTGTTCCTGCTGGAGATGGGCCTCATCGTCGCCCGCCAGTGTCAGGATCTGCGCCGCCACGGCCTGTTCCTGCTCGGCTTTGCGCTGTTGATGCCACTCGCCTCGGCTGGATTGGGGCTGGTGGTTGGCCAGATCATCGGGCTCTCCCTCGGCGGCCTGACCCTGCTGGCGACTCTGGCGGCCAGCGCCTCCTATATTGCCGTACCAGCCACCATGCGCATCGCCGTGCCTCAGGCCAACCCGGGGTTCTCCCTTAGCGCCGTGCTGGGGGTCACCTTCCCGTTCAACATCATGCTGGGGATCCCGCTCTACCACAGCTGGGCCCGCCACTTTACGGAGTAGCCACATGCAGACCGAGACCCGCACCCTGCTGACCGTCATCACGGAAGCCAATCTGGAGCCCACCCTGCTGCGCACTCTCACCCGCGAGGGGCTGCGCGGCTACACCATCACAGATGCTCGCGGCCGGGGAGATCATGGCGAACGCAACGCCAGCTGGAGCGAGAGCGGCAACATCCGGCTGGAGGCGATCTGCAGCCGGGAGCAGGCGGAGCGGCTGCTGGCCCACCTGCAGAGTCGCTACTACCCCGACTACGCCATGATCGCCTTTCTGCAACCGGTCGAAATCGTGCGACCCGAGAAATTCTGAGCCGGCTTGCCGGCTCTTTTTGTTCACCGAAAGCAAACGTTTCACCTCAAGGATTTAGAAAAAATGAACACCCCTCCCCTGATCGGCCTGGTAATGGGCTCCGACTCCGACTGGCCCGTGCTGCAGGCCGCCGCCCGTATCCTCAAGGAGCATGGCGTGCCCTACGAGGCGCGCGTAGTCTCGGCCCATCGCACCCCGGATCTGCTGTTCGAGTATGCCGCCACTGCCCGCGATCGCGGTCTGCGCGCCATCATCGCCGGAGCAGGTGGTGCCGCCCACCTGCCGGGCATGGTCGCCGCCAAGACCACATTGCCGGTACTGGGTGTGCCTATCCCTTCCCGCCATCTCAAGGGGATGGACTCCCTGCTCTCCATCGTACAGATGCCTAAAGGCGTGCCGGTCGCCACCTTCGCTATCGGTGAGGCGGGGGCGGCCAACGCCGCCCTGTTCGCGGTCTCCCTGCTCTCGGTCGCCCGGGATGACGACGCCCCCCGCTACCGGCAGCAGCTCGACGATTTTCGCACCCACGAGCGCGACCGGGTGCTGGCGCTGCAGCTGGAGGAGCCGACATGACAGTGCCACCCGCCACCCTCGGCATGCTGGGAGGCGGTCAGCTTGGCCGCTACTTCGTGATGGCTGCCCACCGCCTCGGCTACAAGGTGGTGGTGCTGGATCCCGACCCGGCCAGCATCGCCGGTGCCGCCGCCGATCACCATATTGTCGCCCCCTATGACGACCAGACCGCCCTGCACGATCTGGCCAGCTGCTGCGCCGCCATCAGCTGCGAGTTCGAGAACGTGCCCGCCGCCACCCTAGCGCTGCTGGAAAAGCATAAACCGGTGCGGCCAGCCGCCAGTGCGGTGCGCATCTGTCAGGATCGCCGCGAGGAAAAAGCCTTTCTGCGCGGAGTCGACGTCCCGGTCGCCCCCTATCTGGCGCTGCTGCCGGAAGAGCCCATCCCCGCACAGGCCAGCGAACTCTTGCCCGCCATCCTCAAGACGGCCCGCGAGGGGTATGACGGCAAGGGGCAGTGGCAAGTGAACAATCTGGATGAGCTGGCGAGCGCGCTGACTGCCAGCGGCGTACCTTGCGTACTGGAAAAACGGCTGGCGCTGGAGGGGGAGTTTGCCCTGACCCTTGCCCGCAGTCCGAGTGGCGCCATCAGCGCCCTGCCGCTGGTGCAGAACTGGCACAGCGGCGGCATTCTCGATCAGACCCGCTCCCCGGCCAACATGCCTGCGCTGGAGCGCGAAGCCAAGGGGATCGCCGAGCGGCTGATCGCCGCACTCGATTATG
Source organism: Aeromonas lacus (assembly GCF_000764665.1). Classification (GTDB taxonomy): domain Bacteria; phylum Pseudomonadota; class Gammaproteobacteria; order Enterobacterales; family Aeromonadaceae; genus Aeromonas; species Aeromonas lacus. Next base: position 104,192 of record NZ_JRGM01000145.1, on the reverse strand, counting down.
TCGGGGTGCTGACGGTGGAGTTCTTTCTGGTGGAGGGACGACTGCTAGTCAACGAGCTGGCGCCCCGCCCCCACAACTCGGGCCACTCCAGCCTCGACAACGCCGCATGTAGCCAGTTCGAGTTGCAGGTACGGGCCCTGTGCGATCTGCCGCTGCCGGAACAGAAAGCCGTGCGACCCGCCCTGTTAATCAACCTGCTGGGGGATCTCTGGCAGAACGGCACGCCCGACTGGGGCGCCCTGCTGGCACTGTCCGGCCTGCATCTGCACCTCTACGGCAAGGGCGACCCCCGCCCCGGCCGCAAGATGGGCCACATCACCATCACGGGTAACGACTGGCCAACAGTGGAGGAGATCTGCCGCAAGGCTCGCCAGCTGCTGGGGCTAGCGCCACGCTGATCGATCATCGGAAATGCAAAGACCCGGGCATGGCCCGGGTCTCTGTTTTTGCTTGCTGTGGCAGGGAGGCTTAATCAGGCCCGCTCCACCGATACCGGCGCCGGCAGGCGGATGGTGAGGGAGAGCACCAGCGCCACCACCAGCAACACCAGGATCAGGTGGAAGGTCGCCATAAAGCCGCCAAACAGGGAGGCCACGATGGAGCCGATGATGCTGCCCAGACCAAAGCCCAGGTAGATGACGCCGTAGTTCTTGGTCAGGTTGTTGAGACCGAAGAAGTCGCTCACCAGCGAGGGGTAGACGGTGATGGTGCCACCGAAGCTGAACGCCACACAGGCGACCGCCACGAAGAACAGGTTGGCATTGAGCGGCACGAACAGCAGCAGCGCCATGCCCGCCAGGGTAATCAGCTGGGCGATGGTGATAACCCGGATGCGGGACATCTTGTCGGAGAGGATACCCAGTACCAGACGGCCACCCAGGTTGGCCATGGCGATGATGGCGACGGCATTGGCGGCAACTACAGCAGGCAGACCCACCATCTTCTCGCCGATATCCTTGGCCACGCCGATAACGTAGAGGCCACTCATGCAGGCGGTGAGGAACATCAGCGCCAGCATCCAGTACTGCGGCTTGCGCATCGCCTCGGCCAGAGTGAAGTCACGGCTCTCGCTCTGCTGCACGGAAGCGGCCTGCTTGGGCGCATCCTTCATCAGCATGCCGCCCACCAGCACCATGGACATGGCGATCAACCCCCACAGCTGGAAGGTGGTCTCAAGGCCGGAGCTGGAGAGCAGCAGCAGGTTGATGTATTTGAAACCGAGACTGCCGAGACCATAGGCACCGATGGAGCAGGCGGAGATGAGCCCCTTGCGCTCCGGGAACCACTTCACGCAGTTGGAGAGGGTCATCAGGTAGCCGGTACCGTCGGCAAAGCCGACCAGAATGCCCGCGCAGAGGTAGAGCATCGCCAGATTGCTGGCATGGGCGGTGAGGAAGAAGCCGATGCCGAGCAACACACCGGCGCCCAGGGTCACGTTGCGTACCCCGAATCGCTCCTGCAGCTTGCCCGCCATGGAGGAGGCGACCGCCAGCGACAGGCTGAGCAGGCCGAAGGCGAAAGCGACCTGACTCACCGGCTCGTCCAGCTTGTCGGAGAGCTGGGCGTTGAACAGGCTCCAGGTATAGACAGAACCCAGTGCAAACTGGGTGATGATGGTACCGATCAGTGTCAGGTACCGGGTGCGATTCATCTCTTTGGTCATGATGCGTCTCGGTCGATGGCCTTAAGGAAATTGAGGCCACTATAGGCAAGACGCAGCTCGCGCCGATCGATTAAGGCATGAAATGCAGATCGGCGGGAATGAATGACAATCAGAGCCGCATCAGCTGACGGAACGCCTTGATGTTGCTGCGACTGACCGGCACCTCGAACGGCAGATCATGGAGCCGGATGAGATAGGTGCTGTTAAACCAGGGGACGATTTCGCGGATTTTGTTGATGTTGACGCAGTAGGAGCGGTGACAACGGAAGAACCCCTCGGCAGGCAGCCGGCTGACAAACTCGCTGATGGTCATGGTCATCACGTAGCGGTCATCGCGGGTGTAGACATAGGTAAGCTTCTCGTCTGCTTCCGCGTAGTAGATCTGCTCGCAGGGGGTGACGATGATGCGCTCCCCCTTCACCAGATTGACGGTGCGATTTTGCGCTGCCCCCGGCTCGCTCCCCTGCCCCGCCTGCGACTTGCCCGCCTGCTCCAGCTTTTGCAGCAGGCTGATGAGGCGCGGCTCGTTGTAGGGTTTGAGGATGTAATCGAATGCCTCCAGCTCGAACGCCTCCACCGCAAACTCCTTGTAGGCGGTGACGAAGACGATGTGGGGCGGATGGCTCGACTTGTGCAGGTTCTTGGCCAGCAACAGGCCATCGATGGAGGGGATCTGGATATCCAGAAACACCACGTCCACCTCGTGATCCTGCAGGTATTTGAACGCCTCCAGCCCATCCTCAAAGCTCGCCACTATCTCGATCTGGCTGTGCTGATTCACCAGATAGATCAACTCCTCGCGGGCCAGATACTCGTCTTCCACAATGATCGCTTTCAGCATGACAACACCTCTCGCGGCACACACTTATCCTCAACCATGATGGCACTCAGCATGGCATCGACTCCTGATCCGGCAGATAGAAACTCACTTCGGTACCCGGTTCCAGCCGTTTGAGGTGCAGGCCGTCGCCATAGAGCAGCTTGACCCGCTGATGCACGTTCATCAGGCCGATGCTGCGGCTCTCCACCCGCCCGGCGGCCACCCCGTCGATCACCTCCTGACTGATGCCGTAACCGGTGTCCCGCACCGCCACCCGGATGCCACCTGCCAGCTGTTTCACCTCGATGGTGACCCGACCCGGCGCACTGCGGGGCTGGATGCCGTGCAGGATGGCGTTTTCCACCAGCGGCTGCAACAGCAGGCTCGGTACCTCGATATGCACGTCATCCACATCGAACACCACCTCCAGCTTGTCGCCAAAGCGGGCCTGCTCGATGGCCACGTAGTCGCGCACCTGCTGCAACTCCTCCTTGATGTCGATGAGGGTGTCACCCTTGTTGAGGTTGTAGCGCAGGTAATCCGCCAGATTGGCAATGAGCTGGCGCGCCTGCTGGGGGCGGATGCGGATCAGCGACGAGATGGCGTTGAGGGCATTGAACAGGAAGTGCGGATTGATCTTGCTCTGCAGGGCGGTGAACTCCGCCTTGCGGGTCATCTCTTTCAACTGCTCGATGCGCGACACCTCCATCTGGGTGGAGATGAGCTGGGAGAGGCCGACCGCCATCTCCCGCAGCGAACTGGTGATGCTGTGGGTACGGCGGTAGTAGATCTTGAGGGTGCCGCTGACGGCGCCATTCTCCCGCAGCGGAATAATGATGACCGAGTGGAAGTCGGCCAGATGGTACTGGCGCAGATCGTTGTTGATGATGATCTGGTCGAGCAGCACCGCCTGCTGGGTCATGCCGCTAATGGCGTGGTGCTCCTCCAGCTCGTAGTAATCCTTGCCCACCCCGACATAGGCCAGCACGTCACGGGTGTCGGTAATGGCCACGGCATCGGCACTGATCTCGCTGCGAATGATGGCGCAGACCTGGCTCAGGGAGTGGCGATCGATGTTCTGGAAGAAGGGCAGCGTCTTGTTGGCGATATCGAGCGCCAGCTTGGCCTGCTTGGCGGCAATCAGCTCCTTCTCGTCATCCAGATCCTGCACCAGCTTGATGATGAGACCGATGCAGAGCGCCCCGGCAATCATCGGGTAAGCGATATGGCTGACGATCTCGACGCCCACCTCGTGCGGCTCGGTCAGCAGCCAGATCAGCAACATGGTGAGCCCTTCACAGAGCATTCCCGCCAGAATGCCGTAGAGCCAGAGCCGCGACTTGCGGCAGCGCAGGTGCAGCCAGGTGGCGAGCAGGCCGGCGATGATGCTGGCGATGAGGCACGGGATAGAGGTGTGGCCATCCATGTCAATGAGATAGCGGTGCAGGCCGGAGATGACCCCGGCCGGAATGCCGACCCAGGGGCCAAACAGAATGCCGCCGGAGATAATGGCGATGATCCGCACGTTGACCAGCGCCCCCTCCACCGGAATGCCGGTGTAGGTACTGAACACCGCAAACAGACAGAAGATGGTGGCAACCAGCACCCGCTCCGCCGGGGTGTGATCCTGTTTCTGGAACAGCCGCTGGAACGGCCGGGTGCGGGTCAGGAAGAAGAGGGTCATCAGCATCAGCGCCGCCCGTTCGAACACCGCCAACAACATCATCTGATTTTCAAGCATCCAGACCCCCTCGTTGTCACTCGTTCAATCCGCAATCATCACCAAAAACCGGGGCCGGATAAACCAGCCCCAGCGACATCAACAATATTGGCCAGCTACCCAGCCGGAGGACCAGGCCCACTGGAAGTTGTAGCCACCGAGCCAGCCGGTCACATCCACCACCTCGCCGATGAAGTAGAGACCCGGCACCTTGCGCGCTTCCATGGTCTTGGAGGAGAGCTCGTTGGTATCGACGCCACCCAGGGTCACTTCGGCGGTGCGATACCCCTCGGTGCCGTTGGGCAGGATCTGCCAGTCACCCAGCAGGTTGGCGATCGCCTCAAGTTCCCGCTCGTTGTACTGGCGCATCGGCTTGCTGACCAGCTGACCCAACTCCACCAGCTTGTCGACGAAGCGCTTGGGCAGCTCGCGCCCCAGCACGGTTTTCAGCTCCTGCGCCGGATGCGCCGACGCCCATTCGCGCAGGGCAGCCGGAATATCCAGCTCCGGCAGCAGGTTGATATGGATCTTCTCGCCGGCGTGCCAGTAGGAGGAGATCTGCAGGATGACGGGGCCGGAGAGGCCGCGATGGGTGAACAGCATCGCCTCCTTGAAGCGGGTGCCATCCTCGGCGGTCACCGCGACCGGCAGGCTGATGCCCGCCAGATCGGCAAAGGCCTCTTTCTCCGCCTGATGGAGGGTGAAGGGCACCAGACCGGCGCGGGTCGGAATGACCTTGAGGCCAAACTGCTCCGCCAGCTTGAAGCCGTAGGGAGTCGCCCCCAGCTTGGGCATGGAGAGGCCGCCGGTGGCGATGACCAGCGAGTGACAACCGATCTCCCCCTTGCTGGTCGTCAGCACGAAGCCCTCGTCCTGCTTGCTGACGGTGAGGATCTCGGTCTGAAACTGCAGGGTCACCCCGGCCCAGTCACACTCGGTAAGCAGCGCATCGACGATCTCCTTGGCGCTCTCGAGACAGAACAGCTGCCCCAGAGTGCGCTCGTGATAGTTGACCCCGTGGCGATCCACCAGATCGATGAAGTCCTGCTGGGTGTAGCGAGCCAGCGCCGACTTGCTGAAGTGGGGATTCTCCGACAGGTAGGCGTGAGCGCCAGCCTGATGGTTGGTGAAGTTGCAGCGACCACCGCCACTGATGAGGATCTTGCGGCCCGGTTTCTTGGCATTGTCGAGCACCAGCACCGAGCGGCCCCGATAGCCCGCCTGCGCCGCACACATCAATCCGGCCGCACCGGCCCCGATCACCACCACATCGACCTGCTTCATCATCACTCACTTATCAAAATAGAAACGGCACTTGGCCAGAACCGTGATTGCCTCTGGCGGAACAGAACGTTGGTTTCGCATCAGAATAAACAACGGCCCTTAAAAGGGCCGTTATTGTACTGGCTGAACACTAAGTGTCCACGACTATCAGGCGTTGCTGTCCATGATGCTGGCAGGGGCACCCTTGGCCAGTTCGGCCAGCTCTTTGTCGATGAAGTAGAGGCCTTTGCCATCTTCACCCACCAGACCCAGACGGTCGACGATGCTCTTGAACAGCTTCTCCTCTTCATGCTGCTCGGCCACATACCACTGCAGGAAGTTGAAGGTGGAGTAGTCCTGAGTGGTGAAGGCTACGTGAGCCAGACCATTGATGCACTTGGTGATGTGGTACTCGTGCTCCAGGGTGGTGCGGAATACGTCGCCCAGCGACTTGAACTCGTGGGGAGGGGCATCGATGGCACCCAGTTTTGGCATGGCGCCGGTCTCGCTCACATAGGTGAACAGACGCTCCATATGCTGGCGCTCCTCGACCGCATGCTGGCGCAGGAAGGTCGCCGCCCCTTCAAAGCCCTTGTCTTCGCACCAGGCGCTCATCTGCAGATAGAGATTGGAGGAGTAGAACTCCAGGTTAATCTGCTCGTTCAACTTCTCGATCATGGCTTGGGCCAGCATCTTGTTTCTCCTCAGTGATTTGGTATCGATTGTCGCCACACTCCCGCCATGAATCAACCCGCCAACGAGAGGGAGATCCCGTTTCTTTCAGCTCAGGGGGTCAGCTCGCCAAGGGAGGCGACATCCACCGGGGCACCGTAATCGACGCCCGGCAGCGCAAAACCGTTGAGCAGCATGAAATCCTGGCGCAGCCCGGCAAAGTCCCCCAGAGCGTGGAAATTGTCCGGCGTCACCTTGGGCCAGAGCGCCGAAACGGCGGCCTGAATGGCCGGGTCGAGCTCGTGGTCATCCATCCGGATCAACCTGTTGCCATCGGCCACCACCCCATTGGGCCCATACATCTTGGCGGCAAACAGTCGCTGCATCTGCTCGATGCAGCCCTCATGGACACCGCGCTCCTTCATCACCCCCATCAGCAGCCCCAGATAGACCGGCAGCACAGGAATATAGGCGCTAGCCTTGGTCACCAGCGCCTTGCAGACCGATACCCAGGCGTGGCCGCCAATCTCGGCCAGCTGCAGGTTGATGGTCTCGGCGGTGGCGTGCAGATGCTCCTTGGCATAACCGATGGTGCCATCGCGATAGAGGGGATAGGTGGATTCGGGGCCGATATAGGAGTAAGCAACAGTTTGCGCGCCCGGCGCGAGACAATCCGCCTGCTGCAACGCCTGCATCCAGAGCTGCCAATCCTCGCCCCCCATCACGGTGACAGTATCGCGGATCTCCTCCGGGGTGGCGGGCGCCAGCGACTGCTGCACCAGAGTATCGCGCTCCAGATCCAGCCCCCAGCCGCTGAACGGCTGGCCTGTAGTCTTGAGCACAGAGCGCACCTGCGTGCCATCGGGCAGCACCCGGATGCCGCTCGCCAGCGAGTAGATCACCAGATCCACCTGCCCCAGCTGCTGACGAATGGTGTCGATGGCCTGCTGGCGCATGGCATCGGAGAAGGCATCACCGATCAGGTTGATGGCGGTACGCCCCTCCTGCTCTGCCTCCTTGCGAAACCAGATGTTGTTGTACCAACCGGCGCTACCCAATCCCTTGTCGGAGGGGCCCCGCTCGAACGAGATGCCAATGGTGTCGGCACCGGCACCGAAGGCGAGCGCAATACGTGACGCCAGCCCGAAACCGGAGGAGGCCCCCAGCACCAGCACCCGCTTGGGCCCGTTGAACGGGCCAGCCGCCTTGATGCGTTCGATCTGCTGCTGCACGGCGGCGCGGCAGCCGATGGGGTGACAGTTGCGGGCTACACAGCCCTGGATCTGCGGATGAATGATCATGAGAAGGCCTCCAAAGAAACTGGCTACAGCATAACCAACTCGCGGGAGATTAACTTGATACCGGATCGCTATCAGCAAGAAAAGCAGCGGGGAATGAGGCAGAAAAACAAAAGGGAGCACGTGGCTCCCCAAAGCGGTATTCAGATGCTTTTTGTTGTTTTGTGTTCATTGCGAAGCACGGGCCCATCCTATGCCTCTCCCCCCTGATCGGCAAGCCGAGGGGTGTGACCGGCTTCAAACTCTTGTTTAATTTACAGGCAAATAATGGTTAATAACTGAGTGGCTGACCCTGTGCCACAGGAAATTAAACTCATTTAAATCCCAAAACTGTGCCTGAGACACCATTTTAGTTTCAGCAGAGATTGGTATAGTGGGCTGAAGGATCGGTAAGGAGAACCCCCATGAGTGGAACAACCTATTACAAGCATATTCTGGCCGCGATCGACCTCTCTGAAGATAACCGCAAGGTGATCGACAAGGCGGTGGACAGAGCCCGTTCCAACGGCGCCAAGCTGTCGGTTATCCATGTCGATGTGGACCTCAAGGATCTCTACACCGAAATGATCGATATCGACATCGACAACGTGCAGGATCAGGTGATCGCCGAAGCGAAAGAGAAGCTGGAGTCCTTCCTCGCCTCGGTGGACTACCCCATCGAGAAGAAGCTGGTGATCTGCGGCGATCTGAGCGAGCGGGTCAATCAGGCGGTCAAGGAGTACGAGATCGACCTGCTGGTGTGCGGCCATCGCCAGAGCTTCTGGAGCCTGCTCACCTCGAGTGCGCGCCAACTGATGAATACCGTGCCCTGCGATCTGCTGGTCGTCCCCTTGCAGAAGTAATGAAACCGGCGTAGTTTGATTTGCTATGAACATGACCGCATTCAATCACAACTACTGGTGGTGCTGCTCCTAAACAGGCGGCACCGCGTTTCTATTGTAGATTTCCCAAAGAAAACACCGTGACCGCCGAGAGGCGGTCAACTGTTTTTATCCCTTTGTCGCCTCCCGGCTCACCCAACTGGAGAGAGTGACATGCACAACCCCGTAATCCTGACTGGCGATCGTCCCACCGGTAAACTGCACATCGGCCACTATGTCGGTTCCCTGCGCCAGCGCGTCGAAGCCCAGCACCACTACCGTCAATTCGTGATGATCGCCGATCTGCAGGCGCTGACCGACAACGGCCACAACCCGGCCAAGGTGACCGACAACGTGCTGGAGGTAATGGCCGACTATCTGGCGGTCGGCCTCGACCCGGCCAAGACCACCTTCTGTCTGCAGAGCGCCCTGCCCGCCCTCGCCGAGCTCACCTGCTACTACCTCAATCTGGTCAGCGTCGCCCGGCTGGAGCGCAACCCCACCGTCAAGGCGGAGATCCAGCAAAAAGGGTTCGAACGCACGCTGCCGGCCGGTTTTCTGGTTTATCCGGTGAGTCAGGCCGCCGACATCACTGCCTTTCGCGCCAGCCATGTGCCGGTTGGGGAAGATCAGCTGCCGATGCTGGAGCAGACCAACGAGATCGTTCGCCGCTTCAACTCACTGGTGGGCAAAGAGGTGCTGACCGAGTGCCAGCCGATCCTGAGCGACACCGGCCGCCTGCCCGGCATCGACGGCAAGGCCAAGATGTCCAAATCCCTCGGCAACACCATCGAGCTCGGCATGTCGGCGGAAGAGGTCAAGCAGGCGGTGTTCGCCATGTATACCGACCCCAACCACCTCAAGGTGAGCGATCCGGGTCAGGTGGAGGGGAATACGGTGTTCGCCTATCTCGATGCCTTCCACCCCGACAAGGAGCTGGTCGCCGAGATGAAGGCTCACTACCGGCGCGGCGGACTGGGGGACATGCGCTGCAAACAGGTGCTCAACGACTGCCTGCAGACCCTGCTCGCACCGATGCGGGAGCGCCGTGAGGCCGCCATCGCTGACAAGGAGAAGCTGCTGGATCTGCTCTATCGGGGCACCGAGCAGGCCCGCATCATCACCGACGAGGTCTTGGCTGAGGTGAAAAGCGCCATGGGGCTCGACTACTTCGCCAGCATCCGCTGAGTCGGCGTACCGAGCGCATCGGCGCCGTAGAGGTCATACACCAACTGGTGCAGCAGGCTCTTGAACCAGCTGATCGCCTCGTCATGGGCGGTCAGCGGGTGGCCCGCCATCAGATAGACGATGGGGATCTCCGGGTCCAGCTGATGCATCCGCAGCGGGTAGTAGCGGCAGAAGTGGCGCCCGATCATCTCGGGCACCACCACCAGATAGCGGCCGGTCGCCATCAGCGGCGGCACTGCCATAAAGCTCGGCAATCTGACCCCCAGCTCCCGCTCCACCCCGAAGCGGGCCAGCCAGAGCTCCACCATCGCCTGACTGTGGCCCCAGCTGGAGGTGTGGATATGGGGGCGGCTGACCAGCTCGACCGGAGTCAACAGGTCGGGCAGCTCGCTGCCAAGGGGCGACAGGCAGACCAGCGGATTGCTGAACCACTCCTCGCGCCAGAGACGGGGCGAGAGGTGGTTGGCACCGGCAAAACCGATCACCAAATCCAGCTCTCCCTTCTCCAGCTCCCGCTCGTAGTCGCTGTCGGCCAGTTCGCACACCTCCAGCCGGCAGTGGGGCGCAGCGCGGAACAAACGATCCACCAGCAGCGGCACCAGCCCGTGCTCTACCGAACCCGGTGTGGCAATACGGAAAATCCGCCGCGCGCTGGCAGGTTCGAATCCCTTGGCCTGACGCAACCCCTGCTCCAGCATCGCCAGCGCCTGCCGGACCGGCCCAGCCAACGCCTTGGCGCGCTCGGTCGGCATCATCTCCCGTCGGCTCATCACGAAGAGAGGGTCATCCAGCGCGATCCGCAGTCGACCCAGCGCATGGCTGACGGTGGATTGGGAGAGATGCAGCCGCTCGGCAGCGCGAGTGACGTTGCGCTCCTGCATCAGCATGTCGAATACCGCCAGCAAGTTGAGGTCGAGGCGGGAGAGAGAGCTATCCATCGATATTAGCCATAGTTGAATGCCGACAATTCATTTTTACCATAGTAACAGATTGCCTAGAATGCGCAGGCTTAATACATCGGAGATTAAAATGCGTAGCTATCTGTTATTGCTGGCCATCGGCCTGCTGTGGGGTTCCCAGTTCATTTTCATGCACCAGGCCGTTGCCGAGCTGCCCCCCATTCTGGTGGCTGCGGGTCGTGCCCTGTGCGGCAGCCTGACCCTGGGTCTGCTCTGCCTGTTCATGCGCCTCAAGAGTGAACACACCCCGTGGCGTACCTACATGCTGATCGCCCTGCTGGATGCCACCATCCCCTTTATCATGGTCGCCTGGGGCCAGCAGTACGTGGATAGCGCCATCGCGGCCGTGGTCATGGGTTGTATCCCGTTTGTGACCATTCTGGCTGCACCGCTGTTTATTTCTGGTGAAAGAATCACCAAAACCGGTTTGCTTTCCGTGATCATCGGCTTTGCCGGTGTGCTCACCCTGTTCTGGCCAAAACTCTCCCAAGGCATGAACGCCGGTCTGCTCGGTGCCATGGCCATCCTGCTGGGCGCCAGCTGCTTCGCCATCGGTCTGCTGATGATCAAGCGCTTCGCCAAGGATCACCCTGTAGTCGTTGCCCGCAACATCCTGATCTCCTCGGCAATCCAGTTGCTGCTGGTCGCACCCTTCATGGTTGACCTGAGCAGCCTGACCCTGCCGAGCAGCCAGGCCCTGAGCGCGATTACCGTGCTGGGTACCCTCTGTACCGGTCTGGTCTACTTCCTCTACATGGCGCTGATCCAGAAGGCCGGCCCGACGTTCGCCTCCTTCAGCAACTATCTGGTGCCGCTGTTCGGCGTGATGCTGGGCGCCCTGTTCCTCGGCGAACAGATCCACCCCACCACCGGCGTGGCACTGGCTCTGATCCTCGGCTCGGTCGCCATGAATCAGTGGGCCCAGCAGCGTCGTGTACAACGTGAGGCAACCCTATGTCAGGCATCTTGACCACCCTGTGCGGCGGCCTGGTCCTGATTGCCGGCTGGCAATATCGCCAGCGACTGGCGGGCATGCTGGGGCTGTTGATGGTACTGCTGCCCTGGTTCTTCGATAGCAAGCTGCAAGCCATGCTGAGCTATGCCCTGAGTGCCTGAATAGCTTTTCTGAGTGTGTGAAGAGAGTTCATCTCTCCTGTTTTTTGGGACTGTTTTAAAAAACCTCCGATTTGTCCCCCGCTACCGGCGCTCTGCGCCGGTTTTTTTATGCCTGCCAGCCGGCGTCAGAGCAGATAGCGATAGCTGAGCCGCTCGTTCTTGCGCGGCCCGGTGATTTGCCAGCTCAGCAAAAAACCGCCGTCGATCTCGGTCAGCTCGGCGCTGTAGTGATCCGCCCCGCACAGATGAGGCTCGGCGGTCAGCCAGCGGCCATCCCCCTGCGGCAGCAGCTCGAACAGTTTGACCGGCGCCTCATAACGCAGGTGAGAAAGGCGGATCCCCCGCTCGCTACGTTGCCACCAGAAACGGTTGTGCATGGTGAGCACCCGGCCATGGGGCGTGGTGTAGCGGCCCTGCTCGCTAAACAGCCAGCCCCCCTGATGATCGGTCACCTGCACACGCCCCTCGCCCCGACCATTCCAGTCGGTCGCCGATCCCTCGCCATTGCTGGCGGTGAAGCCAAATGCTCCGACCTGTGGCAATCGTGCCCATAAACGCTGGATTGCCGCTTCCATCTCGGCCATCATAGCCCCCTCAAAAATTGACAACTGATGACAAATCAACCACATGAACTACTTGATAGGGGTCACCCTGCTCTGGTCATTCTCCTTCAGCCTGATCGGGGTCTACCTCGCCGGTCAGGTGGATGCCTACTTTTCGGTGCTGACCCGCATCGCTCTCGCCACCCTCGTCTTTCTGCCCTTCCTGCGCCGCCGCTGGCTACGCCCGGCTCTGGCAGGCAAGCTGATGGCTCTCGGTGCCATCCAGCTCGGCATCATGTATCTCTTCTACTACCACTCCTTCCTGCTGCTGACGGTACCGGAAGTGCTGGTCTTTACCATCTTCACCCCCATCTACGTCACCCTGCTCCACGACCTGCTTGAACGGCGCTTCAACCTCGCCTATCTGTGGGGAGCCCTGCTGGCCGTCGCCGGCGCAGCCGTGATCCGCTTTGACGGGTTGACCGAGAGCTATGCGCTGGGCTTTCTGGTGGTGCAGGGAGCCAACCTCTGCTTTGCCATGGGTCAGGTGGGCTACAAGGTACTGCTGGCGAGGGAGGCGGAGCAACCGCCACAGCTGGCGATTTTCGGTTGCTTCTATCTGGGGGCGCTGGTGATCGCCCTGCCCGCCTGGTGGTTGCTGGGCAAACCCCAGTACCCGAACAGCGGGCTGCAGTGGGGCATTCTGCTCTGGCTGGGGGTGGGCGCTTCGGGGCTGGGCTACTTCCTGTGGAACAAGGGGGCAACGCTGGTCAGTAGCGGGGTGCTGGCCATCATGAACAATGCGCTCATTCCGGCCGGCTTGCTGGTCAATCTGCTGATCTGGGGCAAGGATACCGATTTGACCAGACTGGCCATCGGCGGCGTGCTGATGCTGGCATCCCTCAAGGTGTGCCAGCATCGCAAGGTCACTTCATCCTGAGTGATAGCTAGCCGACGACGGCGTTGCGCTCCCGTCTGGCCTGACCATGGCAGGTGGCCAGCCGGGCCAGCAGATGGTCAAGCTGCTCGCCGGACTGGCTCTGTACCAGTCCGATGCTGACGGTCACCGGCCGCTGTGGCAGCAGGCTGGCGTCGGCAATCTCGAGGCGCAGCCGCTCGGCAATCTCCAGCCCCTTCATCCGCTCGGTGCGGGAGAGCATCAGAATAAAGCCATCCTCATCCCTGCGGGCGAAGGGATCTTCGCGGCGCAGCTCGTGGCGCACGATGCGCGCCAGCTTGGCCAGCATGGCGTCACAGGCAACCTCGCCAAAGAGCTGGCGGATCTTGGCCATGTGATCGACGGAGAACTGCAGCAGACTGAAACTCCCCCCCTCGGCCAACAACCTCTCCTCCAGCAGTTGCTCGAAGCGGCTGCGACTCTCCAGCCCAGTCAGCGGATCGGTGCCGTGCCGCTCTTCCACCAGCACGACGGCGGGATCGAGATGGCGCACCACGCCAAGCAGATGGCCCCGCTCGTCACGGCGGATCCTCTCTTCCAGCCGGATGTAATGGCCGTGGTGGTGAAGAATGCGATATTCGAGGCGCAGACCGCTGCTGCGGCCGCTCTGGCAGGCGCTCAGGGCATCTGCCAGCCGGGCAACGTCGTCGGGATGCACCCGCTCCAGCCAGCCGAGATCATCCGGCCAGCTTTCGCCAAGCCCCAGCAGGCGCAGGCAGGAGGGATCGCGGCGCAGTCCCTGTTGCGGGGACCAGGTCCAGATCCCGGCCTCCAGCAGCGCCATGGCATCGAACAGCAGACCCGGATCAAGCCGGGCGGTGACATCCACCAAAGGTGTCTTGAGCATTTCCATGGGGCACCTCGAAACCGAATCTGAAGAGCTGATTCATAAGTAACATTGGCCATGGCGGCGAGCAACAGGGTCAGCTCGCTTTTCCGTGATAACCCTCCATCAGGGTTTGCCAGTTGTCCGGTACGAAGTGGAAGCTGGTGTGCAGTTGGGACTCCTTGTTGAAGGAACGCAATAGCCGCTCCAGATTGCCCTTCTGCCACTCGCCGGGGGAGCGGATCGCCCCCTTGTCGAAGTCGATCACCCACACCTTCTCATCCTGATCGAGCAGCAGGTTGTGGCTGTTGAGATCGGCGTGGTAGACCCCGGCATCGTGCAGCTGGCGTACCGTCTGGCCAATCTTGTACCACACCTCGCTGGCAACCGGCCCCTGCTTGAGCAGGGCGACCATGTCCTTGGCACCGCGAATACGCTCGATCAGGATGTCGGCGCGATAAAATGGGCCCTGTTTGGCCATCCGTGCACCAAACGGACGCGGCACCGGCAACCCCAGCTCGCACAACTTGGCCAGCAGGGTGTATTCCGCCATGGCGCGGCTCGATTCGACCCCTTCGAACCAGAAGCGATCCCGCACCACCTTGCCCACCATGCCGCCGCGATAGTAGTGGCGCAGCACCAGATGGCGGGACTCATCCTTGACGAACCAGGTCACGCCGCGGCCAATGGAGGTTCCCACCACCTGACGGTTGTTCTGCCACCAGGCCGGTTCGAATAACTGGGAAGTGGGGTCACGAAAGGCCCCTTCGGCGAACCAGCAAACCTGGTTGTGTTCGGTCTGTATCAGCATCATGGAGATCCCGCTCGGTGGGTCGTTGATCGCCCCTGTTTATGGGCGATGAGGCTGCGACTGTGGCATGCCCGCAACATGTGCCAGCCATGGCGGCTATTCGGGTGGCAAAGCCCGGCTGACGATTGCGCGCAATTTTACAATCCACAGGGGAGTTTGCATAATGCCATCCACCCTTTTTGCCAGCCGTGCGCCACATCATGCCGCTATTTCAAACGCCTCCCTCCTCCATCTGCATTCTGCGGCTCTCCGCCATCGGCGACTGCTGCCACGCACTGGCACTGGTACGGGTCATCCAGCGGGAGTGGCCGCAAACCCGCATCACCTGGATCACCGGCAAAATCGAGGCAACCCTGTTTGCCGATCTGCCCGGCGTCGAGGTGATCCCCTTCGACAAGAGCAAGGGGTGGCGCGGCTATCGCGACCTGTGGCAGACCCTCAATGGACGTCAGTTTGATGCCCTGCTGCATCTGCAGGCGGCCATGCGCGCCAGCATCGCCACCCTCGGCATCAAGGCCAAGGTCAAACTCGGGTTTGATCGGGAGCGAGCCAACGACGGCCAGTGGCTGTTCACCAACCATCGGGTACCCTCGCCCGCCTCTCCCCACGTGCTGGACGGTTTCCTCGCCTTTGCCAAAGAGCTCGGCATCAAGGATCTGACGCCGGATTGGCAGCTGCCCATCAGCGCCGAACATCAGGCTTGGGCAAAGGAGAAGATTGGCGGCAAACCGACCCTGCTGATCTGCGCCGCCGCCAGCAAGGCATTCAAGAACTGGACGGCCGCCGGCTATGCCGCGCTGGCGGATCACGCCGCCAACGAGGGTTTTCAGGTCTACCTCTGTGGCGGGCCAGCCAAACTGGAGCGGGATCTGGCCGCCGACATCCAGCAACTCAGCCAGAGCAAACCGGTCGATCTGGTTGGCCAGACCAACCTCAAGCAGCTGTTGGCGCTGATTGGTGAGGCGAGTCTGGTGCTGGCCCCCGACACCGGCCCAACCCATATGGCCACCATTGTCGGCACACCGGTGATCGGCCTCTATGCCCACCACAATCCGGCCCGCACCGGCCCCTATCTCTGCCGGGATTATGTTGTCAGCGTCTATCAGACCCTGATCGAGCAAGAGACCGGCAAGCCGCTGGCCGAACTCGGCTGGCGCACCCGTCTCAAGGATCCCGATGCCATGAGCAAAATCACCAGCGAGCAGGTGATCGCCGCCTTCGATCGCCTCTGCGCCGATCGCCACCTGCCTGACTGAAAGCAGCTCGGAAATCCCGAGCAGTGAGGCAGGGATAACCTGATGGCCCCATGCCGGAGCGACAGGCAGAATAACGACCGATGTGGGTTACGCTCCCGCAACAAGCTACGAACACTTTGATCGGCCGGAATATGATTCCGGCCGTTTTTTTATTCGCCACCTTCTGTTAAAATTCGCCGCCTTTACATCCCCCTGATCCAAGAATTTATCCGCATCATGCGTTTGGCTGTCTCCCTTTCGGGCACAAGACGGCGGCCTCTGCTACAACCAAAATGCGGGTTCCGATTAAAGGTAATAACATGGCGCAACAAGGCACTCTCTATATCATCTCCTCCCCGAGCGGCGCAGGTAAATCCAGTCTGCTCAACGCCTTGCTGACCAACCACAATCAAGCTGGCAAGATGCAGCTGTCGGTCTCCCACACCACGCGCGCCACTCGTCCCGGCGAAGAGCACGGTGTCCACTACCACTTCGTCAAGGTGGAAGAGTTCAAGGAGCTGATCGAGCGCGGCGATTTTCTGGAGTGGGCCGAGGTATTCGGCAACTACTACGGCACCTCCCGCGCCGCCATCGAAGCCTGTCTGGCGCAGGGAATTGACGTATTCCTCGACATCGACTGGCAGGGCGCACGCCAGATCCGCGAACTGATGCCGACCAAGTCCATCTTCATCCTGCCTCCCAGCCGTGAAGAGCTGGAACGCCGTCTGATTGGCCGCGGTCAGGACAGCGCAGAAGTGATCGCCGGCCGGATGGCGAAAGCCATTGCCGAAATGGTGCACTACGACGAATATGACTACGTGATTATCAATGAAGAGTTCGAGCAGGCACTGTTCCAGCTCAGAGCCATTATTGAGTGCCAACGGCTGGAGATGCGTCATCAACAGCAGGCACAACAAAACTTGCTGCAACAGTTACTGGCAGAATAAGCCAAAAACGAGTAAACTTTTGCGTCATTTTTAAACACCGCTTTTCTAAACACAGAAAGCCCACATAACTGGAGTCCTGCATGGCACGCGTTACTGTAGAAGATGCTGTAAAACAGGTTGGTAACCGTTTTGACCTGGTGCTGGTCGCCGCACGCCGCGCCCGTCAAATCGCGGTTCAAGGCAAAGATCCGCTGGTTGAAGAAGAGAACGACAAGCCGACCGTGATCGCCCTGCGTGAGATCGAACTGGGTCTGGTAAACAACCAGGTAATGGACACCCAGGACCGTTACGAGCAGCAAGAACAGGAAGCCGCCGAGCTGGCTGCCGTTGCTGCCATCGCCGAAGGCCGCGGTTAAGTCACTCTTTCCCCATAGTCGGCACCCGCCCGGGTGCCGACTGTTCATCCCCATTTACAACCGCTCGAAAACCTCGCAAACTCAGGTCTACACGCTCAACTCCACGAATTGCCGTTTCACCGCTGCGGGGACTGTCTTGTATTTATTTGAAAATCTTAAAGAAATAGCCAGTTCCTACCTGCCTCCAGAGCAGGTCGAGAAGCTCAGGCAAGCCTACGTGGTGGCCCGTGATGCCCACCAGGGACAGATGCGTTCCAGTGGCGAGCCCTATATCACTCACCCCGTCGCCGTAGCCCGAATTCTGGGCGATATGCGCCTCGATCATGAAACCCTGATGGCCGCCGTGCTGCACGACGTCATCGAGGATACCCCTATCACCAAGGCCGATCTGGCCGAACAGTTTGGCGATGCGGTCGCCGAGCTGGTAGCCGGGGTCTCCAAGCTCGACAAGCTGAAGTTTCGCGATCGCAAGGAGGCCCAAGCCGAGAACTTCCGCAAGATGGTGATGGCGATGACCCAGGATATCCGGGTCATTCTGATCAAGCTGGCCGACCGTACCCACAATATGCGCACCCTGGGCTCGCTGCGGCCGGACAAGCGCCGCCGCATCGCCCGGGAAACCCTCGAAATCTTCGCCCCCATCGCCAACCGCCTCGGTATTCACACCATGAAGAACGAGCTGGAAGAGCTGGGCTTCGAGGCGCTCTACCCCATGCGCTCCCGCGTGTTGCGCGAATCGGTGCGCCGCGCCCGTGGCAATCGCCGCGAGATCATCGACTCCATCCAGAGCGAAATCAGCGGTCGCCTGCGTGAGGCTGGGATCGAACATCAGGTCAGTGGCCGCGAGAAGAACCTGTTCTCCATCTACAACAAGATGGAGAAAAAAGAGCTGCAATTTCATGAGGTAATGGATATCTACGCCTTTCGGGTAAAAGTGAAGGACATAGATACCTGTTACCGGGTGCTGGGGCAGATGCACAGCCTCTACAAGCCGCGCCCCGGCCGCTTCAAGGATTACATCGCCATCCCCAAAACCAACGGCTACCAGTCGCTGCACACCTCGCTGGTGGGGCCGCACGGGGTGCCGGTCGAGGTGCAGATCCGCACCGAGTTCATGGATCAGATGGCCGACAAGGGGGTTGCCGCCCACTGGGCCTACAAGCAGGATGGCGACAGCTCGGGCACCACCGCCCAGATCCGCGCCCAGCGCTGGATGCAGAGCCTGCTGGAATTGCAGCAAAGCGCTGGCAGCTCCTTTGAATTTATCGAAGGGGTCAAAACTGACCTCTTCCCCGACGAAATCTACGTCTTTACCCCCGAAGGGCGCATCATGGAGCTGCCTGCTGGCGCCACGCCGGTGGACTTTGCCTATACGGTGCACACCGACATCGGCCACGCCTGCGTCGGTTCGCGGGTCGACCGTCACCCCTACCCACTCAGCAGCCCGCTGCACTCCGGTCAGACGGTGGAGATCATCACAGCGCCGGGCGCCCGTCCCAACGCGGCATGGCTCAACTTCGTGGTGACCACCAAGGCGCGCTCCAAGATCCGCCAGTTCCTCAAGAACCTGCGCACCGAAGAGTCGGTGGTGCTGGGTCGCCGCTTGCTCAACCATGCGCTGGGCGCCAAGAATATCGAAGACATTCCCGAGCCGCGCATCAAGCAGGTGCTGGCCGATACCAAGCACGAGAACCTGCAGGGGCTGCTGGCCGATGTGGGCCTCGGCAACGCCATGAGTGTCATGGTGGCGCGCCGCATGCTGGGGGATGAACTGCCGCCGGAAGAACAGCACAAAACCAGCAGCAAGAAGATGCCGATCAAGGGTGCCGACGGTATGCTGGTCACCTTCGCCAACTGCTGCCGCCCGATCCCGGGGGATGCCATCATCGCTCACATCAGCCCGGGCAAGGGACTGGTGATCCACCAAGAGTCCTGCCGCAACATCAAGGGCTACAGCAAGGAGCCAGACAAGTACCTGCCGGTGCAGTGGGAAGTGGACAAGGAGCAGGAACAGGAGTTCCGCACCGGCATCAGCATCGAGATCATCAATCATCAGGGTGCGCTGGCCGAGCTGGCCAACGTGATTGCCGCTACCGGCGCCAACATTCACGCAATCAGCACCGAAGAGAAGGATGGCCGGGTCTATCAAGTGAGCCTGCTCATCACCACCAAGAGCCGCATCCACTTGGCCAACATCATGCGCAAGATCCGCGTGATGCCCAACGTGCTCAAGGTGAGCCGACAGAAGAACTGAACACAGGCGGCGCAAGCCGCCTGCTGCTTTTTAAGAGACAACCATGACCCCCGAACGCTTCAAGCGCATCACCGATATGCTGGCCCAGCGTCAGCTCGATTTGACCGTCTGTATGGAAGAGGTACACAAACCTCACAATCTGGCCGCCATCGTGCGTACCGCCGATGCCATCGGCATCCACCGGGTACACGCCGTCTGGCCCAAGACCTGGATCCACAAGCGCAAGGGCACCGCCCGCGGCAGCCAGAACTGGGTGGATGTAAAACTGCACCCGGACATCGGCAGCGCGGTAGCCGAGCTGAAAGCCTCCGGCATGCAGATCCTGGCAACCCATCTCTCCGACAGCTCGGTCGATTTTCGCGCTATCGACTACACCAAGCCGACCGCCATTCTGGTGGGACAGGAGAAACACGGCATCGGCGAAGAGGCACTGGCGCTGGCCGATCACCATATCGTCATCCCCATGGTGGGCATGGTGCAGTCCCTCAACGTCTCGGTGGCCGCAGCCGCCATCCTCTACGAAGCGCAGCGCCAACGCGAGCTGGCCGGTTGCTATCAACGCGGCTGCCCGCTCACTCTGGAGGAGCAGAACAGCATCCTGTTCGAAGGGGGTTATCCCATCTATGCCCAGCTCTGCAAGGAGAAGGAGATGCCCTACCCCCAGCTCGGCCCTGCCGGTGAAATTCTGGCAGACGAAGAGTGGTGGCAGCGGATGCAGCTGACCCGCAAAGGCTGGGCCCAGCAGAGCGAGCAGGACGACCTACAGGAGACGTGATGGAGAACCCTTTTGGCAGTTGGCTGGAATCGCAAATCATCCGGGATCACCTGACCAACCCGAACATAGAGGCTGGCGACTACAGCTACTACTCCGGCTACTACCACGGCAAGCCGTTCGAGGATCACTGTGTCCGCTACCTGCTCGGCGATGGCTCGACCCGCGAAACCTGGGAGAGCGGCCTCTGGGGCGAAGTGGATCGGCTGATCATCGGCAAGTTCTGCTCCATCGCCTCGGGCGCCACCTTCATGCTGGCAGGCAATCAGGGCCACCGGCTGGATTGGGTCTCCACCTTCCCGTTCAACCCCGACACCTTTGGCAAAGGGGCCCGTAGTGGCTTTCTGCGCAAAGGAGATACCCGGATCGGCAACGATGTCTGGATCGGCTCGGAAGCGATGATCATGCCCGGCATTACCATAGGTGATGGCGCCGTCATCGCCACCCGCGCCGTGGTGACCAAGGATGTGGCCCCTTACACCATAGTCGGCGGCAACCCGGCCCAACCGATCCGCCGCCGTTTCAGCGATGAGCAGATCGCCATACTGCAAGAGATGCAGTGGTGGGACTGGCCTCTGCCCACTCTGCAAAGCGCCATGTCGCTGCTCTGTTCCGGCGAAATCGCAATGCTTTATCAATACTGGCAAACGGAGTGTGCCTGATGAAATCCCTCTCGATTCCCCTGTTGGCCCTGACCCTGTTTTCTGCCGGAGCCCTTGCCGTGACCAATCCCTATGCGCTGACCAGCGAAGCCGATGTGCCCACCCTCTACCAGCAAACCCTGCCCGACTTCTGGCGCCAGCATGCCATAGAAGGAGAGTTCAAGGGCAAGGATGGCATCGCCATCCGCTATGCCGCGCTGCGGCAGGAGAAGGTTGATCGCGCCATCCTGATCGTCAATGGGCGGGTCGAGAGCTACCTCAAGTATCAGGAGCTGGCGTGGGATCTCTGGCGCCAGGGCTACAGCCTCTACCTTATCGACCATCGAGGTCAGGGGATGTCCGGCCGCATGCTAAGCGACCATGACAAGGGATATGTCGACCAGTTCGACGATTATGTCGTCGATCTCAAGCAGTTTCACGACCAGATAATCATGGCGGACAAGCCCGCCAAGCTGTTTCTGCTGGCTCACTCCATGGGGGGTGCCATCTCAGCCCGCTATCTGGAGCGCTGGCCGGATGATATCCGCGCCGCCGTGCTCTCATCCCCCATGATGGGCATCAATCTGGGCGGCCTGCCCAAATGGCTGGCTAGGGGACTGGCCACCACCATAGGCACGGTCGGCGGCTGGTTTGGCCAACCACCCTATGGGCCGGGTCAGGGCCCCTATCAGGATCATGGCTTTGCCGATAACGAACTGACTCACAGCCAGTCCCGCTATCAGGCTTTCCGCCAGATGTATGAGCAGCACCCGCAGATCAAGCTGGGGGGTGCTACCGCCCACTGGATTTATCAGGGGATCACAGGTGCCGATGCCGCCATCGCCGATGCGGGCGCCATCAAGACGCCGCTGCTGCTACTGCAGGCTGGCAACGACAGCGTGGTGGATAACGCGGCGCAGGATGCGTTTTGCACCAAAGCCAGCTGCGAAGGGGGCAAACCGCTGCGTATCGAGGGGGCCTGGCACGAGCTGTTTATCGAATCCGACGACAAGCGCCAGCCTGCACTGACCGCCATGCTCGATTTCTTCGCCCGCTACTAGGCTGGCTATTTTTTGTAACCCTAAATAAATGGGGTGACCATGCAGGCTGGGGTAAACTGCCCCCGCTTTCAATTGATGCCGAGGTAAAGATGTTCAAGGTAGTTGTATCCGATCTCGATGGAACTCTGCTCAACAAGCAGCACCAGATCTCCTCCCGCACCCGGGAGACCGTCCGCCGTCTGGTTGAGCAGGGCGTGAAATTCGTGGTCGCCACCGGCCGTCACCACGTCGATGTACGCAGCTTCCGCGATGCACTCGGTCTGGATATCTACCTCATCACCTCCAACGGCGCCGTGGTGCATGACAAGCAGGGCAAGCTGGTGTTCAACCAGCCGCTGCCGGCCGACATCGCTGCCGAGCTGATCGCCCTCGAACGTGACCCAT
Source organism: Aeromonas lacus (assembly GCF_000764665.1). Taxonomy (GTDB): domain Bacteria; phylum Pseudomonadota; class Gammaproteobacteria; order Enterobacterales; family Aeromonadaceae; genus Aeromonas; species Aeromonas lacus. Next base: position 81,846 of record NZ_JRGM01000145.1, on the reverse strand, counting down.
CCATCCATCTCAACGTCTATCAGGGCGATGACTGGGTGGTCGAGGAGGAGCTGCCCTGGTTGCTGCAATTCCACGACGAATCCGGCTTCACCTATCGTCTGGTCGATGACCTGAAACAGGAGTCGATGGAGCAGATCAACAAGGTTTTCTACATCGGCGAGCACGAGAAGCTGCTGAAGATCGAGTCGCACCTCAATCAGCTCTATGGCGACCAGCTCAACGTCACCTTCTCCCTGCCGGATTGTCTCGAAGTGATGCACGCTTGCGTCCACAAAGGCAATGCAGTGCGCGCCGTATTGGAGCAACACGGGCTGGAGATGTCCCAGGCCATCGCCTTCGGTGACGGCATGAACGACTTCGAAATGCTGAGCATGGTGGGTCGCGGCATCGTCATGGGTAACGCCCACGACCGCCTTAAAATGGCGCTACCGGAGCATGAGCAAACACTCACCTCCGATGAAGACGGCGTTGCCGTCTATCTGGAGCGCTGTTTCGAACTGGAACCGGTCGCCAGCTAAATAAAAACGGGAACCTGATGGTTCCCGTTTTTATTACTTCCGCCGAAAGCGCTGGTTGCCACCACCATGGCACTGCCAGAGGATCAGGGGAGTGCCATTGGCGCTTCCCCCCTGAGAGACATCCAGACAGAGCTTGCTGCTGCGGCTGATCAGCCGCTCCCGCTCCCAGCGCCACTGCTGGTTGTCGCCACCATGGCAATCCCAGGCAATCACCTTGGCTCCGGCATCGCGGCCACCACCGGCAACATCCAGACACTTGTCGCCAACCCTTATGGCATTGCCATCAAGACGAAAACGCTGGTTATCCCCTCCGTGACAATCCCATAGCTGCAAGCGGTTGCCATTACGTACTCCACCGGCAATATCGAGACATTTGCCATTGGCTGCCACGATTTGCCCACCATGCTCTTCCCGGGCGCGAGCTTCTTTCTTTTCCTGCTTGTGGCCGTAATACGCAGCAGCACCGATGGCGCCAATCACTACAGTGCCCAACAGCAGATCAGAAGAGTCGAGATTCTGGCACCCTCCCAGAGACAGCGAGAGGCACGCCGCAATCACAGGTGACGGGCGTATCATTCAATCCCCCCTACCAGAAAGCTCTGGTTGGCCCCACCGTAACAGTCGGCCAAGCGCAGAGGCGTATTCGGGGAGTGACGTCGGCCAGCGACGTCCAGACAACGGGAGACCTTGCTGTTAAAGAGTTTGTCCTCCTGCCACACCCACTGCGCATGGCCATCGCAGGGAGCCAGCATCAACTCATTGCTGTTTCTGGCCTGCAGGCAGGTCTGCTGCAACTTCAACTCGCCCAGATCCCACTCCAATGGTTGCGCATCTTTATCAGTGCAAACCTGTGTCACCGCCAGCTGGCGGGCAATGCCGACACAAAAACCGTTGTTGGTCAGCAAAAGCGAGGGTGCAGACTCATTCTTCGGATGGGCAACCACGATAGTGCTCAGCATCTCATCCGTCGATGGCGGTTTAAGGGTACACCCGCCCAGTACCATGGCCGCTATAAGTGCGGGGTAGCGGGAGAAAATCGAAATTCTGTTATGCATAAAAACAAGCCTGAAAGAGGTCTGTGACATCCGGTCACCAAGGACTCCAGCTGGCAGGATAACTGAAGAGAGGTCAAGACTGTCCGGATAGAGTGTAAACAGACGTTACAGCAACGCAGAAAAACGAGGATGGAAGCGGCAGAAAGCAAAAAACCTCGCCGAAGCGAGGTTTTTCAGAATGTGGTCGGTGATAAAGGATTCGAACCTTTGACCCTCTGGTCCCAAACCAGATGCGCTACCGGGCTGCGCTAATCACCGAGAATATTTTGTCTTACAAAAAACAAAGACGACCTACCTAGTGGTCATCCTCGTTATACAGCAAGTATGGTGCGAAGAGAGGGACTCGAACCCTCACACCCGGGGGGCACTAACACCTGAAGCTAGCGCGTCTACCAATTCCGCCACCTTCGCGTACCTGACAAGCTGTAAAATGGGGTGGCTGATGGGGCTCGAACCCACGACAACCGGAATCACAATCCGGGACTCTACCAACTGAGCTACAGCCACCACAGCTGTTTTCGTTCCACAACAACGCCCGTTTAACCGGCGCACTTTGGATGGTGCGCCCGACAGGATTCGAACCTGTGACCTCTGCCTCCGGAGGGCAGCGCTCTATCCAGCTGAGCTACGGGCGCTACGCTGTCGAACGGGGCGCAATATTAATGATGGGGGGCATGCTTGTCTACACTTTTTTTATCCCTTTGCACCAAGCGTTGTTTTTTCAAACAAACAGCGCGTTTTTGGCTCATTTTTTCCCCTACAACACACCCGCTTGTCCGCCTGGATGATCGCTTCCGGCGCTATTTTCCGTATTAACCATGTTGCCGCCTTGACTTGATCTCTTCCCCACCTAGAATGAATGAACGTTCATTCACGAGTTCATTCTGATGAGTCACGACAAGAAAGAGATCATCTTCAATGCAGCCCACGAGGTGCTGGGTGAACGGGGTTTTCATGGCCTGTCGATCGCCGAAGTTGCCAAGAAAGCCGGCGTCGCCGCTGGCACCATCTATCGCTACTTCAATGACAAGGATGATCTGATTCGACAGTTGCATCAGCACACGATATTGCAGTGCGTGCCGCTGGTCATAAGAGAAGTGAATTTCAATGAAGTTTCATTTCAACAATTTCGACAATTATGGCTCAATATTCATGCCATTTTTGTGAACGAACCCAACGCTCTGAAATGCAAATTACAGTATGAGAGCTCGCCCCTCGGGGCCGAGCTGGCCACCAATCCTGTTCTGCTGTCGGCATGGGAGCCACTGGACAGATTTTTTGAGCGAGGTGTTGAGCAAGAATTGTTTATTGATTTACCGATACGAGCACTCCAGGTATTGAGCCTGGACAGTGTGGTACACCTGGCCCTGCAGTGCGGGGTTCACAAGATCACGCTGACCGAACAGCAGTTGGAAACTGTTATTCGTGCCAGCTGGAATGCAATTTTATCTCCCAATACTTCCACCTCAGGAGCCTGTTCATGAAAAAGTGGATGGCCATTATGTTGCTGATAGCGATCGCCTTGTTTGGCAGCGTCATCGGCTTCAATTTGTTTAAACAGAAAATGATTGCCAAATACATGGCCAACCGGCCAGAGCCAGATTTCCCGGTAACGGCCATGGTAACCAAGGCGCAGGACTGGATCCCGACCATCGAGGCGATCGGCTTCATCGAGCCGAATCAGGGTGTTACCCTCTCGACCGAGCTGGCCGGCACCATTGATGCCATCACCTTCGAATCAGGCAAGCCGGTCAAGGCTGACCAGCTGCTGCTGAGCCTCGACTCCAGCGTGGAGAAGGCCAATCTGCGCGCCTCCCAGGCCAAGCTACCGGCGGCAAAAGCCAAATTCGACCGTTTCCAGAACCTCTACAAGACCAGCTCCATCTCCAAAGAGCAGCTGGATGAAGCCGAAGCAGCCTATCGCTCGCTGGAAGCGGATATCGAGAGTCTGAAGGCGACCATTGCCCGTCGTGAAGTCCGCGCCCCCTTCAGCGGCGTGGTCGGTCTGCGCAATGTCTTCTTGGGTCAGTACCTGCAACCGGGTACCGATATCGTGCGTCTGGAAGACACCAGCGTGATGCGTCTGCGCTTCACCGTGCCCCAGACCGATATCTCCAAAATCAAACTGGGTCAGACCATCAAAATCAATGTGGATGCTTATCCCCAGACCCAGTTTGATGGCCACATCACCGCCATCGAGCCTGCCGTCAACTACCAGAGCGGCCTGATCCAGGTGCAGGCGGATATCCCGAACAACGATGGCCAGCTCCGCTCCGGCATGTTTGCCCGCGCCAGCATCATCCTGCCAACCGTACAGAACCAGATCGTGGTGCCACAGTCTGCCATCTCCTTCACTCTCTACGGTCAGAACGTCTACGTGCTCAAAGAGAGCGAAGAGACCGACAAAGAGGGCAAGAAGGTGATGGTCAAACGCGCCAAGCAGGTAGTCGTCAAAGCGGGTGAGCGCCGTGGCAATGACGTGCACGTGCTCTCCGGCATCCAGGCTGGCGACGAGATCGTACTGTCAGGCCAGGTTCGTCTGAGCAATGACACCAAGGTGCATGTGGTCGAGAACGATGCTCTGGCCGTTCCGGCACAAACCCCGATGCTGTAAGCGCGGAGATCTGCGATGCGATTTACTGACATATTCATAAAACGACCCGTGCTGGCGATCTCGCTCAGCTTCCTGATCGCCCTGCTGGGCTTTCAGGCAGTCTTCAAGATGCAGGTACGGGAATACCCCGAGGTGACCAACACGGTGATCACGGTCAGCACCAGCTATTACGGTGCCAGTGCCGACCTGATCCAGGGGTTCATCACCCAGCCGCTCGAACAGGCGGTCGCGCAAGCCGACAACATAGACTTCATGACCTCCTCAAGCCAGCTGGGCAGCTCCACCGTCACCGCGTACATGAAGCTCAACACTGACCCGAATGCCGCGCTGTCCGACATCCTGGCCAAGGTCAACTCGGTGCGCTCCCAGTTGCCCAAAGAGGCGGAAGACCCCTCGGTCACCTCCTCCACCGGTTCAACCACAGCGGTGCTCTACCTCGGTTTCACCAGCCCGGAGCTCAACTCCAGCCAGATCACCGACTATCTGGAGCGGGTTATCAAACCGCAGCTCTTTACCGTCGGCGGGGTCTCCAAGGTTGACCTCTACGGTGGTGTGAAGTTTGCGCTGCGGGTATGGCTGGATCCGGCCAAGATGGCGGCGTTCAATCTGACCGCCAGCGACGTGATGACAGTGCTCAACAGCAACAACTATCAGTCGGCCACGGGTCAGGCGACCGGTTACTTCACCCTCTTCAACGGCAATGCCGAAACGCAGGTCGGTGATATCGAAGAGCTGAAGCGTCTGGTGGTAGCAAGCCGTGACAGCAAGGTGATCCGTCTCTCCGACATCGCCAAGGTCACGATGGAGAAGAGCCACGACGTCTACCGTGCCAGCGCCAACGGCCGCGAAGCCGTGGTTATGGCCGTCAACGCCGCACCGACTGCCAACCCCATCAACATCGCCCACGATGTACTGGAGCTGCTGCCGAGTCTGAAGCGCAACATGCCGAGCACCATGCAGGTGAACGTGCTGTATGACTCAACCATCGCCATCAACGAATCGATCAGCGAGGTTATCAAGACCATTCTGGAAGCGGCCGCCATCGTACTGGTGGTGATTACCCTGTTCCTGGGCTCGTTCCGCGCGGTCATCATCCCGATCATCACCATCCCGCTCAGTCTTATCGGCGTGGTGATGATGATGGACATGTTCGGCTTCTCGATAAACCTGATGACTCTGCTGGCGATGGTACTGGCCATCGGTCTGGTGGTGGATGACGCCATCGTGGTGCTGGAGAACGTGGACCGTCACATCAAGGAGGGTGAAGAGCCCTTCCGGGCAGCCATTATCGGTACTCGCGAAATCGCCGTGCCGGTTATCGCCATGACCGTCACGCTGGCGGCGGTATACGCGCCGATCGCCCTGATGGGCGGTATCACAGGTTCACTGTTCAAGGAGTTTGCCCTGACCCTGGCGGGCGCCGTGTTCGTTTCGGGCATCATCGCCCTGACCCTGTCGCCGATGATGTGCTCCAAGATGCTCCGGGCCAACGAAACGCCAAGCAAGTTCGAAAGCACAGTCCACCACCTACTGGAGCGGATGACCGATCGCTATGACCGCATGCTGCACGCCGTGATGCAAAAACGCATCGTGGTAGTGCTCTTTGCCATCATCGTCTTCGCCAGCCTGCCGCTGCTGTTCAAGTTCATTCCGAGCGAACTGGCACCGTCGGAAGATAAAGGGGTAATGGCGGTACTGGGGACAGCCCCCTCCAACGCCAACCTGGACTACATCGAAAACACCATGGCCGATGTGAACAAGATCCTGGATGAGCAGCCGGAAATCGCCTACTCCCAGGTCTTCTCCGGTGTGTTCAACTCCAACCAGGCGTTCGGTATCGCCTCCATGGTGCCCTGGAGCCAACGTGACGCGAGCCAGAAAGAGGTGCTGGATCGAGTCGCCAAGCTGGTGAAAGACATCCCGGGCATGGCCATCACCACCTTCCAGTTCCCTGAACTGCCGGGTGCTTCCAGCGGTCTGCCGATCCAGTTCGTCATCACTACTCCGAACAGCTTCGAAAGCCTGTTCCTGGTGGCTGGCGAGATGCTGAGCGCGGCCGAGAGCAATGGTCAGTTCGTCTACTCGGATCTCGATCTGAACTACGACTCTGCCACCATGAAGATCAAGATCGACAAGGACAAGGCGGGTGCCTACGGCATCACCATGCAGGACATAGGTATCACCATGGGTACCATGATGGCGGACGGTTACGTCAACCGTATCGACCTGGATGGCCGCTCTTATGAAGTGATCCCGCAGGTCGAGCGCAAATATCGCCTCAACCCGGAATCCATGAAGGGGTACTACGTCCGCGCCGCTGACGGCAAGTCGATCCCGCTGGGCAGTCTGATCAGCATTGAAGTGGTCGGTGAGCCGCGCGCCCTGCCCCACTTCAACCAGCTGAACTCCGCTACCATAGGTGCGGTTCCGGCGCCCGGGGTTGCCATGGGTGATGCCATCAACTGGTTCAAGACCACTGCCGACGAGAAGCTGCCGCAAGGCTATCGCTACGACTTCATGGGTGAAGCTCGCCAGTTCGTCACCGAAGGTAATGCGCTCTACGCCACCTTCGCACTGGCACTGGCCATCATCTTCCTGGTGTTGGCCATCCAGTTCGAATCGGTACGCGACCCGCTGGTGATCATGGTATCGGTTCCGCTGGCCATCAGTGGTGCCCTGATCGCGCTCGCATGGGGTCTGGCGACCATGAACATCTACTCTCAGGTAGGCCTCATCACCCTGGTGGGTCTGATTACCAAGCACGGTATTCTGATCTGCGAGGTGGCCAAGGAGGAGCAGCTGTTGCACGGCATGAACCGGATGGAAGCTGTGATGCAGGCCGCCAAGGTACGTCTGCGTCCAATCCTGATGACCACGGCCGCCATGATTGCCGGTCTGATCCCGCTGCTCTATGCAGCAGGTGCAGGTGCCGCCCAGCGGTTCAGTATCGGTATCGTCATCGTGGCCGGTCTGGCCATCGGTACCCTGTTCACCCTGTTCGTACTGCCGGTGATCTACACCTTCCTCGCCTCCGAGCACAAACCGCTGCCGGTCTTTGATGAGACCATTCCGCCCAAGGCAAACAGCGGAAACTAAGCGTTCATCTCAAGCAAAAGGCCCCGTTACGGGGCCTTTTTTATGCTTTGCAGGAAAGACGACATAAGTCCATGAAGCAGTTAAACTAAAAAACATCACATCCAGACCGCAAGGACGCCATGTCAGGACATTTCTTCAAGACCGCCAGGGCCGTCGGCAGTAACGGACTCTCATACCGTCTGCTCTCCTACATTCTGGTCTGCAGTACCGTACTGGCGATGATCATCACTGCACTGCAACTTGCCTGGGATTACCGCAAGGACGTTGCCGTCATCGAAGACAGCATTGGCCAAATCGAGGCCTCTTTTCTGCAGCCTATCGCTGCCAGCTTGTGGAACCTGGATGAAGAGCAGGTGAAGGTGCAGATCGAGGGCATCATGAACCTGCCCAACATGCAGTTCGTGATGGTCAAGGAGATGCTCGGCAACTCCGAAGTCCCGCTGCTGACCCAGGGGGTGGAGCGGGAAAGCTACGATATCTCCCGCGAATTCAACCTCACCTATCAGGGCGAAATTGTCGGCAAGCTGTTCGTAGCCGCCTCGCTGGAGCAGATCTACCAGCGCCTGATCGAGAAATCGGTGCTCATCATGGTCAGCCAGACTATCAAGACGCTGGTAGTCTCGTTTTGCATCCTGATCATCATTTACTATCTGGTGGTTCGTCACATCAACCGCATCGCCAGCTATGCCCAGAAGTTCAATCTGGATCGGCTCGACATGGAGCTTGAGCTGGAAGGGCGCCCCCTGCCCCGCAAAAAGCCTGATGAGCTGGATACCCTGGTCGCAACCCTCAACCAGATGCGCACCCGGCTGCGCGATGAGCTGCTGGCTCGCCATCAGGCCGTCGAGCAGTTGCAACAGGAGCGCGACTTCTCTGCCACTTTGATAAATTCGGCCAATATGGTCATCTGCTGCATGGAGCCGGATCTCACCATCGCCAGTATCAACCCGGCAGCAATTCTGCTTACCGGCTACCACCAGCAGGAGCTGTTGCAGCACAACTGGCTCGATCTCTTTGTCAGCAACACCCAACGTCAGGAGCTGAGCAACATTCTCTCGGCAGAAGGCTCACTCGCCGACAAGGTGGTCATCATGCATGACCAGCAGGCCCATGAACTGGTGCTGCAGTGGACCTTTGTCCCCTTCTACGAAGGGCCCAACCTCAAATACCAGATCGGGTTTGGCTACGACATCACCCAACTGAAGAAGGTCGAGCGGGAGATTATCCAGCTCAACGAGCAGCTGGAAGGCAAGGTTGCCGAGCGGACGCGCAGCCTGAGCGAAGCCAACACCCAGCTAGGCAAGGCTTACGACGATCTGAAGCAGGCTCAACAGACCCTGGTCGAGTCGGAAAAAATGGCGTCCCTCGGTTCACTGGTGGCCGGTGTGGCCCACGAGATCAACACCCCGATCGGTATCAGTGTGACCGCCTCCTCCTATCTGCAGGAGCGGGTTGCCGACTTCAAATCGCACATTGAGTCAAAACAGCTGTCACGCTCCTATCTCAACGAGTTCACAGTCAACCTCGACGAGTCCATGCAGCTGCTGCAAGGCAACCTGCGCCGCGCCTCAGAACTGATTGCCAGCTTCAAGCAGGTGGCTGTCGATCAGTCATCGGAAGCTCGCTACAACTTCAGCCTCGCCGACAACCTCCATCAGGTGGTCGTCTCCCTCGGCCACAAGCTGAAAAAGGCCCAGTGCGAGGTCGATATCCAGTGCGATCCCAAGCTGTCTATCTTTTCCTTCCCCGGCAGCTTTACCCAGATCTATTCAAACCTGATCCTCAACTCCATCAACCATGGTTTCGACAACTGGGACAAACCCAAGAAGATCACCATCAAGGTGGAGCAGCAGGGAGAAGAGCTGCTGATCGACTACAGCGACAACGGTCGCGGCATTCCGCCGGAGATATTGCCGCGCATCTTCGATCCGTTTGTCACCTCCAAGCGGGGTCAGGGCGGTAGCGGCCTCGGTACCCACATCATCTACAACCTGGTGGTGCAACTGCTGCGCGGCCGCATCCACTGTGCCAGCGAACCGGGCAACGGCGCCGAGTTCCATATTCGCCTGCCGATCCAACATAACTGAGCGCTGGCTCTTGTGAGCCAGCCGCTTTATCCCCATCATGCTGTGATTGCATTCTTAATGAGCGGAGAACCTCGCAATGGCACAGCATTTTGACTATATCGCCATCGGCGGCGGCAGCGGCGGTATCGCCTCTGCCAACCGGGCTGCCATGTACGGTAAGAAAGTTGCCCTGATTGAAGCTAAAGAGTTGGGTGGAACCTGCGTCAACGTAGGCTGCGTCCCGAAGAAAGCCATGTGGTATGCCGGCCAGATTGCCGATGCTCTGAAATATGGCGCCGATTACGGCTTCGACACCACTCTCAACCACTTCGACTGGGCCAAGCTGGTCGAGTCCCGCCAGGCCTACATCGGCCGTATCCACACCTCCTATCAGAATGTGCTGGGCAAGAACCAGATCACCGTCATCAAGGGATTCGCCCGCTTCGTCAATAGCAACACGATCGAGGTCAATGGCGAGCAATACACCGCAGATCACATCCTGATCGCTACCGGTGGCCGTCCGGAAATTCCGGCCATCCCGGGTGCCGAGCTGGGTATCGACTCCGACGGTTTCTTTGACCTGCAAAGCCAGCCCAAACGGGTTGCCGTAGTGGGTGCCGGCTATATCGCCGTCGAGATCGCCGGGGTGATGCAGGCGCTGGGCTCAGAAACCCATCTGGTGGTGCGCAAGCACGCGCCGCTTCGCAACTTCGACCCCATGATCCACGAGACACTGGTCGAAATCATGGCGCAGGAAGGGCCCAAGCTGCACACCCACGCCATTCCCAAAGCCGTGCTCAAGAACGCTGACAACAGCCTGACCCTGCAGCTGGAAGATGGTCGCCACCTCACCGTTGACTGCCTGATCTGGGCCATCGGTCGCGTACCGGCTACCGACAACCTGAATCTGGCCTCCACCGGTATCGAGCTGGACGAGAAGGGCTTCATCCCGACCGACAAGTTCCAGAATACTGCCATCGCCAACATCTATGCAGTAGGTGACAACACTGGTCGCATCCAGCTCACGCCGGTAGCCGTCGCAGCGGGTCGTCGCCTCTCCGAGCGGCTGTTCAACAACAAGCCGAACGAGCACCTCAACTACGATCTGGTGCCGACCGTGGTCTTCAGCCACCCGCCCATCGGCACCATTGGCCTGACCGAGCCGGAAGCCATCGCCGAATACGGTGAGGGTCAGGTGAAGGTCTACCGTAGCCAGTTCACCGCCATGTACTCGGCGCTGACCCAGCATCGCCAACCTACCCGGATGAAACTGGTCTGCGTCGGCCCCGAAGAGAAGGTGGTTGGTCTGCATGGCATCGGCTTTGCCATGGACGAGATCCTGCAAGGCTTTGGCGTCGCCATGAAGATGGGTGCCACCAAGGCGGACTTCGACAACTGCGTCGCCATTCATCCGACCAGCGCGGAAGAGTTTGTAACAATGCGATAAGCATATTGGAAGCTGGCCTGTCACTATCAGGTCATCTTCATCCACCAGCGTTCAAACCCGGCTCAGGCCGGGTTTTTTGATCCCGCCTCGCCACCAGAACTCTCGCAAAAGCGTCGTTCTTTACGCCGATTTTACGCCTGTCAAATGGGGCTTTATGGCGCCTTTACGCCGGTTCTTCTTACCATTTAAGCGTCAATTACACCAATGGAGTCGATATGAATTGGCTATATCTGCTGCTGGTCCTCGCCTTGATGGTCTATCTGCTGCGCGCACTCACGCGCAGTCACGAGTGAGGAATCCGCTATGTGGCAAGAAATGATCTACCCCGTCGCATTTGTGCTGCTGGTACTGCTGCCAGCACCTCTGCTTGGCAATTATCTCTACCGGGTATTTGAAGGCCAGTGCCGCTGGCTGGCCCCCGTGGAGCGTGCCACCCTGTTCTGCTGCGGCACGGACGGACGGGAACAGGACTGGAAGTCCTATACCCTCAGCCTGCTGGCCTTCAATGGCGCTGGCTTCGGCCTGCTGTTCCTGATCCTGATGGCGCAGGGTCTGCTACCCCTCAACCCGCAGCAGTTGCCGGGCCTGAATTGGCAGCTCGCCTTCAACACTGCGGTCAGCTTTATGACCAACACCAACTGGCAAGCCTATTCTGGTGAGGCCAGCCTCTCCTACTTCAGCCAGATGGTAGGACTGACCACCCAGAACTTCGTCTCTGCAGCCACAGGTGCTGCCGTAGCGGTTGCGATGTTCCGCGGTATCGCCCGCCAGCAGACAACCCACCTTGGCAACTTCTGGCTGGATCTGGTGCGTTTCTGCCTCTACGTGCTGCTGCCGATGTCGCTGATCCTGGCGCTGCTGCTGGTATGGCAAGGGGTTCCGCAGAGCCTGTCAGCCTATCTGCCGTTCCACACTCTGGAAGGCCAGGAACAGCTGCTGCCGCTCGGCCCGGCCGCTTCGCAAATTGCCATCAAGCAGCTCGGCTCCAACGGTGGTGGCTTCTTTGGCATCAACTCCGCCCACCCGTTCGAGAACCCGACCGCCCTCTCCAACTGGCTGGAGATGGTCGCCCTGCTGACCCTGGCCGCCGCCATGGTCTTTACCCTGGGTCGCTATGTGAAAGACATGGCCCACAGCCGCGCTATCGTCATTGCCATGACCATCATGCTGGCACTGGGACTCTTCGTTTCCATCACTCAGGAGATGAAACTGGATCCGGCCCTGACTCATCTTGCCAGCGAAGCGGGCAACTGGGAGGGCAAAGAGAGCCGCTTCGGCCCTGTGCTCTCCAGTATCTGGGAAGTGGCGACTACCGCCGCCTCCAACGGCTCGGTCAACGCCATGCACGACAGCTTCGCCCCGCTCTCCGGCATGGTCGCCATGATCAACATGCTACTGGGTGAAGTAGTGTTCGGCGGCGTAGGGGCCGGCATCTACGGCATGATGCTGTTCGTGCTGCTCACCGTCTTCCTGTGCGGTCTGATGGTGGGTCGTACCCCGACCTATCTGGGCAAGCGCCTCGGTATCACCGAGATGAAATGGGTCGTCGCCAGCATGCTGGTGATGCCGGTGGGGGTTTTGGTGATCGGCGGTGTCACTCTGCTGATGCCGGATGCGGCCACGATCATAGGTCACGATGGCCCGCACGGTCTGTCACGGCTCATCTATGCATACGCCTCGGCTGCCGGCAACAACGGCTCCGCTTTCGCCGGCTTTGCTGCCGGTGACAACTGGCAGTGCATTGCCATCGGTCTGGCCATGCTGCTCGGTCGCTTCGGCTACATCATCCCCATCATGGCCATTGCCGGCCAGCTCGCCCGCGCTCCGCGCCAGGAGATAAGCGAGGGGGATTTCCCGATCCGCGGCCTGCTCTTCATTACCCTGCTGATCATCACCGTATTGCTGATTGGCGGCCTCTCCTTCCTGCCGGTGCTGGCACTGGGCCCCGTGGCAGAACATCTGATGCTGGGAGCTTTCTAAATGAGCAAGTCCACTTCAATGAGTTCCGACACCATGCTGGTGAAGGGCAAAAAACAGCAATCGCAGATCCTGCAGGCCATGGTTGAAGCCATCTACCGCTTCAATCCCAAGGCGCTGTTTGGCAGCCCCATTCTGTTCACCCTCTGGCTGGCAGCAGTCATGGCGACTGTGGAGTCACTGCTGGGGCAGCCGTTCTCCGGCGTCGCCCCCTCGCTGGCCTGGCAGCTGACAGCCTGGCTCTGGCTCACCCTCTGGTTTGCCAACTTCGCCGAGACGCTGGCCGAAGGACGTGGCAAAGCGCGGGCCGACAGCCTCAAGGCAGGCATGAGCCAGCTCAAGGCCCGTCGGGTGGCCGATGCCAAAGATGGACAGGGCGAGTGGGTACCTGCCACCAGCCTGATGAAGGGTGATCTGGTGTTGGTACGCAGCGGCGAGATGATCCCGGCCGACGGCGAGGTGATCGCAGGTATCGCCTCGGTCAACGAGGCCGCCATCACCGGCGAATCCGCCCCCGTCATTCGCGAGTCGGGCACCGACCGCAGCGGCGTAACCGGCAACACGACGGTCGTCTCCGACGAGATCTGGGTGCGTGTCAGCAACAATCCGGGCGAAAGCACACTGGATCGCATGATTGCACTGGTGGAAGGGGCCAAGCGCCAGAAAACTCCCAACGAGATGGCGCTGGATGCCCTGCTGGTTGGGCTGACCCTGATCTTCCTGCTGGTGGTCGCCACCCTGCCCTGGTTCCTCGACTACAACGGCACTCAGGTACCGCGCCTCTACCTGATCGCTCTCTTTATCACCCTGATCCCGACCACCATCGGTGGCCTGCTCTCCGCCATCGGCATTGCCGGCATGGATCGACTGGTGAAACTGAACGTCATCGCCAAATCGGGCCGGGCCGTCGAAGCGGCTGGTGACGTGCGCACCCTGCTGCTGGACAAGACCGGTACCATCACCTTCGGCAACAGGATGGCTGACGAACTGATCCCGGCTCCCGGCGTTGACCCTGCCCTGCTGGCACAAGCGGCCATGCTGGCCTCTCTGGGTGACAACACTCCCGAGGGTAAATCTATCCTGACTCTGGCGGGCAAGAGCCACACCAAACCGAGCCAGCTGGATGATGACAAGGTGATCCCCTTCAGCGCCGAAACCCGTCTGAGCGGGCTGGATCGCAACGGTCACCAATATCGCAAGGGGGCTGTCGATGCGGTACTGAACTACCTCTCCCTCGATCGCAAAGCGGTACCGGAGCTGGTGCTCAAGTCAGTCGACAACATCGCCCGCCAGGGTGGTACTCCGCTGCTGGTCTGTACCCATGAACAGTTGCTGGGGGTGGTCTACCTCAAGGACATCATCAAGCCCGGCATCAAGGCCCGCTTCCAGATCCTGCGCCATATGGGGATCCGTACCGTGATGATCACCGGTGACAACCCGAAAACGGCCGCAGCCATTGCTGCCGAAGCCGGAGTGGATGACTTCATCGCCGAAGCGACGCCGGAGAAGAAGCTTGCCTATATCCGCCAGGAGCAGGCCGATGGCCGTCTGGTCGCCATGTGTGGTGACGGTGCCAACGATGCGCCTGCGCTGGCACAGGCTGATGTGGGTCTGGCCATGAACGAGGGTACCCAGGCCGCCAAGGAGGCGGGCAATCTGGTGGATCTCGACTCCAACCCCACCAAGCTGCTGGACGTAGTGCTGGTCGGCAAACAGCTGCTGGTGACCCGTGGCGCCCTGACCACCTTCTCCATCGCCAACGACGTGGCCAAGTACTTTGCCATCCTACCGGCCCTGTTCATCGCCGCCTACCCGCAACTGGGTGTGCTGAACCTGATGCAGCTGGGCAGCCCGCAGAGCGCCATCCTGTCTGCCATCATCTTCAACGCCCTGATCATCGTAGCGCTGGTGCCGCTGGCCCTGCGCGGTGTCGACCTGAAGGGGTCGGCCGCCAGCCTGCTGCGCCGCAACCTGCTGATCTACGGCGTCGGCGGCCTGCTGGTGCCTTTCATTGGAATCAAGCTGATCGACCTGGTCATCACCGGCCTGGGTCTGGTGTAACGGCATAACCGGGATGCGGGTCAGCCCGCATCCCCACAACGAATTCGGAGCATATCCATCATGATCGCAATCAGAACCCTGCTGACCCTGACCCTGCTGCTGGGCGTGGGCTATCCGCTGGCCGTCACCGGACTGGCCCAGTTGATCTTCCCCTGGCAAGCCAACGGCAGCCAGCTGACCGACAGCAAGCAACAACTCATCGGGAGCGCCCTGCTGGGGCAGAAATTCGAGCGAGCTGACTATTTCCACCCCCGCCCCTCTGCCAGTGATTTCAACACCATTGGCGGTAGTGCCAGCAATCTGGGGATGAGCTCACCGCTGCGGGCAGAGTTCGCCGAACAGGCCGCCAAGGCACAGCCTGAAACCAGCTCTCCCGCCATGCTGACCCGTTCCGCCTCTGGCCTTGACCCCCATCTGCCACTCGATGCGGTGCTGGCGCAGGTGGATCGCGTCGCCAGAGAACGTGGACTGGATCCCGCCCAACTGACGGAGCAGGTCAAGTCGGCCACACAAGCTGGTATCCTTGGCCCGCAGGTGGTCAACATTCTCCAGCTGAACCTGCAACTGGATCATCAAAAGGGCGCCTGAGGGCGCTCCTTGCCGATCTGGCGTTGACCTCCATTTTCGACGCGGGCAGTTGGCTCGATAGGGATAAGCATGCGTGATGAGGTAAGGGCTGACGCCCTGCTGGCAAGTCTGGAACAGGAGCACAAGGGCAAGCTGAAGGTTTTTCTCGGGGCCGCCCCCGGTGTGGGCAAGACCTACGCCATGTTGCAGGCGGTACGGGAACAAGCCAAGGAGGGGGTCGACATCCTGATCGGCGTGGTGGAGACCCACGGCCGGCAGGAGACGCTGGCCCTGCTCGACAAACTCGCCATCCAGCCGCGCAAGATCCACATGCACCGTCAGCAGCGGCTGGAGGAAATGGACCTCGACGGCCTGCTCGCGCGCAAACCGGCCATCGCCGTGGTGGATGAACTGGCCCACAGCAACGCCCCCGGCAGCCGCCACGAGAAGCGCTGGCAGGATGTGGAGGAGCTGCTCAACGCCGGTATCGACGTCTACAGCACCCTCAACGTCCAGCATCTTGAGAGCCTCAACGATCTGGTGTGGCAGCTGACCGGTGTCAGGGTCAAAGAGACCCTGCCCGATCAGGTTCTGCTCGATGCAGACAGCATTATCCTTATCGACCTCCCCCCCAAGGAGCTGCTCGGCCGCCTGCGCGAGGGGAAGGTTTATGTCCCCCATCAGGCCAAAGCCGCCCTGCAATCCTTCTTCTCTCTCAACAACCTCACCGCATTGCGGGAGCTGGCGATGCAGACCGCTGCCAGCCATGTGGAGGGCGATCTGCAACTGCAATGGCAGGCGGCGGGCAAGACCACATTGCCGCTGCGGGGCAAGCTGATGGTCTGCCTCGGCAACCAGCACGGGGCTGCGCTGGTGCGCTATGGCCACCGCTTTGCCCAGCGTCGTCAGCTGCCCTGGCTGGTGGTTCACGTGGACAGCAATGGCCACAGCTCGGCCGACGTGGAGCAGGCGCTGGCACTCGCCTCCCAGCTGGGAGCCAAGGTGCTGACCCTCTCCAGTCCGGCGGTCGCCAACACCCTGCTGGAGACCGCCGAGCAGCAGCAGGTCTCCCAGCTGCTGCTCGGCAAACCCCACAAGGCGCCGTGGCGTCGCTCGCTGGTACAGCACCTGCTCAAGCAGGCACAGGGGCTGGAGATCACCCTGGTCGATACCGAGAAGCAGAAACACAGAGTGGGGATGCGCTCCCCGACTCCAAAGGATATTCACCACAGCCTGCTGGCGGTTGCCATCATGGGGATCACCTCGGCCATTGCATGGGGGCTATCCTACTGGCTGCCCCCCGCAGCGTTGCCGCTCATCTTCGTTCTGGGGGTGCTGGCGACTGCCCTTACCACCAGTCTGGTGCCCGCCACGCTGGCAGCAGTGCTGGGCTTTATCGCCCACAATCTGCTCTTCACCGCCCCCTACTTCTCCCTGAGCGTCGCCAACCACAGCGACCTGCTCACCCTGTTCGTACTGCTTATCGTCGGCATGACGGCGG
This sequence comes from Aeromonas lacus, assembly GCF_000764665.1. Taxonomy (GTDB): domain Bacteria; phylum Pseudomonadota; class Gammaproteobacteria; order Enterobacterales; family Aeromonadaceae; genus Aeromonas; species Aeromonas lacus. Next base: position 64,944 of record NZ_JRGM01000145.1, on the reverse strand, counting down.
GGCGCCTCGCCTCCCGCCAGCGCCAGCAGCTGATCGGCCTGCGCGAGACCCAGCAGCTGGGCAATGCCCTGCTCTCCCTCAGTCAGGGGCTGGCGACCGCCAACAGCCCGGAGGAGGTACTGAGACAAGGGGCCCAAGCGATCTCGCTGGCACTGGGCCAGCCGACCGTAGTCATCGACAAGGACTTTCACGATCGCCTCGGCAACGAGAAGCACAGGCCCGGCCAGACCGACAAGGCGGCCATCGACTGGTGTCTGGCCCAGAAGCAGAGTGCCGGAGCCCACACCGCGACCCTCAATGCCGCCGAGGCACAGTATCACCACCTCAGCGATGATCTGGTGATCGGCATAACGCTGGCCAATCCGCTCTCCTCCTCTGCCGAGCATCAGCTGCAGGCATTGCTCACCGACATTCGCGCCGCACTGGCGCGGATCGACCTCAACGAGCGGCTGGCCGACAGCCAGCTGCAGGCGGAGACCGACCGGATGCGCGCAGCCCTGCTCTCCTCGGTCTCCCACGATTTGAAGACGCCGCTGGCCACCATCATGGGCGCCGGCAGCACTTTGCTGGAATATGGTGACCGGATCCCGCCGGATGATCGCAACGAACTGCTCCACTCGGTGCAGGACGAGGCGCGCCGCCTGCACAGCTATGTGCAGAACCTGCTGGATATGACCCGCATCGGCTCCCCCGACTTCCAGTTGAAGCGGGACTGGGTCGACCTGACCGATCTGGTGGAGAGCGCCCGCAAGCGGCTCGACTCCTCCTGGCGCCAACACAAGCTGCTGGTACACATCGATCAGCATGTGCCCCAGCTCTATGTGCATGGCGCCCTGATCGAACAGGTGCTGGTCAACATCCTCGACAACGCCTCCCGCTACTCGCCGGCAGGCACCCCCATCGAGTTCAAGGTGATGGTGGCCGAACCCGATCTCATCATCGACATCATCGATATCGGGGTCGGTATCGCCGAGTCGGATCGGGAGAAGATCTTCAACCTCTTCTACACCCAGCCGGTGGGCGATTGCGGTAGCCGTGGCACCGGGCTTGGCCTCGCCATTTCCCGCGCTATGATAGAGGCCCACGGCGGCAAGATTTGGGCATTCTCTGGCCCGAACGGCAACGGCACCTGCATGCGCATCTCCCTGCCGCTCGCTCTCAATTCACCGGAGGTTTGATGGCGCACATTCTGGTCATAGATGATGAAGCGGCGATCCGCCGCTTTCTGCGGATCAGCCTGATTGCCGAAGGGCATCAGGTAAGCGAAGCGGTCAGCGTCACCGAGGGGCTGGAGCAATACCGCCACCTCAACCCCGACCTGGTGATCCTCGATCTCGGCCTGCCGGACGGCGATGGTATTCAGGTATTGCAGGCCATTCGCGAACACCACCCCAATCCGGTGCTGGTGTTGTCGGCCCGCGATTCCGAGCAGGAGAAGGTGCGCTTGCTGGATGCCGGAGCCAACGACTACATGAGCAAGCCGTTCGGCATCGGCGAGATGATGGCCCGCATTCGCGTGCTCTTGCGCCAGCGGGCCGGGGTCAGCAGCGGCGAGCGGCGCCACTTCCCCCAATGCGGCCTGACGCTCGATATCAGCAGCCACAAGGTGACCATGAAGGAAGAGGAGATCCCCCTCTCCCGCAAGGAGTTCGCCCTGTTGCAGGCGCTGGTGTGCCACCCGGGCAAGCTGGTAATGCAAACCCAACTGCTCAACGATATCTGGGGGCCAAGCCACAAGGAGGACACCCACTACCTGCGCATCGTCATCGCCAGCCTGCGCAAAAAGCTGGGGGATAACCCCCAGCAACCGACGCTTATCGAGACCGAATCCGGTATTGGCTACCGCTTTATCGGTAACTGACGTTTCACGTGGAACGACGCCCGCAGCAAAGCAGTGCCAGCAGACCGCAGCCACTGAGCAACAGGCCGAGATCCTGCAATCCGGCCGCCACCGCCAATCCCAGACTGAGCAGCAGGTAGTAGCCAAGCCCGAACAGGGCGCCAGCACTGCCTGCCACCTCGCGATAGGCCAACAGAGCCTGACTCAGCACGTTGGGGATCGCCAGTCCGAAGGCCACCACGATTCCCATCATGGGCAGCAGGAACCAGAGGCTGGCCTGAGTCGTCCAGACCAGCAGCCCGGCAACCAGTGCCAAAACGCAAGCCAGTCTGATCAGAGATGACGGCAGCCACCCCCTCCCCAGCAGATGCTTGTTAAGCAGGCTGCCAAGCAGGGTCGCCAGTGCCAGCAAGATCCCCGAGTAACCAAACTCGCCGGTGCTCAATCCCAATTCGGCAAACAGGAACGGGGCCAAACTGTAGTAGCCAAACAGCATGGTGTTGAACAGGGCGACCAGCATGGCACTGCGCCAGAGCCCGCCATCCTTCATCATCCGGCACGCCAGCGGCCAGAGTGCGACTTGCCGGGTGGTGGCCGGACGGGTTTCCGGCAGTTGCCAGCAGGCAACCAGCAGCAAGAGAGCCGCAAGCACCAGCAGACCGCAGAATACCCCGAGATAACCGAACCCGCTCGCCAGCTGACCGCCACTGAGCAGCCCCAGCACCGGACTGAGTGAGAGCGCAATGCCCATCACCGAGAAGACCCGCGCCAGATCGCAGCCCTGATAACTATCGCGCAGCATGGTCTGGGTCACCACGGAGCCCACGGCGGCGCCAAAGGCCGAGATGACCCGGGCCAGCAGCAGGGTTTCAAACTGATTGGACAGCAGTGCCAGCAAGGTGCCGACGCCATAGGTGAGCAACCCGGCCAGCATGGCGGGACGGCGCCCGATCAGATCGCAGAGCCGTCCCCAGCAGACCACCCCCACAGCAAACGCCAGAAAATAGACCGACAGGGTCTGGGATGCCTGCCCCTCGCTCACCCGAAATTGGATGGCGATGTGGGTCAGTACCGGGCTGTAGATGGTCTCCACAATTTGGGGAAACATCATTAATCCCACCACCAGCCAGAGCGGTGGCAACTTGTTGTTCATGACACACCTCCTTCACAAGAGGTCGCCATTCTAGAGAGATGCCAATTGTCTGATTACAATAAGCAGGACTATAAACATCAAAAATCGGACATATGGCCTTTATTCTTCCCGATCACCCTTTTGACCCCGACCAGCTGACGGGCAGCGTGATCGGCATAGCCTCCGCCCTCGGCTGGCACGACTCGGGTCTGCATCAGCATCAGCGCCATCAGCTGCTGTTCGCCCAATCCGGCTGCATGACCATGGAGCTGGAAGGTCGGGTCTGCCTGCTACCGCCCACCCGCGCCGCCTGGCTGCCTGCAGGCACCGCCCACCGGATCTTGATGCGTGGTGTGGTGGCCTACCGCTCCCTCTACTTCCAGCCGCACCCCGAGTTGCCCGGCACGATGGAGGTGTTGGCGGTCAATCCGCTGCTGCACGAGCTGATCGAACGGATGGCGCTCTGGCCGTGGGACAAACCGCAAGAGCAGCAACAACGGACGGTGGCACTGTTTATGGAGGAGTTGGGGCAGGCGCCGCGGGAGTCATGGCAGCTGCCGCTACCGACCGATCCCAGACTGGGCGGCTGGCTACAACAGTTGAAACGGGGAGATGCCCTGCCGGAGCGGCTAAATCAGTTAGCCGGACAGATTGGTGCTAGTGACAAGACCATTGGCCGCATCTTTATGCGGGAGACCGGCATGAGCTATCAGGCGTGGCGTCAGCAGTGGCGACTGCTACGGGGGATGGAACTGTTGGCCGAGGGGCAATCCATCAGTCGCATATCCTCGGCACTGGAGTTCTCCAGCGACAGCGCCTTTATCAGCTTCTTCAGGCAACACACCGGGCAGACTCCTGCGCGCTATATCACTCCCCACCAGGGAGTAGCTGAATAGTTGCTACAACCAGCTGATTTGGTTCAAATAAATCCATTTCCCCTGTGCGCTTGTCCGGTTAATGTTTCTTTCGAAACCGCTGTGCTTCCGCGCTTAATTTTTACTCCATGTTCCACGTGGAACGTCCCATCTTTTTGATCGACACCCGCTTTTAAACTGAGCTATGGTGCTACATCCCCGTAACTCAAATCTGGATCTGTCACTGAATGGAATTTTCCTTGTTCGGCGAGAAGTTCACTCGCCACGCCGGCATTACCCAACTCATGGATGACCTCAATCAGGGGCTGACCAATCCGGACGCCATCATGCTGGGTGGCGGCAATCCGGCCCCCATCCCCGCCATGCTGGAGCGCTTTCAGGCCGAGGCCAAAACCCTGCTCGACAACGGCGAACTGGTGAAGGCGATGGCCAACTACGATGGCCCGCAAGGCAAAGACAGGTTCACCAAGGCGCTGGCAGCCCTGCTCAGCAAAGAGCTGGGCTGGGATATCTCGGCCCGCAATATCGCCCTGACCAACGGCAGCCAGAATGCCTTCTTCTACCTCTTCAACCTGTTGGCCGGTGAATTTGCCGATGGCCGCAAGAAGAAGGTGCTGTTCCCGCTCGCCCCCGAATACATCGGCTATGCCGACTCGGCGCTGGCAGATGACTACTTCGTGGCCTACAAGCCCACCATCGAGAAACTGCCCGATGGCCAGTTCAAATACCACGTGGATTTCGAGAGCCTGCAGGTGGGTGACGATATCGGGGTGATCTGCGTCTCCCGCCCGACCAACCCCACCGGCAATGTGCTGACCGACGAAGAGATCGAACACCTCGATCAGATCGCCCGCGACAGGGGGATTCCGCTGCTGATCGACAACGCCTACGGCGTGCCCTTCCCGGGTATCATCTTCAGCGAAGCCAAGCCATTCTGGAACGCCAACACCATCCTCTGCATGAGCCTCTCCAAGCTGGGCTTGCCGGGCACCCGCTGCGGCATCGTTATCGCCGACGAGAAAATAATTCAGGCCATCACCAACCTGAGCGGCATCATCAATCTGGCACCGGGAAGTCTGGGCCCCGCCATCACCATCCCGATGATCGAGAGCGGCGATATCATCGCCCTCAGCGAACAGGTGGTGAAGCCCTTCTATCAGCAGAAGGCGGAGCTGGCGGTGCAGCTGCTGCGCGAAGCGATCCCCGACCCGCGCTTCCACATTCACAAGCCGGAAGGCGCCCTCTTCCTCTGGCTCTGGTTTGAAGATTTGCCGATCCACTGTCAGGAGCTCTATGAGCGACTGAAGGCGAAGAACCTGCTGATCGTGCCGGGTCACTACTTCTTCCCCGGCATTGATGACCCCGAGTGGCGCCACAGCCAGGAGTGCATCCGCCTCAACTACTCCCAGAGCGAGGAGCTGGTGCGCCGTGGCATCGCCATTCTGGCCGACGAAATCAACGCCCTCTACGCCGGCTAAGTCAGTCCGGCCAGCCAAAAACAGAAAGGCCTGCAGATGCAGGCCTTTATTGTTTATCGGAATCCGGTTTGCTTAGCCGGGCAACGCCAGCTGCTCGGGTTTACCGATGGGGATGGCGCGGGGCTTCAGCGCCTCCGGCAGCTCACGGGCCAGATCTATGGTCAGCAGACCATGCTCCAGCTTGGCACCCTGCACTTCCACGTGCTGGCTCAGCTTGAAGGCAAGCTCAAAGTCACGCTCGGCAATTCCCTGATGAAGGAACTGACGCTCACCGGCTGCCGCCCCTTTGCGCCCCTTCACCTTGAGGGTGCCGTTTTCAGTCTCCAGCTCCAGCTCTTCGCGCTCGAAGCCAGCCACGGCGACCGTGATGCGATAGCCATCCTGATCGCGCTTTTCAATGTTGTACGGGGGGTAAGCGGCGGTCTTCTGCTCGAACAGACCTTCCAGCTCACGGGCCATCCGCTCGAAGCCGACGGCGTTGGAATAGAGATGAGAAAAATCGAGGTTACGCATAATCCTATCCTTCTAATAAGCAACAGGTTCAACTCTCCACAGGCCCGTCATCGGCACCCGGGAAATTTTAAAATTTCAGTGAATTCAGGCTATCAGCCGTTGATCTCAATCTTGCGCGGCTTCATCGCCTCGGGCACTTCACGCACCAGCTCGATGTGCAGCAAGCCGTTTTTAAGGTCGGCCCCTTTCACCCGCACATAATCGGCCAGCTGGAAGCGGCGCTCGAAACCGCGTTCGGCGATCCCCTGATAGAGATAGTTGCGCCCGGTGTCGGCCTGCTTGTTGCCCTTCACCGTCAGCAGATTTTCCTGGAAGCTCAGCTCCAGCTCTTCCTGGGTAAAGCCCGCCACCGCCATGCTGATGCGGTAGTCGTTGTCGCCCAGTTGCTCAATGTTGTAGGGGGGATAACCGGCATTGCCATTGCTGGCCGCAGATTCGATGAGATTGGCCAGACGATCGAAACCGATGGCAGAACGATAGAGCGGAGAAAAGTCGATAGAACGCATAGTATTACCCTCTTGTGAGCGATAACGGATTGTTTGCCCTCCTTATGGACGGGCGCGTGGTCGAAACCTCTGTCGAGCGTTTCGGCCTTGTTACCTATATAGGGGCTCACTTTTTCCTTTCAAGGGGATTTTTTCAAATTTTTTAAATGGCCGAGCCGACCTTTGGCGCATCAATTTGTTGGCCCGATAGTGATGATAATCGACCCGTGGGCCACTAATGGCAACTCGCTCCTCGCCCCATAATTGGTTGCATATCCACCAGCCAACATGGAGCCATCCCATGAAGATTACCCAGGTTCGCAACGCCACCCTGCTGCTCGACTATGCCGGCACCCGCTTTCTGATCGACCCCATGCTCTCGGCCAAGGGGGCCTTCCCCGGCTTTGAGGGCACCGCCAACAGCCAGCTGCGCAATCCGCTGGTCGAGCTGCCGCAGCCGATCGATGAGCTGGTCGATGTGGACGCCGTTATCGTCACCCACGACCATCCCGACCACTGGGATGACGCCGCCAGAGCACTAATCCCCAAGCATCTGCCGCTCTTGGTACAACATCAGAAAGATGCCGATGCCATTCGTGCCAGTGGATTTGAGGATGTGCGCCTGCTGAGCGACCAGCCCGAGTTTGCCGGCATTCTCCTGCAGCAGACCGGTGGCCAGCACGGCAGCGACCAGCTGATGGCGGTACTGGGCGAGCGCATGGGAGAAGTATGTGGCGTGGTCTTCTCCCACCCCGATGAGCAGTGCCTCTATCTGGCCGGTGATACCATCTGGCATCCCTCGGTCGAGCAAGCCCTGCAACAGCATCAGCCCGAGGTCATCATCCTCAACTGCGGCGATGCACAGGTGCCCGGGCTCGGTTCCATCATCATGGGCAAGGAGGATGTCGCCGCCGTTTATCAAGCGGCACCGCAAGCCACGCTGATCGCCAGCCATATGGAAGCGGTCAACCACGCCGTGCTGTCACGCCAGGAGCTGCGCGAATATCTGGCGGAACGGGGCATGATGGATCGGGTGCGGGTGCCGGAAGATGGCGAGGCGATATCGCTGTGATCCGCAGGATGGCCAGCCAGACATGGCCCTTCGGCTTTCACTGCCGAACGCTTATGATGAGAGTCCTGCGCGCAGAGAGGAGTCAACATAATGCCCACCCCGATCGTTGCCGTGGTGACCTTCGATCACTTCAGCCCTTTTCACTGCGCCGTCCCCTGCCTCATCTTCGGCGATATCCTGCCGGGCCAGCCGCTGTTCGAGCTCAAGACCTGCTGCGGTGATGGCAACCGCCACTCACACTCGGCGCAAGGCTTCACCATTCAGGCCCCCCATGGGCTGGAGGTGCTGGCCGAGGCGGAGATCATCGTGATCCCCTTCTGGCATGACCCGGCAGCACGGCCACCCGCAGCGCTGCTCGATGCCCTGATTGCCGCCAGAGCCAGAGGTGCACGGCTGGTCGGGCTCTGTCTCGGCACCTATGTGCTCGCCTACGCCGGGCTGCTCAATGGTCGCAAGGCATCGACCCACTGGGAGTACGAACAGGATTTCTGCCGCCGCTTTCCCTGCGTGCGGCTCGATACCAACGCCCTCTATGTCGATGACGAGGGGCTGGTCACCTCGGCAGGCACCGCCGCCGGACTGGACTGCTGCCTCTATATGGTACGCCAGTACCACGGCTCGGCCATCGCCAACAAGGTGGCGCGGCGGCTGGTGATCCCGCCTCACCGGGAAGGGGGTCAGGCCCAGTTTATCGAGCAGCCGGTGCCCGCCTCCACCCGCGATGTCCGGATGAACCGGTTGCTCGATCACCTGCGTGCCCATCTGGATGAACCCCATACCCTGGATTCTCTGGCAGCCCACACCCTGATGAGCCGACGCACCTTTACCCGCCGCTTTCATCAGGCTACCGGCCTCTCGGTAGGTGAATGGCTGTTGGCGGAGCGGCTCAGGCGCAGTCAGGAGCTACTGGAGGTAAGCGGTCATTCCATCGATCGCATTGCCGAGCTGGTCGGCTTCAAGAGTGCTACCTCACTACGCAATCACTTCCGTGCCCGCTTTGCCATCTCCCCCAGCGAGTGGCGACGATCTTTTCGCGGCCAGAACTCCTGATGATGCCCGCTGTACCAACTCACTCCGCTATGGCAGGCTAACCAGAGATCCCGAGGAGTCATACCATGTCTCGTTCCGAACGTCTGCTGGCCCTGCTCCAGCTGCTGCGCGGCCACCGCTACGCCATCACTGGCACTGAACTGGCCAGCCAGCTTGGCATCAGCCTGCGCACCCTCTATCGGGATATTGCCACCCTGCAGGCACAAGGTGCCCACATTGAGGGCGAACCGGGTATCGGCTATGTGCTGCGTCCCGGCTTCATGCTGCCACCATTGATGTTCAGTGAAGAGGAGCTGGATGCGCTGGTGCTGGGATCGCGTTGGGTGGTTGCCCACGGTGATGGAGCCTTGAGTGCATCGGCCAGCAGTGCGTTGGCCAAGATAGAAGCCGTGCTGCCCGCCGACTATCGCCAGCAGCTCCAGAGCAATGCCCTGCTGATCGGCACCTCCCGCAGCGACAGCCTCAATGATGAAGCCCCGTTGCGCAGCGCCATCCGCCAGCAACGCAAGGTGACCTTGGGCTATCGCGACCTCAAGGATGAGGCCTCTGAGCGCACCGTCTGGCCCTTTGCCCTTGGCTACTTCGAACAGGTGCGGGTACTGGTGGCCTGGTGCGAACTGCGTCAGGGCTTTCGCCACTTTCGGGTCGATCGCATCACCCGGATGCAGCCTGAAGATTGCCGCTATCCCAAAAGCAGAGAGAGCCTGCTGAAGGAGTGGCGCGCCACCCAGCAGATCCCGCAGCCGAAATTCATTGCTGACAGAAACTGACAGCAGGTGACGCCATGCTGAGGGGGTCGGCGCCGATACGCCATCTCATCAACAAGGAGCATCGCCATGTTAGTCCCCCAATTCACCATCCTCTACGTTGCCAACCCGACCCGCAGCGCTCTCTTCTACCGCGAGCTGTTCGGGCGTGAACCGGTGGAGGAGTCACCTACCTTTGCCATGTTCGTATTCGATTCAGGCGCCAGACTGGCGCTCTGGTCCAGCGCCACGGTCGAACCTGCCGTGACCCAAACGGCCGGAGCGATGGAGCTGGCCTTCGCCCTCCCCGATGATGATGCCGTCGATCGCCTGTCTGCCGAGTGGCTGGCGCGCGGGCTCCCCCTGATCCAGGCTCCAACCAAGATGGAGTTTGGCTACACCTGCATGGCGCTTGATCCGGACGGCCATCGCCTGCGCCTTTACTGCCCGGCACCTGAGCTGAGGTAATCAGGCTCAATGTTCCACGTGGAACGTGCCCATCCCATCGGCTGTGTTATCATCTGCGCGCATCATTTTATGGATAAACAATGACCACTCGACATAATCCACTCAAACTGTATCAGCCAGAGAACTGCACAGCCGATGAACTGAGCGAGAAGCAGCTGGCGCTTTTCGCCCTGCTGCAACTGCGTGAGCAGGAGTTTGGCTTCAACCCTAACGTCATCGTCCACTACCCGGAAGCCAGCTTTCTCGGTACTCCGCTCGATTATCTGGATCAGCTGATCGATGAACAGCGGCAGCAGGGCCACCTCATCAATGAGGTGGTGATACTCACCACGTATCAGGAGCTCTATTCCCCTCTCATCCAAAGCGGTTATCAGCACGAAGCCGTTCATATGCCCGCAGGCCCGGATCACACGGCAATCTTCCGATTGGATTATGGTGCTAATCCGGCAGGCAAAACCCTCTATATCGAGGCCGTCAATGAGCAGGATCCCAAAATCCGGCCGACCTTTGTCTTGATGCTGCATGATGAGAATGGCGAACTGCAGGGAGGTATGTCAGGGTCTATCTACTCCACAGACAATCGGCGATACGCCTATATCGGCACTGTGGTGGTGCAACCTGGGCAACCCGCAGGAACTGGCACCCTGCTCGCCAATACCGTGCTGGAGTACCTGACGCAGCAAGGGGTTTACGAGGTCAATCTCGGTACCCAGACCGCCGAGCCTTTCTATACCAAGCTGGGGTTCAGGGTCATCCACCACATAGTGCCAGCGTTGCGCCATCGCACGGCTAGCGATGGCGCTGTGCTACCTCACAACCTGGTCATCATGAGCAAAATGCTCTGATAAAGCAGACTGCAGATGTAAAAAAGCCGCTCTTGTGAGCGGCTTTTTATTGCAATCAGCGAGTCTGATTAAACGTCGAGGTTGGCTACGCGCAGGGCGTTGGTCTCGATAAAGTCGCGACGCGGCTCTACAGCATCACCCATCAGGGTGGAGAAGAGCTGGTCGGCACCAACGGCGTCGTCGATGGTGACGCGCAGCATGCGGCGAGCTTCCGGATCCATGGTGGTTTCCCACAGCTGATCCGGGTTCATCTCACCCAAGCCTTTATAGCGCTGGATATAGATGCCGCGTTTGCCTTCGCCCATCAGCCACTCGACCGCTTCGACGAAGCTGGAGACCGGCTTCACCTTCTCGCCGCGCTTGATGTAACCACCGTCCTCGATCAGGTTGGCGATCTCCTTGCCCAGCGAGACCAACTGACGGTACTCGGAGGATTGCAGGAAGTCGTAGCTGATCGGGTATTCGCGGTCGACACCGTGCTGACGTACCACGGCATGCGGCACGAACAGGCGGCGCTCTTCATCGCGGCGAACCTGCATCTGGTACTGGATGCCCTGGTTGCTCTCGTTGAGCACGGCTTCCATACCCTGACACCAGGCCAGCAGATCGCTCTCGCTGTTCAGCAGCGCTTCGTTCAGCTCCGGCTGATAGATCAGCTGGGTCAGTACAGCTTCCGGTGCACGGCGAGACATGCGGGTAATCAAGTGAGTCACCGAGCGATGCTGGTTGACCAGACGCTCCAGCGCCTCGCCACCGATGGCCGGAGCGGACTCATTGACGTGCAGGGTCGCACCATCCAGCGCCATGGCGGTCTGGTACTGCAGCAGCGCATCTTCGTCTTTCAGATACTGCTCCTGCTTGCCCTTCTTCACTTTGTAGAGCGGCGGCTGGGCGATATAGACATAGCCACGCTCGATGATTTCCGGCATCTGACGATAGAAGAAGGTCAGCAGCAGAGTTCGGATGTGCGCACCATCGACGTCCGCATCGGTCATGATGATGATGTTGTGATAACGCAGCTTGTCCGGGTTGTACTCGTCGCGACCGATACCGCAGCCCAGTGCGGTGATCAGGGTGCCCACCTCTTGCGAAGAGATCATCTTGTCGAAACGGGCCTTCTCCACGTTCAGGATCTTGCCCTTGAGCGGCAGGATGGCCTGGTTCTTACGGTTGCGACCCTGCTTGGCGGAACCGCCAGCAGAGTCCCCTTCCACTATGTAGAGTTCGGAGAGCGCCGGGTCTTTTTCCTGACAGTCAGCCAGCTTGCCGGGCAAACCGGCGATATCCAGCGCGCCTTTGCGGCGGGTCAGTTCACGGGCCTTGCGGGCCGCTTCACGGGCACGAGCCGCATCGATGATCTTGTTGACCACGATCTTGGCGTCGCCCGGGTTTTCCAGCAGGAAGTCGGCCAGCTTCTCACCCATAGCCTGTTCAACGGCGGTCTTCACTTCGGAAGAGACCAGCTTGTCTTTGGTCTGGGAGGAGAACTTGGGATCCGGCACCTTGACGGAGATAACGGCAATCAAACCTTCACGCACGTCATCACCGCTGGCGGCAGATTTGGCCTTCTTGCTGTAGTCCTCTTTCTCCATGTAGGAGTTGAGGGTACGGGTCAGCGCGGTACGGAAACCAACGAGGTGGGTACCACCATCGCGCTGCGGAATGTTGTTGGTGAAGCAGTAGACCCCTTCCTGATAGGCGTCATTCCACTGCATGGCGACTTCCACACCGATGCCATCCTGTTCGGTGGTGAAGTGGAACACCTTCGGGTGGATCGGGGTTTTGTTCTGGTTCAGGTACTCAACGAACGCCTTGATACCGCCTTCATAGCAGAAGTGCGCCTCGCGGCCATCACGCTCATCCATCAGACGGATGGAAACGCCGGAGTTGAGGAAGGAGAGTTCGCGCAGGCGCTTGGCCAGGATCTCGTAGTGAAACAGGGTGTCGCTGAAGATAGTCGGGCTCGGCCAGAAGCGAACTTCGGTACCGGTGCCAGTGCTGTCACCAATCTGCTTGAGCGGAGCCTGCGGCTCACCCAGATGATAGGTCTGTTCGTAGACGTGGCCGTTACGACGAATGGTCAGCAGCAGCTTGTCAGAGAGCGCGTTAACAACGGAGACGCCGACGCCGTGCAGACCACCGGAAACCTTGTAGGAGTTGTCATCGAACTTACCGCCAGCGTGCAGCACGGTCATGATGACTTCAGCAGCGGAGCGGCCCTCTTCCGGGTGAATATCGACCGGAATACCACGGCCGTTATCGCGTACGGAGACGGAGCCATCGGAATGGATCTTGACCTGAATATCGGAGCAGTAGCCAGCGAGCGCCTCGTCAATGGAGTTATCGACGACTTCGAACACCATGTGGTGCAGACCCGAGCCATCATCCGTATCGCCGATATACATCCCCGGGCGCTTGCGGACCGCATCCAGGCCCTTCAGCACCTTGATATTCGAGGAGTCGTAAGTATTTTCACTCATAGCTTACTCTCTGCCTTCTCTAACGTTTCGGAGATCTTGCCTTGTTCCACGTGGAACAACTTGCAGTCATTCGCATCCATCATGTCTGCGAGCTGACCGGTATCGATGGCGGTGATAAACACCTGGGACGCGCACTGCTTCAGCCTTGCGGCTAGGAGGCGACGCTTCTCGACATCCAGTTCAGAGGCAAAATCGTCAATTAAAAAAATACAGCCACGGCTGCTATGTTGATTCAAATAGAGCCCTTGGGCCAAGCGCATGGCACAAACCAGCAGCTTGAGCTGACCCCGGGACAAAATATCCTGAGCAGGCACCCCGTTCGCCTTGAGGCGCACATCGGCTTTCTGCGGACCGACACCGGTGTAGCCCAGCGCCCGATCCCGCTCAAACCCCGCCTCCAGCAGTTCGTTGAGGGGGGTATCTTTCTCCCAGCCCCGGTAAAAACCAAGACTGATATCGAATTCCGGCAGGAAATCCGCCGTCATCTCCTTGATCAGGGGCGTAATGGCCTGACAATAACTGGCGCGAAAGCCTGCCAGTTCACCACCCAGCCGCACCAGCTCCTGATCCCAGAACGCCAGCTGGCGATATTGGGTACTCTGGCGCAGCAGCGCATTACGCTGTTTCAGCAGCCGCCGCACCCGCCCCCACAGGGCGAAGAAGGTGGGTTCCTGATGAAACACCCCCCAATCGAGCCAGGCCCGACGAGCCTGCGGCCCCCCGGTCAGCAGATTGAAGCCATCCGGATGAATGAGTTGCACCGGCAGCAATTCGGCCAGATCGGCCAATCGCTGCGCCTGCGCTCCGGCAATCTTGAGCTGGGTCTCGCCACTCTTGTCCTTGGCAAGACCGATAGGCACCTGACGCCCATCCAGTTCGCACTGGGCAAACAGGGTAAACGCCCTCTCCCCCTGGCGGATAACCCGCCCGGTCAGATGAGTGCGAAAGGAGCGCCCCAGACCAAGGTAGTGAATGGCTTCCAGCACGCTGGTCTTGCCGCTGCCATTGCACCCGACCAGAATATTGAGGCCGGGTGACAACGCGAGACTGGCTTGCTGGATATTGCGAAAGTCGCTGAGCTGGAGTTTGACCAGAGACACGACTAGATCCGCATCGGCATTACCACGTACTGAGCATCCTGATTTTCAAAATCCTCAATAATGGCGCTGCTGACGGAATCGCTCAGGCTAACCCGGATTTGCTCACATTTTAACGTATTCAGCACGTCCAGCACATAAGAGACGTTGAATCCGATCTCCATCTCGCCAGCAGCGTATTGTACGTCAAGCAGCTCTTCCGCTTCTTCCTGTTCCGGGTTGTTGGCGGTGATGCGCAGCAGGTTTTCCTGCAGATTGAGACGCACCCCACGGAATTTTTCGTTGGAGAGGATCGCCGCGCGGGCAAACGCCTGACGCAGATCCTCACGGCCGGCGATCAGAGCCTTGTCGCTGTTGCGCGGAATGACCCGGCGCCAGTCCGGGAAACGACCATCCACCAGCTTGGAGGTGAAGATGAAGCCGTCGAGGGCGGCACGCAGGTTGCTGCGACCGATCTGCAGTCGCACCGGCTTGTCTTCCGCTTCCAGCAGACGCACCAGCTCCAGCACCCCTTTGCGCGGCAGGATAACCTGATGATCGGGCAGCGATTCCCCGACCACCTCGCGGCGGCAGGTGGCCAGACGGTGACCGTCGGTCGCCACGGTACGCAGACCGTGACCTTCACTCTCGAACAGCATGCCGTTCAGGTAGTAACGCACATCCTGGCTGGCCATGGAGAACTGGGTCGCGTCGATCAGCTTCTTCAGCTCCAGCTGGCTGATATCGAACTCGAGCACGGACTCCCAATCCTCGATGTTCGGATACTCAGTCGCTGGCAGGGTCGACAGATTGAAACGGGAACGGCCGGAACGGATGATCAGGCGATCGCCTTCGGTGTTGAGGCGGATCTCGGCGCCTTCCGGCAGACCACGGCAGATGTCCAGCAGCTTGCGTGCCGGCACAGTGGTGCGACCATCTTCGCTGGCGCCATTCAGATAGACCTGACCGATCATCTCTACTTCGAGATCGGTACCGGTCAGCGACAGCAGACCGTTGCTGACATCAAGCAGCACATTGCCGAGGATCGGCAGGGTCGGTCGGCCACCCAGGGCACCGGACACCAGTTGCAGAGGACGTAACAGGGCCTCACGGCTAATTTCGAGCTGCATCTGTGCTCTCCGTTATCAGGAAGAAAGGGTACGGATCAGGTTGGAGTAGTCCTCCTTGATGTCGTGACTCTCCTCCTTCAGCTGCTCGATCTTGCGGCAGGCATGAAGAACGGTGGTATGGTCACGGCCACCAAAGGCATCACCTATCTCCGGCAAACTGTGGTTGGTCAGCTCCTTGGCCAGTGCCATCGCCAGCTGGCGCGGGCGGGCCACGGAGCGGGAACGGCGCTTGGAGAGCAGATCCGCAAGCTTGATCTTGTAGTACTCCGCCACCGTCTTCTGGATATTGTCGATGGTGACCAGCTTCTCCTGCAACGCCAGCAGATCGCGCAGCGCTTCGCGTACGAAGTCGATGTTGATGGCGCGACCGGTGAAGTTGGCGTTGGCGATCACCCGGTTGAGGGCCCCTTCCAGTTCACGGACGTTGGAACGCAGCCGTTTGGCGATGAAGAAGGCCACTTCGTCCGGCAGGTGGATCTGGTTCTCGTCCGCCTTGCGCATCAGGATGGCGACGCGAGTCTCCAGCTCCGGTGGTTCGATCGCCACAGTCAGGCCCCAGCCGAAGCGGGACTTGAGGCGATCCTCGACACCGTTGATCTCTTTCGGATAGCGATCCGAGGTGAGGATGATCTGCTGGTTGCCTTCGAGCAAGGCGTTGAAGGTATGGAAGAACTCCTCCTGGGAGCGCTCCTTGTTGGCGAAGAACTGGATGTCATCGATGAGCAGGGCATCGACGCTGCGATAGTAACGCTTGAACTCTTCAATGGCGTTGTTTTGCAGCGCTTTCACCATGTCCTGCACGAACCGCTCGGAGTGCATATAGATGACTTTCGCATCTTTTTTGCTCTCCTTGATGGCATTGCCAACGGCGTGCAGCAGGTGGGTTTTACCTAAACCGGTACCGCCATAGAGGAACAGCGGGTTGTAAGCGCCACCCGGATTGTCCGCCACCTGACGGGCAGCCGCACGAGCCAACTGGTTGGACTTACCCTCGACGAAATTCTCGAAGGTATAGTTCACGTTGGTGTTGCTCTTGTGATTCGGCTCGGGCTTGGTTTCGGGCTTGCTTTCCCAGCTCTTCTGCAAGTTATTCACAGGCGCAGCTCCCTGCGCCGGCGCTCTGCTTGCAGCGACGGTGACGGGGTGGGGACGATTGCCAATATCAAAACGCAGGGCGGGGCCATCGACTCCGCAAAGTTCGTTAATGATGCCGTTCACCCGGATGAGGTACTTGTCTCGTACCCAGTCCAGAACGAAGCGATTCGGTGCATACAGGGTCAGAGTATTGTCACTCAACTCCGCTTGAAGCGGCCGGATCCACATGCTGAATTCTGCCGAGGGCAACTCATCTTGCAGCCGGTTAAGGCACTGCTGCCATAGCGAAGCAGTCACTCTAAACTCCTGTCGATTGATTAACTAAAGACCGGCTATTCTACGTTTTTAGCCGCCGGATCTCCAGCCGTGCCCCCACGGATCCAGCAAATAAGATCCTTGACTTTCAAGGATCCAGCGCCTCCGGATCATCTTTCATCCCCAAAGTTACCCACAGCTTGATCCACTGCTGCAACTGGCGGATCTCATGCTGCACTCCTGTTATTTCATATAACCAAATGTCATTTATTTTTTAAATTTTATTCCAATAACATCAGCGCCAAAGCAGTTATTACAACTACAAATACAAGATATTTAGAGAGAGAAACCCCATGAAAACTTCCATCAAGCTTATTTCCGGCGCAGCCATCCTGTTGGCCACCCTGTCTGGTCAGGCCATCGCCCAGGAGACCATCAAGGTCGGCATGTCCGGCAAGTACTTCCCGTTCACTTTCGTCAAGCAGGACAAACTGCAGGGCTTTGAAGTGGATATGTGGAACCAGATCGGCGAGCGTACCGGCTACAAAGTCGAGTTCGTGACCGCCAGCTTCTCCGGCCTGTTTGGCATGCTGGAAACCGGCCGTGTCGATACCATCTCCAACCAGATCACCATCACCGACGAGCGCAAGGCGAAGTACGACTTCTCCCAGCCCTACGTCTATGACGGCGCCCAGATCGTGGTCCGTCAGGGCAACAACACCATCCACGGCATCAAGGATCTGGAAGGCAAGAAGGTCGCGGTCAACCTTGGCTCCAACTTTGAAGAGCTGCTGCGCAAGAATGATCCGAACCACAAAATCGATATCCGCACCTATGACTCCGCCTTCGAGCAGGATGTCGCGCTGGGCCGCATCGACGCCTTCGTGATGGACCGCGTCTCCACCGCCCAGCTGATCAAGGAGTCCAAGCTGCCGCTGCAACAGGCTGGCGCACCGTTCGAGACGATCGAGAACGCCCTGCCCTTCCTGAAGACCCCGGAGAAGCAGGCGCTGCTGAAGAAGGTCGATGAGGCGCTGACCGCCATGCGCAAGGATGGCTCCCTGCGTCAAATCTCCGAGAAATGGTTCGCGTCCGACATCACCGACAAATAAATGATGCACTTCGATATCGAGTACACCCTGGGGCTGTTTCCCATCCTGCTCAAATATCTGGGCACCACGATGGAGATGGCCCTGTGGGGATTCGCGTTGGCACTCGTACTGTCGCTGGCCCTGGCGATAGTACGGGTCTTTCGCATCCCCGTGATCCACTGGCTGGCGATGCTCTATATCTCGTTCTTTCGGGGTACACCGCTGCTCGTCCAGCTGTTTCTGCTCTATTACGGGCTACCGCAACTGTTCCACATATTTTCCGGGATGGATGCCTTTACCGCTGCCATCATAGGTTTGACCCTCCACTTTGCCGCCTACATGGCCGAGTCGATCAGGGCGTCGATCCTGGGTATTCACAAAAGCCAGATGGAAGCGGCGCTCAGCATCGGCATGAGCCGTTATCAGGCGATGCAGCGGATCATCCTGCCGCAGGCGGCACGCATCGCCACCCCGTCGCTGATGAACTACTTCATCGACATGATCAAAAGCACCTCGCTGGCCTTTACCCTGGGTGTGGCCGAGATCATGGGCAAGGCACAGATGGAAGCCTCTTCCTCGTTCAAGTTCTTCGAGAGCTTTATGGCGGTGGCGCTCATCTACTGGGTGGTGGTCATCTTCTTCACCCGCTTGCAGCACCTGCTGGAAATTCGTCTCAATCGTGCCTATTAAAGGAGGGCTCTCATGATCAAGCTAACCGGCCTCTCCAAGGCATATCACGGCAATCAGGTGCTCAACGGCATCGATCTGGAGGTAAAGAAGGGGGAGATAGTGGTCATTATCGGCCCCTCCGGCACCGGCAAATCGACCCTGTTGCGCTGCCTGAACCTGCTGGAGACCCCGGATGCAGGCTCGCTTGCCATCGACGATCTGCAGCTCAATCTGGCAGATGCCAGCGAGCAGCAAGCCATCGAGCTGCGCAAACGGGCATCCTTCGTGTTCCAGAACTACGCCCTGTTTGCCAACAAGACGGCGCTGGACAACATCGCTGAAGGGTTGATTACCGTCTGGAAACAGCCGAAGGCGGAAGCTCGTGCTACCGCCCTCGGCATCCTTGAGGACATTGGTCTTGCCGACAAGAAGGACGCCTATCCGGCCTCCCTCTCCGGCGGCCAGCAGCAACGGGTCGGCATCGGCCGGGCCATGGCGGCCCACTCCAAGGTGATCTTGTTTGACGAACCCACCTCGGCGCTCGATCCGGAATGGGTCGATGAAGTGCTCGGGCTGATGAAAAAGCTGGCTAGCCAGCACCAGACCATGGTGGTGGTGACCCACGAGATTGAATTCGCACGGGATGTGGCCGATCGGGTGATCTTCATGGAAGGTGGCCGGATCGTGGAGCAGGGCCCGCCGGATCAGATATTGGTCGATCCCAAGGATCCCCGTACCCGGGAGTTCTTGCGGAAAGTCCTTAAATAGCTCTCTCTTTGGCGGCCTGGCCGCCTTTTTTATTGAGGGATCCCTTGTTTAACCCCGGGTTGCCAGTATAATCCGGAGCCCTCGATCCTCTGGATCCTCACGCTCGGCAGTGGCCTTTTCAAGACCACCGCAGGATGAGAGGGAACGGCGGATTGACTAAAAGCCGAACTCTGTTTAGAATTCGGCCTCTTTTGCTAGTCGTCACACGCTATAGCTGGCGCGTCGGCTAAGTGTGACAATCAAAACTGTACAGTAATACGGAATCGAATCATGAAACGTACTTTTCAACCGTCCAACCTGAAGCGCAAGCGCTCTCACGGTTTCCGCGCCCGCATGGCAACTGCCAACGGTCGTAAAGTTCTGGCCGCTCGTCGTGCCAAGGGTCGTGCCCGCCTGGTAGTCTAATGCCTACCCAGCACACCTTCTCTCGGGAGTTACGTCTGTTAACTCCCGAACACTTCAAACGCGTTTTCGCCGAGCCTGTCCGGGCCGCCTCTCCGCAGATTACTCTTCTCGCCTCTCCCAATTCGCTCGAACACCCTCGTCTTGGTCTCGCTGTGCCCAAAAAAGCACTCAAGCGTGCCGTTTGGCGTAACCGTGTCAAACGGGTGGTTCGGGAAAGTTTCCGCCTCAAACAACATCAGCTGCCCGCTATCGACATCGTGGTGATCGCCAAGGCCGGTGTGAAAGAGATGGATAACGAGGAACTGTTCAAGTTACTGGAAAAGCTATGGCGCACTCTGTCACGCCGTTGCAATGGGTAGCTATCAAACTGATACGTCTGTATCAGCTAATCATTAGCCCTCTGCTGGGGCCGCGCTGCCGTTTTACCCCGACTTGTTCCCAATTTGCGATAGAAGCAATCCGACTTCACGGTTTCATAAAAGGCGTTTGGTTAGCCAGCAAACGTCTATTAAAATGCCATCCCTTATCCGAGGGTGGTTATGACCCGGTTCCGCAACCAAAGCGAAGAAACTGAAGACTATGGAATCACAACGCAATCTACTCCTGATCGGTTTGCTGTTCGTGAGCTTTTTGCTCTGGCAACAGTGGGAGTCCGACAAGGCTCCCAAGCCGGCCCCGACTACCGTGGCCCAAACCGAACATTTCGTACCTGAAGCCGGTCAATCCGGTGATATTCCTCAGGTTTCCGAGCAAGCCAATGCGACTGCCGCACGCAAGCTGATCACCGTCTCCTCCGACGTGCTCAAGCTGACTCTGGATACCCAGGGTGGCGACATCGTCTCTGCTGAACTGCTGGCCCACAAGCTGGAAGAAGGCAAGGATCAACCGTTCGTACTGCTGACCAGCCAGCCTGAGCATCTCTATGTTGCCCAGAGCGGTCTGGTTGGTCGCGATGGTCCTGACAGCCAGGCCCAGGGTCGTCCCACCTATGAAGCCGCCCAGACCAGCTACCAGCTGGCCGATGGTCAGGATCAAGTCGTCGTACCGATGACCTGGACCGACAGCAAGGGCGTTGTCTTCACCAAGGAGTTCATCCTCAAGCGTGGTGACTATGCCGTTGGCGTCGACTACAAGATCGACAACAAATCCGCCGAGCCGGTACAGGTGCAGTTCTACGGTCAGCTGAAGCAGACCGTGGCGACTCCGAAAGACCAGCAAGGCCATGCCATGGTAGCCAGTGCTTACCGCGGCGGTGCCTTCTCCACTGAAGATACCCGCTACAAGAAGTACACCTTCGATGAGATGAAGGATGCCGACCTGAGCAAGACCACCAAGGGTGGTTGGGTCGCCATGCTGCAACACTACTTCGTCTCTGCTTGGGCTCCGAACGCAAACGATACCAACAGCTTCTACAGCCGTGTGATCCCGGGCAAAGGCCAGGCTATCATCGGTTACAAGGCGCCGATGGTTGACGTGGCTGCCGGTCAACAGGCCGAAGTGACCAGCAAACTGTGGGTTGGTCCCAAGCTGCAAGACCAGATGGCCAAGGTGGCAAACCACCTCGACCTGACCGTCGATTACGGCTGGCTGTGGTTCATCGCCCAACCGCTGCACTGGCTGCTGACCGTGTTCCACGGTTTCGTCCAGAACTGGGGTGTAGCCATCATCATGCTGACCTTGCTGGTACGCGGCATCATGTTCCCGCTGACCAAGGCCCAGTACACCTCCATGGCCAAGATGCGCATGCTGCAACCCAAGATTGCGGCCCTGCGCGAGCGCTTCGGCGACGATCGCCAGAAGATGTCTCAGGGCATGATGGAGCTGTACAAGAAGGAGAAGGTCAACCCGCTCGGTGGCTGTCTGCCGATCCTGGTTCAGATGCCCATCTTCATTGCCCTCTACTGGGCACTGATGGAGTCTGTTGAGCTGCGCCACGCGCCGTTCGCCCTGTGGATCACCGACCTGTCAGTGAAGGATCCCTTCTTCGTGCTGCCAATCCTCATGGGTGCGTCCATGTGGTATCTGCAGAAGATGAGCCCGACCACCATTACCGACCCGATGCAGCAGAAAGTGATGCAGTTCATGCCGATCATCTTCACTTTCATGTTCCTCTGGTTCCCGGCTGGTCTGACTCTCTACTGGCTGGTGAGCAACGTTATCTCCATCACCCAGCAGACCATCATCTATCGTCAGCTGGAGAAGAAAGGCCTGCACACTCGTAACTGATGCGCAGCTAATCTTCCCGTGATGACAAAAGAGGCGGCCTTCGGGCCGCCTTTTTTATTACAATGTCTCCCACTACGTTTTCCTATCAGCGAACAAACGAGCCAAGCAAGATGACAACAGATACGATCGTGGCCCAAGCCACCGCGCCAGGCCGTGGTGGCGTCGGCATAGTCCGGGTATCCGGCCCCGCCGCCGAACAGGTTGCCGAGATAGTGCTCGGCAAGTGCCCGCGGGTACGCTACGCCGAATATCTGCCGTTCAGGGATGAGCAAGGCGAAGTACTGGATCAGGGCATAGCCCTGCTGTTCAAGGCCCCCAACAGCTTCACGGGCGAAGATGTGCTGGAGCTGCAGGGCCACGGCGGCCCCGTCATCATGGACATGCTGATCCGCCGCATTCTGCAAATCGACGGGATCCGCCCTGCCCGCCCCGGCGAGTTCAGCGAGCGCGCCTTCATCAACGACAAGCTGGATCTGGCACAGGCCGAGGCGATTGCCGACCTTATTGAAGCCTCCAGCGAACAGGCTGCCCGCAGCGCCATGCACTCCCTGCAGGGGCAGTTCTCCAGCAAGATCCAGCAGCTGGTGGAAAACCTGACCCGGCTGCGCATCTATGTGGAAGCGGCCATCGACTTCCCGGACGAGGAGATCGACTTCCTATCTGATGGCAAGGTAGCGGGCGACCTCTACGCCATCATGTCCGAGCTGGACGACGTGCGTGGTGAAGCCAAGCAGGGCGCCCTGCTGCGGGAAGGGATGAAGGTGGTGATCGCCGGTCGCCCCAACGCCGGCAAATCGAGCCTGCTCAACGCTCTGGCAGGCCGTGAGTCAGCCATCGTTACCGAGATTGCCGGTACCACCCGCGACGTACTGCGCGAGCACATCCATCTCGATGGCATGCCGCTGCATATCATCGACACCGCCGGCCTGCGCGACACCCAGGACAAGGTGGAGCAGATCGGAATCGAGCGCGCCTGGGCCGAGATTGAACAGGCAGATCGGGTGCTGTTTATGGTGGATGGCACCACCACAGACGCGGTCGACCCGCGGGAGATCTGGCCGGAATTTGTTGATCGGTTGCCAAAAAACATCGGCCTCACCGTTATTCGCAACAAGGCCGACCTGACTGGCGAAGATCTGGCACCGAGCCAAGAGCAGGGCCACGCCGTCTACCGCATCTCCGCCAAGACCGAGCTGGGGCTGCCCGCCCTGCGCGAGCACCTGAAGGCTTGCATGGGCTTCCAGGGCAACACCGAAGGGGGCTTTATGGCCCGCCGCCGCCATCTGGATGCGCTGGAGCGCGCCGCCGAGCGCCTGCTGGTGGCCAAAGAGCAGCTGGAAGTGTTCGTGGCCGGCGAGCTGGTAGCCGAAGAGCTGCGCCTCGCGCAGGAGTCCCTCTCCGAGATCACCGGCGAATTCAGTTCTGACGATCTGCTGGGCCGCATCTTCTCCAGCTTCTGCATCGGCAAATAAGCCGGTACCGCAGACAACAAAAGCCCGGGTTCATCCCGGGCTTTTGTTGTGCATTTTTCATCCACCAACCTAGAGGCGGCGCAGACACCACATGAAGTAAGCACCTCCTTACTGCTGCTTTATATCGTGCAATAAAGGGAAATCCCCACCATTTCACATGCTCAAGCACTTGATGAAAAGGAAGTAGAAAGAGCCCAGCCACCTTAAAATGCCATCGGGAATGGCCCCCAAGTATCCTGACAAGCCTCTTTTATTTCATCCGCTCAACAGCACCACCCAGCTGGCCTCACAGAGACAAGATCCACAGCTATCTCTGAGTGGATCCATTATCCCCAAGCTTTATCCATATTTATCCACATCCTTTGGAGTTAGAATCCGGCTTCGCCTCTTTTCTCTGAATCAGGATCCATTCCATGGCAAAACTCAATATCGTCGTCGGTTCCATGCTGGGGGCCGCCGAATATGTCGCCGATCATGTGGCCAATCTGCTGGAACAGGCGGGTCACCAGACCCGGATCCACAACCCTGCCTCGCTGACCGAAGTACTGGATGAGCCCGGATCCATACTGCTGGTGGTCACTTCCACCCATGGTGCAGGAGATATACCGGACAACCTGCAGCCCTTCGCCAAGGATCTTGCCGAGCAGCATCCGGATCTTAACTCACTGAAATATGGAGTGATCGCTCTTGGTGACAGCAGTTATGACACCTTCTGTCAGGGCGGCAAGACGTTGGATCG
The DNA here is from genome assembly GCF_000764665.1 of Aeromonas lacus. Taxonomy (GTDB): domain Bacteria; phylum Pseudomonadota; class Gammaproteobacteria; order Enterobacterales; family Aeromonadaceae; genus Aeromonas; species Aeromonas lacus. The sequence goes on along the minus strand of NZ_JRGM01000145.1, from coordinate 41,034 downwards.
GCTGCTGGCCAAGTGCGGTGCCAGCCGGATCGGCGAACGGCTCGATATCGATGTAACCCGTTACGAGATACCGGAAGATGCAGCAGAAGCCTGGATCCATAACTGGATGACCATGATCGCCTGATCACTCACGGGAGATCCGCAATAAAAGTGCGATCTCCCGACTTATCCCCAGATCGGCTATCCACCAGGTTATTAACAGCTGGATCTTGCAAAGTTGTTCTACACGGTTACCCACAGCAATCCATATAAATGTGCATAACTACAGGTTTAACCTCTGTAAAACCTATAGTTATCCTATGAATGAGATCTTGCGCAGGTTTGCCCTGTGTATAAATGTCAGGGTTGTCCCATGGTTCAAGGAGCCAGGATCCAAGCTTTTCCACAAGCTGGGATCGCCTTTAACTGAATGATCTTTATGATCAAAAAGTGCTTATCAACAGATCTTGCTGATCCTAATAAAAGATCCAGTAAAAGATCGATCTAAAGATCCTTAAGATCTATTTAGTGGATCCTCTCTTCATACTGAACGTTAAGTAGACGTTCCCCTCAGGGCGTGAAACAGATAGAATGTTCCGCCTTTTAGCTCAGGCAAATACAGATCTTCAGGCGTGCAGATCAAGGTGATCCCAATGCAATACCATGAACAATTTGATGTGATCGTCGTCGGTGGCGGTCATGCCGGAACCGAAGCAGCAACAGCGGCAGCCCGTATGGGCATGAATACCCTGTTGCTGACCCACAATATCGATACGCTGGGGCATATGTCCTGCAACCCGGCGATCGGCGGGATCGGCAAGGGACACCTGGTCAAGGAAGTTGACGCTCTCGGCGGGATCATGGCTCGAGCCATCGATCTTGGCGGGATCCAGTTCCGCACTCTCAACTCATCCAAAGGGCCAGCAGTACGCGCTACCCGCGCTCAGGCAGATCGCCTGCTTTACAAGGCTGTCGTACGCCAGATGCTGGAGAACTACCCCAACCTGAAGATCTTCCAGCAGGCCTGTGACGATCTCATCATGGACGGGGATCGTGTTGCCGGTGTGGTGACCCAGAGCGGGATCCGCATTAGCGGCAAGACTGTGGTGTTGACTGTAGGCACTTTCCTGAATGGTTTGATCCATATCGGGATGGAGAACTACAAGGGCGGCCGTGCCGGGGATCCTCCCTCGATCGCCCTCGCCCAGCGCCTGCGCGAACTGCCGCTGCGCATCGATCGCCTCAAGACCGGCACTCCGCCCCGCATCGATGCCCGCAGCGTCGATTTCTCCGTAATGCAGGAGCAGCACGGTGACGATCCGCGTCCGGTATTCTCTTTCATCGGTGATGCCAGCCAGCATCCCCGTCAGGTGCCTTGCTACGTAACCCATACCAACGAGCGCACCCATGATGTGATCCGCAATAACCTGGATCGCAGCCCCATGTACGCCGGGGTGATCGAAGGGATCGGCCCGCGCTACTGCCCGTCGATCGAGGACAAGATCACCCGCTTTGCCGACAAGACTGCGCACCAGATCTTCGTCGAGCCGGAAGGCCTGACCACCCACGAGCTCTACCCGAACGGGATCTCCACCAGCTTGCCGTTTGACGTGCAGGTGCAGATCGTTCGCTCCGTGCGCGGCTTCGAGAATGCCCACATCACCCGCCCGGGTTATGCCATCGAGTACGATTTCTTCGATCCGCGGGATCTCAAGGCCAACATGGAGAGCAAGTGCATTCCAAACCTGTTCTTCGCTGGCCAGATCAACGGGACGACCGGTTACGAAGAGGCGGCAGCACAAGGCCTGATGGCCGGTCTGAACGCAGCCCTGCGTGCGCAGGACAAGGATCCCTGGAACCCTCGCCGGGATCAGGCCTACATGGGCGTGATGATGGACGACCTCTCCACCCTGGGTACCCGTGAACCCTATCGCATGTTCACCAGCCGTGCCGAATATCGTCTGCTGCTGCGTGAAGACAACGCCGATATCCGCCTGACCACCATCGGTCGCGAGCTGGGTCTGGTGGATGACGAGCGCTGGAGCAAGTTCAACGCCAAGATGGAGCAGGTAGAGCTGGAGCGTCAGCGTATGCGCTCGACCTGGATCCACCCGCAGCATCCGTCGCTGGAGGCGGTCAACGCCCTGGTCAACACCCCGCTGACGCGCGAACAGAGCCTGGAAGAGCTGCTGCGTCGTCCGGAAGTGACCTACGATGCCCTGATGACCATCGACGGGATCGGCCCTGCCGTGGCGGATCCTGCCGCTGCCGAGCAGGTGGAAATCCAGATCAAGTACGCCGGTTACATCGATCGTCAGCAGGACGAAGTGGAGAAGCAGCTGCGCAACGAGAACACCCTGTTGCCGCTGGATCTCGACTATCGCGATGTGAATGGCCTCTCCAACGAGGTGAAAGCCAAGCTCAACGATGCCAAGCCGCAGACCATCGGTCAGGCTTCCCGCATCTCCGGCATCACCCCGGCGGCCATCTCCATTCTGCTGGTGCACCTGAAAAAACACGGCCTGCTGCGTAAAACAGCCTGAGGAATCCCATGTTGGAAAGATTGAACGGCCTGCTCATGCAGGCCGGAATTGTTATCACCGATACCCAAAAGAGCCAACTGGTGCAGCTGGTCGAGTTGCTGCACAAGTGGAACAAGGCTTACAATCTCACCTCGGTTCGTGATCCGGACGCCATGCTGGTCAAGCATATCCTCGACAGTCTGGTGGTAAGCCCCCACTTGCATGGGGAGCGCTTCATCGATGTGGGGACCGGTCCCGGCTTGCCTGGACTGCCGCTGGCCATCATCAACCCGGACAAGCAGTTCGTTCTGCTGGACAGTCTGGGCAAACGGATCAACTTCATCCGCCAGGTCATTCTGGAGCTGGGGTTGACCAATGTGACGCCGATCAAATCCCGGGTGGAAGAGTATCAACCCGAAGTCGGGTTTGATGGTGTACTCAGCAGAGCGTTCGCTTCGCTGGAGGACATGCTGAGCTGGTGTCACCACCTGCCGTCAGAACAGGGCAGCTTCCTCGCGCTCAAGGGACAATATCCCGCAGAGGAGCTGGCCCAGTTGCCTGCCAATATCCGTCTGGTAGCCTGTCATGAGTTGCGGGTGCCGGAGCTGGAAGGCGAACGTCATCTGCTGGAATTCAAACATATCCAGCCCGAATAGGGTCGCAGTTTCATTTAGGGGATAGTGTGGGAAAAGTCATTGCCATAGCCAACCAGAAGGGTGGAGTGGGTAAAACCACCACCTGTGTGAACCTGGCCGCCTCCATGGCCGCCACCCGGCGCAAGGTGCTGGTGATCGATCTGGATCCGCAGGGCAATGCCACCATGGGCAGCGGCGTCGACAAGTACGAAGTCGAGCGTACAGCCTATGAGCTGCTGATCGAAGATGCCCCCATCAGCGAGGTGATCATCCCCGAAACTTCCGGTGGCTATCACCTGATCGCCGCCAACGCCGACGTGACCGCGGCCGAAATCCGCCTGATGGAATTTTTCGCCCGCGAGATCCGCCTGCGCAATGCGCTGGCCTCGGTGCGGGACAAGTACGACTACGTCTTCATCGACTGTCCCCCTTCCCTCAACATGCTGACCGTGAATGCCATGGCCGCCGCCGACTCCGTGCTGGTGCCCATGCAGTGCGAATACTACGCGCTGGAGGGGCTCACCGCCCTGGTCGACACCATCAGCAAGCTGGCTGCCGTGGTCAATCCCGATCTCAAGATCGAAGGGGTGCTGCGTACCATGTACGATCACCGCAACCGGCTGGCCAATGATGTGTCCGATCAGCTAAAACAGCACTTCGGCGACAAGGTCTACCGCACCATCATTCCCCGCAACGTCAGACTGGCGGAGGCGCCGAGTTTCGGTGCGCCGGCCATGCACTATGACAAATCATCGGTGGGCGCCAAGGCCTACCTGGCTCTGGCTGGCGAGATCCTGCGCCGCCAGGAGCAGGAACGTCAGGCGACCATCGCAGACCGAGAGAGCGTATGACTCCGAAAAAACGTGGACTGGGCAAGGGGCTGGATGCTCTGCTCAGTACCAGCACGGCTGCCCGCCAGAAACAGGTGATGAGCGATCAACGTACCGAGCAGGCTATGGCCCCGACCAATCAGGGTGAGCTGCGCAAGCTGCCGGTGGAGTGGCTGCACTCGGGCAAATACCAGCCGCGCAAGGACATGTCGCAGGATGCGCTGGAAGAGCTGGCCAACTCCATCCGCGCCCAGGGGGTGATCCAGCCCATCGTGGTGCGCCCGGTCGCCGAACACTCTTTTGAAATCATCGCTGGCGAGCGGCGCTGGCGCGCGTCCCAGCTGGCCCGGCTTGAAGTGGTGCCCTGCATCGTCAAGGATGTGCCTGACGAAGCGGCGGTGGCCATCGCGCTGATTGAGAACATCCAGCGTGAAGATCTCAATGCCATCGAAGAGGCCGTCGCCCTGCAGCGACTGCTGACCGAATTTGAACTCACCCACCAGCAGGTGGCCGAGGCAGTGGGCAAGTCCCGCACCACGGTAACCAACCTGTTGCGTCTCAACCAGCTCAACGATGACGTGAAGCGTTTCGTCGAGCATGGCGATCTCGACATGGGCCACGCCCGTGCCCTGCTGGCCCTGAGTGGTCAGGCCCAGTCCGAACTGGCCAAGCTGGTTGCCCAGAAAGGGCTGACCGTGCGCGATACCGAAAAGCTGGTGCAAAAGGCGCTGGAGCCGGCAAAAACCAAGGTCGAGCCGGTTCGCGATCCCCAGTTCGGTTACCTGGAGCGCCAGCTGGCTGAAAAAATTGGCAATCAGGTACAACTTCAGCCTGGCAAGCGGGATAGCGGAAAGTTAGTAATTAGTTACGAGAACTTGTCCGATTTGGACCGCATATTGGGCTATTTTGGCGTGTCGGAATCGTGATTTTTACGCTTTTTGTAGTAATAAAACATCCATTCCTTTTGATATGGGCATAACCCTGATTTTGCGCTGAAAGCCGCAAAAATTAAGGATTTTTGTCATATTGCAATAGTGGCCCTCAAGGGTATAATTTGACCGGCTTTTAGAGCTGTTAACATGGGGTCTTCGGATCCCGATTTTTTACAGTTCTGTAATGTTCAGGGGTAGGTTGGTGAAGCAGAAAATAGCCTTGGAAGGTTTGACACTGGCCTTGGTTATGCTCGTTTGTCAGCTGGTCCTGATCCTGGCGATGAGTGCCGTCTGGTATTACCTGACTGGTGCCAGCGCCGGTTATTCCGCCCTTTACGGAGGGGGGATGTACTGGGTTCCTCAAGCCTTGTTCACTCTCTGGGTACTGCGCCGCAAGGTAACGGCCGAGAGTGTGGGTCTGGTTCTGCGGGACTTTTATGGTGGGGCAGGGATTAAGCTCATTACTACAACAGGTCTATTCGCCCTGATGTTTGGTGCGGGAGTCGAGGTCGTTACCGTCTCGTTTTTCGCCACTTATATCCTCGCCCTCGTTGTACAGTGGATAGTCTCATTCACGCTTAACAACCACTATTAGGAAAACTCATGTCTGCAACCGGAGAAGTCCTGACTCCTCAGGGATATATCTCCCACCACCTGACCCACCTGCAAGTCGGGTCCGGGTTCTGGACGGTCAATATCGACTCAATGGTATTTTCCGTCGTGCTAGGCGCCCTGTTTATCCTGTTGTTCCGCAAAGTAGCCGTCAACGCTACCAGCGGGGTGCCGGGTAAGCTGCAGTGCTTTGTGGAGATGCTGGTCGAGTTTGTGAATGGTAACGTCAAAGACATCTTTCACGGTCGCAACAAGGTCATCGCACCTTTGGGGCTGACGGTGTTTGTCTGGATCTTCCTGATGAACCTGATGGATCTGATCCCTGTTGACTTTATCCCTCACGCTGCACAATTGATGGGTATTCCCTATCTGCGTGTGGTTCCCTCTGCTGACGTTAACATCACCATGTCCATGGCTTTGGGCGTGTTCTTCTTGATCCTGTACTACAGCATCAAGGTCAAGGGTATCGGCGGGTTTGTGAAGGAGCTGACTCTTCAGCCTTTCAACCACCCGGCTGCCATCCCGGTTAACCTCATCCTGGAAACTGTTACGCTGGTATCCAAACCGGTCTCTCTGGGTCTTCGACTGTTCGGCAACATGTATGCTGGCGAACTGATCTTTATCCTGATTGCGGGTTTGCTACCCTGGTGGTCACAGTGGATCCTGTCCGTGCCTTGGGCAATTTTCCACATCCTGATCATCACTTTGCAGGCATTCATCTTCATGGTTCTGACCATCGTCTATCTGTCGATGGCGCAGGAAGACCATTGATAATGCGACTCAAATAATCCTTTTTATACAATCAATTACATCTAAATAAATGGAGATCCTCATGGAAAACTTGAACATGGACCTGCTGTACATCGCTGCTGCAATGATGATGGGTCTGGCTGCTATCGGCGCTTCCATCGGTATCGGTATTCTGGGTGGTAAATTCCTGGAAGGTGCTGCTCGTCAACCTGACCTGATCCCTGTTCTGCGTACCCAGTTCTTCATCGTAATGGGTCTGGTCGATGCGATCCCGATGATCGCCGTTGGTCTGGGTCTGTACGTGATGTTTGCGGTTGCTGGCTAAGTCGTTACGACATCTCCAGGCATAACCCATTAACTAACTAAAGAGGACATCGGCTGTGAATATCAACGCCACCCTCCTCGGCCAAGCAATTGCTTTTTTCTTCTTCGTAGTGTTTTGCATGAAGTACGTATGGCCGCCGTTGATTGCTGCCATCGAAGCCCGTCAAAAAGCTATTGCTGACGGTCTCTCTTCTGCAGAGCGTGCCAAGAAAGATCTGGATTTGGCCAAGGCCAACGCCGTCGATCAGCTGAAAGAAGCCAAGCTCCAGGCTGCTGAAATCATTGAACAGGCCAACAAACGCAAGGCCCAGATCATTGATGAGGCAACTGTCGGAGCTCAGTCTGAGCGGGAGAAAATCCTGGCTCAAGGCCGTGCCGAGATTGAAGCTGAACGTCATCGTGCCAAAGAAGAACTGCGCAAGCAGGTTGCTGCTCTTGCCATTGCTGGTGCAGAGAAGATCCTGGCGCGCCAAATCGACCAGGCTGCCAACAGCGACATCGTCGACAAACTGGTAGCAGAACTGTAACGGGAACGGGGCTATGTCTGAACTGACTACAATCGCTCGCCCCTACGCCAAGGCTGCTTTCGAGTTTGCCGTTGAGCACAAGGCGGTTGATCAGTGGCTGGGGATGCTCAGCTTCGCTGCGGAAGTAGCGAAGAACGAGACCATCCACTCCCTGGTAAACGGCTCTGTGGCTGCCGAAGAGCTGGCAAAACTGTTTGTCAGCATCTGCGGTGAGCAACTCGACGAGCATGGCCAGAACCTGATCCGGGTAATGGCTGAGAATGGTCGCTTGGGTGTGCTGCCGGCGGTCGTTGCCGAATTTGTGGTGTTCAAGGCTGAACTGGATAAAGAAGTTCAGGCTGACGTGACATCGGCGATTGCACTGACCGACCAGCAGAAAGCCAATATTCAGGCTTCTCTGGAACAACGTCTCGCGCGCAAAGTGAAGCTGAATTGCAGCATTGATGCGTCCTTGATGGCCGGGGTGCTCATCAAGGCCGGTGATCTGGTAATCGACGGCACAGTCCGCGGTAAGCTGGATCGCATGGCTGACGCGCTGCAATCTTGATTGGGGTATTAGAGCATGCAACTGAATTCCACTGAAATCGCCGAGCTGATCAAGCAGCGCATTGCGCAGTTTGATGTAAAGAGCGAAGCGCGTAACGAAGGTACTATCGTCTCTGTGAGCGACGGTATCATTCGTATTCACGGCCTGGCTGATGCCATGCAGGGTGAGATGATCGAGCTGCCGGGCAACCGTTACGCTCTGGCATTGAACCTGGAGCGTGACTCCGTCGGTGCGGTGATTATGGGTTCCTATGACGGTCTGTCAGAAGGAATGAAAGTAAAAGGTACTGGCCGTATTCTGGAAGTGCCGGTAGGTCGTGGTCTGTTGGGCCGGGTGTTGAACACCCTGGGTCAGCCGATCGACGGTAAAGGTCCGATCGACAACGATGGCTTCTCGCCGATCGAAGTGATCGCACCGGGCGTTATCGAGCGTAAGTCTGTTGACCAGCCGGTCCAGACCGGTCTGAAAGCCATCGATGCCATGATCCCGATTGGTCGTGGCCAGCGTGAGCTGATCATCGGTGACCGTCAGGTTGGTAAGACCGCCATCGCGATCGACACCATCATCAACCAGAAAGATTCCGGCATTAAGTGTGTCTACGTTGCGATTGGCCAGAAGGCCTCCACCATCGCCAACGTGGTGCGCAAGCTGGAAGAGCACGGCGCCCTGGCCAACACCATCGTGGTTGTTGCCTCTGCCTCCGAAGCGGCTGCCCTGCAGTACCTGGCTCCGTATGCCGGTTGCTCCATGGGTGAGTACTTCCGTGACCGCGGTGAAGACGCGCTGATCATCTATGATGACCTGTCCAAACAGGCCGTAGCTTATCGCCAGATCTCCCTGCTGCTGCGCCGTCCGCCAGGACGTGAAGCTTACCCGGGTGACGTTTTCTATCTGCACTCCCGTCTGCTGGAGCGTGCTGCTCGCGTTAACGCCGAGTACGTAGAGAAGTTCACCAATGGTGAAGTGAAAGGCAAAACCGGTTCTCTGACCGCGCTGCCGATCATCGAAACCCAGGCGGGTGACGTATCAGCGTTCGTTCCGACCAACGTGATCTCCATCACCGATGGTCAGATCTTCCTGACTTCACAGCTGTTCAACTCCGGTATTCGTCCGGCGGTTGACCCGGGTATCTCCGTATCCCGTGTAGGTGGTGCTGCTCAGACCAAGATCGTCAAGAAGCTGTCCGGTGGTATCCGTACCGCGCTGGCCCAGTATCGCGAACTGGCGGCGTTCGCCCAGTTCTCTTCCGATCTGGACGAGGCGACTCGCAAGCAGCTGGATCACGGTGTGAAAGTGACCGAGCTGATGAAGCAGAAGCAGTACTCTCCGCTGAGCGTGGCTCACCAGTCTCTGGTGCTGTTCGCCGCCGAGAAAGGCTATCTCTCCGATGTCGAGCTGAACAAGATCGTCGACTTCGAAGCCGCTCTGCTCTCTTACGCCAATACCCAGCATGCCGAGCTGATGGCTGAAATCAATGCCAAGGCCGATTACAACGACGCGATCGTTGGCAAGCTGACTGCGTTGCTGGATGACTTCAAGGCAACCCAGACCTGGTAAGCGTGTGTGGCAGCGCGAGCTGCCACCTGATGGAGAGTAAGAGATGGCCGGCGCAAAAGAGATACGTAACAAGATCGGGAGTGTGAAAAACACTCAGAAGATCACCGGCGCTATGGAAATGGTGGCAGCAAGCAAAATGCGCCGTGCGCAGGAACGCATGTCTGCCAGCCGTCCGTACGCTGAAACCATGCGCAAGGTGATCGGCCATATCGCTCAGGGGAACTTGGAATACAAGCACCCCTACCTCATCGAACGTGAGGTCAAGCGAGTGGGTTACATCGTCGTCTCCACCGACCGTGGCCTGTGTGGCGGTTTGAACATTAACCTGTTCAAGGCTGCCCTCAATGATATGAAGCAATGGAGCGCGAAAGGTGCCAAGGTTGACCTGGCACTGATCGGTAACAAGGCCTCCAACTTCTTTGAACGGCACGGCGCCAAGGTTAAAGCTCATGTCGCAGGACTGGGCGATAGTCCGAGCGTCAATGACCTGATTGGTTCAGTCAAGGTCATGCTGAAGGCTTACGACAACGGTGAGATTGACAAGCTGTATCTGGTGTACAACAAGTTCGTCAACACCATGGTGCAGCAACCACGGGTCGATCAACTGCTGCCTTTGCCCGTAACTGAAGACAGCAAGCTCGCCAAGAAACACCACTGGGATTACCTCTATGAGCCGGATCCCAAGAAGCTGCTGGATACCCTGCTGGTTCGCTATGTCGAATCCCAGGTGTACCAGGGTGTAGTGGAAAACTTGGCAAGTGAACAGGCAGCCCGAATGGTTGCCATGCAAGCCGCGACTGACAACGCCGGTAACCTGATTAACGATCTGCAACTGGTATACAACAAGGCCCGTCAGGCCAGTATTACCCAGGAGCTGACAGAGATCGTATCCGGTGCTGCTGCGGTGTAAGGCAAGGGTTATCAAAGGTTTAGAGGATTTGACATGAGTAACGGTTTCATCGTCCAAATCATCGGCGCTGTGGTGGACATCGAGTTCCCGCAGGATGCCGTGCCCCAGGTGTACGATGCACTGAAGGTCGTTAGCGAAGGTCAAGGCCAGGGTCTGGTGCTGGAAGTTCAGCAACAGATCGGTGGCGGCGTCGTTCGTTGCATCACCATGGGCTCCTCCGACGGTCTGCGTCGTGGGTTGGAAGTAGTGAATAGCGGTAAATCCATCCAGGTTCCGGTCGGTACTGCGACTCTGGGTCGGATCATGAACGTACTGGGCGAGCCAATCGACGAAAAAGGTCCGATCGGTGAAGAAGAGTGCTGGTCTATCCACCGCGCTGCCCCCAGCTACGAAGATCAGTCCAACAGCAACGATCTGCTGGAGACCGGCATCAAGGTTATCGACCTGGTATGCCCGTTCGCCAAGGGTGGTAAAGTTGGTCTGTTCGGTGGTGCCGGTGTAGGCAAAACCGTAAACATGATGGAGCTGATCCGTAACATCGCGATCGAGCACAGTGGTTACTCTGTGTTCGCCGGTGTAGGTGAGCGTACCCGTGAGGGTAACGACTTCTACCACGAGATGATGGAGTCCAACGTACTGGACAAAGTATCTCTGGTTTACGGTCAGATGAACGAGCCGCCCGGAAACCGTCTGCGCGTAGCGCTGACCGGCCTGACCATGGCCGAGAAGTTCCGTGACGAAGGTCGTGACGTGCTGTTCTTCGTGGACAACATCTACCGTTACACCCTGGCCGGTACTGAAGTATCCGCACTGCTGGGCCGTATGCCTTCCGCAGTAGGTTACCAGCCGACCCTGGCCGAGGAGATGGGTGTTCTGCAAGAACGTATCACCTCCACCAAGACTGGTTCTATCACCTCCGTACAGGCCGTTTACGTTCCTGCGGATGACTTGACTGACCCGTCTCCGGCGACCACCTTCGCCCACCTGGATGCGACTGTCGTACTGTCCCGTCAGATCGCGGCACTGGGTATCTACCCGGCCGTTGACCCGCTGGACTCTACCTCTCGTCAGCTGGATCCGCTGGTAGTTGGCAAAGAGCACTACGAGACCGCTCGTGGCGTTCAAACCGTACTGCAGCGCTACAAAGAGCTGAAGGACATCATCGCCATCCTGGGTATGGATGAACTGTCAGAAGAAGACAAACTGACCGTAGCCCGTGCCCGTAAGATCGAGCGTTTCCTGTCCCAGCCGTTCTTCGTAGCAGAAGTGTTTACCGGTTCTCCGGGTAAATACGTGCCGCTGAAAGAGACCATCCGTGGTTTCCAGGGCATCCTGAAAGGCGAGTATGACGATCTGCCCGAGCAGGCGTTCTACATGGTTGGCGGTATCGACGAAGTCGTCGAGAAATCCAAGAAACTGTAAGCCTCTACTGGAGGGCCCATGGCTGAGATGATCTCCTTTCACCTGGATGTGGTGAGCGCCGAAGGAAAACTGTTTTCCGGTCGCGTGCAATCCGCTCAGGTATCAGGCTCCGAAGGTGAGTTGGGTCTCCGCCACGGTCATGCTCCGTTGCTGACTGCCATCAAGCCGGGCCTGGTCCGCTTGGTGAAGCAGAATGGAACTGAAGAGGTGCTGTACATCTCCGGCGGTATGCTGGAAGTACAACCCGAAGCCGTGACCGTGCTGGCGGACACCGCGATTCGTGCCGATGACTTGGATGAGGCGAAAGCCCAGGAAGCCAAGCGCGCAGCCGAAGAGCGGATCCACAGCTCCCATGGCGATATGGACTATGCCCAGGCCGCTACCGAGCTGGCCAAGGCGATGGCTCAACTGCGAGTCATCGATATCGTCAAAAAGAATTACCGCTAATAACGGTGATGTAAAAAGCGACCTTCGGGTCGCTTTTTTTTTGCCCGTTGGATAGACTCCGCCGAGTATTTCCTCATGTTCCAAAGGTCAATTTATGTCCCTCAACGTCGTGATCCTGGCTGCGGGTAAAGGCACCCGCATGCGCTCCTCCCTGCCCAAGGTACTGCACCCGGTCGCCAACAAACCCATGGTCTCCCATGTGATCGATACCGCCCGTCAGGTCGGTGCCGAGCAGTTGCATCTGGTTTATGGCCACGGTGCCGAGCTGCTGAAAGAGCGGATCGTGGCGGCTGATGTCAACTGGGTGCTGCAAGCCCAGCAGATGGGAACCGGTCACGCCGTTGCCCAAGCCATCCCGTTCTGGAAGGATGAGGATGATGTGCTGGTACTGTACGGCGATACCCCGCTGATCCAGCCCGAGACCCTGCAGCGTTTGCTCGCCGCCAAAGCGGAAAACGGGATGGCACTGCTGACCGTGGTGCTGGACAACCCCACTGGCTATGGCCGCATCGTCCGTGAAAATGGTCAGGTAGTCGGCATCGTCGAGCAGAAGGATGCCAATGCCGAACAGCTGGCGATCCGTGAGGTGAACACCGGCGTGTTGGTGGCCAATGGGGGCCAGTTGCGTCAATGGCTGTCTCGTCTCGATAACAAAAACGCCCAGGGCGAGTTCTATCTGACCGATGTGATCGCCATGGCTCACGACGATAATTGCCCGATTGCCGCCGTTCATCCGGAGCGCGCCGCTGAAGTGGAAGGGGCCAACAATCGGGTGCAATTGGCCCAACTTGAGCGCAGTTATCAGCAGATGCAGGCCGAGAAACTGATGATTGCAGGTGCAACCATGATCGACCCCGCACGCTTTGATTTGCGTGGGGTTTTGGAGATTGGTGAAGAGGTTGTTATTGATGCAAACGTCATCATTGAGGGCAAGGTGATTCTCGGCAATCACGTTCGTATCGGAGCCGGTTGCGTACTGAAAGATTGTGTCATTGGCGATCACACCGAGGTGAAACCCTACTCGGTTATCGAGGGTGCACAGGTGGCAGATCAGTGCTCAGTGGGTCCGTTTACCCGCTTGCGTCCGGGGGCGGTTCTGGAGCAGGATGCGCACGTTGGCAACTTCGTCGAGATGAAGAAAGCCCGTCTTGGGGTTGGTTCCAAGTGTGGTCATTTGACCTATCTGGGTGATGCCGAGATCGGAGCCGGGGTGAACATCGGTGCCGGTACCATCACCTGCAACTACGACGGGGTCAACAAATTCCAGACCATCATCGAGGACGATGTGTTCGTCGGTTCTGATACCCAACTGGTAGCGCCTGTTCGCATCGGCAAAGGGGCCACCCTGGGTGCCGGCTCTACTATTACCAAGGACGTGGGTGAAAATGAACTCGTGATTACCCGGGTACCCCAGCGTCACATCAAGAACTGGGCTCGTCCGGTCAAGAAAACTGATAAGTGATATCAGTATGAAGGCGACCCATGAACAAACGAATCATCAAGCTCGCAGACGCGAGCCACAGTCTGTTTTCCCGCTTTGTCGATCTGGTGGGAATTTCAGTCTCAATGGTGCTGCTTTCGCGGCACTTTGGTTTGTTTCATGGGTTGGACGAGATGTCACTGGCCACGCTGGGCATGGTGGTCTTCTTTCTGGTTTCCCAGAATACCGGGCTCTATTGCAGCCGGGTTCGTAAACATCTGGCGCAGTCTCTGCTGCGCCTCATCTTCTCCTGGTTGGTAACAGCTACCCTGCTCTACCTGCTGGTCTATCTGGTTCCCATCTTTAAACCCTACCACCCTTTCCCGCCGGAGCTGGCTGTGCTTTGGCTTGCCATGGCCTGCCTCATTTCCACCGGTTACCGGGTGCTGTACCGGCTGGTGACCATCTGGTTCAGCAGTGCCTCCTGCTGTCGGCGTGTGGCCATAATTGGCGTGACTCCGGCCGGACTGGCGCTGGAAAAATCCCTGTGGGAGAGCCCGCGTCACGATATCCAGATGCTCGGATTTTTCGATGCCCGTAGCGAAGAGCGCTTCGGTTACCCGACTCGCAGCCCCTTGCTGGGGGATGTCGACGAGCTGCTCGAGCTGGCCCGCAAAGGGCTGGTCGACGAAGTCTATCTGGCGCTGCCCCTGACTGCCCGGGAGCGCATCAATCACTACCTCTACGAACTCTCCGACACTACGGTAGATACCTATCTGGTACCCGATTTCTACGAGTACGGCCTGACCGTATCCCACATCGATCGGGTAGGCGATATCTATACCTTCAGCTTTTTCGATTCGCCGTTTGAAGGGGGCGCCGCCCTGCTCAAACGGATTGAAGATCTGGTGCTGGGTTCACTCATCCTGCTGCTCATCTCTCCGGTCATGGCGCTGGTGGCTCTTGGGGTGCGTCTCTCTTCGCCCGGACCTGTGCTCTTCAAGCAGGATCGCTACGGCCTGGGGGGGAAACGGATCCAGGTATGGAAATTTCGCTCCATGCGCGTCATGGAGAATGATGCCGTGGTGACTCAGGCAACCAGAGGCGATCCCAGAGTGACACCATTCGGTGCGTTCTTGCGTCGTACCTCGCTGGATGAGCTGCCACAGTTTTTCAATGTGATTCAGGGTTCCATGTCGATCGTTGGGCCGCGTCCCCATGCCGTGGCGCACAACGAGCAGTACCGCACTCTGGTGGAGCGTTACATGCTGCGCCACAAGGTTAAACCGGGGATTACCGGGCTGGCCCAGATAAATGGATTTCGTGGTGAAACCGACACCCTCGACAAGATGGAGATGCGGGTCAAGTTCGATCTCAAGTACATCCAGTACTGGTCGCTCGGACTGGATTTCAAAGTCATTTTCCTGACTGTATTCAAGGGGTTTGTCGGTGCATCCGCTTACTAGCCTCGTTTGCGCCGGACTGCTGCTCTTCCCCTCTCTTTCAGTCCGTGCCGAGGTCACTCCCGTATCGCATCAGGGGCCGCTTGGTCTGGAGATCCAGACCGAGGTGGAGAGCCGTTATGGTCACGACAGCAACCTGCTATGGCAGCGTGACAGTGGTCAGGCGATTGGCTCCGATTTCGTCGGGATCACCCCGGAATTTCGCATGGTGGGTGAACGCGGCCTGGATCGCTATCAGTTCAGCTATCTGGGTGATTATCGTCGCAATGGCAGCAGTCATGCCGATGACTATGCCGATCACCAGTTCCAGTTTGACGGCAGCTGGCGTTTCTCCCTGCGCAACGCCTTCAAGCTGATGTATCAGTATCGGCTGGGCCATGAGGCTCGTGGCGAGGGGCTGACCGAAGGCTTTATGTTGCAGGGGGATGGGAAGGATGGCGGTGATGCCACTTTCGGCGGGTTCAACATTGCCGAGCCGTTGCGCTTCAAACACAGCGAAGTGGGTGGCCGCTACAGTTACGGCGCTCCCGATGCCAGAGGCAAGCTGGAGCTGGCGCTCTCCCACAAGGAGCTGGGCTATCTCGACAAGCACCTCTACCAGCATGACTTTGAACGCTATATGGCCGAGCAGGAGTGGCAGGAGAACACCGCCATCGTCGAGCTGTTCGATCAGGTGAGCCATGTCAGCCGTTTTCGTTACACCCTTCAGGCCAACCTGCGGCGCTACCCGGCCAATCCACGCAAGGATTCCGACGAGTTTTTTCTTATCACCGGGGTGATGAGCCAGCTGACCGGCAAGACCCGGATCGATGCCAATATCGGCGGGATCTTCAAGCGTTTCGTCAACGATCCGCAGGCGGAAAGTTTCAAAGGGCTGAACTGGGATCTGCGTCTGGAGTGGCAACCGCTCGATTACAGCAAGCTCGCGCTGATCTCCAGCCGGACCATTCGTGATCCGGGTGGTGACGGCGGCTATGTCAGCAGCCAGCTATATGGCGCCGAGTGGCAGCACCATTGGTCACCCGGAGTGGCAACCACTCTCTCGTATCACGATATCCGGGATGATTATCACCAGTCGGTGGTCTGTGGTAACGACAACAGCCACCGTCAGGACGACATCCATCGCTGGGGCATGGGCATCAGCTACGACATTCGTCCCTCCGTCAATCTGGGGCTTCACTACCAGCAGGCCGACTCCGGCTCCAGCTTTGCCGGGCAGCCCATCGACATCGGCGGCAAGTGCTATCGCCGTGCGCTCGGTTACGACAAACAACAGCTTTCTCTTTCACTCAAGGTAGCCATTTAACATGAACAAAAGCGTGATGGTGCTTCTGCTTGGCTGGTTGTTCAGCCTGTCGGTCTGGGCTGGCCAGGGCCTACAAGGCAACGATTCCGCCTATCGGCTGGCGCCGGGGGACGAGGTCGAAATCCGGGTGTATGGCGAGCCGGATCTGTCGATGAAGTTCAAGGTCGATACCAGTGGCCACGTCAATTACCCCTATCTGGGTCAGGTGCTGCTGATGGGCCATACCACCACTGAGGTGGCCGAGCAGCTGACCAGAGGGCTCAAGCACGGCGTGCTGCTCGACCCCATGGTGACGGTCAACGTGACCACTTTCCGTCAGGTATTTGTGGCTGGCGAGGTGGCTCACCCGGGTGGCTACGAATACCAGCCAGGCTTGACGGTAGAGAAGGCCGTTGCGCTGGCGGGTGGTTTCACCGATCGCGCCGCCAGACGGGATATCAGCCTGCGCCTCAATGGCAGCGATCAGTTGCTGGAAGAGGTGAGCCTGCAACGGCAACTCAATCCCGGCGACATCATCACCATCGAACAAAGTTTCTTCTGATTCAGGACTCTCTTCATGACTTCATTGTTGGTTGAAAATGGCCGTGCGCTAGAGAGCCGCCTCGATTTCAGCGGCCCCTGGCGGGTGCTCAAGGCAAACTGGTGGAAGGTGGTGCTGTTTGCCGCCGTGGTGACCCTGACGGCTGCCCCCTTTATCCTCAGCATGCCGCCCTACTACCAGTCCAGTGCGACCCTGCTGCTGAAGGCGGATGCCAATAGCGCTTCCCCTATCGAGCCCGTCTATCGGGTCGATACCAGCCGCCGCGAGTACTACAACACCCAGTTCGAGCTGCTCAAGTCACGCCGGGTGGCCGAGAAGGTGGTTACTCATCTGGGTTTGGCCGAGTTGCCGGAATTCAACGGGCAGCCCAATCCGGACAGCTGGCTGAGCCGCATCAAGGGGCTCTGGAGTGCCAGACATCAGGAGGATGCCTCCTCACGCCACCAGCATGCGCTGGAGTATCTGGCCAGACACCTGACGGTCTCGCCGGTGCGCGATACCCAGCTGGTCAGCATCGGGTTCGAATCCCGTTCTCCCGAGCTGGCCGCCAGCGTCGCCAATGAGGTGGCCCAGACTTACATCGATCTCAATGTGGAGGAGCGGGTCGATGCCAACACCACGGCATCACACTGGAACCAGAGCCGGCTGGTGGAGATAAAGGCCAGTCTGGAGAAGCAGGAGAAGCAGCTCGGCGATTTCCTTGCCCGCAATGATCTGCTGACGTTTCGCGGCGTAGATGGCCTGCAAACCGAAGAGCTCGGCATCATTACCAACAAGTACGCGGATGCCCGCGAGCGGCGGCTGGCGGCGCAGGCCGAATTCCAGTCCATTCAGGAGTACGGCCGCAATCCGTCTGCGCTGGCCTCCCTGCCCGAGGTCTCCAACCACCCCCAGATGCAGGATCTGCGGATCGCCCTCATCAAGGCCCAGCAGGAGCTCTCCGAGCTGGCCAAGCGTTATGGCCCCAAGCATGACCGCATTCTGCAGGCAGAGGCGCGCATCAAGGCGCTCAATACCCAGTCAAACCAGCTGATGCGGGAGATTGCCGACGGTATCGAGGATCGCTACCAGAGCAGCCTGCGCAAGGAGCAGGAGTACCTCGCCCAGCTTGACGAGAAGAAGC
Source organism: Aeromonas lacus (assembly GCF_000764665.1). Lineage (GTDB taxonomy): Bacteria > Pseudomonadota > Gammaproteobacteria > Enterobacterales > Aeromonadaceae > Aeromonas > Aeromonas lacus. The sequence goes on along the minus strand of NZ_JRGM01000145.1, from coordinate 23,187 downwards.
GGGAGTTCTCCTCGCTGGCAGTCAAGAAGGATGAGTACAACAACCTGAAGAACAATATCGACAAGACCCGTCAGCTCTATAACGAGCTGTTCCGCCGTCAGGAAGAGACCCGCCTGAACGCTCAGCTGCACGAGTCGAATGCCATCCTCTACGACGCGGCATCGGTGCCCTTGTTGCCAGCCAAGCCAAACAAGATGCTGTTTCTGCTGATGGTGGTGATCATGGCGGGCATGGTTGCCGTGCTGGCCGTCATCACCGCCGGAGCGCTGCGCAATACCCTGGATCGTCTGAGCCAGCTGGTTTCCCAGCTCGGTGGTCGGGTGCTTGGAGAAATCCCGCGGCTGGCAGCCCTGCAGGATCAGAGTGCCCTGCTGCGGGTGGGGGCGGTCAATCCCAGAGTGGGCGCCAGTGCCGATGACCTCTACGCCATCATGCGGCTGGAGCCGGGTCAGCTGCAGCGCATCATGATCACTTCGACCCGTGCGGGTGAGGGCAAGTCGACGCTGGCGGCCCTCTGCGCCGCCAGCTTTGCCCGCCATGAGCGGGTGCTGCTGGTGGATGGGGATCTGCGCCGGGGATCCCTCGGTCGCCAGTTGCTGGGGCAGGCAGCCAGACCGGGGTTGGCTGAGCTGCTCGCTGGCGAAGCCGACCTGGCTGCCTGTCTGGTGCAGAAAGAGGGGGTGACCCTGCTGCCGGCTGGCCAGCCGGTCTCCTCCCCGCTGGCGCTGCTTGGCTCGCCACGCTGGAGCGAGCTCCTGGCAGCCCTGGCCGGGCAGTTTGACCGCATCATAGTGGACACTCCTGCGCTGGAGGTCGGCAAGGATGCCCTGCTGCTGGGGCAGCCGCTGGATGGTGCCATTCATGTGATCCAGTCCGGCCAGCTGCCGGCCAGCCGGGTGCTGAGCGTGCTGGCGCAGCTGCGGGATGCCAGAGTGGCGGTGCTGGGGACTGTGCTGACCCAGGTCACCGAGCGGGATCTGGAAGGGGCGGAGAACTTGAGATTCTGTGGTGCACCCACCCGGGGCGCGCTATGAAACTGCTGCGCAGCATCACCACCATAGGTGGTGCTTCCGTGCTATCCCAGCTGATCGGGGCATTCTCGGTCTGGTCACTGTCGCACAAGTTCGACATGGCTGCGGTTGGGCTCTATGCCCTCAGCTACAGTCTGGTGCTGATCGGTGCCCAGCTTGCCACCTTTGCCTCGCAGCTGTTGCTGCCCAAGCTGGAGGAGGCCGAGCTGCCCGGCAACCTGATCTTTTCCCTGTTGCAGGTCTGGCTGCTCCCCATCCCCTATGTACTGGTGGTGGTCTGTTTTTTCTCGCTGCCGCTCTGGCCGCTCTACCTGCTGACCGTGACCCACGGGCTGATCCTCATCGCCGAGAATCTGGCGCTGCGGGCCGGTCACTACCAGCGGCTCGGTCTGCAACGCATCTCGGCCTCCGCCGTGGTGCTGCTCTGCCTGCTGCTGGCCCCTGACATGGCGTACTTCTATCAGTTATGGGCCTGTCTGTTGCTGCTGGTGATCGGGGGCTGGTTGTGGTCTGCCTTTGCCTGGCACAGTTCCATGCTGAGAGAGGCGGCCCCGCGCCGCCTGCTGCACTTCTTTTCCCATCATAAAGCGCATCTGGCTGGTGTCGGCAGTGCCGAAGTGCTGGCGATGGTGACGGCCAATCTGCCGACCGTGCTGATCAACTTCTGGTTTTCCCCTCTGGTGGCGGGCTACTTTGCCGTGGTCAACCGCTTCTGCCTGGCGCCCGTGGTGATTGTCGGCAACGCCATCCGCCACTCCATCTTCTCGCGATGGTCGGAGGATTTTCGCCTGCGCCGTTTCAACGGAGAGGAGTTTCGCAAGGTGAAGTGGCTGCTGCTGGCGATGGGCAGTGCGGCCACCCTCGGGATCCTCATCTGCTATCCGCTGGTGATGAAATGGTTCTTCAATGCGGAGTGGATCGCCTCCATCGATACCTCCCGCTACATGTTGCCCTATGTGTTTACTGCGGTGGCCATCTGCCCGCTGACGGTGATCGAGCTGGTGTTCGGCTCGCCCGGCTACTTTTTGCGGATCCAGCTTGAGCAGCTGCTGGTCGTGGTGATCGCCTTCGTGCTGTTGCCCTGGTTGCATCAGGAGTACGAGCTCTGCGTGCTGGCCTTCTCTCTGCTGACTGCGGTGCGCTACGGCTTGGTCTTTCTGCGGGTCAACCGCCGGGCTGCCGAGTTGCAGGGTCGAATGGGGCTGGCCTCGTGAACAGTGCCCTCATCATGCAGGCCAACCTGCTGCTGTCGCTGGTGATCTGTGGCCTGGCCCAGTACGTCACCGGTATTACTGCCTTCCTCTGGCTGCCCTTCCTGCTGGCGATTGCCACCTTGATGCTGCTGCCGCTGCAGACGCGTTACAGCCCGTTGCGGCTCGACTATCAGGAGAAGGTGCTGCTGCTGCTCTACTGTGGCTTGCTGGTGCTGGCGCTGCTGGGCACCCTGCTTCAGCAGGGGGGCATGGTGACGATCATCGGTTTCAAGAACGAGCTGGCGCTCTCTCTGCTGCTTCCCTGCCTGTTGCTGGGTTTCTGCCGTGAGTCACAGATTTACCGCATCATGAAGCTGGTGGAGTGGGTCTTCTACCTGCAGATCCCGGTGGTGCTGTTTCAGGTGCTGGTGGTGGTGCCGAAACGGGTGGCACTGCGCGGCGAGTTTGAAAAGTGGGACTCGGTGGTCGGCACCTTCGGGGGGGATCCCATGGGGGGCGGCAATACCGGTGCACTCGGCTTCTTCTGCCTGCTGGTGATGCTGATCAAGCTCTCCGAGTTTCGTCACGGCCTCATTTCGCGTCGTTCGGTCGCTTTCCACATTCTTGCCGCCTTTGCCATCTGCGTGCTGGCCGAGGTGAAGTTCGTCATCCTGCTGTCCCCCTTGCTGCTAGCCTGGGTCTGGCTCTCGCCAAGCTATGTCAGGGGGATGAAGAGCTATGACATCAAGCGTCTGCTGCTGATTGCGCTGGCGATGACGGCGCTGGTGGCAGTGGCCGTTCTGGTGCTGGCTGCCTCCTACTCATCCGCATTCGAGGGGGCCGGACAACAGGGGGCCATTGAGCTGTTTATCGACTCCCTCGGCTATATCTTCGATCCCAACCACATCAACCCGGAGACCGGCGAGTTGGGGCGGGTAACGACGCTCTTTTTCTGGGCCAGCAACGGTGATCACCACGGTCTCAGCAATCTGCTGTTTGGCTATGGCCTCAACACCACCAACCATGGCAGCACCCTGCCCGGTTTTCTCAACCCCCTGTTCAACGTGCTGCTCGACTCCACTTCCCTTAGCGTGTTGTTGTGGGAGGTGGGACTGATGGGCACCCTGATCTTCATCGCGCTGATCGTTCTGCTGCTCTGGTGCTGCCGCCCCCGCCCGTTGTTGGATCGCCAACTGCTGAGCACAGCAGATGTGCGTCTGCTCAGCTACCAACCCGCTTTCATCGCGTTCGGGATCGCCTGCCTGCTGAGCTTGCCTTACAGCCAGTTGCTGATGCTGATCCCGGTGCAGCAGTTTCTCTTCTATTTCGTGCTGGGTGCCGCCCTGGTGATCCGTTCTTCGGTTCGGCAGGCCACCTGTTCCTGTGAGGTGTCATGACTCCATCCCCCCTTATCTCCGTCATCATCAAGACCTACAACGAGGAGGCAGGGATTGCCGACACCATAGCCAGCATCAGGAGCGCTCTGGCCGACTACTCCCACCAGATTATCGTGGCGGACAGTCTCTCGACCGACAGCACCCAGGCGATCGCCTGCCAGCTGGGGGTGACTGTGGTGAGCCTGACCGACCCGGCTGATCGCTGTTGTGGCGTGGGGCCACAGCTTGGCTACCTCTTCAGCGAAGGGGAATTTCTGCTGCTGCTCGATGGCGACATGAAGCTGGAGCCGGAGTTTGTGCCGGCCGCCATTGCGCATATGCACTCCCATCCCGAGTGCGGTGGCGTGGCCGGGCGGGCCGAGATGGATGATGCCCACAGCTATGAGTTCAAGTCGCGCAAGCAGCGCATCAACCAGATCTACCCGCTGGGCGAGTCGCGCTGGCTGTGTGGTGGCGGTCTGTTTCGACGCAGCGCCATCGAGCAGATCGGCTATCTCACCAATCACAACCTGCACGGTTACGAAGAGGCGGAGCTGGGTATCCGGCTGCGTCAGGCGGGCTATCGGCTGGAGCGGCTCGATGTCCCCTTCTTCTTTCACACCTCCCACACCATGGATTCCCTTGCCCTGATCCGTTACCGCTGGCGCATGGGGTATCTGTTTGCCAGCGGCGAGCTGGTACGCTCTGCGTGGGGGCAGCCCTATTTTCGCGAGGTGCTGTCGGTGATCCGCTCCGAGCTGCTGTTCGGGCTCTACCTGCTGGCACTGCTGCTCAGCGTGCTGCTTTTCGTAGCTGGTTTTCCGTTCTGGTTGCCACTGCTGGCGCTGGCACCGCTGGGCGGCTTCATCGCACTCAAGTGGTGGAAGAACCGCTCCCTGCAAGATGCCCTGCGCAGTGTCATGAACCTCTCCATCTATGCAGCCGGGCTGGTGCGCGGCCTGCTGTTGCCCCAGCGCTCCCCGCGCGAGGCGCCCGCCCATCGTCTGATCCAGGAGTCATTGCCGTGAAGGTGCTCTTTGCCAACAAGTTCTTTTTCATGAAGGGGGGCGCCGAGACCGTCCTTTTTCAGGAGCGGGAGATGGTGCGTCAGGCGGGTCATCAGGTGATCGACTTTGCCATGCAGCATCCGGATAACCTCCCCTCTCCCCAGAGCGGCTACTTTCCTACCAACGTCGATTATCACCAGCGGCACGGGCTCTTCGATCGGCTGAAGATAGCCGCTCGCTTCATCCACAATCAGGAGGCCTGTGATCGGCTGGCGGAGCTTATCCGTGCCGAGCGGCCCGATATCGTTCACTTTCACAACATCTACCACCAGCTCACCCCGGGGATCATCCGGGTGGCCAAATCACTGGGCTGCAAGACGGTGCTGACCGCGCATGACTACAAGGTGGCCTGCCCCAACTACAGCATGCTGGTCGATGGCGAGCCGTTCGATCTGACCCGGATCGAGGGGTCCTGGCTCAAGCTGTTTCGCCATCAGTGGCAGGAGGGGTCGTGGGGCAAGAGCCTGCTGCTCTCTGCCGAGGCCGCCTGGCAGCAGTGGCGCCGCAACTATGAGCAGGTCGATGCATTGGTGGCGCCGAGCGCCTTCATGGCCGGGAAGCTTCGCACCAGGCTGCCCGCTTCCCGCATCGAGGTGATCCTCAATGGCATAGATATCGAGTCGAGCCGCGAAAGCGGAGAGGATCGGGGGTACTTTCTGTTTCTCGGCCGCCTGATGACCGAGAAAGGGGTCGAGACGCTTGCCCGTGCCCATCAGCGCATGACGCGGCCGGCGGGCCTCAAGATTGTGGGCGGCGGCCCGCTGCTGGCGCACCTCGGGCAGCATTATCCCAATGCCGAACTGCTGGGGTTCAAGCAGGGTGAAGAGTTGCTCGCTCTGCTGCGCCACGCCAAGGCCGTGGTGGTGCCGTCCGAGTGGTACGAGAACTGCTCCATGTCGGTACTGGAGGCGATGGCCTACGGCAAACCGGTGATCGGGGCTCGAATTGGCGGGATTCCGGAGCAGATCCGCGATGGTCTCGATGGCCTGCTGTTCGAGGCAAGCAATGCCGACGAGCTGGCCCGTTGCATGGACAGGCTGGTGGCCGAGCCGGAGCAGACAGCGGCCATGGGGCGTTCGGCCCGTCAGCGGCTGATCGACAGCTACTCCCTCGCCAGCCACCAGCAAGCCCTGCTGGCGCTCTACCAGTCGTTGCTGGAGGAGAAACAGAGATGAGTTTCTGGCACGAGTTGAAAGCCGAACTGGCGCTCAATCCGAGCAAGACGGCGCGCCTGTTCCTGCTCTGCTACCGGCTGGCACAGGGAGGCCGCTTTATGAGGTTGCCCGGCTTGTTGCTGCTCAAGGGATTCAAGCTGCTGTGCGGCCTCGATATCTCGCCACGAGCCCGGCTGGGTTGGGGTCTGCGCCTCTATCACCCGCAGAATATCGTCATCGGTGACAGTGTGCAGATGGGGCGTGACTGCACTCTGCGCCACAACTGCACCCTGGGCAACAAGAGTGATCGCCAAAGCGGCCAGCTCCTCTCGCCCATCGTGGGGGACGGGGTCGAGTTTGGCACCGGCGCCATCGTCATCGGGGCCATCGCCATTGGTGATCATGCCTGTGTCGGTGCCGGCGCCGTCGTCACTCGTTCCGTTCCGGCTCGCGCCGTTGTTGCGGGCAATCCCGCCAGAATCATTCGAGAAGACCATGAAGCCGATTAGTGTGAGCGTGCTCGGTACCCGGGGGATCCCCCATGTACTGGGCGGTGTCGAAACCCATTGTCAGTCCCTTTATCCGGAGCTGCATCGCCAGTTCGAAGTGGCCGCGACCGTGCTGGCTCGCGCCCCCTATGTGAATTACCTAAGCGGCGAATTTGAAGGGGTGGCACTCAAGGCGTTGCCCGCCCCCAAAAAGAAGTCGCTTGAGGCGATTCTCCACTCTCTGCTCGCGGCTTTTTACTGCCGCAGCCATGCCTGCGATCTGGTGCATGTCCATGCCATCGGCCCGGGTCTGGTGGTGCCGCTGCTGAGGTTGCTTGGCAAACGGGTGGTCTTTACCCATCACGGCCCAGACTATGACCGCCAGAAGTGGGGGGCGCTGGCCAAGTGGGTATTACGCCTTGGCGAGCGCTGGGCGGTACGTTATGCCAGCGAGGTGATCGTCATCTCCGAGGTGATCAACGAGGCGATCCGCCGCCAGTACGATCGCCAGGATGCCCACCTCATCTACAACGGGGTGAAACGGGTCGAGCTGCCAGCAGCGGACAAGAGGGAACTGACGCTGGCCCGTTTCGGGCTGAGTGCAGGCAACTATCTGGTGGCGGTGGGCCGCTTCGTCGAGGAGAAGGGGCTGCACGATCTCATCGTAGCCTACCGCCAGCTCGATACAGAGCTGCCGCTGGTGCTGGTGGGGGATACGGATCACCCGACCCCCTATAGCGAGCGCCTGCAGCGGATAGCGGATGAAACACCGGGGGTGATCCGTACCGGTTTCCTCAATGGCGAGGCGCTGATCAGCGTCTTTTCACAAGCCGCTCTGTTTGCCATGCCCTCCTATCACGAGGGGTTGCCGATCGCCCTGCTGGAGGCGCTCTCCTTCTCCCTGCCGGTGGTGGTGAGCGATATTCCCGCCAATCTGGCGGTGGCGCTGCAACAGGAGTGCTATTTCCCGGTCGGCGATGTGAGTGCGCTGGCTGAGCGACTCAACGCCCAGCTGACTCGCGGCAAGGTCGATTACAGCGACTATCTGCAGCGGTATGACTGGCAGCGGATCGCCGGCCAGACCATGGCGGTCTACCGCAAGGCCCTGGGCCAGCCCGAAGGAGAGAACCAATGAGCCAATTACCGCAGAAACCGCAGGGGGCGATAGACCGCTTCTACCGTGCTCTCTCCCCCGAGGTGGCCGAGAGCCTGAGCGAAACCCAGCGCGACGGCATCGAGCAGGCGCTGCGGCTGATGAGTGATGGCAAGTCGCACGCCATCAACGTCAACAGCGCCTTCGGCATCGGTCGCTGGCGCTGCTATCTGGTCGTGCTGATGGGACGGGATCGCCGTCACCGCGGGCGGGAGAGCGGCTTTCGCTTTCACCTCAAGGTGCTGCTGACTACCCTGCTGTTGCTGCTGGGGATCTGCGGCATGGTGCTGCTGCTCTATCTGGTGAAGTCAGCCCTTGGCATCGATATCTTCAAGCACTTCTCGTTCGGGGTGTGGGATCTGTTTAAAAAGAGCGTGCTGATGTGACGAAAGAGGGCTCCCGCGGGAGCCCTCTTTCGTTACTGGATGTCGATCTCGGCCAGACGATACCAGCCACTCTCTTCCAGACCTGCAATACCGAGCTGCAGGGCGGGCTGCTTGTCCTGACCGATGAAGGCCAGCTCCAGATAGTAGTGACCGCGTGCCATCCGGCCCGGCAGGGTCAGGCTGTCGCGAGTGGTAGCCTTGCTGCCCGGGATCCAGCGGGTCATGTCGTTGCGGGTCACCAGCATGGCGCCGACCTGCCCTTCCTCGTTGACCAGCCGGTAGGTGAGCGGCCAGTTGCGATAGGCCGGCGCTACCCCGTCGTTGTGCCAGTCGCCGTTGAGGGTAAGGGTAGCCCCCGGTTTCATGGTTCCCTTGAGGGTCAGCTGGTCCAGCACGATGCGATAGCCCATCTTGCGCAGGGCATTGTCGACGATGGGTCGATATTGGGGGGGAACCGGATCCGACTTGAGGTTGATGGTGGAGGCGTGTTGGGCCAGCGCCCAGTCAAAGGTGGCCTTGACCTCCTCCATGGTGTACAGCTGCTGGCCTGGCCACTCGCTCAGTTTGCCGCACACCTCGAAACTGACCGGCGCCCGCTGCCAGCTGGAATCGAAGTTCGCCACATCGGCGCGGGCGCTCGCCAGTCGTTCCGGGTAGGCATTGCGCATGTGGCTCCAGCTTTGGGAGAAGTGGTGCCAGTCGCCGAGGCAGTCTGCCCGCCAGCCAGCTCCCTTGCCCACGGCATATTCGAACATGGGCAAGTTGTTGATCAGTATCAGTTTGGGGGTTCGCGGAAAAGCGGCCATCTGCAGGTCAACATAGGGTTTGAGCTGCTCGCTGCTGTAGCGCTGCTCCAGCGTCGGGCCGGGGAAGTTGCTCATGTGCCACTCTCCCCATGAACCTATCATGCCGATATCGACATGACTCAGCGCCGGGTTGCCATCGTAATGGGCGCCCAACGCCTGAAACAGCCGGGTGGCACGGGCGAGGAACTGCGGGTCGCTGTAGTCGGGCACAAAGGTCTGGTGGTTGTTCACCCACTCTCCCCTGATTCCCTTGTTGATGAGCCAGGCCGGGATCTTGCTGCCAGAGAAGGGCTCGTCAAGGGTCATGACTCTGAGGGTGATCGACTGTTTCGGGGTGGCGTGCTGCGCCTGATCGATGGCCCTGTCAATCAGGGCAAAGTTGTATTCGCCCTCCTGTGGCTCCAGCTCGCTCCAGTAGAAGCGGAAGTAGTCGACCGTGCTGACCGGATGTTCAGCCAGAGAGAGGGGATGACCCCAGCTGTTGTGAAACTCTTCGATGCCGACGCCGGGATTGTGCAAGAGGTCGTCGACCGGTTCGGGATGAATGGTGAGGGAACCTGCCAGCACGCCTTGCGTCCATAGCAAGCCGGAATAGAGCAGGATCCTGCCCGGATGCATTTTCATGTGATCGTCCGCCAGTGGAACATGGTTGCATGCTAGACAAATTGGCCGGCAAAGGCCCAGCCGGTTCAGTTATTTTTGAAAAGAACCGACTGAAGCCTTTGTTGTTTCGGTCAGAGATTGACGGAGGTTGTGCCCTCAGTCGTCATTGTCATGTCGGGCTGGGCGGGACTCGACACTCTGTTGCCCCATCACCTGATACCAGTCGAGCTTGCGGGTCAGCATCATGATCAGCGCCAGGGTGGCGAACAAGAGCAGGGCGCCGAGCAACAAGGCGATCTCTTCGGCCTGCAGCAGGCTGTAGAGGATGGCATAGACCAGCCCGAGCAGCGCCGCAAAGCCGATCCCCTGCTTCGGGCCGCCCAGCACATGACTGAGGTAGAAGCCGTTGAGCAGCACGCTGGCCAGTGCGGCCACCAGATAGGCCCAGCCAAAGCCGAGGTGTTCGGTCAGCGCCAGCAGCACCAGATAGAAGATAGCCTGCCCCATGCCTACCAGCGCGTACTGGATCGGGTGGACCCTCAGTCCCTTGAGCAGCTCGAACATGAAGAAGCTGATGAAGGTAAGGCCAATGAAGAGCAGGGCGTATTTGGCTGCCCGTTCGTTGAGCTGATAGTGATCCACCGGCTGCACCAGACTGACGCTGAAGGTCGGCAGCACTCCATCCCCGCCATTCATCGCCAGGTTGAAGCGGCTCTCCATGTCGGTGGCGAACCAGCTGGTCTGCCAGTTGGCGTTGAACCCCTCCTGATTGAGGCTGCGACTGGCCGGCAGGAAATCACCGATAAAGTTGGGGTGGGGCCAGTTGCCGGTCAGTTGCAGCTTGCTTTCCCGCCCGAGCGGCACCACTTCCAGCTCGTTCATCCCCTGCAGATTGAGCTCCAGATGGAAGGTGCCATTCTGCTGCGGCAGGCTGTCGAGAAGTGCGTGGATCCCGGCCTGGGTGCTGCCGAGGCGGGCACCCGGGGCAAAGGGGGTGCGTTGCTTGCCGAGCTGCAACTCGGGCACGCTGTTGATACCGCGGGCATCGGAGAGCACCAGACTCAGGTAGGGTTTGCCTGCCACCAGCTCGTTATCCCCGGCGAGCGGCGCGATCTCTTCTAGTTGAGCTGCTGTCGGCAGACGGCCGGAGAGGGAGAGGCGGGTCTGATAGACCTGCGCCTGATAGATGCCGAGCTTGCGCGGGGTCACCTCCATGGTGGCCTGCACGTCGAGCTGTTCCGGCAGCAGGTAGCGATAGGTCTGCTCCTGACGGACGAAGCGCTTGCCATCCTGCTCGACCGTCACCGAACGGGTATAGGGCTGCACGATAATCGGCCCCATCAGCCGTTGCGGGCCACTGCTGCTGGCCATGATGCTCTGGATCGCCTGATTGCGGTAAATCTGCCGCTCCCGGTTCAGCTCCATGATGGATTGCACCGGTACCATCAGCAGTAGGCTGAGCAACAGCAGCAGAAAGATCTTGTGGGTGAATATCTGTTTGACCATGACGCGTCTCCTTGTTCTGTGGAGCGAGTCTGTCAGTCCGGCGTGAAGTGGTGATGGGCTTGTGTGAAGTGGCGGTGAACTGTTGAAAAACGGCGCCATCAGGCGCCGCGGGATTGTTCAGGGGCGGGAGCGCACCAGTCGGGCGGCTTGCGCGAAACGATCGGTATGGCCATCGATCACTCCGTGTATAAAGTCGATGTAGTAGACCAGTTCCGGCATCTCCTCGATGGTGCTGGATGTCCAGTAGGGAGCGGCATTTTCTCCGTTGTCATGGATGTCCGGAAAGAAATTGGGATCTGTCATCGGTGCCCGGCAATCTTCGTCGAGCAGGGTGAAGAGCTCCTCGATGGTGGGGAGTCGCCACCCCTCGCCAAGGCGGGCCGCTTCATCCTTGGCTTCAAGCAGCGTCAGCAGGGCCGGTGTGCCCACGCATCCTTTCCCCTCCTGCCACTGGCTGCCAAGGCTGCACGCCTGCCATTCGAGCTGGTTGAGCCGATCATGGATGACCGCCCCCTGCCGGGTCAGGCGGTCGGAGAGGTCGCAGGCGGCCAGCGCCATGCTGGCCGGAAGCCAGAGCAGCCACAGGAATAATTTCATTTTTGTCTCTTGTGCGGATGGCGGTCAGCCCGGTGTCGGCGGGCTGACCCTGATGATCGGAGCGGGCTGCGAAGCTTTGGCCTCGAGCCCTGTCGTCAGGTTATGTGGGGATCAGAGCTTCTTGAGTTGCGCGGGCAGGGCGGCCAGCACCTCTTCTTTCGCCTTGAGGGAGGCGAATTGCTTGCCCGGTTTCTGCACCACGGTGTGGACGAAGATGAGCTGCTTGCCCGGTTTGCTGGCCCAGCCGACGAACCAGCCGATCTGCTGATCGCGGTTGAGGCTGCCATCCAGCTTCTTCGGGTAGCCCATGCCGGTCTTGCCGTGGATCTGCCAGCCGTCGATCTCGCTCACCTTGAGGATATTGGCGGTGTACTGCAGGGTCTGCGCCGAGACTGGCAGCTTGCCGCTCACCATCTTGCCGAGGAAGCGAGCCTGCTCCTCCGGACTGATGGCGAGGCTGGAGCTGAGCCAGGCCTGAGTCAGACCGTCATGCTTGCCCGGATTGCCGGAGAGATCCCGGTTGCCGTAGTCGAAGCGGTCGACATACTGCTGGAAACGCTCCATCCCCAGCCATTCGGTGATCTGCTGGGAGAACCAGACCACCGAGTAGGTTTCCCAGCGGCGCGGGGTAGTGGTTTCGCGCCAGGCGGGCAGCCAGCCGTCATAGCTCGGCTTGTAGGGCAGCGCAGGATGCTCTTCATCCACCAGAAAGCCGCTGTCATAGCCCATCAGCGCCAGCGGGATCTTGAAGGTGGATGCGGGCGGCAGCTGGCTGGAGCAGTCCCCTTTGCTGGAGAGGGTCTGACCGTTGCCATCGGCATAGAGAAAACAGCCGCTGGCGGCGGAGGCCGGCACTGCGCAGAGCAGACCGGTAGCCAGCAGGCCGGAAAGAAGCAGGCGAGACATGGGCGATTCCTTGGGTTGATAAGTGAAAGAGCGGCAGGATAGCGCCGCTCTGTGTGGTCAATGTGAAGTGGCCGTTGCTAGATGAGCGGCAGCCAGAATTCGGCGATGGCGCCACCTTCCGGCCGGTTGGCGAGGGTCAGACGGCCGCCATGCTGGTGGGCCACCTCATGGGCGAAACTGAGCCCGAGGCCGCTGCTCTTGCCCTTGTCGGGGCGCGGCAGTGAGTAGAAGCGCTCGAAGATCCGTGGCAGAGCGTAGTCGGGAATGCCGGGACCACTGTCGGTTACCCGAAAACAGTAGCCATCCTCCTGCTGGGTGCCACTGAGAGTGACGCTGGCGCCTGCCGGTGAAAAGTCGATGGCGTTGTCCAGCAGGTTGCCGATGGCCTGTTCCACCAGCAGCGGGTCCCACTTCTGTTTCGGCGCGCTGGCCAGCTCGGCCACCAGCACTACCTGCCGGCGCAGGGCGATAATCTGGCGAGCATCGAGCGCCCGCTTGCCGAGCCCGGCTGGCTCTACCGCTTGCCGATCCAGCCCCTGACCCGACTCCAGCCGCGCCAGTTGCAGCATCCGCTCGATCAGCTGCTGCATGCGGGCACTCTCCTGATTGATGTTGCCGATAAAGCGCCTGGCCACCTCGGGCGGCGGCGTTTCGGCCAGGATCTCCCCTGCCCCGCGAATGGCCGCCAGCGGGCTCTTCAGCTCGTGGGTCAGGCTATGGACGTAGTCCTCGATGTAGCTTTTGCCATCGAGCTGGTGGCGCATGGTCTCCAGCGAGCGACCGAGCCGATCCAGTTCGACGGTGTGCAGCCGTGGCAGCGGTGCCGCCTCCCCCTTGCTGACCGATTCGGCGTAGTGCATCAGTTTGCCGATGGAGCGGTTGAGCCACCAAACCAGCAGACTGCCGATCAATAGCGAGATGAACAGCATCTGGCCGGCGGCCTGCAGCAGCTCCCGTTCACCCCGCTCGATGGCGGGCATCAGGGTGCGATTGGGTTTGGCGACGGTGAGGGAGCCGATGATCACTGTCCCTTCCCGCAACGGTGCCGCCACATACATGGTCGAGCTGGCTGCATCGTCGGGATCGGTGCGGGTGCTGCGGGCGCCATACTGACCGCGCAGGGTACGGTAGACATCGTTCCAGCGGGAATAATCCTTACCCAGATCCGTGCCGTCGGAGTCGTAAATCACCATGCCCTGCCGATCCGTCACATAGATGCGGTACTCCGCCTGCTGTTTGAGGTGGCCGTCGATCATCGCATTGATGGGATTCTGGTTGAGGCGGGCGAAGGCGCTGGCCAGCCGCCCGTTCATCATATTGCCCTCTTGCAGATCATCGAGCGCCAGCGGTGCCAGCAGCTGGGTCATGTCCACCAGGGTATCCTCAGTGGCGCTGCGCACCCCCGGTTTGATCTCCTCGACGAAGATCTCCAGCACGAACCAGGCGGCCAGCGCGAAGATCAGCAGCAGGCCGCACAGCAGTTGCAGCCCGAGTCTCATGCCTGCTCCAGGCTGTAGCCCAGTCCGCGGTGGGTGAGGATCAGGTTGGCTTCGGGATCATGCTCGCGCAGCTTGGCGCGGATGGTCTTGATGTGGGTATCGACGGTGCGATCCAGACTCTCTTCCGCATCCTGCCACACCAGATCCATCAGCTGCTGGCGGGAGTAGACCCGGCCCGGCGCCTGCATCAGGGTCTTGAGCAGCAGATATTCGTAACGGGTGAGGGCCAGTGGTTGACCGCGAAAGTGAATACGGGCTCGCTCCTCATCCAGTGCCAGTAGCGGAGCTGGCTGGGCCGATGGCGGGCTGCGGCGCAGGATGACCCGCACCCGGGCACACACCTCCCGCGGCGAGAAGGGTTTGGCCACATAGTCATCGGCGCCGATCTCCAGCCCGATCAGCCGATCAATCTCCTCGCTGCGAGCAGTGAGGAACATCAGGGGAGTGTCGGTCAGCGTTCTGACCTGCTTGCAGAGCTCGAAACCGCTGATGTCTGGCAGCCCCACATCGAGGATCAGAAAGTCGGGCCGGCTCTGGGCCAACCGACTCAGCAGTTGCTGGCCCAGAGTGAACCACTCCACCTCGAAGCCATCGGTCTGCAGGGCATAGATCAGGGTGTCGGCGATGCTGGCCTCATCTTCCACCAGCCAGATAACTCTCTTTTGCATGGCATCCTCGTCGCAAATCGGCTCCTCATTCTGGCATTGAAGCAAAGCGGATCCTATTTGATGTTTTATTTTTCCAAAAAAGGCGCTAATATTTCGATGTTCTTTCGAATCGAAACTTAAAAATGACCAAACGTAATACTCAGCAGCGCCGTCACACCATAGTCACCCTGGTACAAGAGCAGGGGGAAGTGAGCGTCGATGCTCTCGCCAAACACTTTTCTACCTCTGAAGTGACCATCCGTAAAGATCTGGCCGTGCTGGAGACCGGTGGTCTGCTGCTGCGTCGCTACGGTGGCGCCGTCCCTCTCCCCTCCGAGATGGTGGTTGAGTCTAATCCTGAACAAGTTTCGAATCGAAAGCTGGCGATTGCCCGAGCGGCGGCCGAGCGGCTGCGTGATCACAACCGCGTCATCATCGACAGCGGCAGCACCACCAGCGCCATGATCCCGCTGCTCGGTAACAAGCGCGGTCTCATTGTGATGACCAACTCTCTCAACGTGGCGAGCGCCCTGCGTGAGCTGGAGAACGAGCCCACCCTGCTGATGACCGGTGGTACCTGGGATCCCCACTCCGAATCCTTTCAGGGTCAGGTGGCGGAGCAGGTGCTGCGCTCCTACGACTTCGACCAACTCTTTATCGGCGCTGACGGCATAGACCCGGATCGTGGCACTACCACCTTCAACGAGCTGGTGGGGTTGTCGCGGGTGATGGCCGAAGTGTCGCGGGAGGTCATTGTGATGGTCGAGTCGGAGAAGATCGGCCGCAAGATCCCCAATCTCGAACTTCCCTGGTCGAGTATCCATACCCTGGTGACCGACGAGGGGCTGGCCAGCGAGGCCAGAGAACAGATTCAAGCCCAGGGGGTGACGCTTATCTGCGCCCCGGTCACTTGCTGACATCGAGCTCTGAACCATCCAACTGACTTTACGATTTGCATCTCAAGGAGAAGTGTATGTGTGGCATCGTCGGGGCTGTTGCCCAACGTGATGTGGCTGAAATTCTGGTAGAGGGTTTGCGTCGCCTCGAGTACCGCGGTTACGACTCCGCCGGTGTGGCGGTGTTCAGTGCCAATCAGCCGCTGCAGCGGGTGCGCCGTCTGGGCAAGGTGGCCGAGCTGGCCAAGGCGCTCGACGAGCAGTCCGTCCACGGTGGTACCGGCATCGCCCACACCCGCTGGGCCACTCATGGCGAGCCCTCCGAGCGCAATGCCCACCCCCACGTCTCCGACCATATCGTGGTGGTGCACAACGGTATCATCGAGAACCATGAAGAGCTGCGTGAAACCCTCAAGGGGCTGGGCTACAAGTTCAACTCGGATACCGATACCGAGGTGATCGCTCATCTGGTGCACCACGAGCTGAAATCCGCCGACTCCCTGCTGGCTGCCATGCAAAAGGCGGTGAAGCAGCTGCGTGGCGCCTACGGTACCGTGGTGATGGACAGCCGCGACGACAGCCGCGTGGTCGTTGCTCGCTCTGGCTCGCCGCTGGTGATTGGCCGCGGTATCGGCGAGAACTTTATCGCTTCCGACCAGCTGGCCCTGCTGCCGGTAACCCGTCGCTTCATCTTCCTGGAAGAGGGTGATGTGGCCGAAGTGACCCGCCGCGACGTGCACATTTTCGACGTCACCGGCAACCCGGTTGAGCGTGAGGAGAAAGAGTCCGATATCTCCCACGATGCCGGTGACAAGGGCGAATATCGCCACTACATGCTCAAGGAGATCCACGAGCAGCCCAAAGCGATCACCAACACTCTGGAAGGGCGTCTGGGCAGCGATCACGTGGTGGTCGAATCGTTCGGCAACGGTGCGCGCGCCATCTTCGAAAAGGTGGAGCATGTGCAGATCGTCGCTTGCGGCACCTCCTATCACTCCGGCATGGTCGCCCGTTACTGGTTTGAAGAGATCGCCGGCGTCTCCTGCGATGTGGAGATCGCCTCCGAATTCCGTTACCGCAAATCCGTGGTGCGCCCCAACAGCCTGCTGATCACCCTCTCCCAGAGCGGTGAGACCGCTGATACCCTGGCCGCTCTGCGTCTGGCCAAGGAGTCCGGTTACATGAGCTCGCTGGCTATCTGCAACGTACCTGGCTCCTCGCTGGTGCGTGAATCAGCGCTGGCCTTTATGACCCGTGCCGGTGCCGAAATCGGTGTTGCCTCTACCAAGGCATTCACCACCCAGCTGGCTGGCCTGCTGATGCTGGTGGCCTCGGTCGGTCACTGCCGCGGCAATCTGAGTGCGGCCGCCGAGGCCGAGCTGGTCAAGGCGCTCCATGCCCTGCCCCAGCGCATTAAAGAGAGCCTGGCGCTGGCCAAGCAGATCGAGACTCTGGCCGAAGAGTTTGCCGATAAGCAGCACAGCCTGTTCCTCGGTCGTGGCAGCCAGTACCCCATCGCCATGGAAGGTGCGCTCAAGCTTAAAGAGATATCCTATATTCACGCTGAAGCTTATGCCGCTGGCGAGCTGAAGCACGGCCCGCTGGCGCTGATCGATGCCGAGATGCCCATCATTGTGGTGGCGCCGAACAACGATCTGCTGGAGAAGCTGAAGTCCAACGTGGAAGAGGTGCGCGCCCGTGGCGGTATTCTCTACGTCTTCGCCGATGCCGATACCGGCTTCAAGAGCGACGAGACCATGCGGGTCATGAACCTCAACCATGTGGAAGAGGTGATCGCTCCTATCGTTTATACCGTGCCGCTGCAGCTGCTCTCCTACCACGTTGCTCTCATCAAGGGCACCGACGTGGATCAGCCGCGCAACCTGGCAAAATCGGTGACGGTCGAGTAAGTCGCTGTCAGAGATAAAAAAAGAGCCGCAGTTGCGGCTCTTTTTGTTGCTGGCCTCCGCTCAGGAGAGGCGCAGGTTGGTGATGGTCACCTCGTCGAGGGAGGGCACTATGATGCCGCTGGTGATCCCCTTGGCGATGGCCTGACTGCGGTTCTTCGAGTCGGTCTTGTTGGTGACCTGATTGAGATGGAAGTTCACCGTCCGTTCGCTGATGCCAAGGATGGTGGCGATCTCCCAGGAGGTTTTGCCCTCGCTGGCCCAGAACAGGCACTCCTTCTCCCGATCCGACAACTCGGTCAGGTATCTCATCAAATCGGGGCGGCTTTTGATCAGCTGCAGCGCCGAGTTGAAGATGTAGCTGGCGCAGAACGACAGCAGCGGGACATTTTCAAACATCAGATCTGTGTTGGATTTGTCCTTGGTGATGAATGAGAGGATACCGTGCTCCCCCTGCGGGGTGTGGAGCGGAAAGGAGACGCCATTGCGCACCCCGAAATCGGCAGCCAGATTCATCACGTCGCGGCTGGCGCTGGGCAGCCAGGGCGAGTCGCAGTCGAGTTTGTTCCAGAAGATCGGTTGCGTCTGCTTCAGCCCCAGATAGACCACCGGATCCTGGGTCAGATACTGGTTTTCGCTGTAGGCGTCGAACCAGCTGGTCGGACAATTGTTGAACAGTGCCACGTGGGATTTTTGCATGCTGATGGGGAAAATAATCAGCAGCCGGAAGTAATCAAAGCCCATTTGATGACTAAAGCGCTCCAGCAGCTGCTGGATATCGCTGGTTTTTGTTGCCTTGGTGAACTTGTCGATGTGTTCCCAGATAGCATCGTTGAGCATGACTTTCTCCTTTTTCGATCTCTATCACACTGATCGAAAAGATTTTTCTCGTTATTTATGTTTTTTTGAGATGGCACTCGATGCCATTTATCCGTGCGTGTCTAAAAATTATCCTGTTTTTGTGCATAAAGGCCAAGAAAATCCTCTCGTTGCCAGCCCTCACTCCATTTGAGATAATGATAATAGTTATCATTAATAAGACGTGATTCCATGAACAAGTTATGGGGTGTGGCACTGTTGCCACTGTCAGTCCACTTTGCCGCGGTCGGTGACGAGCTGGTTGCTCCCGCCCTCAAGAACAGCATAGCTGCCGGGAAAGCCTCCCAGCAGCGGGTGGAAAAAGCCGCCGATGCCGCCGTTGCCGCACGACTGGAGCTGCAAAATGCCCAGCTGCAACTGCGCGACCTCGAAGCCTACAACCGCTACATGCAATCTCTGGTGGCCGATCAGCAAAATGAGCTGGGTAAATTGAGCCAGCAGCTGGAAGCGGTGCAAGAGACCCGTCAGGGCTTGATCCCGCTGATGCTGCAGATGCAGGCCGACCTGGAACAGCTGGTGCAAAACGACATCCCGCTGCGTAAGGAAGATCGTCTGGCGCGGGTTGAACAGTTGAAAGCGACCCTGGCCCGTGCGGACGTGAGCGAGGCGGAGAAATTCCGTCAGCTGTTGCAGGCCTATCAGATCGAAGCCGAATATGGCAGCCGGATGGACAGCTATTCCGCTGAGCTGGAGCTGGATGGTGCCCCGCGTCGGGTCGATGTGCTGGCGTTGGGTCGGGTCTCCCTGCTGGCGATGACTGCCGATCGCAGTCAGGCATGGCGCTGGTCTGCCGAGGCGAAGCAGTGGCAAGCCCTCGACAGCCAGTGGCTCTCCCCCATTGCCGAGGCGCTGGATGTGGCCGCCGACAAGAAAGTTCCCCAGTTGCTCAATCTCCCCCTCTCTGTCAGCCGTAGTCAGGAGGCCCAATCATGAGAGTCACCATGAAGTGGTTCCCCCTCTTTATTGCCCTCTCCTGCGGTGCCAACGCCGCTGTCGCCGATGAGTGGCAGCAGCAGGAACAGGCTCGTGAGCAGCAGGCTCAGCAAGATCTGGCGACCGTTGCCAAGGAGCTCGGCACTGCCCGCGCCAGACTGGCTGAGGCCCAGCGCCTGAGCAAAGAGCTGGCTGGCAAGTTTGCCAGCAACGAGAAGCAGCTGGTCGAGCTTAACGCCCGGTGGGAGCAAGCCTCCGGCGACATGAACGAGATCTTCGCGGTCACCCGTCAGGGCGCCAGCGATGCGGTCAAGCTGCTGAGCGAATCTGCAGTCGAGGGCCAGCACCCTGAGCGTCTCGCCCCGCTGAAAGCCATGGCACAGGATAAACAGGTGCCGGATCGCGCCGCCCTCGCCCTGCTGCCCGCCACTCTGCTGCAGGAGATCCGCGAATCTGGCCGGATTGCCCAGTTCGATGGCAAGGTGCTCGATGCTCAGGGGGCTGCCAGCGAGCAGCCGCTGACCCGGGTTGGCAGCTTTGCCCTGCTGGGGAGCGAAGGCTTCTTGCAACCGACCGCCGAAGGCTCGAGCCCGGTACTGGGTCTGCCCGGTAGCGTACTCTCTGCCGTTGCGGCTTATCAGGGTCAGGAAGGGGAAGCGCTGCCGCTGGATCCTTCTCATGGCACTCTGCTGGCGATGCTGGCACAGGCGCCCACCTTCTGGCAGCAGGTACAGCAAGGTGGTCAGGTTGGCGCCATTATCGTGCTGCTGGCTGCCATTGGTTTGGGAATTGCGGCGGTACGGCTGTGGAGCCTCTCCCGCGAACTGGGTCGGGTTCGTCGCCAGCTCAAGAGCGGCGAATATCACGCCGACAACGCCCTCGGCCGGGTACTGACGGTGGCGGACAAACACCCCGAGCTGAGCATGGAGACCCTCGAACTGCGTCTTGATGAAGCGATCCTGCAGGAGACCCCTCGCATGGAGCGTGGCATCGGTATGGTCAAGGTGATCGCGGCCATCGCCCCAATGCTGGGTCTGCTCGGTACCGTGACCGGAATGATCGGCACCTTCCAGGCCATCACCCAGTTTGGCACCGGCGATCCCAAGATCATGGCGGGCGGCATCTCCATGGCGCTGGTCACCACGGTACAGGGTCTGGTGGCGGCCATTCCGCTGATCCTGGCCCACAGCCTGCTGCAATCGCGCTTCACCGAACTCTCCAATGTGCTGGAGCAGCAGGTGGCCGGCATTCTGGCTGAGCGCGCCGAGAGCAATAACAACGGGATGGAGCGAGCAGCATGATGCTCGACATCTGGCAACAGCTGCAGAGCTTCATGGGCCGTGGCGGTCCGGTGCTCTGGGTCATTCTGGCCCTGCTGGTGCTGATGTGGATTTTGATGATCGAGCGGCTGCTCTACCTCAATCTTGGGTTCGGCCCGTTGCAGCAACAGCTGCTCGGCCGCTGGCAGGCTCGCAGCGAGCGCCACAGCTGGCACGCCCGGGCAATCCGCAGCCGCTGGCTGGCGCAGGCCGAGCTGGAACTGAACCGTCATCTGATCTTCATCCGCACCCTGGTGGTGCTCTGCCCCATGCTGGGGTTGCTGGGCACTGTGACCGGCATGATCGGCGTATTCGATGCGTTGGCTGCGGCCAACCGCTTTAACCCGGAGAGCATGGCGGGCGGGATCTCCCGCGCCACCATCCCCACCATGGCAGGCATGGTGGTGGCGCTCTCCGGCGTGTTGTTACTCAGTCGGCTCGAGAGTCAGGCCAAGCGTGCGCTGGCCAAGACCCGGGACGGCCTGCGAGAAGAGAAGGTAATGCAATGAGACGGCAATCCAAACGCCAGCGTGACGAAGTGCAGATCGACATGACCCCCATGCTGGATATCGTGTTCATCATGCTGATCTTCTTTATTGTCACCACCTCCTTCGTGCGCGAAGCCGGGCTCGAGGTGCACCGCCCCCAGGCCAGCCAGGCCAAGGCGCAGAAATCCTCCAGCATCATGCTGGCGATCGGGGCTCAGGGTCAGATCTTCCTCGACCGCAAGCAGATCGATGTGGAGCGGGTACAGGCCACCATCGCCCGCCTGCTGGCGGAGCAACCCGATGCCAGTCTGGTGATCCAGGCCGACGAGCGTGTGCCCCACGGCAAGGTCGTGCGGGTGATGGATGAGGCCAAGGCGGCGGGTATCGCCAATATCGCTGTGGCGGTGGCGCCGAAATGAAATACAAGCTGATGAGCCTGGGGCTGGGGATCGCCCTCAGTCTGGGCATCCTGCTGTTCATGGCCACGCTGGTTGAACCGCCTCGAGGTGAGAAGGTGGCGAGCGAGCAGAAGCCCATCGTCATCAATATGCAGAACGAAGTGACCGAGGTGCAGGTGCGCGAGCGTCCGGTGCCGCAGGAACCCGAACCTCTGCCAGAGCCTCCCGCTGCATTGGCCTCCACACCGCTGCCGATGCCCGCAGCGGCCCCCTTGGCGGCCGTTGAGCCGAGTCTGGATCTGGTTTCCAGTCTCAGCGCTGTGCAGGTGTATGCCCCCGGCGTGGCGACCAGTACTGCACCGGTATTGAGTGGCAACTATCACGGCCAGCAGCAGGGTGCGGGTATCAGCGCCGGTGACATGTTGATGCCGTTGCAACGGATTGAGCCGGTTTACCCCTATCGTGCCCAGCAGTCAGGGATCGAAGGATTCGTCACCCTGCGCTTTAGCGTGAATGCCGAAGGTGGCGTGCAGGATGTGGAAGTGGTCGAGGCCAAGCCCAAGCGTCAGTTCGAGCGGGCGGCCATTCAGGCGATCAATAAGTGGCGCTATCAGCCGAGACCGGGTGCCACCGACAAGCTGGTGCAAGTCATCACGCTCAAATTCAAACTGGAGTCATAACTATGTTGCGGATCTGGATCTGTCTGCTGGCCCTGGTCGGCCAAGCCTGTCTGGCGATGGAGGTCAGCCCTCACTTCTCCCGTCAGCTTGAACCCGTGATGAAGCTCTATCAGTCCGGCCAGTGGCAACAAGCCCAGAGCAAGGCATCCGGCCTCAAGCCAAATAGCGATGCCGAGCGTGCCTGGCTGGCACAGTTGCAAGCCTCGCTGGCGGCCAATCTGCAACAGACCGCCCAGGCGAGTCGTTACGTCGAACAGGCCCTTGCCTATAAAGAGTGGCCCGAGCAGCAACAGCTCCAGCTGTTGCGACTGCGCGGCGATATTCAGGCCCAGCAATCCAACTGGTCTGGTGCCATCGCCAGCTACAAGGCGGCGTTGGCACTCAAGCAAGACGATGCACTGCGCCTGCGTCTGGCCGGCCTCTATTACCACAACAAGCAGTACGGTGACGCTGCCAGCCAGAGCGAACAGTTGTTGAAGAAGGGTTGGCATAAGCAGGCCGCTATCATTCGTCTCTCCGCCCTCACCGCTCAGCAACGTTATGGCGTGGCGGCCGATCAGGCGGCCGAGCTGATCCGTCACGAGCCGACAGAGAGCAAATGGTGGCAACAGGGGGTGTCGCTCAACCTCTCCGCCAAACGTGGCGATCAGGCGCTGGCATTGCTACAAACTGCCATCGACAGAAAACTGATGGATGACGCGTCAGCCCGTAATCAGCTGATCCGCCTCTATGCCTGGCAAGGGCTGCCTTATCGCGGTGCCCGTCTGCTGGAAGCGGCCATGGCCAAGGGACAGATGAAGCAAAGTGCTGAAAACCGCCAACTGCTGGCCCAATTGTGGGAAGGTGCCCGGGAGTGGTCACAAGCTGTCGATAGCTGGCAACTGCTGGCCAACCAGCATGGCCAGCCCAAAGCCGCCATGCGCGCCGCCGAACTGCTGCTGCAACAGGGCAAGACAGATGCCGCCATGACCCAGCTCGCCGCTATCAAGTCGGTAAAAGGCGAGCAAGGCAATCGTGCCAAAGCATTGCTGGTGCAGGCACACCTTAATAAGGAGCAGTATGCCCAGGCGCTGGAACTGGCCCGTGAGCTGCAGCAGCAGGATAACTGGCAACAGAAGGCAACCAGCTGGGTCAACTATATCCGGGCACAAAGCGAAGAGTTGAGCAAAAAAGCGGCGTAAAAGAGGCGCCAAGGGGTTGTTTTGGGGTGTTCAGTTCGCTTTTTCAGCAAACGAACGCATTTTTGCAAAAAGCCCTTGTCATCGCGGCGCGGCT
>NZ_JRGM01000144.1 GCF_000764665.1 Aeromonas lacus | reverse complement strand
GGCGATATGAGCCCAATTAATTTTAGCTCCATCGATATAGCTTTTCAGAAAGCGTCTACGATCATCACGACCAATTTGCGCCATACACTTTCCGTATTTTTCTCGTTCCTCACCAACTAACAACTTCAGCTCTGGCTTAAATCGTTCATGCATTTCTTCTATTAGCTTTTTGGCCAGAGGGATCCCTGCAGTAAAAGAACATCCCGCACCAGTAAAGAATACGAATGGCTTGTCATTTTTTTTGGCATTACGCATAAACTCAGCCAAATCAGAAATATCATACTGTTGCGCGATTTTTTCCATTATCTTCAAACCTTAATTGAATCCAACACCATCATATAACAAACCACTAGGAAAATGGCATGATTATCTACTGATATTTCCTAAGTTCCAATGTAACTCAAGGTTAAACCTTCTCTTGTTTCAGCTACTCATTAGCTACGCGCGAAGAAGCGGATATAACTTGCACTTAAAAAATATATCCGCGGCAAACTTTTCCAAGCGAGAGAACTGGATAAAAGAAAGACGCCATCAGGCGTCTTTCGTATCACTGAGATGTGGGCCAAACCGGTTAGGAGATCTCCCCCTCCCCGCCTTGCCCGCAACCCGATCAGATCGGGGTGATGGAGGTGATATGGGCCGAGCCATCCAGAGACTGGAAGATCTGCACCACGGCTTCGCCATGGATCGGCTGGGCGAGCGGCACAGTGCTCTTGCACTTGAAGCGGTAGTTGGTGCCAGCCACCACCTGGGTGGAGACTTCAAAGGGGGTGTACTGTACCCCGACAAATCCTTTCATCGCCTGGTTGAATACTGCCTGATCTTCGGCGGTCAGCTTGTGATATGCGGTCCATCCACCTACCAACACTGCTTGTTCTGACATATCAAACTCTCCGTGCTCTATGATCCCGACTCGTTTGGCCGATCGGGCTGCGCCCCGTTGATTCAAGTGGTTTCCGGTCTCCACCGGGAGCCGCTGCCGGTTGGCACGCTGACTCCCCTTTGCCGCATCGCGCCCCTGTTGCCGCCCGCCTTGTCTGATAAGGCTTGCTGGCGCTGTATCATCAGGGCCGGTCGCGATGGGCATGAAAGAGCCTAGTGCCGATGCCAAAAATCACCTCCTGTTAGATGTGACAGGGGCGCGCCCGGGCAAAGCTGCTAGCGGGCAGAAAATTGCGGCGCAAACGATTGGAAAAAGAAAAGACGCCGCAAGGGCGTCTTTTTTGCATTTTTATGCTCGAAGGGTAGAAGGGCGTGTGCCGCTTATTCCCATTCGATGGTTGCGGGCGGCTTGCCGGAGACGTCGTACACCACGCGGGAGATACCGTTGATCTCGTTGATGATGCGGTTCGATACGTGACCGAGGAAGTCGTACGGCAGGTGAGCCCAGTGGGCAGTCATAAAGTCGATGGTTTCGACGGCGCGCAGGGCAATAACCCAGTCATATTTGCGGCCATCGCCCATGACGCCAACGGAGCGCACCGGCAGGAAGACGGCGAACGCCTGGCTGACCTGGTTGTAGAGGTCGGCTTTGCGCAGCTCTTCGATAAAGACCGCATCGGCGCGGCGCAAAATATCGCAGTACTCTTTCTTCACTTCGCCAAGGACGCGCACACCCAGACCCGGGCCCGGGAACGGGTGACGGTAGAGCATGTCGTAAGGCAGACCCAGCTCGAGGCCGACGCGGCGCACTTCGTCTTTGAACAGCTCGCGCAGCGGCTCGACCAGACCCATCTTCATCTCTTCCGGCAGACCGCCGACGTTGTGGTGAGACTTGATGACGTGGGCTTTACCGGTCTTGCTGGCAGCAGATTCGATAACGTCCGGATAGATGGTGCCTTGCGCCAGCCACTTGGCGTTTTTCAGCTTTTTCGCTTCATCATCAAACACTTCGACGAAGACGCGGCCGATGATCTTGCGCTTGGCTTCCGGCTCGTCAACACCGGCCAGGGCGGAGAGGAAACGATCTTCAGCTTCAACCTTGATGATGTTGAGACCAAAGTGATCGCCAAACATCTCCATCACCTGCTCGCCTTCGTTCAGACGCAGCAGACCGTTGTCAACGAAGACGCAGGTCAGGCGATCGCCGATGGCGCGGTGCACCAGCATGGCAACCACGGAGGAGTCGACACCGCCGGAGAGGCCGAGGATCACTTCATCGTCACCCACCTGCTCGCGGATGCGGGCAACGGCGTCGTCGATGATGGTGGCCGGCGTCCAGAGGCACTCGCAGCCACAGATGTCTTTGACGAAGTGCTCCAGCATGCGGGCACCCTGACGGGTATGGGTCACTTCCGGGTGGAACTGCACGCCGTAGAAACGCTTGGCTTCGTTGGCCATGGCTGCGTGCGGGCAGGTCGGGGTCTGGGCGATAGTGGTGAAGTCGGCCGGAATGGTGGTGACTTTGTCACCGTGGCTCATCCAGACATCCAGCAGGGCATTGCCGTTGTCGGCGATGGCATCTTCGATGTTGCGCAGCAGAGCGCTGCTCTTGCCAGCTTCACCCAGCACTTCCACCTTGGCGTAACCGAATTCACGCTCGGTGGAGGATTGCACCTTGCCACCCAGTTGCTCGGCCATGGTCTGCATGCCGTAGCAGATACCGAACACAGGGACACCGGCGTTGAACACATACTCGGGGGCGCGCGGGCTGCCCGCTTCGGTGACGGACTCGGGGCCGCCGGAGAGGATGATGCCGCTCGGATTGAATTCGCGGATCTGCTCTTCGGTTACGTCCCAGGCCCACAGTTCGCAGTAAACGCCGATTTCGCGCACGCGGCGGGCGATCAGCTGGGTGTACTGGGAACCGAAGTCGAGGATAAGGATACGGTGCTGGTGAATGTCTTTAGTCATTTTATTCCTGCATCAGGCTGATGTTGTCACAAAGGGCACGGGATAAAAAAAGGGTGGAAAAACGGGGCGCAGGGCCCCGTTTTATCAGCCCATCCGATAGTTGGGGGCTTCTTTGGTAATGGTCACATCGTGGACGTGGGACTCTTTCATCCCGGCGCCGGAGATGCGCACGAATTCAGCCTTGGTGCGCATGTCGTCGATGGTGGCGCTGCCGGTCAGGCCCATGGAGGAGCGCAGGCCGCCCATCTGCTGGTGGATGATCTCTTTGAGGCGGCCCTTGTACGGCACGCGACCTTCGATGCCTTCCGGCACCAGCTTGTCAGCGGCGTTGTCGGTCTGGAAGTAGCGGTCGCTGGAGCCTTTGGACATGGCGCCCAGAGAGCCCATGCCACGGTAGGACTTGAAGGAACGACCCTGATAGAGCTCGATCTCGCCCGGTGCTTCTTCAGTACCGGCGAACATGGAGCCGACCATGACGCAGCTGGCGCCCGCGGCGATGGCCTTGGCGATGTCGCCGGAGAAGCGGATGCCGCCGTCGGCGATAACCGGTACGCCGGTACCTTCCAGCGCGTCAACGGCGTCGGAGATGGCGGTGATCTGGGGCACGCCCACGCCGGTTACGATACGGGTAGTACAGATGGAGCCCGGGCCGATACCGACCTTGACGGCGTTGACGCCGGCAGCAACCAGCGCCTTGGCGCCAGCGGCAGTCGCGACGTTGCCACCGATGATCTGCAGATCCGGATAGGCGTCGCGAGTGGCTTTGATGCGATCCAGCACGCCCTGGGAGTGGCCGTGGGAGGAGTCGATCAGCAGCACGTCAACGCCGGCTTCCACCAGCGCAGCGACGCGCTCTTCGTTACCGGCACCGGCACCGACCGCAGCACCGACCCGCAGACGACCTTTGTCATCTTTACAGGCGTGGGGCTTGCGCTCGGCTTTCTGGAAATCTTTAACGGTGATCATGCCCTTGAGTTTGAAGTCGGCGTTCACCACCAGCACTTTTTCGATACGGTGCTTTTGCATCAGGGCTACCACCTCTTCACGAGGGGCCCCTTCACGCACGGTGACCAGACGATCTTTCTGGGTCATGATCTGTTCAACGGTCTGGGAGAGGTCAATCACGAAGCGCACGTCACGGCCGGTGATGATACCGACCAGCTGATTGCCGTCAGTCACCACAGGGTAACCGGCGAAGCCGTTCTTGTGGCTCAACTCCTTGATTTGGGCGATGGTCATGTCAGGGCGCACGGTGACGGGGTCAGTGACCACGCCGCTTTCGTACTTCTTGACCTTGCGCACTTCGGCAGCCTGCTGCTCGATGGACATGTTCTTGTGGATAAAGCCGATACCGCCTTCCTGGGCCAGTGCGATAGCCAGACGGGCTTCGGTCACTGTGTCCATGGCAGCGGAGATCATCGGGATGTTCAAGCTGATGGCGGAGGTCAGCTTGGTACGCAGATCGGCAGTATTGGGAAGAACTTCGGAGTGGGCGGGAACCAACAGTACATCGTCGAAGGTTAACGCTTCTTTGGCAATCCTGAGCATGGCAATATCTCACCGTTGAGGAAGTGGGGGTGTAAAATATTGCCGACGAAGTTTACTCACGGATTGGTCACTGGTAAAGAAGTTTTTTGAATTTTTTATGGCGTAGCCCTCATTTAGGAGGCCAAAACGCCAAAAAACCAAGATTATCAGTACGAAAACCGCCATTTCGGGGCAAAAGAGTTGGCCAGGTGATGTTTTATGCAACTAGCCTGTTTGCCAAACGCTCCTCCCCAAGCGGTCAGAATGGAGCCCCTTCCCCCTATCAAAACCTCCCGAACAGCGCAGCCAACCTGCTTATTTTTACACCACTTTTTCCGATAAAAGCAGCCGCAATCCAGAGCAAAAATCACCGATTCGGAGAGGCAGTCACGTCCCCGTTACTGCCACACTATTGCCACACTTCGGAGGCATAAAACGGCACTGTTGCACCAACGAAACACAGTTCGTCTTGATGGTTTCACTGGTGCAAAAATTGCCCGTTCTCGTGCCGGCAAGTGCTTTCCCGATAATCCTGTTCCTTTGCATCCGACTCTTGCGTATCATGACTAACACGCTGAATTGAAATGGAATTTCATAATGAGTCGACAGCTTCACCAAGGGCGGGCGGCGATCACGCTGGCGGCGCTCGGGGTCGTCTACGGCGATCTGGGCACCAGCCCGCTCTATGCCCTCAAGGAGTGCTTTGCCGGTCACATCGGCTTGCAGCCGGGCCCGCAGGAGGTTCTCTCCCTCATCTCCCTCTTTTTCTGGACCATCATGGTGGTGGTCTCGTTCAAATATGTGCTGCTGGTGCTGAGTGCCGACGACAAGGGCGAAGGGGGCGTGCTGACGCTCGCCTCGTTGGCATCGCGCCGCCTCTCACCCCGCGCCCGAGCCATCGCCATGCGGCTTGGCCTTGTCGGGGTGGGCCTCTTTGCCGGGGATGCAGTGATCACTCCCGCCATTTCGGTGCTCTCTGCCGTGGAGGGGCTTGGGGTGATCGCCCCGGATCTCGCCCCCTTCGTGCTCCCCGTGACGCTGATCGTGCTGGTGATCCTCTTTGGTGCCCAGCATTACGGCACAGCGGGGATAGGTAAGCTGTTCGGCCCCATCATGCTGCTCTGGTTTGGCGTGCTGGCCCTGCTGGGGGCGCTCGAAATTATCCAGAACCCGGTCATTCTGCAGGCCATCAATCCGCTCTACGCCTTTGATTTTATTGTCGAGCGACCCGGTGTTGCCTTCATTACCCTGGGCGCTGTGGTGCTCTGCGTGACGGGCACGGAAGCGCTCTATGCCGACATGGGCCACTTTGGCCGCGGTGCCATCCGGCTGGCGTGGGGCTCGCTGGTGATGCCGGCCCTGCTGCTCAACTACTTCGGTCAGGGCGCGCTGCTGCTGCGCAATCCCGCCGCCGTCGAGAACCCATTCTACCTGCTCGCTCCCTCCTGGCTCACCCTGCCACTGCTGGTGCTGGCCACCATGGCGACCGTGATCGCCTCGCAAGCGGTTATCTCCGGCACCTACTCGGTAGTGCGTCAGGCGATCCTGCTTGGCTATCTGCCCCGTCAGGAGATCCGCCATACCTCCGAACGGGAGATTGGCCAGATCTACCTGCCGCTGGTGAACTGGTTGCTGCTGGCGGGGATTGTCATCGTGATCCTCTGGTTCCAGACCTCCAGCAATCTGGCCGCCGCCTACGGTATCGCCGTCACCGGTACCATGGTGCTCACCACCCTGCTGCTGATGGTGGTGGCCGCCACGCGCTGGAAGTGGCCACGCTGGCTGATTGCACTGGTGTGCGCCCCGCTGCTGCTGGTAGACGCCACCTTCTTTGCCGCCAACAGCACCAAGTTGCTGGCGGGCGGCTGGCTCCCCATTCTGTTTGCCCTGCTCGCCATTCTGGTGATGACCACCTGGAAGCGGGGACGCGAGCTGGTGCTCGACAAGCTGGAGAACAAGTCGTTTGCCCTGACCCGCTTTGTCGACAACATGCTTGAGCACCCGCCGCTGCGGGTGCCGGGCACAGCCGTGTTCTTGTCACGCTCCGAGCAGGTGGTGCCCCACGCCATGCTGCATAACCTCAAACACAACAAGATCCTGCATGAACGGATCATTTTCCTCACCGTTCGCATCAAGGATGAACCCTGGCTCGCCTTTAGCGAACGGGTTCAACTCAAGCAACTCGGAGATGGTTTCTGGCAAGTGGTCGCCCATTTTGGCTACAAAGAGACCCCCGACATGGAGGAGATCTTTCAAGCCTGTGCCCAGCACGATCTCAAAGTCGCCATGAACCAGACCTCCTTCTTCCTTTCGCACGAGAATCTGGTCAGCACCGATATTCCGGGTATGGCCCGCTGGCGCGAGGGACTGTTTGTATGGATGAATCGCAACTCCCTCAAGGCGACCGATTTCTTCCATATTCCGGCCAACCGGGTGGTGGAGCTGGGGGTATTGCTGGAGCTTTGACCCGCCCCACCGGCATTGTCAGGAACAGAATCAAAAGCCCTCTTGTAACAGGCATCAGGCTGACAAGAGGGCTTTTAACACCGACGAAGCGCCGTATTGAGCCTCAATCGGTCTGCCTCTCACCAAGCCAAACCGATTAAAACGCGATTGATAATAATTATTGTTTGATAGCTATCGAGTGAGGCAAGCTAGCGGCCTTTACGCCGGGTCAGGCGTCTCATAACTTGCCATTTGAGTATCAATATGACGTTCAGGAAGGGAATCAGGTCATGGCGTCCAGCTATCTAGGATCGGAGCAAATATCGCTGCCAACGGATAGTGCTATAGGGCCTGCCAAGCTTATCTGCCTGGCCATGGCCATCGTGCTGCACTCTGCCATCTTCTGGTTTGCCTATGATCGCGCTCCCGCACCTGTTGCCCAGCCCCTGCCAATCACCCTCTCCGCTCGCTGGGCAGGTGAAAGTACGACGGCCAAACAACCGGCCAGAAAGGCAGCGCCAACCGTGAAGCCGGCTGTAAAGCAGGTTCGGCCAGCGTCCCCCAAAAAGGTGGTCAAAAAGAGAGTCAGCAAACCCATCGTCAAACCGGTTGCCCATGCAGCCGCCAAACCGGCCGGATCAGCGGTCAGCCATCAATCGCAAACGCCTTCCGCGATGCCTGTGAGCCCGGTCACCGACAACAGTTCGAATACAGGCAGCAGCCACTCCACAGCTCCGACAGGCGGCAGCAGCCAACGTGCCGCCACGGGTAGCAGCGCCCCCATTGCGCGAGATCCCTCCCTGCACAATCCCGAGCCCCCCTACCCCTACGAGTCGCGCAGTCGGGGGGAAGAGGGTCGGGTCATCCTCAAGGTACGGGTCAACGCCGATGGCACGGCAAGCTCGGTGGAGGTTGACCAGAGCAGCGGGTATTACCGGCTCGACAGGGAGGCGCGCCGCACCGTCAGCCGCTGGCGCTTTATTCCCGGCAAACAGAACAACGTGGCCGTCGCGGCCTGGGCAAGAGTCACCATCATTTTTCAGATAAGGGGTTAACCATGGATCCGGAGATTGCCAACAACGGGATGGGGCTTGCCCATCTGCTCACGCAAAACAGCGGAGTTGGCCTGTTGCCATTTGTGCTGCTGGTACTGATGTCGCTCGGCACCTGTTACTTTGCTCTGCTCAAGCTCTGGTTTGCCTGGCGCGAGCGACGCCTTGGCAAGCAGTTTGTCGAGCAGTTCTGGCAGCACGAGAACGTGCAACAGATGGAGCAGCGACTGGCCAAAGAGATCCCGCAAGACGCCTATAGCCGCTTGACCAATGTGGCGCTGATAGCCATCGGCCAACTGGAACGAGCCGGTGCCCGTCCCCGCTCACTGGGTCTGGGATCCCCTGACGAGTATCTGCTGCGCGCCCTGCGTCAGGGGCTCGCTCAGGAGAAGATACGGCTGGAGCAGGGGCTCGCCTTTCTCGCCTCGGTGGGATCAGCCGCCCCCTTTATCGGGCTGTTTGGCACCGTCTGGGGCATCTATCACGCCCTGCTTGCCATCGGTGCTGCCGGTCAAAGCAGCCTCGACAAGGTAGCCGGCCCGGTTGGCGAGGCGCTGATCATGACCGGTTTTGGTCTGGCCGTCGCCCTGCCCGCCGTACTGATCTACAACTTCTTCGTGCGACGCAACCGCCTGAAAATGGCTGAGCTGGATGCCTTTGCCCACGACCTGTTTGCTCTGCTGCTGACCGGTTTTGAACCCGCAGCCAGCAATGTCACCCGCCTTGCCCAGCGCTCAGCCAAAACGGGAGGCCAATAATGGCATTCGGCTCCCTGCCCGGGGATGAGGATGAGCAGCCTCTCAGCGAAATCAACATGATCCCGATGATCGACGTGATGCTGGTGCTACTTATCGTCTTTATGATCACCGCGCCCCTGCTCACCAATGCGGTCAAGCTCGAGTTGCCGGAGGCCAGCAGCCAGCTCAATCAACCGGAGAAGAAGGACATCACCCTCGCCATCGATGGCACCGGCAAGATCTACTGGAACGACAAGGAGGTCGATGAGGCCGCCCTGCTTGCCCAGATGGAGAGCGCCAGTAAAGCCTCGGGCGAGTTGCCCGAGCTCCAGCTGCGCATCGACAAGCGGGTCGAGTACGGCATCATAGCCAGGGTGATGGCGCAAGCGTCCCAGCATGGATTGCACAAGATTGCCTTTGTCAGTCAGCCTGACGGCAAGTAAGGGGACAGAGGAGGGTCATCAGAAGCAGGGGCCAGATAGCGGCTCCTGCCGCGCTCCGGAGGTTAAGACAGCAGCCATCGCCTTATCCCGGCGCAGCCAGAACAGACAACAGATATGCCATTGAACCTATATACCCCATCCAGTACGGCGACGGGCTGTGAGTCGCGGGTCTTTACCATCCCCCCATCTCAACAATACCAAGCCAGTAACAACAACCCTTGCCCTCCTCTTTGCTGCTGCACACCCGACCACCTGATATTTTCCGCGACCCAACCCCCATCGAACCGGCTATTTCCGGCCAAGCATTCGCAGCAAGGTAAGATCTTTATCCAGCAGGTGATGTTTTAACGCCCCGACAATATGCACCAGCAACAGGGCCAGCATGATATAGGGCAAGTAAACATGGACGGCATGGGCAATATCCCGAATGGATTCACTGTATGGAATAACATTGGCAGGATCATTGATATCTGGATTCATCGGGATAATAAACCAGCCAAACAGGGCAACGCCACGCCCGGCTGCGCCGGAATAGCAGAGACCTGAAACCGGAATAAGCAGGGTTGAAACAAGCAATCCCCAATGGATCGCCTTGGCAGCCAATGCCTCGTAAGCGGGATATTGGCGAACTGGCGTCGGCCACCCTTTGCCAAGGCGGATAATGGCCCGTGGCAGGATCAAGACCAGTGCAATGACTCCCAGGGATTTATGCAGGGCGTAGAGATCCCATATTTCAAATTTCACCATCAGATAACCCAGCAGGGTCAAGCCAATCATCAGCAAGGCGACCGACCAGTGCAGCAAGCGGGTCGTCAAACTTAACGGGATCGAGGAATTCATGAGCTACTCCAAACAGGGGGTGGGTAAAAGGTGGTCAAGGTCGTGGAACCCTGAATATAAACGGCACGAGAGATATCAACGGCAACGAGGCAAGCCGCAAAATGGCCCGATGCGGGCAATAGCGAGGGCTTTTGTCGGGAGACATACTGCCTGTCCGGATAAATGGCTGCGTTTCCAATCTTGCTTTTCTGCTGCTGGCCCTGACCGGCCACTCATTCCTTTGTGCGAGCGTGCCGGGATCTGCAGGCACCTCCTGTTTAGCGCCCTCCCCAGTTTCGGGTTAAGATAGCGGCCATCGTTTTATCCCGGCGCTGCCGGAGCAGACCACAGGTACGCCATTGAACCGATTTACCCCACCCAGTGCGGCGAACGGCCGCGAGCAGCAGGTCTTTACCGTCACCCGCCTCAACAGCGCCGTGCGCATGATCCTGGAGCAGGATCTGGGGCTAGTGTGGCTGACCGGCGAGCTCTCCAATCTGGCGATGCCAAGCTCCGGCCACTGGTACTTCTCGCTTAAGGACATGTCGGCTCAAGTGCGCTGCGCCATGTTCAAGGGCAACAACCGGCGGGTGGCCTTCCGCCCGCAGGATGGCATGCAGGTACTGGTGCAGGCGCGGGTCTCCCTCTATGAGCCGCGCGGCGACTACCAGCTGATCATCGAATCGATGCAGCCCGCTGGTGACGGCGTGTTGGCGCTGCGTTTTGAAGAGCTCAAACGCCGCCTCGGCGCCGAGGGGCTGTTTGACGAGAGCCGCAAGCGGCCGCTGCCCCGCGAACCGCGCGCGGTGGGCCTCATCACCTCCGCCACCGGCGCGGCTTTGCACGATATGCTGACCGTGCTTAAACGGCGAGCACCGGATCTGCCGGTCTTTATCTACCCGACTCAGGTACAAGGGAGCGCCGCCATCAGCCAGATCGTCGCGGCGATCGCCAAAGCGAACCAGCGCGCCGAGGTGGATGTGCTGATCGTCGGCCGTGGCGGCGGATCCCTCGAAGATCTCTGGTGCTTTAACGAAGAGGTGGTGGCGCGCGCCATTGCCCACTCCGCCATCCCCGTTATCAGCGCGGTGGGCCACGAGGTGGATGTCACCATCAGCGACTTTGCCGCCGACTTGCGCGCACCTACCCCGTCGGCCGCCGCAGAACTGGTGGCGCCAGACAATCAGGCCCGCATCCAACGCCTCGCCCACCTCAAGCAGCGGCTGCTGCAGGCGATGAGCCGCCAGCAGACCGCCGCCCGCCACGATTTCATCCTGCTGCAAAAGCGGCTCGACCATCAGGATCCGAAGCGGCGGCTGGAACAGCAGTCTCAGCGTCTTGATGAGCTCTCCACCCGTTTACAGCAACTGCTGCGCCAGCGGCTGCATCAGGGAGAGCGGCGGCTCACCAACCTTGAGCTGCGCCTGCAGAGCAAGAGCCCGGAGCGCTTGCTGGCCGCCGGCAAGCGCCGCCATCAGCTGGCCGAGGAGCGGCTTCATGCCCTGATTGCCAAACGCCAGGATCTGGCCAGCCACCGCCTCGCCATGCTCACTGCCCGCCTCGACGGGGTAAGCCCGCTCGCTACTCTGGGGCGCGGCTACTCCATCACCCGCACTGCGCGTGGCGAAGTCATCAACCGCGCCGATCAGGTCAACAACGGCGATCAGCTCATCACCACCCTGGCACAAGGGAGCCTGCAGGTACGGGTCGAGGGGATCGTCAAGGACTCTGCGCAGTAGATCGGCTGACTCAAACAACCAGCCAACGGGCTATCCAGCCCGGCTGTTGGCCCGTTAATCAACCAAACAAAAAGGCCACCACCGCAAACACGGTGGTGGCCTTTTTCATCTCGGGTGCTTGCGACCGCTCACCCCTTGGCGCGGCGCGCGACCAGAGTGAACTTGTAGTCATCGCTCTTGAAGAAGTTGCGACTGAACTCGAACACAGTGCCATCTTGCAGGAAGCCACGGGAGACCTTCTCGATAATGGGCTTGGCAGGGTCGATACCGAGCGCCTCCACCACCTGCGCCGAGGGGAGCACCGGAATGATCTCCTGCTCGCTGCGGTCGATCACCAGCTGCTTCACCTCCTCGATGTAGTGGTACTTGGAGCCCTGCATCACCGCATAGCTGAGATCGGGGAAGAGAGCGAGCGGCATCCAGGTCTCCTCCAGCGTCACTGCGATCTGGCGAATAAAGCGCACCCGCTTGACGTAATAGACCAACGCCCCTTCCAGCAGATTGAGCCGCTCGGCAAGCTCGCTACTCGCCTTGATCACCTCGAAAGCGAGAATGTCGCTGTGGGTCTCGGCCGCCGGATCGGTCACCTTCTCATAGAGGCTGGTGAGCTGATAGATGTCGTAGTTCACCTTCTCCTGCCGCACGTAGCTGCCGCTGCCCTGAATGCTCTCGATGACGTTGAGTTCGGTCAGCTGCTTGAGGGCCTGACGCACCGTCACCCGGCTCACCCCGAACTGCTCGCGCAGCTCGGCTTCGGTGGGCAGAGCATCGCCGGGGGCCAGCTCCCCTTGCGCAATCCACTGCTGGATGGTGTCAGCTATCTGGCGATACATGGGTTTTTTCGACACGAAAGGCCACCTTGTCGGCTCTGCGCCATGATAAATGGAAGAGGCGCCATTCTACCCCAGTTGCCCGGCAGACAAAACGGCTCAGCCTCATTTGACCTAACAAATCACCTTGACAAAACAATACAAAAACAATACAAATAACGAATTGTATGATACCACTCACAAAAATCAGTCGGCCGGTTTGTTAGCATCGCTGTCACTTTCACCATGACGGCTTGCTGGCAAGCCAACCTGACAGAGGATCATCATGAATCTGACCAGTCTTACCGGCCCCCATCTCATCACGTTGCAAACCCGGTTTGCCGATCGGGATGCGGCCATTCATGCCCTGGCTGATCGGCTCGATCAGGCCGGCAAGCTGCACGACAAGGCGGCCTTTCTGGCCGCGGTCATGGCCCGCGAGGCGCAGGGCCCCACCGCTCTTGGCGAAGGGCTGGCAGTGCCCCACGGCAAGTGCGATGCGGTGCGTGAAGCGGCCTTTGCCGTCGCGACCTTAAGCGAGGAGCTGGGCTGGGAGGGGATTGACGGCCCCGAGCCGGTCAACCTGATCTTCATGCTGGCGATCCCGACCGATCAGGCGGGCTCCACCCATATGCAGTTGCTCACCACCCTCACCACCGCCCTGGTGGATGACGATACCCGCGAGGCGGTGCTGGCGGCCCAAAGTGCCGAGCAGCTGATGGCGCTGCTCGATGGTGAAGGGGAAAGTGGCAAGCAACCAGCAAAAGAAGACAACTTAGATACAAATCAACCCACTGTGGTCTGTGTCACCGCCTGTCCGGCGGGGATAGCCCACACCTATATGGCCGCCGAGTATCTGGAAAAGGCTGGGCGCAAGCTGGGCATTCGGGTACTGGTCGAGAAACAGGGCGCCAACGGCATCGAGGATCGCCTGCCGCAAGCGGCGCTCGATGCCGCCGTGGCCTGTATTTTCGCCGCCGAGGTGGCCATCAAGGAGCAGGAGCGTTTCGCCGGGATCCCCCGTATCGAGACGCCGGTGGCCGAGCCCATCCGCCATGCCGAGCGGATCCTGAATGACGCGCTGGAAGCGGCCAAGGGTGGGCGCACCGCCCCGACGCCCAGCACCAACCAGAGCGATGCCCCAAGCGGCAAGAAGGTGAGCCTCAAGACCGAGCTCAAGCAGGCGCTGCTGAGCGGTATCTCCTTTGCCGTGCCGCTGATCGTGGCGGGCGGTACCGTGCTCGCCGTTTCTGTACTGCTGGCGCAGATCTTCGGCCTGCAGCATCTTTTTGATACCGAGAACTCCTGGCTCTGGATGTACCGCAAGCTGGGCGGCGGCATGCTGGGCACCCTGATGGTGCCGGTGCTGGCGGCCTATACCGCCTACTCGCTGGCAGACAAACCGGCGCTGGGCCCGGGCTTTGCGGCAGGGCTTGCTGCCAACATGATTGGCTCCGGTTTTCTCGGCGGCGTGGTCGGCGGTCTGATCGCCGGTTACCTGATGCGCTGGGTCAAGCAGCATGTGCGCCTCGGCCCCAACTTCAACGGCTTTCTCACCTTTTACCTCTATCCGGTGATCGGCACCCTGGTGGCGGGCAGCCTGATGCTGTTTGTCATCGGCCAACCGGTAGCCTGGCTCAACAACAGCCTCACCGAATGGCTCAACGGCCTCTCCGGCACCAATGCGCTGGTACTGGGCGCCCTGCTCGGCTTTATGTGCTCGTTTGACTTGGGTGGCCCGGTCAACAAAGCGGCATACGCCTTCTGCCTCGGCGCCATGGCCAACGGCGTCTACGGCCCTTACGCCATCTTCGGCGCGGTCAAGATGGTTTCGGCCTTTACCGTCACTGCCTCCACCCTGCTGGCGCCGCGCCTGTTCCAGACCTTCGAGATTGAGACCGGCAAATCGACCTGGCTGCTGGGGCTGGCGGGGATCACCGAGGGCGCCATTCCGATGGCCATCGAAGATCCGATCCCGGTGATCGGCTCCTTCCTCACAGGCTCGGTCGTTACCGGCGCCATGGTGGGCGCTATGGGGATTGGCCTCTCCACCCCGGGAGCTGGCATCTTCTCCCTCTTCCTGCTCCACGATGGCGGCCACGGCGCCCTGATGGCAGCCGCCGTCTGGCTCGGTGCGGCACTGGTGGGCACCCTCATCTCCACTGTGGTGCTGATCGGCTGGCGCCGTCACGCCATGCAGCGCGGCACCTATCAGGTGGTCGCCGCAGAGTAAGGCTCATCTTCACTACCGCTTTTTCAACAGACTATTTTTTCCGCACGGCAGGCAAGGGCCGCCGTGCGTCAGCAAAGGATCATTGTCATGACAGTTTCACGAGTTCACATCACGCCGCACATGCACTGGGATCGGGAGTGGTACTTCACCACCGAGGAGTCCCGCATCCTGCTGGTCAACAACATGGCGGAGATCCTGGCGCGTCTTGAATCCGACCCTGACTACAAGTTCTACGTGCTCGACGGCCAGACCGCGGTACTGGAGGATTACTTTGCCATCCAGCCCGAGAACAAGGCCCGGGTGAAGGCGCTGGTGGAAGCGGGCAAGCTCATCATCGGCCCCTGGTACACCCAGACCGACACCATGCAGGTAAGCGGCGAGTCCATCCTGCGCAACCTGCTCTACGGGATGCGCGACTGCCTTAGCCTTGGCGAGCCGATGAAGATCGGTTACCTGCCCGACTCGTTCGGCATGTCCTCCCAGCTGCCCCACATCTTCAACGGCTTCGGGATCGATCGGGCCATGTTCTGGCGCGGCTGCTCCGAGCGTCACGGCACCGACAAGACCGAGTTTCTCTGGCAGAGCAACGATGGCAGCGAGGTGACCGCCCAGGTGCTGCCGCTCGGCTACGCCATCGGCAAGTACCTGCCGGAAGATGAGGCGGGTCTGCGCAAGCGGCTCGAATCCTACTTCGAGGTGCTGGAGAAGGCCTCGATCACCCAGGATATCCTGCTGCCCAACGGCCACGACCAGATGCCGCTGCAACAGAATATCTTCGCCATCATCGACAAGCTGCGCGAGATCTACCCCCAGCGTGAATTCCACATGAGCCGCTTCGAGCAGGTCTTCGAGCGCATCGAGGCGTGCCGCGACCAACTGGCCACCCTCAAGGGGGAGTTCAACGACGGCAAATACATGCGGGTACACCGCACCATCTCCTCCACCCGGATGGACATCAAGCTGGCCCACGCCGCCATCGAGAACAAGATCGTCAACATCCTCGAACCGCTGGCGAGCATCGCCTGGGCGCTCGGCTTTGAGTACCACCACGGGCTTTTGGAGAAGATGTGGAAGGAGATCATGAAGAACCACGCCCATGACAGCATCGGCTGCTGCTGCAGCGACAAGGTACATCAGGAGGTGATGACCCGCTTCATTCTGGCCGACGACATGGCCGAGAACCTGATCCGCTTCTACATGCGCAAAATTGTCGACAACATGCCGGTGGCGCTGTGCGAAGACGGGGTACAGGTGGCCGACAAACTCTGCCTCTTCAACCTGATGCCTTTTGCCCGTCAGGAGGTGATCAACACCAGCATCCGCATTCGCGCCCAATCCTTTGCCCTGCGCGATGAAGCGGGCCAGCCAGTGCCCTATTTCATCCGTGCCAAGCGCGAGATTGATCCGGGTCTGGTAGACCGGCAGATCGTGCACTACGGCAACTACGACCCCTTTATGGAGTACGACATCCAGATCTGCCATACGCTGCCTGCCATGGGCTACTGCACTCTCCATATCGAAGGCAATCAGCCGGGACTGGAGCAGCCGGTGACGGCCAACGGCGAGCTTCTGGAGAACGATTTTTACCGCATCGCCCTCAATGACAACGGCACCCTGCAGATCCTGGACAAGCTGCGCGGCACCACCTTAGATCAGGTACTCACGCTGGAAGAGGGCTCCGATGATGGCGACGAATATGACTACTCGCCATCGCGGGACGAGTGGCTGCGCTACTCCACCGAGTTTGCGGTAACCCGCGAGGTCACCCATCAGGCGTGGCAGAGCATCGCCACTCTCAAACTGCGCATGGCCTTGCCTGCCAACCTCGCCGAGCGGGCCAACCGCCAGTGCAGCGGCCACCTTGATGTCACCTGCCGCATCACGCTTGCACATCAGAGTCCACGCATCGACATCGAGCTGGAGCTCGACAATCAGGCCGATGACCACCGGGTACGGGTGCTGATCCCCACCCCGTTCCCGAGCGACACCGTGGTCTCTGACAACCAGTTTGGCTGCATCACCCGCCCCACCCGCGACAGCGCCATGGCCGACTGGGAAGCGGAGGGGTGGAAAGAGGCTCCCATTCCGGTCTGGCAGCTGATGAACTTCGTCGCCCTGCAAGATGGCCAGCAGGGGCTGGCGGTGCTGAGCGATGGCCTGCGCGAGTTTGAAGTGATCGGCGAGCAGTGCGACACCCTGGCGCTCACCCTGCTGCGCGGGGTCGGCGTACTCGGTAAAGAGGAGCTGCTGCTGCGCCCGGGTCGCCCTTCCGGCATCAAGTTGCCCACCCCGGACTCTCAGGTACGCGGCAAGCTCAGCTGCCGTTTCAGTCTGCTGGCGTTTGCCGGTGATCACATCAGCGCCAACGTGATGCAGGCGGCGCGCAGCTACCTCACTCCGGTGCGCTGCTACAACAAGATCCCGTTCGATGCCATGAAGCTCAACAAGGCGAGCTTCACCACCCCGCTCCACTTCAGCCTGCTCACCATGGATCCGTCCGGCCCGGTGCTGAGCGCCCTGAAAAAAGCCGAAGATGAAGAGGCGCTGGTGATCCGGGTCTACAACCCGAGCGAACAGGCGGTACTGGAGGGTGGCAAGGTGACCAGCGAACACGCCCTGAGCGACTGGCAAACGGTGCGGATGGACGAGCAGCCCCTGCCCCTTGAACTGGCCACTGGCGCGTTTGGTGAACTGCCACCTTGCCACTCCCGCAGCGTGCGCTTTCGGGTGGCTCGCGGCTAACGGCTGACATGCCAGCTGGTAACTCGCTCAGATAACAACAGGCGGGGAAGGGTCATCCCCTCGCCGCCTGTATATATTCCTTCAAGCAGGTCGTTCTCGTTTGATAAAGACATAAAAAATCCCCGCCAATTGGCGGGGATTTTTACTGGAACGGTATCAACGCCCGTCAGCGAGAACAATCCGCTTAGCTGGCCTTGCGCAGGATCTGCTCAAGATAGCGGGCAAAGTCGTGACCGTGATGCTCCAACAGTTTCGGGAACATGGAGATGGAGGTCATGCCCGGGAAGGTGTTGATTTCGTTGAGCAGGATCTCGCCCTCGTCGGTCAGGAAGAAGTCGATGCGGGAGAGGTGGGTCAGTTTCAGCTGACGGAACGCCTTGAGGGCGTACTCGTGAATGGCGTCAGCCTGCGCCTGGGTCAGCCCCTCGGCACGCAACGCAGTCTCGGTGTGGCTGGCACTGCTGTACTTCTCTTCATAGGTGTAGAACTTGTCCTGCGGGACACAGATCTCGCCCGGGTAGGTGGCCACCAGCTCGTCACCGTACTGGTAAACAGCCACTTCCAGCTCGCGCGGCTTGACCGCTTTCTCAATCAGTACCTGCTCGGAGTAACCGAAGGCATCGGCAATGCCCTTCACCAGATCAGCTTCGTTGCTGGCGGAGTAGCAGCCAACGGAAGAGCCCTGGGAGGCGGCCTTGATAAAGACCTTGCCCCACTTGGCCAGCGCCGCTTTCGCCTCAGCCAGAGCCGCATCACCCTGTTCGGTCAGGAACAGATAGGGGGTGTTGGGGATGCCGATGGCGGAGAGCCACAGCTT
Source organism: Aeromonas lacus (assembly GCF_000764665.1). Lineage (GTDB taxonomy): Bacteria > Pseudomonadota > Gammaproteobacteria > Enterobacterales > Aeromonadaceae > Aeromonas > Aeromonas lacus. The sequence goes on along the minus strand of NZ_JRGM01000144.1, from coordinate 74,532 downwards.
GGTGGTGATCTTGTTGAAGCAGATCTTGCTCGCTTCGGCGTCACAGCCCAGATAGGGCAGGCCAGCCAACTCGAGGAAGGATTGCAGATCGCCAGTCTCACCCGGGTAACCGTGGATGCAGGGCACCACGTAGTCTACCGGACGGGCCACGCTGTCAAACGAGAGCAGCTTGTCGAGCCCCAGTTTGCACTCGCGACCATCGGCGCTGAGCCAGCGGTCGGCAAACATCTCGACGCGGGTCACTTCGACGCCTGGCAGGAGAGCGAGTTGTTTTTCGAGGAAATTGGCGCTGCGCAGAGAGACTTCGTGCTCGGAGCCACCGCCGCCGCACAGCAGCAAGACATGCATGTTCTTCATTAGATGTGATCCCTTGGGAGAAGCGGCTTCGTCATGACCATTCAAAAACCACCGCATTCAAAACCGGACGAAGCCAGATACGAACATAAGTGCGCGCCAGTGTAGCAAGGGAGACAAACCCTTGTCAGCTGATGGCTGCCCTGCCAGCCACATCTTGCGGCGAAAAAGGGCGCCCTGTGTCAAAAACCGCGCAACCCCATGGGTCAGCGAGGGGGATCGACCCGCCCCATGCCGCTGCCATTGACGCGAAACCAGCCAGCAATGCTGTAACGCTCCTGATTGGCGGGCAGCACTTCGTGAGGAAACTCTTCGGAGAGGAAGATCACCAGCCGCCCCCCTTTGGGGCTCACATCCATCAAGAACTGCTCGTCGTTGTCATAAAAGCGCAGGACGCCGCCCGCTTCGGGTTTCCAGTCGTTATTGAGGTAGAACACCGTCGTCAGGCGACGGTTGGAGCGACCGGCAAAGGCATCGCGATGGGTCGCGTAGAAGTCGCCGCAGCGATAACGGGCAAAATGTGCTTCATAGTCGAACAATCCCAGCATCAGCATCCGGTTGGCTGCCAGACGTAGCGCCTCCATGCGGGCGAGATAATCGGCGACCGGCGCCCCGAGGGAAGGCTCCAGCCAGTGGATCTGGTCGCGGCGGATCTCGCTGTTGCCTTGATGGAGCCCTTCACGGCCGATCCCGGCCGGTTGCCACTCCTCTGGCAGACAGCCTTTGAGGGCATCCACCTCGGCGGCAGTTAAAAAATCGTCCACTATCACCCAACCTCGGGTGTAGATGGCATCCATGACGGCTTGATAGTCCAAGATTGACTCGCAACATGTGGAAAAGAGAGCGCTTTTTAGCGGCTTCCCGCTAAAGTCACAAACCGGTTTGCTTCTCTTGAGAAGTCCCACCATCAATACCCGATTTGGCGGGCTACGCCCCTATATTTCGAGCCGATTGTGATCCTGCCCTCACCCGGTGCGTAATGGAGGGGAAAAGTGTGAGCCGCCCCCCATTGCATCGGTGCCCGTTAACGTAACGCCTTGCCGTTAAAAGAGCCAAGCGATACCGTAGTAACCATGGAAATAACCCCCTTTCCCCCAGCAATCACACTGTGCAACTTATGTGCAATCAACGATATGCAATCAACAAAAGGATGATGTGATGCCTCTGCCCGACCTGACGCTGCAACAACTGGATGGCACCCCCTACCCGCTCGCCCAACTGGCCGGCAAGGTGATCCTGGTGGTCAATGTGGCCAGCCGCTGCGGCTTTACCCCCCAATATGAGGGGCTGGAAGCCCTCTATCGCGAGCTGGGGCCCGAGGGACTGGTGATCCTGGGCTTCCCCTGCAACCAGTTCGGTCAGCAGGAGCCGGGGGATGCCGAGGAGATCGCCCGTTTCTGCTCCTTGGACTACCCGGTCACCTTCCCCATCATGGCCAAGTGCGATGTCAACGGCGAGCAGGCCCACCCGCTCTATCAGTGGCTCAAGAAGGAGAAACCGGGGCTGCTGGGGCTGGAAAACGTCAAGTGGAACTTCACCAAGTTCCTGATCGACCGTGACGGCAACGTGGTGGAGCGGTTTGCTCCCACCACCAAGCCGGAGAGTCTGGTCGCCCCCATCCGCGACCTGCTCTGATTGCTTTTTGCGGCACATAAAGAGCGGCCGGTGCGACAGCTACTGCGCACCGGCCGCTCTTTTGCTATATTACGCCCCCGTTATCATTTCCATATCGTGGCTGGCGCCCGCGCCGGTCATCCGCTGAGCCAAAGGCTCACCAGAGGAGTTTCTCTCGAACATGTCATTCAACGAACTGGGTCTCTCCCCGCACATCCTGCGGGCCGTCAAGGAGTTGGGTTACGAACAGCCAACCCCCATCCAGCAGCAAGCCATTCCGGCTATTCTGGCTGGTCAGGATGTCCTCGGCGGAGCCCAGACAGGCACAGGCAAGACAGCCGGTTTCACCCTGCCCATGCTGCAGCTGCTGCTGGCCAACCATGGCCGAGGTCGCCGTCAGGTGCGCGCCCTGGTACTGACACCGACCCGTGAACTGGCCGCCCAGGTGGGCGAGAGCATCATCAAATATGCCCACCACCTGCCGTTTCGTACCCTGATCGCCTACGGTGGCGTCAGCATCAAGCCCAATCTGGATGCCATCAAGCTCGGTATCGACATTCTGGTGGCCACCCCGGGCCGTCTGCTGGACCTGCTGACCCAGGGCGCATTGACCCTGAGCGAGCTGGAAGTGCTGGTGCTGGATGAAGCGGATCGCATGCTCGACATGGGCTTCATCGTCGACATTCGCCGCATCATGAAGGCACTGCCCGCCAAACGGCAGAGCCTGCTCTTCTCCGCCACCTTCTCAAGCGAGATCAAGGCGCTGGCGGATGACCTGCTCAACGACCCCACCCTCATTGAGGTGGATCCCAGCAACACCGCCGCCGAGCAAGTGACCCAGCGCATCATTCAGGTTGATCGGGAGCGCCGCCGCGAGCTGCTCTCCCACATGATTGGCCGTGGCAACTGGCAGCGGGTGCTGGTATTTGTCCGCACCAAGCAGATCGCCGATCGCCTCGCGCATCAGATGCAGAAAGATGGTCTCGACACAGTCGCCATTCACGGTGACAAGAGTCAGGGGGCTCGCAACCGGGCGCTGGCCGATTTTCGCGAGGGCAAGGTGCGGGTGCTGGTGGCAACCGATATCGCCGCCCGTGGTCTGGACATCGATCAGCTGCCCCACGTGATCAACTTCGAGCTGCCGCAAATGGCGGAGGATTACATCCACCGCATCGGCCGTACCGGTCGTGCCGGGCGCGGCGGCGAGGCCATCTCGCTGGTCAGCCATGATGAGTTGGGTCAGCTCAAGGCGATCGAGGCCCTGATCGGTCAATCCCTCTCCGTGGAGATCCTCGAAGGGTATGAGCCGAGCGGCAAGCCGAGCCGCCAGACCCTGCCCGGCAGCAAGCCGGTGCAAAACCCGCCGCGTGCCCGTGGCGCCGCCAATGCCAAGAGCGGCAAGGGTAAACCGGCTGCAGGCAAAGCCAAGGGCGATACCGCCAAGAAGCCTGCCCAGTCTCCTCAAAACAAGTCCCGCAAGCGTGAAGTGGTGGGCGAGGATGTCGGATTTACCCCGATGCGCCGCCTGCCAAGGGCCCAGCGCGACAGCTATCAGGATAGCGACGACGAGTAATTCGTCCCGTAGCGCCACACTTGTCGGCCAAACAGCGGGTTGGTCAAACAAAAAGGGAGCCTCGTCGGCTCCCTTTGTGCTTTTGGCGATCGGGTAAAACACCTACACCAGTGAGTGACGTATCCCCAGATGTTTACCATCCGGGTGCTTGCCATGCAGCAACGCAGGCTCGCTGCCATCGGCCGGATTGTGCTGCAAAAATTCGAACAACCCGGCCTGCATATTGACGTTCCAGAAGCGCCCCGCCAGCGTCAGTACCAGTTGATCGCCAGCAAGATCGGCCAGCCCGTTTTGCCGCCAAGCATCGAACAGCGGCATCAGATGACTGCGCAGTGAGGCTGGCAGGCGCGCCAGTGCCAGCACGCCACTGTCGAGGGCGCCACGCAGCAGACCATCCATCCGCGCATTCGGATTGCGCCCCATCACCATGCCGGGCGCCCGAACTCCCTTCTCATGTGCTTCGTGCCACTGAGCCAAATCCCGCCCGTACATCAAGCCATGGCCATGGATAGTGCCCCCGGCTCCTGCACCAAAGGGGAGGATCTCGGCGCCGCGCTTGGCCATCTGGTTATAGCGACTCTGCTCGGCTGGACTACGCCGCCAGTGACTGCAGGAGAGCCGCTCCCAACCATGCTGTTCCAGTTGTTGACCGCCGTAAGCGTACATGGCGGCCCGCTGCTGGCCATCGGCAGCCCAACCCAGCTTGCCCTTCTGCCCGGCCCGATCCAGATTGGTGCCCGGCATGGCGATAAGCTGGTAGAGATCAACCCCGTGCACGCCGCTCGCCATCACATCCGTGATGTCCTGCTGCCACACGGCATCATCCTGACCGGGTAGACCGAAAATAAGATCCGCCACGATCACTGCCGCATCATCGCGAGTCAGCTCGCCAAGACGGGTCAGCAGGGTCTCCCTATCATCGATCCGGGCCGCCTGCTGGCGCACACCGGTATCAAAACTCTGCACCCCGAACGAAAAGCGGTTGAAACCGCCGCCCAGCGCAGCCTGCCACTTGGTATCGTCAAAACCGTTGAGGCGCCCTTCCAGCGTTACCTCGGCATCAGCCGTCAGGGGAAAGCGCCGGATCATCCTGGCCAGCATCGCCAGCTCATCGGCACTCATGTCGGTGGGGGTTCCACCCCCGACATAGACGGCCGAGAAGGGGTGGCTTTGTACCAATGGCGTCTCTACGGCCTTGGAAAGCGATGCGCACAACGCGTCGATATAGCGGCTTATCCGCGCCGAATTGGCACCATTTTCGAAGAAATTGCAGAAACTGCAGCGCTTGCGACAAAACGGAATATGGATATAGAGGGCACGCTCTTCGGCATCGCTCTCTTGCTGCCACCACTGCAGCCATTGGCTCTCATCGAGTGACAAGGGGCGGCTCCCTCCCCGACTGGCATGTGCCGAGGTTTTGGCACTGAAGGCAAACTTGAGAGGATCCGGCGAAGCCACGCCGGTCATGGAAGGAGTTAAATGGATCATGGTGATGACTCGCAAATAACAACAATGATAATTATTCTCACTAGCAAGATTTTGCGCAGGATCAACTCTTGGTGTCACTCAATCTGAAATTGCCCTATTGGCAACCTCTATTACCGATCTGCTTAACAGATTATTTACTCAAGAGTGACTAAAGTGTGCCGATAGGAAACTGTCTCCCCGCCTCTCCTTGTCTACGCTCAAGATGAAACGGGAACCAATAAAAACAGATAAGGGCATGGGATCGGCCACTATGCATAACCTCTCACTGAACTGGAAAATCTTTCTCCCCCTTGCGCTGGTCATCAGCTCCACCTTCGCCCTCTGCTTCGAGCTCTCTGCCTGGTTGCAACGGGATCTCGCCATCCGCATGGCGGAAGAGAAGGTAGAGAGCGCCGCCAACACCTACATGGATCAGCTCAACGTATTGATGATGACCGGTGGCATGGCCAACCGGCAGATAGTGCAAACCAAGCTCAAGAGCGAGGCCGGGATTGTCGAAGCCCGTCTTATTCGTGCCCCCGCCGTCAGCAACCTATTTGGCCCGGGCCATCCCGACCAGAAAGCCCAGGATGCCCTCGATGAACGCGCCATTACGAAGGGGGATATCATCCTGCAACAGCAAGGCAACCAGCTCACCCTGATCAAACCGTTCAAGGCCTACAAGGAGTATCGCGGCACCCAGTGCACCAGCTGCCATCAGGTGGATGAAGGGACCGTCATGGGGGCGGTTCGGATCAGCTATGACCTGACCCATACCTTCGACGATATCCGCCACAACAACTTTATTCTGAGCGGCAGTCTGGCTGCCGTATTTGGTCTGGGCTTCGGCCTGCTCTGGTGGGTGCTGCAGCGCTACGTCAAACGGCCGCTGCGCCAGTTGCAGCTCACCATGATCCAGATGGCGAAAGAGCGTAACCTCGCGCTCCCTCTCGTCAACAACAGTCAAGACGAGCTGGGTCAGATGACCCGCGCCGTCAACGACATGGTGCAGGGCTTCCGCCACAGCTTGCAGGAGGTGGAAGGAGCGACGCACCAGCTCTATCAGGAGTCGAGCCAGATCCGCCAGGTTGCCACCCAGACAGAAAACTCGGCCCGTCAGCAGGAGGGGATGACCACTCAGGTTGCGGCCGCAGTGAGCGAGCTTGCTGCCAGCTCCCACGAAGTGCGCGAGCATGCCCGCCACAGTGCCGAGCTCTCCGCGCTCACCAATCAGGATGCCGCCAATACCAGCCGTCTCGCCCAGCACTCCATCACCGATATGGGCGAGATGTCGACCGAGATCGACAGGGTGGATCAGGTGATCCAGCAGCTCGACAGCCGCTGCCTTGCGGTTGATGGGGTGCTCGAGGTGATCAAGGGGATCGCCGATCAGACCAACCTGCTGGCCCTCAACGCCGCCATTGAGGCAGCCCGAGCCGGCGAACAGGGACGCGGTTTTGCCGTGGTGGCCGACGAGGTGCGCGCCCTCTCCAACCGCAGCCGCACCGCCAGCGAGGAGATCTCCCAGATGATCGCCGCCCTGCAAAAAGAGGCCCAGAGTGCCGTTACGGTGATCGGGGATGCAAAAACCAAGGCGGACGAGAGCATCAGCAAAACCGAGGCGACCCTGGCCGCCATGCAGAACATCATTGAACGCATCGCCCGGATCAATGATCTCAATGCCCAGATGGCCCAGTCAGCCGAAGAACAGGACAGGGTCTGCAACGAGGTGGACCACTCGGTGAACCAGATCCGCAACACCTCCAACGACACTCTGGGTCAGGCTCATGCAGCCAACCTCGCCAGTGTTCAGCTGGTCGAGCAGTGCCAGAAACTGGAAGCCCTGCTCAAGACCTATCGCTGGTAACCCTGCTCCGACAACAAAAAGCGCGCCTGTGGCGCGCTTTTACTTTGTATCAATGGGCTGTTGCATCAGCTCGCTGATATCTCCGCCTCAGCGGGCGTTGCGGGTGGCGACCGCATCGGCCAGATTGCGCAGCAGGGTTTCGGTATCTTCCCAACCGATGCAGGCATCCGTGATGCTCTGGCCGAAGGTGAGCTCGCAGCCCTCGACCAAATCCTGACGCCCTTCTACCAGATGGCTCTCCACCATCACGCCAAATACAGCCTTGCTGCCGGCGCGCAACTGGTCGGCCACATCTTCGGCCACCACCATCTGGTTCTTGAACTGCTTGCTGCTGTTGGCATGGCTGAAGTCGATCATCACCTTTTGCGGCAGACCCGCCTTCTCCAGTCCCTTCACCACCTCACTGACATGGGCAGCGCTGTAGTTCGGTTCGCGGCCACCGCGCAGGATGATGTGACAATCCGGGTTCCCTTTGGTGGCTACGATGGCGGAGTGGCCATACTTGGTGACCGACAGGAAGTGATGGGGGGCACTGGCAGCACCGATGGCATCGATGGCCACCTTGATGGTGCCGTCGGTACCGTTCTTGAAGCCCACCGGGCAGGAGAGACCGGAGGCAAGCTCACGGTGCACCTGGGATTCGGTGGTACGAGCGCCGATCGCCCCCCAGCTCATCAGATCAGCCACGTATTGCGGCGTGATCATGTCGAGGAATTCGGAAGCGGTTGGCAGCCCCATGTCGTTGAGATCGAGCAGCAGCTTGCGACCCAGGCGCAGACCGTCATTGATCTTGCAGCTATTGTCGAGGTACGGATCGTTGATGAGACCCTTCCAGCCCACGGTAGTTCGCGGTTTTTCGAAATAGACCCGCATCACGATCTCCAGCTGACCTTTCAGCTCGTCGCGCAACGCCTTGAGGCGCTTGCCATATTCGATAGCGGCAACCGGATCGTGGATGGAACAGGGGCCAATAACTACCAGCAGACGGTCATCTTCACCATTCAGGATACGGTGGATGGCCTGACGGGAATCAAACACGGTCGATGAGGCGGTTTCGGTCGCCGGAAACTTCTCAAGCACCGCAACCGGAGGGAGTAACTCTTTGATTTCACTGATACGAACGTCGTCGGTTTGATGCTGCATGACAAGGCTTCCTGCTAGATAACTGCGATTAAGAAATCTCAACATAGCCCGCAGCCGAGTCGGTGTAAATAGAAAATTACATCACTGGAGAAAGTTTTTTTAACTCACGTATTGCAAGTTAATGAAATGCTGCTACCTGCGTTCATGCCGGAGATGAAAAGGCCCGCGCAAGGCGGGCCTCAGCATGTTGGAGGGATTAATCGCGCTGGCTGACGCTAGCCAGTTTTTCGAAGTAATCCGGGAAGGTCTTCGAGGTGCACTTGGGATCGTTGATAGTCACCGGCGTATCGGACAGTGCCACCAGCGAGAAGCACATGGCGATCCGGTGATCGTTATAGGTATCGATCTCGGCGTGCTTGAGTTGCGTCTGCGGAGTCACGGTAATGAAGTCGCGCCCCTCCTCCACCTCGACGCCCAGCTTGCGCAGCTCGGTCGCCATGGCGTGCAGACGATCGGTCTCTTTCACCCGCCAGTTGTAGATATTGCGAATGGAGGTCGGCCCCTCGGCAAACAGCGCCGCAACCGCGATGGTCATGGCTGCATCGGGAATATGGTTCATATCCATATCGATACCGTGCAGCGGTGCCTGCTCCGCTTCGATAAAGTCATCGCCCCAGGTGATGCGCGCGCCCATCTTCTCCAGTACATCGGCGAAATGGATATCGCCCTGAATGCTGTGCTTGCCGATACCGGTGACCCGCACCTTGCCCTTGATGGCGCCAGCCGCGAGGAAGTAGGAGGCGCTGGAAGCATCCCCTTCAACCAGAAAATCACCCGGGCTGATATAGGTCTGGTTGCCCTTGATGTAGAACAGCTTGTAGTTGTCGTGCTCGATGACCACCCCGAACTGCTTCATGATGTGCAGGGTTATATCGATGTAGGGCTTGGAGACCAGCTCCCCCTTGATATGAATGCGGGTGTCGCCAGCCGCCATGGGAGCAGCCATCAGGAAGGCGGTCAGGAACTGGCTGGAAACGGAACCATCGACATGGACATCGCCACCCCACAGCCCCTTGGCATCCACCACCAGCGGCGGAAAACCATCTTTTTTCAGGTACTGGATATGGGCGCCCGCCTCACGCAGAGCATCCACCAGATGGCCGATGGGGCGCTCTTCCATGCGCTGCTCACCGCCCAGGGTGTACTCACCGGAGCCGAGACACAGCGCTGCACAGAGCGGGCGCATGGCAGTGCCGGCATTGCCAAGGAACAGATTGATCGGCTCTTTGACGGCAAAGCTGCGGCCAAGGCCTTGCACGGTGCACTCGGTCTTGTCGGCAGAGAGCTTGTACTTGACCCCGAGCTGGGTCAGTGCCGCCAGCATGTGACGAATGTCATCGCTGTCGAGCAGGTTGGTCAAACGGGTAGTACCACGGGCCAGCGCCGCCAGCAGCAGCGCCCGGTTAGAGACACTCTTTGAACCGGGCAGATTGACCTCACCGGCCACACGAGAAATGGGTTCCAAACGCAACGAATTCATAGACTTCCTGTGCAATCTCAAATAAATGACCTGACCGGACGTTAACAGTACGCGCCCCGCTCGGCAAGGGCAGCGACAGGGGAAAAACGGGGCTGCACGCTAAGATTCAGTCGTTGTTGAAAAAAAGACGCCGGGCAAGCCCGGCGTCAGGATTAACTGCAGACCGGATCAGCCGTGACACTTGGCAAACTCATCCATAAAGCTGACCAGCGCCTTCACACCCTCCAGCGGCATGGCGTTATAGATGCTGGCACGCATGCCACCGACAATGCGATGCCCTTTCAGTGCCAGCAGACCAGCCGCTTCTGATTCGGCTAGGAACTGCTTGTCCAGCTCGGCATTTTTCAGCTGGAACGGGATGTTCATCCGCGAACGGCAGCTGACATCCACCTGATTGCTGTAGAAGCTCGATTGATCGAGATAGTCGTAAAGGAAGTCCGCCTTCTCCTTGTTGCGCGCTTCCATCGCAGCAAGGCCACCCTGTTCCTTGAGCCACTCGAACACCAGACCGGCCAGATACCAGGCGTAGGTGGGCGGCGTGTTGAACATGGAGTCGTTCTTGGCGGTGAGCTTGTAGTCGAAAATCGAAGGCACATCGGCTCTGGCCTGATCCAGCAGATCATCGCGCACGATGGCGATGGCGAGCCCGGACGGGCCGATATTTTTCTGGGCACCGGCATAGATGATACCAAAGCGGCTCACATCGATGGGACGGGAGAGGATGGTCGAGGAGAGATCCGCCACCAGCGGTACATCACCGGTTGCGGGGATATCGAACATCTCGATCCCTTCAATGGTCTCGTTCGGGCAGTAGTGTACATAGGCAGCATCAGAGCGAAACGCCGGTGTCGGCAACAGGTGTGTAATCCCCTGCTCGTTTTTGGCAACCCCTTGCCAGGTCTGGATGTCGCCGTACTTTTGCGCCTCATCCACAGCCCCCTGCGACCAGACCCCGGTCAGCAAAAAATCGGCCTTCTTGTTGGCGCCACCCAGTAGGTTCATGGGCACTGCGGAGAACTGACCGCGGCCGCCACCGTGCATGAAGAGCACCTTGTAGTTGTCCGGCACCGCCAGCAACTCGCGCAGATCGGCTTCGGCCTTCTCGGCGACCGCCATGTAGTGCTTGCCGCGGTGGGAAAGCTCCATGACCGAGGCTCCCAGCCCCTGAAAATTACAAAATTCGCGCTGGGCGCGCTCCATGACTTCAACCGGCAACATGGCGGGGCCGGCGCAGAAGTTGTAAACCTGTTTGCTCATGACGCTTTCCGTGAGTGGATGAGTGTGATCGATGACTTGTCAGGTTTTACACAAGAGCAGCCAGCGGATCAAAGGCTTTTTGGGAGCTGGCTCAACCTTTTACCGTCACTCTTGCTCCCCTTTTCAGTAGAAAAAGCCCTGAACGGGTCAAGGCTTGCAGAGAACATGCGCAGAAATGGCCAAGAGACCGCATAAACGGGTTGCCCCTGCCCTTTCCGACAAATTTACACCTTGGCGGTGAGCTCGGGCAGCAGGGTGAAGAGATCCCCCACCAGACCGTAGTCGGCCACCTGAAAGATGGGCGCTTCGTTGTCCTTGTTGATGGCCACAATCACCTTCGACTCCTTCATCCCCGCCAGATGCTGAATGGCCCCCGAGATACCGACCGCGATATAGAGCTCGGGGGCGACCACCTTGCCCGTCTGGCCAACTTGCAGATCGTTGGCGACAAAACCCGCATCAACGGCAGCGCGCGATGCACCGACCGCACCGCCCAGCTTGTCGGCCAGCGCCTCAATCAGGGCAAACTGTGCCTTGGAGCCAAGGGCTCGGCCACCGGAGACCACCACTCGCGCAGCAGTCAGCTCGGGCCGGGGCGATCGCACGGCAAGGCGCTCCACCAGGCGGGTACGGCGGGTCAATTCGGGCACCACCAGACTCTCGACGGGAGCATTGCCTTCCTCCGTTGCCTTGGCAAAAGCCGTCGCCCGCACCGTCATCACCTTGATGGGGGCACTGCTCGCTACCCGGGCAATGGCATTGCCCGCATAGATGGGGCGCAGGAAGGTATCGCTGCTCTCGATAGCCGTCACCTCGGAGATCATCTCGACCCCGAGCCGGGCAGCGATCTGGGGCAGCAGCGCCTTGCCCATGGCGCTCGCCGCCATCAGGCAGTGGCTGTAACCTTCGCACCAGCGAGCCAACAGCTTGTCGAGCCCCTCAAGCACCCCTTCCGCCAGCGCGGGAGAGTCGGCCAGCAGCACCTTGCTCACCCCGCTCAGCGCAGCCGCCTGCTGGCCCGCCTCGCTTATCCCCTGCCCCGCCAGCAACAGATGCACTTCGCCACCCAGCTGACTGGCAGCCGTGACCAGGCGGGCGACGTTGTCGGCCAGATGGCCCTGATGATGTTCGGCAATGATCAATATGCTCATAGTACCTTCGCCTCGTGCTTGAGTTTGTCCACCAGCTCATCCACCGAACCGACCAGAACGCCGGCTTTGCGGGCTGCTGGCGCCATCACCCCAAGCAGACGAGTCTGGTTGGCAGGCACAACGGCGAGCTCGGCAAAGGGGGCACTCTCCAGCGGCTTGCGCTTGGCTTTCATGATGTTGGGCAGCGATGCAAAACGTGGTTCATTGAGCCGCAGATCGGCGCTCACTACCGCAGGCAGCGGCATGGCGAGGGTTTCAAGCCCGCCATCGATTTCACGGGTCACCAGCAACTCCTCTCCTTCCAACCTGATAGCTGAAGCGCAGGTAGCCAGCGGCCAGTCGGTCAGGGCGGCCAGCATCTGGGCCACCTGACCATTGTCCGAGTCGATGGACTGCTTGCCGAGCAGCACCAGATCCGGCTGCTCCAGCTCACACACCTTTTGCAAAGACCGTGCAACCGTCAGCGGCGCCAGCGTCTCGTCTGTCACATAGTGGCGCGCCCGATCCGCTCCCAGCGCCAGCGCATGGCGCAGCTGCTCGGCGGCCCCGTCCGGGCCAAAGGTCACCACCACCAGCTCGCTGGCGATACCGGCCTCACGCAGCCGGACTCCCTCTTCCACCGCGATTTCACAAAAGGGATTGATCCCCATCTTCACATTAGCCAGCTCCACATCGGAGCCATCCGCCCTGACCCGGATCTTGACGTTGTAATCCACTACCCGTTTGATTGCGACCAGCAGCTTCATGGGGTCATGCCTCATCTCTTTGGATTGAATTCATTCATCACTCCCTGCACTTTTGCGCCGTGCTTCGCTTAATTTTTTGCTTACAAGCGCTTTACGTTTACGTAAACTACCAGCACTACCCTAGGTCAACTTCGGTGCAGAGGCAAGATGGAACGGGAAGCAATGGAATTTGATGTCGTCATCGTTGGCGGCGGCCCGGCGGGGCTCAGCGCCGCCATCGCGTTGAAACAGCAGGATGCCAATCTCTCGGTCTGCCTGCTGGAAAAGGGTGCCGAAATTGGCGCCCATCTGCTCTCCGGTGCGCTGCTCGACCCCGTCGCCCTCAAGGAGCTGCTGCCACAAAGCTGGCTGCAGGCACCGCTCGGGGTAGCGGTCAACAACGATCAGGTACATTTGCTGCAAAGCGAGAACCGCTCTCTGCAGTTGCCAAGCTGGGCCGTACCGCCACGGATGCACAATGAAGGCTGTCACATCGTCAGCCTCGGCAACCTTTGCCGCTGGCTTGGCCAGCAGGCGGAGCAGCTGGGAGTCGAAATATACCCGGGGTTTACCGCCAGCGACCTTATCATGGAAGCGGGACGGGTCAAGGGGGTGATCACCGGCGATTTGGGACTTGATCGCTCGGGCAATCCAAAACCGGATCATGTTCCCGGCATGGCCCTCTATGGCCGCTACACCCTCTTTGCCGAGGGGGCACGCGGCCATCTGGGCAAACAGCTGATAGCCACATTCAATCTGGCAAGCCCCGCCCAACCCCAACACTACGCCATCGGCTTCAAAGAGCTGTGGCAACTTCCTGCAGGCCGGGGCAAGGCAGGACAGGTACTCCATGGCAGTGGTTGGCCCCTTGGCAAGGAGGGAGAAAACCAGAGTCACGGCGGCTTCTACCTCTATCAGATGGAGGAAGATCAGGTCGCGGTCGGGCTGATCGTCGATCTCAACTACCAGAATCCCTGGCTCAGCCCGTTTGACGAATTCCAGCGTCTCAAGCACCACCCGCTTATCGCCGACCTGCTGCAAGGGGGCGAGCGCATCAGCTATGGTGCACGCGCTATCACCAAGGGGGGCTGGCACTCCCTGCCGCGCATGCACTTCCCCGGTGGACTGCTTATCGGCTGCGATGCCGGCACCCTCGACTTTTCCCGCATCAAGGGGATCCACACCGCCATGAAATCGGGGATGCTGGCGGCAAAAACCGTCGCGATGGCGCTGCGAGGTGGCGATGAAGGGGGACGGGATCTGGTTCACTATGCCGACGAACTGCACCAGAGCTGGCTGGCGCAGGAGCTGGGCGCGGCCCGCAACTTCGGAGCCGCCCTGCATCGCTGGGGCCCCTTGCTTGGTGGCGCCTTTAACTGGCTGGAGCAGCGGCTATTTGGCGCAAACTCGCCCTTCAAACTTATCGATAAGGAGCCAGATTACCGCCAACTGCGCATGGCCAGCCGCTGCGAGCCCATCCATTACCCCAAACCCGATGGCAAGCTGAGCTTCGACAAACTCTCCTCCGTTTATCTCGCCAACACCAGTCACGATGAGGATCAGCCCTGCCATCTCAAGTTGCAGGATGAGCAGCTCCCGGTAAAGGTCAACCTGCCCACCTGGGCCGAACCCGCCCAGCGCTACTGCCCGGCAGGGGTGTTCGAAGTACTGGAAACGGAGGGGGCGGCCAAACTGCAGATCAACGCCGCCAACTGCATTCACTGCAAGACCTGCGATATCAAGGATCCCAGCCAAAACATCATATGGACGCCGCCGCAAGGGGGCTCCGGGCCCAACTATCCGAATATGTAAGCTGCAGTTCACCTGTTGCGAAGAGGAGCCTGCAACAAAGGGCTCGGATAAAGGGGGGTCAGGAAGGCAAGGAGAGATGCACAAGGCGCAGCACTCAAAACGGGGCGAGCTGCTCCGACCTCGCCACCTTGCAGCTGTTTTTTTGAACAAACAGGCTGAATCCCCAATGAATAGCCCCTGACAAGCGCGGCCCGCCCCTGTATAGTTCGCCGCATTCAGGTTTTCCATCGGCCCGATCTGCTTAATCCACGGGATCGCCTTCTGCAGCGATCTAAGGCCGCATGACCTGTGCAACCATCCCTGATTACCCATGACTTTTTAAGGGGGGACAGATGATCACCGCCTACATTCTCAATAACAAGGTGCTGGACATAGTCACGCTCGGGCCTGACGACATAGTACCTGACAACACGGTCTGGCTGGATGCCTACAAGCCGGACACGGCAGAGCGAGAATGGTTGACGGGCCTGTTCCTGGAAGAGGTTCCCGACAAGGAAGAGCTCGACGACATCGAAGCATCAGCCCGTTTCTACTGGGATACCGATGGTCTGCACATTCACTCCCTGTTTCCCCAGCGGATCGGTCGTGACACCAAGGGGGTCCACGTCTCCTTTACCCTGCGCAACAACCTGCTGATCAGCATTCGTGAAGATGACATCGGGCTGGTTCGCCTGCTGCGTCACTATATGCGCCAGGAGCGGCTGGAGGTGGAGGATGCCCTCGATATCCTGCTGGAGGTGCAAAACCTCAAGGTAGAGTACCTCTCCGACCTTATCGAAGATGGTTACAAGACGTTGGAAAACACCGCCGATCAAATCTTCGAGCCGGATCAGATCAACCCCATGCTCAAGGAGTTGATGGCTCAGGAAGAGGCCAACGGCCAGATCCGTCTCTCCCTGCACGATACCCGTCGCGCCTTGCGCTTCCTCAAACGCAGCCTGCGCCAGCGTATGAGCCTTGAGCAGAACAAGTGGATCGACGAGATGCTGCACGACGTGGAGTCGCTGCTGCCCCACACCCAGTTCCTGTTCGACAAGATCAACTTCCAGCTGGAGGCCTCCATGGGGGTCACCAATCTGGAGCAAAACAAGGTGATCAAAATCTTCTCGGTAGCCGCCGTGATCTTCCTGCCGCCGACCCTGATCGCCAGCATCTACGGCATGAACTTCGGTCGTATGCCGGAGCTCGCCTGGGAGTATGGTTACCCCCTCTCGCTGGTGCTGATGGTGATGTCATCGCTCGGCACCGGTCTCTTCTTCAAGCGCAAAGGCTGGCTATAACGTCTGCTGCCCGGCACAACAAGATTCTCGCGCATTGGGGGGCATGGCCCCCCGATTAATTCCCGCCTCCTCCCTCGCCTTGCAAAGGGCTCGCCTTCGCCCCATATCCTCTGCATCACTTGCACTCTATGAATGGATATCGGGCAACCATGACCCTCTACCCCGAACACCGCTATGACGATCACGGCCAGCTTCGTCCCCCTCTCTGGTTCTGGCCCATCGCCCTGCTACTGACCCGCTCGGTCTGGCTCTTTCTGATGGCTGGCGTCACCCGCCAGAGCGGCAGCGAGATCCTTGAGCTCTTCTACCCTGACAAGCTCACTCTCTATATCAGCCTGCTGACCGATGTGCCCGCCATGCTGGCACTGCTCGCCTGTGGCGGCACCTATCAGCAGACCCACGGCATTCGCGCCAAACTCAGGCGCCATAGCCCTTTGTTGCTGCTCTGCTCTGCCACCAGTGGCATGCTGATGCAGCTGCACAGCCTCAACTTGCAGAAGTGGTCGTTCAGCTGGCCCACCGCACTGGTGCTGGTCGCCAGCCTCTGGGCGCTCTGGTATCTGCTGCGCAGTCGCCAGTTGCGCGAATATGCGGCCGACGAGCCCCACTAACGGGGCTCTGGGCAAGGATTGTGAAACGTTCAGGCCTATTGAGGAGTAACCCGGATCTGCAGGGTATGGCGATCGCTCTGGCTGCCTCGCCCGCCCTGCAACTGCGTACCAAGAGTGCTGCCCTGCTGCGCCGAACTGGTGGATAGCTCTCCCACCGTCAGCCACTGGCCCGGGGCCCCGCTCACCTCGGTGGCGCTCTGCCCACGATTGATGGTGCCCTGATCCAGCCTTGCCTGTTCGCTGCTCAACGCGATCTGCACCCGATCGCCAATCAAGGTGGCCGTGGCATAGAGGCCGTTCACCAGCGGCATCATCCCCACCACGGCGCCCCCGTTCCACTGATAGAAGGTCACCGGCTGATAGGAGCCCATCTGCAGCAGCACGGGGCGACCCGAAAGTCCACGCACCTGCCAGCTGTCGTTCTGGCTGCGCTGGTACTGCTCGGCATTGCCATCGAGCAGCCACTGCCGCTTGGCCTCGTCGCGACTGATTGAGCCCCCCAGTTGCTGGCCACTGCTGGTCCCATCCACCCGCCACTCGATAAGCAGGCTTTGCGGCGGCTGGTTGATCTGCGCCAACGTGGTTTCGGCCTCCTGCAACTGGGCTGGCGTCCCGCTCAGCACCAGCTGATTACCCATGGCGCTCACTCCTAGCCGGGGATAGATCTCCTTGAGGGTTTGCACCGCCGCCTGCGCCTCGAAGACCGGGATCACTTTCACCTCGGCCCACGAAGGTGAACTCCATATCCCCGCCATACAGCAGAGCCACAGCAGCCACCTGCATCCATATCTCGTCAGACTGCCCATCACATCTCCTCCTAGACCCGAACCGGCTGTTCGATGATGAACCCCGTCACAGGCAAAAGACAACCTCCGAGATGCTCCTCGCAACAACCGTGTCATCAGACTCCCGCCCGGGGCGGGTTATCGCGTAAGATACGCCTCATTATGTTGACCAACCGGAACCTCTCATGCTGAAACAGCTGTTGTTACTCCCCCTCGCCCTGCTGCTGGCGGCCTGCTCGCTGACCCAGTACAACGTCAGCGAAGCCGAAATCAACCAGTACCTCAAAAAGCAGGTCTCTTTTGAAAAACAGCTGGGGATCCCCGGCATCATGTCGAGCAAGATCCGCCTGGACGAGATGCAGAGCCGTATCGGCCGCAAGCAGCCGGATCGTATCGAACTCGATGCAGCCGGTGACCTGCAGGTAAGCAGCCCCCTTGGCAGCCAGCAGATGAAGGTTCGTTTCGCCCTGAGCGCCCGCCCGGAATATGTCGCAGAACAGGGTGCTATCTACCTGCGTGATCTCGAACTGGTCTCGGTGCAGACCGATCCGGCCAACATAGGTGCCGCATTGACCCCCATCCTGCCCACCTTCAATCAGTCACTCTCCCTCTTCCTGTCGCAGACGCCGGTCTATCGCCTCGACAGCAGCCGTAAAAACGAAGCGAGGATCAAGGAGAAGGTCGAAGATCTCAAGGTAGAACCGGGCCGTCTGGTGATCCCCTTCAAGGTACTCTGATCAGGCAATTTCTCCCCCCTCACCTTTGTTGTTCAAACCGCCCGGCCTCTTGTCCTGTTTCCCAGACAAGGTGCCGGGCGGTTTTTTGCTTCTCAACCCGGCGCGAACAGAGCATAATGCACACCATTCTCATTTAGATTCGTCATGAGAAGCGTCAATAATAAAACCAATGGTGAAAAGGGACATGAGAAAAACCGTTCTGGTACAGGCCGTTGCCTGTGCTCTGGTGAGTGGCATCGCACACGCAGCCGTCAAGGTTGAAGACAAGACTTTCAACACCGCCGCCAACATGCTGGCCTATACCGAATTCGAACTCTCCGGCGAGCCGCTGGCTGAAGCGCTGGGGCTGGATCTGGACGTGCTGGATGCCAATCGCGCCGATGAGCCGACCCCGTTCGACTTCGCCGCCGGCATCGAATCCTATGAATACTCCGAAGAGGCGATGTACGCCCTCAACTATCAGTCCGGCATGGGCCCCCATCTGGTGAACGGGCCGCAAAACCTGGCCCGTGGCGGCACCATGGCAGCTCTCGGCAAACGGGTCATGGCCATGGCGGACGCAGTTGGCTTCCCAGCTGACGAGATCCCGCAAGGCATGTATCCCCTCTCCCTGCCCTACGCCTCCGCCAACCCGGAGTTTGCCGAGGCAGTGAATACCACACCGGTCAATGGTGACCAGATCACCATCAAGACCGCCAAAGGGGTCGAGAAAACCGTCAAGACCCAGGTTCCGGCCTACTTCCGCGACTACAGCACCCTGCGCTGGAGCGGCAGCGACAACCTGCTAGTACCGGCAGCTGTGGGCGGCATTCTGCTCAAAGAGGTGATGTGGTCCCAGGACTTCCTCGGCGGCATGCATGTGGCCGAGAGCGATGAAGAGGTTGAAGCCGCTTCAACCACCATGGATCAGGATGGCAAGCACAAGCTCGGCGTCTCTGCCGCCGACGGCTTCAACGGCATGATGCTGACCGAACAATCCATCGACAAGCTGACCATCATGCAGAACCAGCTCGGCTTCGATGGCAAGCGGCTGGGTACCAAGATCACCCCGCAGTACGATCCGGCCAAGGGCATCATCTATTTCCCCCATCAGGTGAAAGTGACCGAGACCCGCAACAACGATGCGGGTGCCATCGGCAAACTCGACGTGGTGGATGGCTCAGCCCAGCTGCGCGATGCCTGGATGATGCTGTGGCCGCTCTCAGAGTTTTACGCCTTCAGCGACCAGCGCTCGGCCAACACCAACCAGAATCCGGCCTTCCACGCCGTGTTTGACGGCGAGCCGTTTGCCGCAACACCCAAGGCCAACCAGGCCAATGATCTGGGCAAGGCTGTTGCAGGCAGCGACGCCTTCTCGCTGGCGCTCAATCTCTCCAGCTTCACCTTCAAAAACCTGACCGCCCTGCACTTTGATGGCAAGGCTGGCACCTTGGTCGACAGCTGGCAGGCAGGCAAACAGGGCAAGCACGTCACCACCTTTGACGCCGCTTACGCCCTGGTCGCCCTGCAGATCTTCCAGCGCGCTCAGGATGCGCTGCCGGTCGGTTACGCCGCTGGCGACAATGGCGAGCTGAACCTAAAGACCAAGCAGGGTCAGCAGGCACTCGAGCTTATCCGCAAGCAGGCCGATTTCATCCTTGCCAATCTCAAGGGAAACAACGGGCTGGTACACGATGGTCTGACACTGGGTGGCAAGGTAGACAAGGCGCAATCCGTTGATGCCCAGTTTGCCGCTATCCGCGGCCTGACCGCTGCGTTCCTCGCGACTTCCGATGCCAAGTACCGCACCGCTGCGCGCGAGCTGTTTATCGCTGCTGACAAGGCCTATTTCAGTGCCAAAGCGGGCACCTGGCTGGCTGGCAAACAGGGTGAATACACCCCCTGGACCCAGGCTGCCATCTCGGGCGCGCTGCGTTCTGCCATGCTAAACCTGCGCAATGAAGGGGCAGAAAAAGCACCCGAGCTGGAGTTGGCCAAGCTGACCGGTCAGTACGTCAGCTGGTTCCGCGGCACCGTCAACGGCGGCATGCAGATGGCCGAGTGGGTCGGCGACTCCGGCGAGAACGTCATAGAGGGCGCCGGTGGTGACACCGATGAAGATGGCGTCCCGCAAGTAACCGCCGCCGGAGGCAAGCACGGCACAGCCATGGTGATGGCAGCCAAAGCGGTGGTTAGCGAGTAATCCGCACCATTCACCCGGATGAAAAAGGGAGCCTTGATGGCTCCCTTTGCATTACAGCGTCTGACTCTTCATTTCAGGGCACTTCAATTAATTCACCCGGTGTTAACCCAGCTTGTCCAACATCTCCTTGGTCACCAGCACAATGCCCTGCTCGGAGCGATAGAAGCGGCGTGCATCCTCATCGGCATTCTCGCCAACCACCAACCCGTCGGGTACCTTGCAGCCCTTGTCCACCACCACCCGGCGCAGACGGCAGCCAGAGCCGATCTCGACCCCCGGGAAAATGACTGCCTGATCGAGAGTACAGAAGGAGTGCACCCGCACGTTGGTAAAGAGCACCGAGTTAAGCACGAACGAACCGCTGACGATGGTTCCGCCGGCAAACATGGAGTTGATGGTCATGCCGTGCTGGCCATTTCTGTCCTGCACGAACTTGGCGGGTGGCGTCAGGGTCTGGCTGGTCCAGATGGGCCAGTTTTGATCGTAAATATCGAGCTCGGGCAACACGGAGGCGAGGTCCATGTTCGCTTCCCAGAATGAATCCAGGGTACCTACATCACGCCAGTAGGGCTTTTGCCCCTCGCGAGCCCCGACACAGGACATGTTGAAGGGGTGAGCAAAGGCCAGCCCTTCTTCCACGATGCGGGGGATCACATCCATTCCGAAGTCGTGTTTGGAGTCCTGATTGAGAATGTCTTCCTCCAGCAGCTGGTAGAGGTACTCCGCCTCGAAGATGTAGATCCCCATGGAAGCAAGGGAGCGATCATCGCACCCCGGCATGGCGGGCGGGTTGGCCGGTTTTTCCACGAAGGCGCGGATCTTGCGCTGCTCGTCGATATCCATGATGCCGAAGGCGGACGCCTCGGCGCGCGGCACCTCGATGCAGGCTACCGTGACCTTGGCGCCGAGACGCACGTGATCGAGCAGCATGGCGGCATAGTCCATCTTGTAGATGTGATCCCCCGCCAGCACCACTATGTATTTGGGGCCGTAGTCGCGAATGATGTCAACGTTCTGATAGATGGCATCGGCAGTACCGCGATACCAGTGCACCTCGTCCACCCGTTGCTGGGCAGGTAGCAGATCGATGAACTCGTTCATCTGGTAGCGCAGGAAAGACCAGCCTGATTGCAGATGGCGCAGCAGGCTGTGGGATTTGTACTGAGTCACCACCCCCACGCGGCGGATCCCCGAGTTGATACAGTTGGAGAGTACAAAATCGATGATGCGGAACTTGCCGCCGAAATGGACGGCCGGTTTGGCGCGGTTGTCGGTCAACTGCTTCAGGCGACTGCCACGTCCTCCCGCCAACACCAGTGCCATACTCTGGTTCAACAACTGACGTGCTTTGGCACTATTTTCGGGCTCTAACAACATGATTTACCTCTGCCTTGTTTGATCTATTTTCAACCCATCTTCGCCTGTTTCAGTAGCACTGAAAGTGGTTTCACTCACATTTAACCGATCTCAATTGGCCCTTTTATCCGAGTTGCGAGTCATAACATGTTTTGCTTGGTAAGCTTGGTTAAAATTTCCTCACAAAGCAGCCACTTCAAGGATGACAAGATGGTTCACAAGCTCGGACGCCCTCTCGTTTTAATCGCCATCATAGTGGCCATACCTCTATTGCTTCTGCAAGGGGTTTGGCTGGCTATGCAGAGCACTCCGTTGACGCTCGTTCTGATTCTGGGCACCACGCTTATCGGCATGGCCCTATTGCTGATGCTGGCTCTGCGCAACCTGGGCGGCATTCAGCAACATCAGGAACAGGTCTGGATAAAAGCACTGCGCAGCCGGGATCCGGAGCTACTGGCAGAGCCCCGGTCGCAAGAAGCGCTGCAACAGTTGCTGGAGCAGTTTGAAAGCGCCGAACAGCACGTCCATCGCCAACTCACCGAGCTGAGCAATCTGGCCACCACCGACGAGCTGACCCAGCTGCTCAATCGCTACGCCTTTCGCCGCGACATGACTGAGCTGTTGCAGCGGGATCAAGATACCCAGACCGCGACGCTGGTGCTGGTGCGCGCCACCGAGCTTGGCAAGATCAACGCCCAGCGTGGTTTTCAATCGGGGGATGCCTATATCAAGGACATGGCTGCGCTCATCAAGCGGGTGGTCAGCCGGTTTCCCGGCAATCAGGTCTATCGCATTTCGGGGGCTGACTTCGCGGTGCTGGTGCAACCGGCTGCCAATATCCCCCCTCACCTGCTGGGGCAGGATCTGAAAGTCGCCTTCGATCACTATCAGGAGCAACACGAGCTGGAGAGCACCGGTTACTCCGGACTGACCAAGCTCAGCAGCGGCCAGAAAATCGAGGCCGTGCTGGCCCGGGCCGATCTGGCACTGGCCCGTGCCCAGACCGAAACCATCAATGGCTGGGCCATTCAGCAGGATGACAATGTCTCCGATATGCAGGGCCAGCAACACTGGCGTGACGTACTGACCGAGGTACTGGCACAGGAGCGACTCAGCTTTACCTATCAGCCGATCCAGCCTCTGCATCGCAGCATGCTGGCCTACAACGAGATATATACCCGCTTTACCGGCAGCGATGGCACCGCGCTGCCCACCGATACCCTCTTTGCCATGGCACAGCGGCTGGACCTGGTGATGCGACTGGAGCAGCTGGTCATCACCCACATCATGCGCCAGTACCGAGCATTTGGCTCCAACCAGAGTCGTTGGGGGATCAATCTCTCATCCAACCTGTTGCAAAACAGTGCCTTTTTGATCTGGCTGGACAGGCAGCTGCTCAAGGATCCCAACACCAGCGCCAATCTGGTGTTCGAACTGGATGAAGAGCATCTGGAACGCAACCTGACTGGTGCCAAGCGGGTGTTTGAACTGCTCAGACGCAATGGCAGCCGCTCGGCCATCGCCAGCTTCGGCAAGGGGATTGGCTCATTCACCCTGTTTCGCGAGCTGAAACCTGACTACATCAAGCTCGATCCCGCACTCATCACCGGACTGGAGCAGGATCAGACCAACCAGCAATTTGTGCGGATGATTGTCGATGTATCGCACCGGATGGGGTGCCAGGTGATTGCCGAGGGGGTGGAGCAGCTGGGACAAAAGCAGCTGCTGCAGGGAATGTATGTGGATGGACTGCAAGGCTACCTGATCGCCCGGCCGCAACCTTTGCGACCGGATATCAGCCAGCTTGGTCTCTTTACTGAGGATGTTTCAACTTCAACAGAGTCAGAATGATCTCGTTGAGCTGGCGATAACGCTCCAGCTCTTTCTGATCGTAACGGGTAGCCAGGGTGGTGGGGTTGTGGCGGTTCTTGAGGTAGCGGTTGATCTGCAGGCGATTGAACCCCGCCACCTGATAAACCTGTGCCAGCAGGGTATTCAACTCCTCATTATCCAGACCGGCTCTTGCCAGATAGTGGCTGTCGGCCGGGCTTTCGGTCTGGAAACTCCACTTGCCGATACGGCCACTCTCTTGCAGATAGGCAAGCCACTGCTCGACATAGAGCGGTTTGCAGCCAGCCAGCAAATTGAAGAAACCGACCGAGTCGCAGCGACAGCCGCTCAGCAGCACGACCGCCAGTGCATCATCGTCACACTGGAAAATGACCGGCCCGGATTGTGCCCAGTCCAGCGCCTGAATGCGGATGCTGGCCCGTCCTCCCGTCGCACCTGCGACATCGAATAGAAACATGGCGCCCCCCATGGCAAAAGGTTGATGATGGACCATCCCCCGACGAGGTGCAAAGGCAAATTGGCATTTAACTCATCAACGTGGCCATTCGACCATAAAAAAGACCGGCATCCGTGAGGATACCGGTCTCTATCTTGATGCTCTGTACGTTCAGACCATCAATGGAGGCGCTTTCAAGCGTCCAGTTCAACCAGCGCTTTGGCCAGCTCAATGGGTTCGAGCTCCTGGCCTTCCAAATCAGCGTTCCAGTTCGGGCCGACCAGCACATCGTCTTCGTCCAGATCGTTGATCCAGATATCGAGAAACTCTTCCAGATCGATCACTTCCGGCTCGTAATCGGCCCACTCGTCCACGCAGTGCAAACGGGCATCTTCTTCGGCAGACCAGAGCGGCATGACGTCGGCATCTTCAAACTCGGCAGAGCGGCAGACCACCCAGTCCTCACCATAGCGCAGGCCCCACACCTGACCCGACTCGCGGACTTGTTCGATAAAAAGTTGGAAATTGGCGTCAAGGTTCTCGGTAAGCATGCTCATGGGGCTCTCTCATTTTCTCAGGTGCGGCGGCATTGCCGGCCGGCAATGCGGTGGCCAAATGGTGTCGCAAAAGCGACATGGACTCAAGCATATTGGGGTTATTGATGGAAAAAAGGGGCCTAAAGGCCCCTTTTCACGTCAAAACGTCTGCCAATGGCGGTGTTTTGCAACAATTCGGGATCAACGCTCCCAGTAAACCTCTTCCAGACTGTCCTCTTTCTCCGGCAGACCGCGAGAGAGACGTGGGCTGCTCTGGGCCAGCACCTCGTAACTCACCCGGTTGGCGTACTTGCACACCTGGGAGAGCGAAGAGTAGGTCAGGAACTCGGAGATGTGCTTGGCAGAGTTGGGTACATTCATCCGGTGATAGGAGTTGGCCACCATGTCGTGCAGCACGGCGGAAAGCGCGCCATCCCCTGCCCCGTTGGTGTTCTTGATCTTCTCCGGCCCGCCCATGTAGGGAGAGATATGGGAGTAGATCCGCACCGGCTTGCGGCACTTGGCCCGCGCCATGGGGCGGCTGAACTCGTACATGTTGAACTCGGGGATAACCCCGGGCAGCAGCGGCAAGGTGGTCTCGCGCTTGAAGTCATCTTCGGTGTAGGCCGCCATATAAAGCCCCACCGGACCGGCGGTACAAAGCACCATGTCAGCCCAGTCGAGCGCCTTGTCGGCTGCGGCCAGCGGATCGGAGAAACCGGTCAGGGCCTCGCCCTCTTCCTCGTTCATGGCGAGCACGGTGACGTTTTCGCTGATGAAGTCACGCCACCACTGGGGATCGGACTCGATGACGAAACGGGTACCCAGGGTCAGCACCACCGGCACACCGGCCTCGCGGGCATAACGCACCGCGGCCATGGCGGCATCTTTCATGGGGGTGCCATCTTCACCGCGCACCAGATAGGCGGTGATGACCAGAGCGGAGGACTCCTTGATGATCTCTTCGGGGATGTGCTCTACATCCAGATGATCCATCTTGCCGGCGTTGATGCCAAAGCTGCGCTCGCCCCCTTCGGTGATGAAGGTAAAGCAGCGACCGACAGGGCCGTCTACCGGCTGCAGGTAGTCGAGGTTGACGCGAGAGGAGGTATTGCAGAGGTAACGATAGGCGTAGCTGCCGATGCGGATATCCTGGCTCATGACGCCAAGCAGGATGGAGTGGGAATCAGCCAGCACCGAGTAGTTGTGCATGGTGTTGCCGATGGTGCCACCGGCAAATTCGCTCACTACCATGTTGTTGCTCTTGAGCTCGTCGTAGATCTGCTCGGCCACTTCATCGGAGATGAGCATGGAGTGGCCACGGCTCAAGCCATAACGCTCGAGAAACGCCAGATCGACATGGGCTTCGATGTCGACCAGCGTCTGGTCAATCCCGACCACATAGGCCTTGCCCCGCTCCGAAAGCACCGCACTCTGGGAGATGAGGGGATCACGACGATCCACAGGAAAGTAGTGTTTGGACTTGCGCTGACCGGGAAATTTCATGGCAATGTTCTTGTGCTCTGGGGGAAAGAGGGGCGGGATTTTAACACAATCTGTCGCACCGAAAAGTCGCTCTGTTTAAATAATGGAGTCAGTATAGACAAGGGTTGCGAGGAAAAACGTTTGCTCTTTAACCACAAAAAAACCACCCGAAAGCGGGTGGTTTTTGACACGCGATTCAGAGGGATAATTCACCCGTTGAGCAAGCCGTGAAAAAGGGTCAACCCTGAGAACAGTGCGAGGGATAGCCAGAACAGCAAGGTGCCAACGAAACGGGGCACATTGGGAGCTCGCGGGATCTGGATGCCAATGGCATGCAGTACGCGACCGGCCAGCAGCATGATGCCGCCGGCATGCAGCAAGAGTGCGCTGTCACCGGCCATTTCACTCAAGGCCATCAGCAACAGGGTCAGCGGTACATACTCGGCAAAGTTGCCGTGAGCCCGGATCGCCGCCAACAACTCAGGGGCTTCCCCCTGCCCTATCATCACCCCGAACTGGGCACGGCGTCTGACCACCCAGAAGGAGAGCCCCAAAAACAGCAGCCCCAGCAGGCCTGCGTAAATCAGCGTGATATGCACCATAAGACGACTCCTTGTTTGACTGGCTGCCGGCCACTCATGCCAATTCGCGGCAAATGAGCGAGACCATCATCCTGATGTGGGCCTGATCGCTGTTGAGGGCCGGAATATATTCAAACCGCTCGCCACCGGCCTCCATGAAGATCTCTCGGTTCTGTACCTGAATTTCCTCAAGGGTTTCAAGGCAGTCGGCGGCAAAGGCGGGGCAAATCACATCGAGCCGCTTAATCCCGGTAGCCGGCAGGCCCGCAATGGTCACGTCGGTGTAGGGCTTCAGCCACTCCTCCTTGCCAAAGCGGGACTGGAAGCTGGCCGTCCACTGCCCTGCCTCCAGCCCGAGCGCCTCGGCCAGCAGCGTGGCAGTATGGCGACACTGGTGGCCATAGGGATCCCCTTCGTTCTCATAGCGCTCGGGAATACCGTGAAACGACATCAGCAGATGTTCGCCCCTGCCATGCTGCTCCCAGTGGCGACGCACGCTCATCGCCAGCGCCTGAATGTACTCGGGGTGGGCATGGTAATCGCGAATGAGCCGCACCACAGGCAGGTTGCGCTCATGCTTCATCGCCCGGCCCCAGGCATCGAACACGGATGCCGTGGTACTGACCGAATATTGCGGATAGAGCGGCAACAGGATCACCCGGTTGACCCCCTTGGCCTTGAGTGCCTGCCACCCCTCCTCCAGAGAAGGGGAACCATAGGTCATGGCGAGCTCGACCGGTACATCGACCCCTTCACGCTTGAGCTCCTGCTCCAGCGCTGCCCGCTGCTGTTTGCTGATCACCATCAGTGGCGAACCCTGCTCGGTCCACACCTGCTGATAGAGCTTTGCCACCTTGGGCGAGCGGGTTGGCAGAATGATGAAGTGGAGCAACGGGCACCAGAGGTAGCGTGGCAGATCGACGACCCGGGGATCGTGCAGGAACTGGCTGAGAAACGCTTTGACGGCGGTGGTGGTGGGGGCGGCTGGGGTACCCAGATTGACCAGCAAGATTCCGGTTTTCGTGGTCACATTGGCTTCCTGTCTATCTGTCATGATGCAAAAAAGGGCCCGCTGGGCCCTTTTTATCATTTGCCTGATGGCCCAGGGGACTGTGCCGGCAGTAACGCTCAGCCCAGAATGGCGGCAAGCTGCTTGCTGACCAGATCAACCGGCTGGGTGCCATCGATCTTGACGTAACGGGTATTGCCCGCTTCCGCCTCTTTGCCATAGAAGCCGATGAGCGGAGCAGTCTGCTGATGGTACACATCCAGACGCTTGCGCACTGTGGTCTCTTCGTCGTCGGCACGGATCACCAGATCTTCGCCAGTCACGTCATCTTTGCCTTCCACTTTCGGCGGGTTGAACACCACGTGGTAGGTACGACCGGAGCCGGAGTGAACACGACGGCCGCTCATGCGCTTGACGATCTCTTCGTCCGGCACATCGAACTCCAGCACGAAATCAACGTTGACGCCGGCATCCTTCATGGCTTGCGCCTGAGGAATAGTGCGCGGGAAACCGTCCAACAGGAAGCCTTTGGCACAATCCGGCTGAGCAATGCGCTCCTTGACCAGACCGATGATGATGTCGTCAGAGACCAGCTGACCTGCGTCCATCACGGCTTTGGCCTTCAGACCGAGCTCGGTGCCCGCTTTGATCGCCGCACGCAGCATGTCGCCGGTGGAGATCTGGGGAATACCGTGTTTTTCCATGATGAACTGAGCCTGGGTACCTTTGCCGGCGCCCGGAGCCCCCAACAGAACAATGCGCATACACGCTCCTATTGATTGGTTATTCAAATCTTGCGAAGGCAAAAAAGTACACGGTTTCGCCCGTTTCTACAAGCTCGCGCCGCCTGAATGGCCACTTTATCGCCATAAAAAACGGAGGCACGGCGCCACATAAATTGGCGGGCGCACGGGAAAAATGAGTGAAAATTCAACAGAGGTGCTGACAATGAACTAAAGCGGAGGATAAAAAAATCCCGGCTCAAGGCCGGGAATTGCGCTCAAAAGTAACTACTTGTCGCTCGTAGTAGGAACAGGGCAATAGTAGTTGGCCCCCTGTACGTCAACAACTGTCAGATGTGACAGGGAGGCCGCTATGAAACCGGAACTGGGGATCTGGCGACGAGATAAGCTCGGCTTCCAGCTTGCCAAAGTAGGCGACCCGTTCGCTGATGTCCTCCCCCGCATACTGCGCGGCCAGCGCGAGGTAATCCTGATAGTGACGCGCCTCGGAGCGCAGCAGGGAGACGTAGAAGCGGCCCAGCTCCTCATCCAGATGGGGGGCAAGCTTGGCAAAACGCTCGCAGGAGCGCGCCTCGATATAGGCACCGATGATCATCTTGTCGACAATGGTGGCGGGCTCATGGGTGCGCACATGCTGCATCAGTTCCCGGGCATAGCGAGAAGCGGTGACCGGACCGTACTCGATGCCGCGAGCCTGCATGATCTCCAGCACCTGCTCGAAGTGGTGCAACTCCTCCTGAATGAGTCGCACCATGGGAAATAGCAGCGGATTGCGCTCCAGCTCGGCAAAGACCGAGCGATCAGACTCGCCCATGGTGCGCTTGCCCAAGATCTCGGCCTTCTCCGGAATGGCGTCCAGCTCGCGATAAAACTCCAGTTTGGGCAGCAGATGACGCTTGCCCTTGGGCAGACAGTAGCGGCGTACCAGGCTGTGAGCGGTAAGTGCAGCCTTGGTTTCACAGTTGGCGTGATCGATAAGCAGGGTTGGCAAACGGGCCGGATCCCGCGCCATCTCTACCCACTCGTCAGGGGTTTCACACTGCAAGAACTGGCGCACGGGGGCTAGCAGATCATCCATCTGAACTCTCGTTAAAGGCGTATGAGAAAAGTGGCCCTATGCTAGCGGATCAGCCGTTGCATGCCCATATCTGGCAAGATAAGCGCTGTTTTTTCAAACAGATGCCATCTCTCCCCTTTCGTCATCTCCCAGCAAAAACAACAATGGGAGCCAAGGCTCCCATTGCGTTATGCACACCAGCCAGAAGGAAAACGTTTAACTACCTTCGTTAAAAATTTCCAGATTGCTGGTCCCTTCCTGCCACTCGCGCACAGCCTTGCTGTCGTCGCTGCGCAGGGCATTGAGGTGGTCAAGGTAGGATTGATCCACATCGGAAGTGACATAGTGGCCGTTGAACACCGAGGTCTCGAAGTGGCGCAGCTCGGGGTTGATCTCCCGCACCGCCGCTTCCAGATCTTCCAGATCCTGGAAGATGAGGCCATCAGCGCCAATAAGCTTGCACACCTCTTCCACTTCGCGACCGTGGGCGATCAGCTCGTTGGCGGTGGGCATGTCGATACCGTAGACGTTGGGGAAGCGAATTTCCGGCGCTGCCGAAGCGAAGTAGACCTTGGCAGCCCCTGCTTCACGGGCCATCTGGATAATCTGTTCCGAGGTGGTACCCCGTACGATGGAGTCATCCACCAGCAACACCTTCTTGCCCTTGAACTCGGAG
This sequence comes from Aeromonas lacus, assembly GCF_000764665.1. GTDB lineage: Bacteria > Pseudomonadota > Gammaproteobacteria > Enterobacterales > Aeromonadaceae > Aeromonas > Aeromonas lacus. Next base: position 44,764 of record NZ_JRGM01000144.1, on the reverse strand, counting down.
CTGATGGCGTTGAGCTTGCGGCGTACCGACTTCTTGCGCTGGGTCTGGCCCGGCATGATGAAGGTGCGGCCGATATAGCGGTTTTTCACGAAGCCCTGACGGTACGGCAGATCCAGGGTGTGGGCGATCTCCAGCGCCACGTCGCAGGAGGTCTCGGGGATGGGGATGACCACGTCCACATCGAGATCTTCCCACTCGCGGGCAATCTTCTGACCCAGCTTGCGACCCATATTGAGACGGGCGGCGTAGACCGACACCTTGTCGATGCACGAATCGGGACGGGCAAAATAGACATATTCGAAGATGCACGAGCTCATCTGCGGGTTCTCCGCACACTGCTCGGAGAAGAGCTGGCCCTGCTCGGTGATGTAGATGGCCTCGCCCGGCGCGATGTCACGCACCGTCTCGAAACCGATGGCATCGAGCGCCACGCTCTCGGAGGCGAGCATGTACTCCACCTGCCCCTGCTCATCCTGACGACGACCAAGCACCAGCGGGCGAATGCCGTTGGGATCACGGAACCCGATGAGGCCGTGGCCAATGACCAGCGCCACCACGGCATAGGCACCGCGGATCTGCTGATGGGTCTTGCGCACTGCAGCGAAGATATCCGCGGGCGCCAGCGCCATCTTGTCACAGCGGTCCAGCTCGTGAGCCAGCACGTTCAACAGCACTTCGGAATCCGAAGTGGTGTTGATGTGACGGCGCGCGACACGGAACTGCTGCTCCTTGAGCTCCTTGGCGTTGGTCAGGTTGCCGTTGTGGGCAAGCACGATCCCGTAAGGAGAGTTGACATAAAAAGGTTGGGCTTCTGCGGCACTGGAGCTGCCTGCGGTGGGATATCTGACATGACCGATGCCGATGTTCCCTTGCAGGCGCTGCATGTGGCGCACTTCAAACACGTCCTTGACCAGACCATTGGCCTTGCGTTGCCGGAAGTTCCCACTGTCAATGGTCACAATCCCGGCGGCATCCTGTCCCCTGTGCTGCAACACCGTCAAGGCGTCGTAGAGGGCCTGATTGACGGGAGTGGTGCCTACTATACCGACAATACCACACATGTATTTGCTACCTCGAAGTCGCTATACCTGTTTAAGAAAACTCGAAGAGTTCAGCATGAACCCGAAAAACCACTGGATCACCGGCTTGAACTCCGGCACCAGCTTGGATGCCGCCCACCAGTCACTCTGGGAGAGGCTGGTGAAGGTATCCATGAAGAAAAGCAGGGCACTGACGATCAGTACCCCGCGAATTGCGCCGAAGCAGACCCCTAGCACCCGATCGGTACCGGAGAGCCCCGTCTTGTCCACCAGCAGACCCACCACATAGTTCACCACGCTGCCCAGGATCAGGGTTGCCACGAACAGGGCCGCGATGGCCAGACCATTGCGCACCAGCGCATCGGAGAAAGAGGTAAAATAGGCGGCGAGATCAGGATAGAAGTGGCTGGCAATAAAGAAGGCAACGAACCAGGTGACGAGAGACATGGCCTCTTTGACGAAGCCGCGCACCAGGCTGATGAGAGCAGAAAAACCGACGATGCCGATGATGGCGTAATCAATCCAGACCATAGAAAAAGATGTCCTGCGAAATTGCGGCGCAGTCTAACAAAAACGATTGCGCATTGCTTGATAAAAATGTGTTAACTGTTCAAAGCAGCGCCGAAAAGCCGCTTTTTTTCAGCACTAAAACGGTTGCCCGGCACCAGAATGCACAACGCCATGGCGATGCCATGGCGTTGTGGTCAGCAGCGTGAACTTACCCGATGTGGGTCAGGCCGCCCATGTAGGATTGCAGTGCAGCCGGGATGGCGATGCGGCCATCTGCCTGCTGGTAGTTCTCGATCACGGCGACCAGAGTACGGCCTACAGCCAGACCGGAGCCATTCAGGGTGTGAATGAGCTGCGGCTTGCCATCGACACGTACGCGAGCCTGCATACGGCGCGCCTGGAAGTCGGTGCAGTTGGAGACAGAGGAGATCTCGCGGTAGGTGTTCTGGGCCGGCAACCACACTTCCAGATCGTAGGTCTTGGCAGCGCAGAAGCCCATGTCACCGGTAGAGAGCGCCATCACGCGATACGGCAGCTCCAGCAGTTGCAGCACCTTCTCGGCGTGACCCACCATCTCTTCCAGCGCTTCCCAGGATTTCTCCGGGTGAACCAGCTGTACCATTTCGACCTTGTCGAACTGGTGCATACGGATGAGGCCACGGGTATCACGACCGTAAGAGCCTGCTTCGGAACGGAAGCACGGGCTGTGAGCGGTCATCTTGATCGGCAGTTCCTGCTCTTCAAAGATCTCGTCGCGCCCCATGTTGGTGAGCGGCACTTCGGAAGTCGGGATCAGGGAGAACTTGCGCACCTTGCCCTCTTCTTCCCCTTCCCCGTCAATACCGGTATTGAACAGATCCTGGGAGAACTTCGGCAGCTGGCCGGTACCGTACAGGCTGTCCGGATTGACCAGATAAGGCACGTAGCACTCGGTGTAACCGTGCTGCAGGGTGTGCAGATCCAGCATGAACTGGGCCAGAGCGCGGTGCAGACGGGCAATCTGGCCCTTCATTACCACGAAACGGGAACCGGAAAGCTTGACGCCGTTCTTGAAATCAACGCCCTTGGCCGCTTCACCGAGATCGATGTGATCGCGTACCGGGAAGTCGAAGTGACGCGGGGTACCCCAGCGGCGCACTTCCACGTTGTCGTTTTCGTCACGACCAACCGGGGTGGTTTCGCTCGGCAGGTTGGGGATGGCGTCGGCAATGGTTTTCAGCTCGGCCAGCAGGGCATCCAGCTCAACCTTGCTGGTCTCCAGCTCGTCGTTGATCTTGGTCACTTCAGCCTTGAGCGGGGCAACATCTTCACCGCGACGGGCAGCCTCACCGATGGACTTGGAGCGGGCGTTGCGCTCGGCCTGCAGCTCCTGAGTACGGGACTGCAGATCCTTGCGCTTCTCTTCCAGAGCATTGACAGCCGCTACGTCAAGAGCGTAGCCACGTGTCGCCAGACGAGCGGCAGCTTCGTCGATGTCGCTGCGCAGATATTTGGGATCCAGCATGGGTTACCTACTTTTTGTAAAAGGGATCTGGGCCTGAGTCATCATGACGGGCGGGAAAACAGATCCGGAAGTTAACATCGGTTGGCGCCCCCGTCGTTTTGAGAGTCAGGCCTTCGAAATCAAGAAGATGGTATCAGGCCGAAACCAACGGGGTCAGAGGGGCAGTGTAGCAGACCGCCCCCCTGCCCGAACAGGGACTATTTGGCTCGTTTTTGCCAACTTGTGGGGTCAAACACCCCAATTATTACGGTGTCTGACCAATTTTCATTCTGCTGACAAAAATGGGTGGCTATCGGCCCCGTTTTTGCGGGCTCTGTCGATCCAGCTCATGGAGATAATCGAGCTTCTGGCCGATCTGTTTTTCAAGACCACGATCGGTCGGCTGATAGTACTGCTTGCCGGCAAGCTCGGGCGGGAAATACTCCTCGCCTGCGGCGTAAGCGCCCGGTTCGTCGTGGGCGTAACGATACTCGGCACCATAGCCCAGATCGCTCATCAGCCGGGTCGGCGCATTGCGCAGGTGCACCGGAACCTCGAAGTCGGGCAGGTTTTTGGCATCATTGAGCGCCGCCTTCCAGGCGGTGTAGACCGCATTGCTCTTGGGCGCACAGGCGAGGTAGACGATCGCTTGGGCGATGGCCCGCTCCCCTTCCGCCGGTCCGATGCGGTGGAAACAATCCCAGGCAGATAGCGCCACCTGCATGGCACGGGGATCGGCATTGCCCACATCTTCCGAGGCAATCGCCAGCAAGCGGCGGGCAATATAGAGCGGATCGCAGCCGGCACTCACCATACGGGCATACCAGTAGAGCGCCGCATCCGGCGCCGAGCCGCGAATGGATTTGTGTACCGCCGAGATGAGGTCGTAGAAGTGATCCCCCCCCTTGTCGAAGCGGGCCACATGTTCCCCCGCAACGGCGGCGAGCAGCGCGCTGTCGATAAGCTTGTGGCCGCTGCCATCAAGCTCGGCCATGTCAGCCAGCAGCTCCAGATAGTTGAGGGATTTTCGCCCGTCACCATCCACCGCCTTGGCCAGTGCCTCTTTAACGCCGGGGGCAAAGGCAAGGGCCGGATCATTGAGGCCGCGGGGATCCTGCATCGCCTGATCGATCATGGCGAGGATGTCCTCCTCCTCCAGTCGCTTGAGCAGATAGACCCGGGCCCGGGAGAGCAGCGCGTTGTTGAGTTCGAACGAGGGGTTCTCGGTGGTGGCGCCGATGAAGGTGATGGTGCCATCTTCGATGTGGGGCAGGAACACATCCTGCTGGCTCTTGTTGAAGCGGTGAACCTCGTCCACGAAGAGGATGGTACGCACTCCGCGCCAGCTGTTCTCTTTGGCCTTGTCGATGGCGGCGCGGATCTCCTTGATGCCGGAGGTGACCGCCGAGAGTCGCTCCACTTCCGCCTGACAGTAGTGAGCCATCAGCTCCGCCAAAGTGGTCTTGCCGGTACCCGGTGGCCCCCACAGGATCATCGAGTGGCAGTGACCCGCCAGGATCGCTTTGCGCAGGGGCTTGTCAGGCCCCAGGATATGCTGCTGACCTATGTACTGGTCGAGGTTTTGCGGCCGCATCCGGGCCGCAAGCGGACGAAAGTCCGACGAGAAATCCAGCGAGAGATTGCTCATCAGCGCTGATCATCCAGCTCGACCCCCTTCGGGATCTTGAAGACAAATTCATTGCCCTTGAGCACCGGCTTGCGGTTGAAGTTATTGAGGGTAAATTCGGTCCACTGTCCCTGTGCCTCTTTCACATCGAAGCGGCTGATGTTGTTGTCGCGATCGAAGGTGACACGGAAGGAGGCGATGAGTTCGCTCGGATCACGGCTGGTGACTGTGTAGACATCTCCCTGCTGGGTCACGTCGTAGTTCTTCCACAGCTTGTCGTCATTGCCGGTGATGAGCACGAAGGGAGTGTTGAGCACCGCATCCTTCAATTTAAGGGCGGTCACCTGCTCGACGAAGGGGTCATATACCCAGACATCCTTGCCATCGGCGACGATCAGGCTCTCGTCCGGCGCCGTGGTATGCCAGTTGAAATGGTTGGGGCGCTGCACCACCAGATCGCCGCTGGCGCGCTGCAGCTCCTTGCCCTTGCTGTCGTAGACAGTCTGGGAGAACTTGGCGGAGAAGAGGCTGACACTGGCCAGCTTCTGCTTGAGATCGCTGGCCGCGTCGGCCCACACCTGGCTGCTGGCAACCAGCAGCATGGATCCGATCAACAGCTGTTTTTTCATCATGCTTTTCATAACGACCATCTCGATAAAAGGCCACGCCCGTGAGGGGCATGGCCAGGATAACAGTAAAAGGGTGGGCCTTAGTCCCGCACCGGCGGCGGTGCCAGCACATCGCGCTGACCGTTGCCACCCGGGGCGCTCACAATGCCCTGATTTTCCATCTGCTCGATGAGACGAGCCGCCCGGTTGTAACCAATCTTGAACTTGCGCTGCACGCTGGAGGTCGAGCCACGGCGGGACTCCACCACGAAGGCGACCGCTTCGTCAAACAGGGGGTCGAGCTCTTCGTCGTCACTACCGCCATATTCGCCGCTGCCACCTTCACCGCCAGATTCGCCGGAGAGGATCTCGTCGATGTAGTTCGGCTCACCGCGCAGTTTCCAGTCCGCCACCACCTTGTGTACCTCGTGGTCATCGACAAAAGCGCCGTGCACCCGGGTCGGGTTGGAAGTACCGGCCGGCATGTAGAGCATGTCGCCCATGCCGAGCAGAGATTCAGCACCGCCCTGATCGATGATGGTACGGGAGTCGATCTTGCTCGACACCTGGAACGAGATACGGGTCGGGATGTTGGCCTTGATAAGACCGGTGATGACATCCACCGACGGACGCTGGGTCGCAAGGATAAGGTGAATACCGGCCGCCCGCGCTTTCTGGGCGATACGGGCGATGAGCTCTTCCACCTTCTTGCCGACGATCATCATCATGTCGGCGAACTCGTCCACTACCACCACGATATGGGGCAGCTTCTCCAGCTCCGGCGGCGTCTGATCCATGGAGTCGCCCGGACGCCACAGCGGATCCAGCAGGGGGTCCCCCTCCTCAATGGCCGCCAGTACCTTGTCGTTGTAGCCCTTGAGGTTGCGCACCCCGACTGCAGACATCAGCTTGTAGCGACGCTCCATCTCGCCCACACACCAGCGCAAGGCGTTGGCGGCATCCTTCATGTCGGTCACCACCTCGGTCAGGAGGTGCGGGATCCCTTCATAGACAGACAATTCCAGCATCTTGGGGTCGATCATGATAAAGCGCAGATCGTCCGGCGAAGATTTGTAGAGCATGGAGATGATCATGGTGTTCACCCCCACCGACTTACCGGAACCCGTGGTACCAGCCACCAGCAGGTGAGGCATCTTGGCGAGGTTCACCACCACCGGCTCACCGGCGATGTCCTGACCCAGCCCCATGGTGAGCGGGTTGCGGCTATCGCGGAACGCATCGCAGTCGAGGGTCTCGCGCAGGTAGACGGTCTGGCGCACCCGGTTGGGCAACTCGATCCCGACATAGGTTTTGCCCGGGATCACCTCGACTACCCGCACACTGCTCGCCGACAGAGAGCGGGCCAGATCGCGGGACAGGTTGGTGATCTTGCTCGCCTTCATGCCTGGCGCCAGATCCAGTTCAAAACGGGTAATGACCGGACCCGGATAGACGCCGACCACCTTGGCCTGCACGTTGTAATCGGCAAGCTTGGCCTCCACCAGACGGCCCATGCGATCCAGCTCATCCTTGCTCATCATCTGGGTCTTGGCAGGCGGACGATCCAGCAGCTCGAGGCTCGGCAGCGGTGGCAGATTGGCCTGCACGCGGCGCTTGGGCTTGGTCGGCATGGCGACGACAGGGGCAACCGGTGCATCCTCGCCCTCGGCCCACGGCAGGTCGAGATCTTCATCGTCCTCGTCATCGGCGACGGCAAGGGCGCTCTGGCGACGCGTGCTGGCAGGGGCTGGCCGTTTGGCCTTGACCACCGGCGCAGGTTCGTCATCCTCATCATCAAACTGCGGGTCAAACTCGAAGGTGTCGTCGTCCAGTTCAGGCAACCACTCCTCCTTGGAGCCTTTCTGGTTTTTGCATTTGGCGCGGCGACCCCAGTTGCTGTGGGGATCGTCCTCATCCTCTTCATCGAGTTCGATGGCGCCCACGCCCCCCTCAAGCAGGGGATCCGGTCCCTCAACGCGAGGCTGACGCCAGCCGCCGGTCAACCAACGACCCAGAGTGCCCGGGAAGTGATAGATGGCGCTAACAGAACCGGTACAGGCGGCACCGATGCGCTCGACGATGGTGAGCCAGGACCAGCCGGTAAACAGGGTGATGCCGGTCGCCACGAAGCAGAGCAGCATCAGGTTGGCACCCACCCCGCCAAACAGCGGTACCACGGCGGAGGCGATGACATCCCCCACCAGACCACCGGCGGAGAAGTTCTGCAGATCGTTGAAGTTCATGCTGGCGATGGCCGACATGCCGAGCACGGTCAGGATAAAGCCGATGATCCGCACCCCGAGGGTGAGGTAATCCACATCGAGCAGGCGGCTTGGCCGCCAGAACAGACTCCAGCCCAACAGCACCACCAGCGGCGGAACCAGATAGGAGAAGGCACCAAAGGTAAACATGGTGATATCGGCAAGCCAGGCGCCTGCGCTGCCGGCGAGGTTCTTGACCTCACCTTCCCACGAGGTCTGGGACCAACCGGGATCGGCGGGATGATAGGACAACAGGGCAAGCAGAAGATAAGCGGCCATCAGGGTGATGGCGATCAAGACGGCTTCGAAGATCCGTTGTGTACCTGACAAAGGAGTAAACAGCTTTTTATCGGCCAAACTCCGGCTCCTTTCTGAAAACATGTAATGCAGGAAATAAGGGGGCCTAGTATCCCCGAAAAGCCCATCGATTGTCAGCCTGTGCCTGATGGGACGGGGCCATATTTGCAATCATCTTTACAAGAAGAAACGAGCGGACCGGCCGCTCGTTTCTGACTGTCATGGTGTCTCATATGGAAAAGATACCACGGCATAATCTGCTTTATCGGGTGCTGATCACCAGACGGCTGCTCTGCTTGACCTCCTCCATCACCACGTAGGTACGGGTGTCATTGACCCCCGGCAAGCGCAGCAGGGTCTCACCCAGCAGGCGGCGATAAGCCGACATGTCGCTTACCCGGGTCTTGAGCAGGTAGTCGAAATCACCCGAGACCAGATGGCACTCCTGGATCTCCTCGAGCACCTGAACAGCCTTGTTGAACTGTTCAAACACATCGGGGGCACCACGGTTGAGGGTAATTTCCACAAAGACCAGCAGAGACGCATCCAGATAATGAGGGTTTAGAATCGCGGCATACCCTTCGATATAACCTTGTCGCTCGAGGCGACGAACCCGTTCCAGACACGGTGTAGGACTCAGGCCAACTCGTTTGGACAACTCAACATTCGAGATCCTGCCATCCTTTTGCAGTTCATTGAGAATGTTGCGGTCAATCCTGTCCAAATCCTTTAGCCGACTCTTAGCTTCCATCATTTTATTCCATCCTTTGGCTATTTTTTGGTAAGAATCACCATTCATTTTATAATTATGGTCACAAATCCTGTCAATACCTGAATATACTAGGCGCAAATGTTGGTTAACATTTTGGCAACATGAAACACCAATCGATAGACGAGGGATAGCATGATTATCGGTGTACCTAAAGAGATAAAAAACCATGAATATCGCGTAGGCATGGTTCCGGCCAGTGTACGTGAACTGACAGCACGAAACCATACTGTTTTCGTCCAAAGCGGTGCCGGAAACGGGATTGGCTTTAGCGACGCAGATTATACGGCTGCTGGTGCCGAAATTTTGGCCTCTGCCGCCGAGGTTTTCGCCAAGGCGGAGATGATCGTCAAGGTCAAGGAGCCCCAGCCTGTCGAGTGTGCCATGTTGCGACCGGGTCAGACCCTATTTACCTACCTCCATCTGGCACCGGATCTGCCACAAACCGAGGCCTTGCTGAAAAGTGGTGCCATCTGTATCGCCTATGAGACCGTCACCGACGGCCGTGGCGGTCTGCCCCTGCTGGCGCCCATGTCGGAAGTCGCGGGTCGCATGTCCATTCAGGCGGGCGCACAGGCGCTGGAGAAATCCCGCGGCGGTAGCGGTGTGCTGCTGGGCGGCGTACCCGGTGTCGAACCGGCCAAGGTGGTGATCATCGGTGGTGGCGTGGTTGGCTCCAACGCAGCTCGCATGGCCATCGGCATGCGCGCCGACGTGACCATCCTCGACAACAACGTCGATACCCTGCGCCGTCTCGACAACGAGTTTCAGGGGGCGGCCAAAGTGGTCTACTCCAACAGCGAAAGCCTGGAGCGCCATCTGCTGGCGGCCGATCTGGTCATCGGCGGCGTGCTGGTACCGGGCGCCACTGCGCCAAAACTTGTCAGCCGTGACCACATTGCGCGCATGAAGCCGGGCTCGGCTATCGTCGATGTGGCGATCGATCAGGGTGGCTGTGTGGCAACCTCGCACCCCACCACCCACGAAGATCCCACCTTCATCGTCGATGACGTGGTGCACTACTGCGTGGCCAACATGCCGGGGGCTGTGGCGCGTACCTCGACCGTGGCACTCAATAACGCCACCCTCCCCTTCATTATCAAGCTGGCCCAGCAAGGGTATCGTCAGGCGCTGCTGAGCGATCCCAACCTGCTGCACGGCCTCAACGTGATGGAGGGCAAGCTCACCTGCAAGGAGGTCGCCGTGGCTCATGGCCTTGCCTACACGGATCCCCTGACCCTGCTGAACTGATCTGCACTGGCCTGCGCCAGTTGGAGATGAGTGAAAATCCGCCCGCGATGGGCGGTTTTTTTATCTCTTTTATAGTGCTCGGCAAAACCGATCGTTGATGCGGGAAGGCGATTGAAACAATCGACTCACTGGCCTTTGACCCCGGATCACGAATTACCTACAATCGCGCAAACTCATCACGTCTCGGAAATCACATCATGAGCCAAGTCACTCACAGCAAATTGCTGATCCTGGGCTCCGGCCCGGCCGGTTACACCGCTGCCGTCTACGCCGCCCGCGCCAACCTCAATCCCCTGCTCATTACCGGTATGCAGCAAGGTGGCCAGCTGACCACCACCACCGAGGTAGAGAACTGGCCCGGCGATCCGGAAGGCCTGACCGGCCCGGCCCTGATGGAGCGCATGAAAGCCCACGCAGAGAAGTTCGATACGCGCATTCTGTTTGATCACATCAACAGCGTCGAACTGACCCAGCGCCCGTTCCGCCTCAAGGGCGACAACGGCGAATACACCTGCGATGCCCTGATCATCGCGACCGGCGCCTCCGCCAAATATCTGGGTCTTCCCTCTGAAGAGGCCTTCAAGGGTCGCGGCGTCTCCGCCTGCGCCACCTGCGACGGTTTCTTCTACCGCAATCAGGAAGTGGCCGTGATCGGCGGCGGCAACACTGCCGTGGAAGAGGCGCTCTATCTGGCCAACATCGCCAAAAAGGTGCACCTCATTCACCGTCGCGACGAGTTCCGCGCCGAGAAGATCCTGATCAAGCGTCTGCACGACAAGGTCGAGAGCGGCAACATCGTACTGCACACTCACCAGACCCTGGATGAAGTGCTGGGCGATCAGATGGGGGTTACCGGTGTGCGCCTGCGCAACACCCAGGACAACAGTACCAGCGAGCTGCCGCTGATGGGCGTCTTCATCGCCATCGGTCACCAGCCCAACACCCAGATCTTCGATGGCCAGCTGGAGATGCAAAACGGCTATTTGAAAGTACGTGGCGGCCTCGACGGTTTTGCTACCCAGACCAGCATTGAAGGTGTCTTTGCTGCTGGCGATGTGGCTGACCACAACTACCGTCAGGCCATCACCTCTGCCGGTACCGGCTGCATGGCTGCCCTCGATGCAGAACGCTATCTCGATGCGCAATAAATAAGCGCATATGTGATATAAGGCATACCAGTCGGTATGCCTTTTTTATTTGAAGGAGTCTAATGAAACAGAAGATATTGATTGTCGAAGATAGCCTGACGATCCGCCGTATGCTGACCCAGGCGATTGCCCAGCAGACCAGTCTGGAGATCGACGCCTTTGATACCCTCGAAGGCGCCCGTCACTGTCGGGGAGAGGAGTATGTGGTCGCCCTGGTGGACCTTACCTTGCCAGACGCACCTCGCGGAGAAGCGGTCAGCGTATTGCTGGAGCGCGGCTTGCCAGTGGTGATCCTCACCGCCGATATCAGCGAGGATAAACGTGCCGCCTGGCTGGAAACTGGTGTACTGGACTATGTAATGAAGGATTCGCGTCACTCGCTGCAATATGCGGTCAGCCTGGTGCACCGCCTCTATCTCAACCAGTCCATCGAAGTGCTGGTCGTCGATGATTCGCGCACTTCCCGCCACCGCACCATGGCCCAGTTGCGCAAGCAACTGCTGCAGGTGCACGAGGCGAGTCACGCGCGCGAAGCGATGGCGATGCTGGAGCAATACCCCGGCATCCGGCTGGCACTAGTCGACTACTATATGCCGGAGATCGATGGCATCAGTCTGGTGCGAATGCTGAGAGAGCGTTACAGCAAGCAGCAGCTGGCGATTATCGGGATCTCGGTCTCGGACAAACGCGGCCTCTCCGCTCGCTACCTCAAACAGGGGGCCAACGACTTTCTCAACCAGCCGTTCGAGCCGGAAGAGCTGCAGTGTCGGGTCAGCCACAATCTGGAGGCGCTCGAGCAGTTCAACAGCATTCAGGAGTCGGCCAATCGCGACTACCTGACCGGTCTTTACAACCGGCGCTACTGGTTCAATGAAGGGCAGAAATGGTTCGAGGAGCAGCAGCGGCTGCAGAGTACGCTTTCACTCTGTGTGCTCGATGTGGATCACTTCAAGCAGGTCAACGATCACTGGGGCCATGCCATCGGCGATCAGCTGCTCTGCCATCTGACCCGCCAGCTGACCCAGTTCTTCCCCGATGCCATGATCGCACGCTTTGGCGGCGAGGAGTTTGCCCTGATGGTGCCCCACTGCACCGTACCCGTGCTGCTCAAACGGCTGGAAGGGTTACGCCAGCAACTGCGCCAGCACCCCTTGTCACCGGATGTTCCGCTCTTTGTTCGCGCCAGCTATGGTGTGGTCAGTGTCGGGCGGGTATCCATGGACGAGGCGCTGAGCGAAGCGGATCGGCTCCTGTATCAGGCCAAGAACACCGGCCGTGACAAGATAGTCTCGCAAGAGAGCGCCATCTAATTCCCTGCGCAGTCCCGTGTATTACCGCCCGCAAGACTTTCTGCCAACCGGAAAGTCTGCGGGTTATCTCCCCTCTCTGCATCTCTTCCAGCAGTCGGCTTAAAACGTCTTGTCGACTCGCACGCCGTCATCAAAATAGAGAATGCGCACTTTATCACCGCTGCTGAAGACCATGGCGGGATCATAATCCTGGATCACATTGACCAGCCCGTTCTGCTCGTTGCGAATAAGCAGCTCGACCAGTTTGGTCTCCACTACCGTGTCGCCCGATTGATACTGCTGCGCCGCAGCGGCCCCAGCCAGTGCCCCGACAGCGGTGGCTATTTCACGGCCATGGCCGCCACCAAACTGATTGCCAAGCAAGCCGCCCAGTACTGCCCCACCCAGGGTTTTCCAGCCGGAACGCTCCGACTCCAGGATCTGGCGCTGGGTAATATTACGCACCGTTTCGACCTGGCCAAACACCACCTGATTGACCGGGCGGGCCGTGTTGCGCTGGTACACCTCGGCCCCGGCGGGCGCAGTGACAAAGCAGAGCAAGCTGGATACTATCAGGATAATGGCCTTCATCTATGAACCTCGTTGCCTTATGTCTCGCTATCTCACTCAATTGGATGATGAGCTCTGCTGGTTTCCCGACCCCTCGCATGCCCTGGAAGAGCCCAACGGTCTGCTGGCGATCGGCGGGGATCTCTCCCCTGCCAGATTGCTGGCAGCTTACCACAAGGGGATCTTCCCGTGGAACGAACCCCACCAGCCGACCCTGTGGTGGTCACCGGATCCGCGCGGCGTGATCCGCCCTGATCAGCTGCATGTGGGACGCACCTTGCAGAAGATTATCCGCCGAACCCCATTCGATATTTCCGTCAATCGCGCCTTTAATGAGGTAATCAATGCCTGCGCCGCGCCTCGTCGCACTGCCGATGGCACCTGGATCAGCCAACCCATGATCGAGGCCTACCAGCGGCTGCACCGTCTGGGTCATGCCCATTCGGTCGAGATCTGGCAAGAGGGAAAACTGCAGGCAGGCCTTTACGGCCTGTCGATTGGCCGGTTGTTCTGTGGTGAGTCCATGTTCAGCCATATCGATAACGGAGCCAAACTGGCCATGGTGGCACTCTGTCGCCACTTTGCCCGGCACGGAGGCGCCCTTGTCGACTGCCAGATGCAGAATCCGTTTCTGGCCACGCTGGGCATTGAGGAGTGGCCAAGAGCACGCTTTCTGGCCGAGCTGGCGCAACTTAGCCGCCAATCGCTATTGGATTCATGCTGGCAAGAGGGAGAGATCCGCTTATGACCGAAGAAGTGATCCTCAAGGTTGGGCTAACCCCCAAGCATCCCTGCAGTTATCTGGATCATGAGCAGGAGCAGTTGCTCGTTCTGATGGATCACAACCTGCTCAACGCCCACGGTTACGAACGCCTGCTGACCGCCGGATTTCGCCGCAGTGGCAACGACATCTATCGTCCCCACTGCCCCGCCTGTCATGCCTGCCAATCCTTGCGCATTCACAGCGAGCACTTCAGGCCCAGCCGGGGACAAAAGCGCATCCGCCAGCTCAACAGGGATATCGACATCGTCCTGAGCTACGATGACAAACCCGAGTATTACCAGCTTTATGAACGCTACATCAGCGAGCGCCATCAGGATGGCAGCATGTATCCCCCCAACCGCAAACAGTACCGCGGTTTTCTCCATTGCGACTGGATGCCGCCCCTCTATCTGGAAATGAGAAAGGAGGGTCGCCTTATTGGCGTAGCCACTACGGATCTGCTGCCCCACTCACTCAGCGCCATGTATACCTTCTTCGACCCCGATTATGCCGACCGCTCGCTCGGCACCTTTGCCATTCTGAGTCAGCTTGATCTGGCCAGGCGTACCGGACGAAGCTGGCTTTATCTCGGCTATCTGGTTGAGGCGTGCCGCAAGATGAATTACAAGCGCAATTACCTCCCTCACGAGGTGCTCATTCATGGAGAATGGAAAAATATCGACGGCAAGCCCGAGTAAACTTTACACATAGCCTTAAATCCGGCATGATCCAGCGGTTTTTTGTTGTGGCTTATCAAGAGGATTCAATGGCTAAAGAAGACAGTATTGAGATGCAGGGCACTATTCTCGAAACCCTGCCCAATACCATGTTCCGTGTGGAACTGGAGAATGGTCACGTGGTTATCGCTCATATTTCCGGCAAGATGCGCAAAAACTACATTCGTATCCTGACTGGAGACAAAGTAACGGTAGCACTGACTCCCTACGATCTCTCCAAGGGACGTATTGTTTTCCGCTCTCGCTAAGCCAGGAATTCAGCAAAAAACCCCAACCTGTCGGTTGGGGTTTTTTGTCGTTTTCTAATTACGGTTACTTAGTGGGAAACAGCTTCAACATTGACCTGAAAATCAAAGCTGAGGCTGTCATTTACCAGCTCAACCTTCACAATTCCCCCATCAACCAGTGAGCCGAACAGGATCTCGTTAGCCAACGGTTTCTTGAGGTGCTCCTGAATGACCCGACCCATAGGTCTGGCCCCCATGGCCCTGTCATACCCCTTCTCGGCCAACCAGTGACGGGCACGCTCGGATACTTCCAAAGACACTCCTTTTGCATCCAGCTGCACCTGCAACTCAACGATGAACTTGTCGACCACCTGGTGGATCACTGTCATGTCGAGATGGTTGAACCAGATGGTGTGATCAAGCCGGTTACGGAACTCCGGACTGAAGGTCTTGTTGATCACAGCCATGGCATCGTGGCTCAGATCCTGCTGCTGGAAACCAATCGACTTGCGCTGGGTCTCCTGTACACCGGCGTTGGTAGTCATTACCAGGATCACATTACGGAAATCCGCCTTGCGCCCGTTATTGTCAGTCAACGTACCGTTGTCCATCACCTGCAACAGCAGGTTGAATACGTCCGGGTGTGCTTTCTCTATCTCGTCAAGCAACACGACGGAATGAGGATGTTTGATCACCGCATCAGTCAGCAGACCCCCCTGCTCAAAACCAACATATCCGGGAGGCGCACCAATCAGACGTGAGACGGTGTGACGCTCCATATACTCGGACATGTCAAAGCGCAGCATCTCCACGCCCAGCGCCTTGCCAAGCTGTTGGGTGACCTCGGTCTTACCCACCCCGGTCGGGCCGGCGAAGAGGAAGCAACCCACCGGGCGACGCTCGTTACCCAAACCTGAGCGCGAGAGGCGAATAGCATCTGTCAGCACCTCAATGGCCTTGTCCTGACCAAAGACCACCATCTTCAGATTGCGCTCCAGGTTCTTCAGTACCTCTTTATCTGAAGAGGAGACTGATTTTTCCGGAATGCGGGCGATCTTGGCGACGATTGCTTCAATCTCCTGCACGTTGATCACTTTCTTGCGCTTGCTCGCCGGCAGCAACCGCTGGCCAGCCCCTGCCTCATCGATCACGTCGATTGCCTTGTCCGGCAAGTGACGATCGTTGATGTACTTGGCGGACAGCTCTGCCGCAGCGCGAATAGCCTTGGCGGTATAACGCACCCCATGGTGAGCCTCATAACGGCTCTTGAGGCCCATCAGAATACGAGTTGTGTCATCCACGGTCGGCTCGGTAATATCGATCTTCTGGAAACGACGAGCTAAAGCGCGGTCTTTTTCGAAGATCTGGGCATATTCCTGATAGGTAGTGGAGCCGACACAACGGAGCAAACCATTAGAGAGCAGCGGTTTGATAAGGTTTGCCGCATCCAGCTGACCACCGGATGCCGCACCGGCACCAATGATAGTGTGGATCTCGTCGATAAAGAGGATGGCCCCTTCCTGACGCTCAATCTGCTTGAGCAATACCTTGAGGCGTTTCTCGAAATCGCCGCGGTATTTGGTTCCTGCCAGCAGAGAGCCCATATCCAGCGAGTAGATGGTGCTACCGGCAATCACCTCGGGCACATCGCCCTTGACGATACGGTAAGCCAGACCTTCCGCAATGGCAGTCTTGCCCACACCCGCCTCCCCCACCAGCAGCGGATTGTTCTTGCGACGGCGGCAGAGCACTTGAATTGTACGATTAAGCTCCTGGTCACGACCGATCAGCGGATCGATGCGCCCTTCCAACACCAGCTGGTTCAGGTTGGTTGCAAAGCTCTCGATCTGGGCGGCGGAGACATCGTCGTCAGATTCCGGATTGTTATTGCTGACATCCGGTTTGCTGTCCTTGCGCACCCCATGGGAGAGGAAGTTCACCACATCGAGGCGGCTGATCTCGGCCTTTTTCAGGAAGTAAGCGGCCTGAGACTCCTGCTCGCTGAAAATGGCGACCAGTACATTGGCACCACTGACTTCGGTATTGCCAGAGGATTGCACATGGAAGACGGCACGTTGCAGTACGCGCTGGAAGCCCAAGGTCGGCTGGGTTTCCCGATCTTCGTCATCGCGCGGAATAAGCGGGGTTGTTTGAGTGATGAATGCGCGGATCTCCTTGCGCATCTGCTCGACATCGGCACCACAGGAGCTCAGCGCCTCATGGGCTGAGCTGTTATCCAGAAGGGCTAACAACAGGTGCTCGACAGTCATGAACTCATGGCGCTCGTCACGAGCCAGTTTGAAAGCCTCGTTCAGCGTCTTTTCCAGATCTTTATTCAACATAGGCACCTCCCCTAGTACAGCTACAATGTGGTGTCACACTCGCCATCAAGTCATCAGATTCAAGCCTTTTCCATAGTGCATAGCAGTGGATGTTCGTTGTTACGTGCATAGGTGTTGACTTGGACAACCTTGGTTTCGGCGATCTCTGCGGTAAACATGCCGCAGACACCCTTACCACTATAATGCACACTCAGCATGACCTGAGTCGCCTTGTCCAAATCCATACCAAAGAACTTTTGCAGCACCTCCACCACGAACTCCATCGGGGTGTAGTCATCGTTGTTCAGCACAACTTTATACATGGGTGGTGGCTGCAGCTTTGTTTTCTCTGCTTCTGCAATCTCTTCATTAGCAAAGAGTTCTTTCTGCTTGCTCATAATCGCGCTTTGGTACCTCTAGATTACTACCGTCTCACACAAGCTTGTCAATAGACTTGTTAACCAGATCACATCAGTTGTTAACAACTTCTTGACTCGCTCAAAAGTTAGACTAGATTGGTTACTTGCTAATCTGTGCCCGTCTGCTATGGGCTCATGTCCCTAGTTATAATGGGCTGGCGCAGGTTACTCAACGACTTCTGGGTAATCAATAAAAGGATGTAGAAGTATGGCAACCGGCACAGTTAAGTGGTTTAACAACGCAAAAGGATTTGGGTTTATCTGTCCGGAAGGGGGTGGTGAAGATATCTTTGCTCACTACTCCACCATTCAAATGGAGGGCTACAAGACCCTGAAAGCGGGTCAGGCAGTCCACTTTGAGTTGCAACAGGGGCCGAAAGGAAATCACGCCTCCGTCATTGTGCCGAACGAAGCACAAAATATATAAACGAAAACCCGTTGGATAAATAAAAAACCGGTTCCTCTCTGAGCAACCGGTTTTTTATTTTCATTTATGTGACTCGCCTGGCATTAGCTACGAACACACTATTGTCACGCTTTAGTCATGGTACTCGTTGCAGGCTATCAGGGTATTTTCCATCAGACTGGCAACCGTCATAGGGCCAACACCACCGGGAACCGGGGTGATGAAAGAGGCATGACTGCGCGCCGTCTCAAACTCCACGTCCCCAACCAGCGAGCCATCAGCCAGGCGATTGATGCCCACATCAATTACCAGTGCCCCCGGTTTGATCCACTCGCCAGGTATGAAGTTGGGCTTGCCGACTGCGACAACCAGCAGATCGGCACGGCGTACCTGATCTTCCAGATCCCGGGTAAAGCGGTGACAAGTCGTGGTCGTGCAGCCCGCCAGCAACAATTCGAGGGTCATGGGACGCCCCACTATGTTGGAAGCCCCCACTACGACCGCATGCAAGCCGTGAGTCTTGACACCCGTGGTTTCAATCAGCGTCATGATCCCTTTCGGGGTGCAGGGGCGCAGCGCAGGAATGCGCTGTGCAAGACGGCCCACGTTGTACGGATGAAAACCGTCCACGTCCTTGTCAGGAAGGATCCGCTCCAGCACCAGAGTGGTATCGAAGTGGTCCGGCAACGGCAACTGAACGAGGATCCCGTCTACGGTCGGATCATCATTCAGCTGATCGATCAACGCCAGCAACTCAGCCTGACTTGCCGTTGCACTCAAGTCATATGAGCGAGAGTGAAAACCGACTTCTTCACAAGCCCGGCGTTTGCTGCCGACATAAACCTGAGAGGCAGGATCCGCCCCCACCAGAATGACTGCCAGCCCTGGAGCCCGTTTCCCTGCTGCCAACCGCTGTTGGACCTGTGCCGCGACCTGGCTGCGAATCGTTTGCGCAACCTGTTTTCCATCTATGATTTTGGCAGACATCGTTCTCCACTCACCATGTGTTCAACTGCCGCGCATTGTCGCATTTTTTTAGCCGGGATGTTAGCGTCCAAGAGAGGTCTGGCCTGCAACGGGCAATAAGTAGGCACTTGAATTTACTGGGGGAAAAATACGTTGACGCTGGCTCTTTTGCTTGGTTATGATGCCGCCCCGTTGCCCAGTACGGCTCATGTCGTTATGCTGGCACGTCGAAAGCAACAATTTCGGTGATTAGCGCAGTCCGGTAGCGCATCTGGTTTGGGACCAGAGGGTCAAAGGTTCGAATCCTTTATCACCGACCAAGTTTATCGATTTGCCACTCAGGCGGGTCGAGAAAAGCGCCCTTAGCTCAGTCGGATAGAGCAACGGCCTTCTAAGCCGTGGGTCGCAGGTTCGAATCCTGCAGGGCGCGCCATTGATTCTCAAGTATGTTGAAGGATCAATGCAGTTTTCAGTGGTGGCTGTAGCTCAGTTGGTAGAGTCCCGGATTGTGATTCCGGTTGTCGTGGGTTCGAGCCCCATCAGCCACCCCATTATTCCGTCGTTTGGCACAAAGCGGCCAATACGGCAAGATACAAGCCTTCTGGCTTGTCAAGAAACCGGCCCAAGCCGGTTTTTTTGTTTCTGCACCGCCATTTTCTACGTTTATATCCGCGCATTTCTTATCGCACTGCGCCCTGAGTGGCTGAAATGCTAATGGCCCAGTGCCTCATCATTGCTCCGCCACCCGGCTATCGCTCTTATCCTCGCGCTCCCCATATAACCCTCCCTCGTTCTTTTTCTGTATTTCCCAGGCGGCATTGATATGCTGACAGCTCCTCTTTTCTCCTGCTTCCGGTTGGAGCTTTTCTATGCAACGCATTCTTTTTGTTGAAGATGATCCCGAGATTGGCCAGCTCATCAGCAGCTGGCTTGGCCGTCACGATATAGAAGTGATCCTCGAACCCAGAGGCGATATGGCACTGGCCCGGGTCGAGGCCGAACAACCGGATCTGGTACTGCTCGATATCATGCTGCCGGGACAGGATGGTATGTCCCTCTGTCGGGATCTGCGGCCACGCTTTGATGGCCCCATCGTGATGCTCACTTCGCTCGATAGCGACATGAACCAGATCCTGAGCCTGGAGCTGGGTGCCAACGACTACATCCTCAAGACCACCCCCCCCCCCGTTCTGCTGGCCAGATTGCGGGTGCAGTTCCGCCAGCATCAGCAAGTCGCAGCGCAGCCGGTCGCCGCCGCCGGCAGTGTGCCGCAGCAGTTGCAATTTGGCCGTCTGCTGGTCGACGGACCGGGGCGAGATGTGCGTCTCGATGGCGAGAGCATTGCCCTCTCGACTGCCGATTTTGATCTGTTGTGGGAGCTTGCCAGCCACGCCGGCCAGATCCTGGGGCGGGAAGCCCTGTTCCGCAGCCTGCGCGGGCGAGAGTATGACGGTCAGGATCGCAGCATGGATGTGGCCATCTCCCGCCTGCGCCGCAAACTGGGCGATAACCCTGACAACCCGACGCGGATCAAAACGGTGCGCCAGAAGGGCTACCTCTTCGTCCCCCACGCCTGGGAATAGCCTTAATCAGGGAGCACCACCATGCGCCGTCTCTTTATCCAGTTCTACCTGTTGCTGATCGGCTGTTTCACCCTGGCCATCCTGCTGGTTGGCGTGGTCTATCAGGTCACCGCCGAGCGAGCTGGCGACCGCTATCTTGAGCGGATGATGCAGGGATCCCTTGGCCTGCTGACCGACGAGCTGGCCAGAATTCCGCCCGAGCGCTGGCCAGATCGGCTGGCCGAGCAGAGCAGCCAGTTCACCCTCCCCCTCAAGGTCGGCAAGCTCGCCCATCAGCCCCTTGCCAGCGAGGATCAGGCATTTCTTGCCGCCGGCAACATCGTCATCGTCGAGGAGGATGACACCTTCCTGCAACGGATCCCCGATACCGATCAGGTGCTGATTGTCGGCCCGGTGCCCTATCTCTCCTACCTGCACGAACTGCACTGGGTCGATGTGGGGCTGCTGCTGATCATTGGTCTCTCTCTCGGGCTGCCCATCTTGCTCTGGCTGCGACCCCACTGGCGCGGTTTGCTGCAACTGGAACAAACGGCGCGCCGGGTAGGCGATGGCGATCTCTCCTGCCGCACCAACCTGCCACCGGGCAGCAGTCTGGCCCGGGTGGGACGTACCTTCGATCAGATGACCGCCCAGCTGCAAGCCATGCTCACCAGCCGCAAGCAGCTGACCGATGCCATCGCCCACGAGCTGCGTACCCCGCTGGTCAGATTGCGCTATCGGCTTGCCATGCTCGATCCTGCCCCTGCCGCAGAAGAGCAGCTGGCGCTGGAGCGGGATCTGGGGGCACTGGACTCCCTTATCGAAGAGATGCTGACCTACGCCAAGCTGGATCGACCGGAGCTGCCGCTGCAGCGGGACGAGCTGGAGCTGGGCAGCTGGGCAGAGCATCACCTCGGCGACTGGCAGGCGTTGCGGCCGGAGAAACACCTGACCCTCGCGCTGCCTCCCATCAAGATGCCCTGGTGCGGCGATCATCGCCTGCTGACACGCGCCGTCGAGAACCTCATCGGCAATGCCCTGCGCTACGCCGAGAGCGAGGTTACCCTCTCCATCTCGCGCTTGCAGGAGAACTATCTGCTGGAGGTGAGCGACGACGGGCCGGGTATCGACCCCGCACTGGCACACCAGATCTTCGAGCCGTTCGTGCGCCTTGATCAGAGTCGGGATCGCCGTACCGGCGGCACCGGGCTGGGGCTTGCCATTGTGCGCAGCATAGCGCTCCACCATGGCGGTGATGTGGCGTTGCTTCCCGCCGGCAAGGGAGCCCGCTTCTGCCTCACCCTCCCTGTACATTTGGATACAAACCGTCACCAAGTGCTCACTGAAGTACCGCGGTCAGCGTCATAGGATGAAGCCATGGAGAAATGCTCCATACCACCAATCCGAATAAGGAAATTGACCATGAAAAAAATCATCCCCCTGACTCTGGCCGCCGTTTTCGCCCTGACTTCCGGTTTCACCATGGCTGCTACCCCGACCAAAACTGCCGCTCCGCAAGCGACCCAGACCAAGGTTGTGAAAAAGCACCATAAAACCGCTCACAAAGCGCCGTCCGTCAAAGTCGCGCCGAAAACCAAGTAATCGCCTCTGACCCTTGAGTGACGACCAGACCGTCAATCTGTGCATAACAGAACAAGAGTAAAGCGGAGAGATCACAAAGGGAGGCCGGTTGCCTCCCTTTTCATCTGGTCATGATGAAAACTGCCACTACCAAGCAGGTTCCACATGACAAGATCATTGCTGTTCCATCATGCCGACTATCGTAATAACCTCATGATACTGCCGCACATTATTCAGGCTATCGCGCATCATCCAACCCATTATCGTAACCTCATCAACGCTCATCGTTTGAACTGACAATAGGAACATGGAATGTGGCGTCATCTCATTAAATGGCTAGGCCCGCTCTGCAGCTTGCTGCTGCTGGGCGCAGCCCTGACCGTACTCTATCATCTGACCCATTCATGGCACTGGCACGATATTCGCGTCGCCATCTGGTCACAACCGCTGCCCAGTCTGGCTGGAGCCCTGCTGCTGACCCTGCTCAGTTATGGCCTGCTCTGCGGCTATGACATGCTGGCACTGCACGCACTGGGCAAACGCCTCCCCTGGCAGCAGGTGGGAGTCACCTCCTTTATCGCCTACACCTTCTCCAACACCCTGGGCTTCGCCCTGCTGACGGGCACCTCGGTGCGCTACCGGATCTACTCAGCCCTCGGGCTGGCGACCGGTGAGGTAGCACGGGTGGTGCTCTTCTGCTCCATCACCTTCTTCCTCGGGCTGCTCGGCTGGGGTGGCAGTGCCTTGCTGTTCGGCACTACGGCGGCACAGTTGCTACCCGACTGGCCAAGCTGGATCTACAGCCTGCTCCATCTGGCCGGCGCCGGCGCCCTGCTGCTGGTGCTGGGCTATCTGCTCTGGCCCTACCCCAGTTTCTCTTGGCGCGAACACAGCCTGATCCTGCCCGGGATAAAGGTACGCCTGCTGCAACTGCTGGTCGCGCTGGCTGACTGGATGGCTGCTGCTGCCGTGCTGTTTGTGCTGTTACCCGCAGATAGCGTCCCCTACCCTGTGCTGCTCAGTGCCTTCGTGCTGGCCAGCTTCCTCGGGGTGCTGGCCCACGTGCCGGGCGGGATCGGGGTATTCGAAGCGAGCATGAGCCTGCTGCTGGTCCACTACCTGCCGGCCGACAAGCTGCTCGCCTCGCTGCTGCTCTACCGCTGCATCTATTACGTACTGCCTTTCCTCTGCGCCCTGCTGCTCTTTACCAGTCAGGAGATGTTGCAGCAGAAGGTTCGCTGGCAGCGGTTGCAGGGGATCATGAGCGCCATTCAGGAGTTTCTGCCCGCCCTGATCAGCGTCGGCACCTTCGCCGCCGGTAGCCTGCTGCTCTGCTCGGGCATGATCCCGACCATGCGCAGCCACATCGAAGTGTGGTTGCAGGTGTTGCCACTCCATCTGCTCGAGCTCTCCCACGTGCTCGGCAGCGTGAGCGGTATTCTCCTGATCCTGCTGGCGCGCAGCCTCTATCGCCGTCATGACGCCGCGTTTCGCATCACCCAGCTGCTGCTGGCACTGGGCATCGCCTTCTCCCTGCTCAAAGGGGGGGACTGGGAGTCAGCCCTGCTGCTCGGCAGCTTCCTGCTCATCATGACCCCCTGCCGTTCCCTCTTCTATCGCAAGGGGTCGCTGCTCTATCCCCAGTACACCCCGGGCTGGCTCATTTCAGTCGGCGCCGTGCTGCTGGGAGCGCTGTGGCTGCTGCTCTTCTCCTACCGTCAGGTGGAGTATGACCACGCCCTCTGGTTCCACTTCTCGCCCCATGGCGGGGCTGCCCGCGGCCTGCGCGCCATGGGGAGCGTGGTGGCCGTGCTGGCCGTGGCCGGGGTTGCCCAGCTGCTTGCGCCGCTGCGCGTAGTCGGTGAAAAGCCGGACAAGGAGACACTGGCGCGCGCCCACGAGCTGGTAGTGCGTGAAGGGGGGATCCACGGCTATCTGGCCCAGTTGCAGGACAAGCCCCTGTTGTTCCACCCCGCCGGTGACGCCTTCCTGATGTATGGCATCGAGGGCAACAGCTGGATTGTGATGGGGGATCCCGTCGGTCGCCCCGAGCAGATCGAAGAGCTGCTCTGGCAATTTCGCGAGCGGTGCGACGAGCACGACGCCAATCCGGTCTTTTATCAGGTCTCGGCCCGCTATCTTCCGCTCTATCTGGAGCTGGGGCTGATCCCCTTCAAGCTTGGTGAAGAGGCGATGGTCGATCTGGCTACCTTCGATCTGGCGGGCAGCCGGCTGCGCAACCTGCGCCAGAGCCACGCTAAGGGCAAACGGGAAGGCTTGACCTTCGAGGTGGTCGAGGCAAGTGCCGTGGCCCCCCTGCTGCCCAGATTGCAGACCGTCTCCGATACCTGGCTGCAGAGCAAGATGGGCAAGGAGAAGGGCTTCTCGGTCGGCCGCTTCGAGCCTGACTACCTGACCTTGAGCCCGGCTGCGCTGGTATGGCACGAGGGGCAGATCGTCGGCTTTGCCAACCTCTGGGTGAGCGATAACAAGGAGATGCTCTCCATCGATCTGATGCGCTACAGCCTGGATACCGGTACTGCCCCCATCATGGATTTTCTCTTTGTCGAGCTGCTGCTGTGGGGCAAGGCGCAAGGGTACGCCAGCTTCAATCTGGGGATGGCCCCCATGTCCGGCTTCAACGATCACCCGCTCAACAGCTACTGGGCCCGTCTTGGCAATACCCTGTTTGTACGTGGCAGCCGTTTTTACAACTTCCAGGGGCTCAGACGCTACAAGGAAAAATTTTCGCCCCGCTGGGAACCCCGCTACCTGCTCTGCAGCAGCAAGCTGGTACTGCCCAGAACCCTGACTCACCTGATCACCCTGATTAGCCGCGGCCCGCTGGGGCTGATCAAGAAATAGGAGCATGGCCAATGAGAGCCTTGATTTTGCTGTTACTCAGTCTCGTACTGCCCGTTTCGTCTTTTGCGGCGCAAGCCGCCCCGGTCAAGGATGACCTGAGCCTGATTGAGCTGCCGGTCAAGCAGCCATCCGACGCCCCCATGGTGATCTTTCTCAGCGGCGATGGTGGCTGGGCGGCCCTCGACAAGGGGTTGAGCGCCCAGTTTCAGCTGCACGGTATGCCGGTCGTGGGCTGGAGCTCCCTCACCTACTACTGGAAGAAGAAAACCCCGGAGCAGGTGACCGCCGATCTGGAGCGGATCCTCGATGATTACCAGACTCGCTGGCAGCGCCCCCGCTGGCTGCTGGTAGGCTTCTCGTTTGGTGCCGAGATTGTCCCCTTCGTCATCAACCGGTTGCCGGAGCACTATCGTCAGGGGCTGGTCGGGGCCGTGATGCTCTCCCCCTCCACCAGCTCGGACTTCGAGATCCACGTCAGCGACATGCTGACCCACAAGGCCCGCAGCTACCCGACCGAGCCGCAGGTGAAAACCATCCGGGATCTGCCGATGGTCTGCCTGCAAGGTGCCGATGACGATGACGACAACCGCCTCTGCCCCCGCCTCAACCAGCCCAACGTCACGACCGTCACCCTGCCGGGCGGCCACCACTTTGAGGATGATTACCCGGTGCTCTATCAGGCCATCACCAAACACATGACCCTCACCACACCCTGAGCGGCGATGAAAACAGAGAGGGCGACCACAGGGTCGCCCTCTCTTTTTGTATTCGGGATCTCGCCAACTACGGCTGATCACCACCAGCCCAGCAGATTGCGACCGGTCAGCGCCCCCCACACCAGCACGTTGAGCGCCAGCGCAATAAAGACGGCGGCAGAGCCCATGTCCTTGGCCCGACCGGAAAGCTCGTGATGTTCGGAGCCAATTCTGTCCACCACCGCCTCGACGGCGGAGTTGAGGATCTCCACAATCACCACCAGCCAGCTGATGACCATCAGCAGCAGGATCTGGGTCAGACCATCCCCCACCAGAAAGGCCAGCGGCATCAGCAGTATGATCAGCAGCAGCTCCTGACGAAAGGCAGCCTCATGCAGCCAGGCGGACGAAAGCCCCTTCATGCTGTAACGGGTGGCATGGATAATCCGGGTGATCCCTGTAGCGCCAGGTTTGGCCATTTTTTGTTTCCTCTTTTGATGGCAACCCGCTCCATTTCGTACATAGCATCTAAACAAATGGAGAAAGTCATATATGAAAACTGAACAATTTTGGTGATAAAAAAGGGGCGCACTGGCGCCCCGAGTCGGCCCTCACCTTACTGCACGGTGCGGCACTGGCTGAAAATATCGAGCTGCTTGTCGTACACCGCCGTGCTGACATCCCAGATCCCGAGCACAGAGGAGAAGAGGTTGTCATGGGAGTAGCGATTGTCTGCCGCTTTTTGCTGCAGGCAGTTCAGATCCATCCCCTTCTCTTTGGCAAAGCCCGGCGACATCCAGACCTGCATCGGCACCCGGGTCTGGTCGTCAGGTGCAAACTTGTAGGGCGTGCCGTGCAGGTAGAGCCCCATCGCCCCCAGCGACTCGCCGTGATCAGAGAGGTAGATCAACGCCGTGTTGTACTTATCTTCATACTTTTTCAGCTTGGTAATCATCTCTGCAATGACAAAATCGGTGTAGCGGATGGTGTTGTCATAGGTGTTGACCAGCTCTTCATCGCTGCAGTTCTCGATGTCGCTGCGCGGGCAGTCCGGTACGAACTGGCGATGGTTATCCGGATAACGCTTGTAGTAAGTCGGGCCGTGGCTGCCGATAAGATGGAAACCGACCAGCTTGTCCCCCTTCATCTGCGCCACCTCGTCGTCGAGGTTCTGCAGTACAACCTCGTCATAGCAGGTGTTCTTGTCGCAGAACTGCGGGTGATCTTTTGGCTTGATCTCGATGTTGGGCACCCGATCGCACACCCCTTTGCAGCCGCCGTCGTTCTCCTTCCAGAAGATGGAGACCCCGCTTCTTTGCAGTACATCGAGCAGGCCTTCGCTGTTGCGGGCCCGGTTATCGTCAAACTCCTTGCGCCCCATATTGGAGAACATGCAGGGTACCGACACCGCCGTAGCCGTGCCGCAAGAGCGCACGTCCTTGAAGGAGATAACGCCCCCGGCCTGACTGGTAAAGGGGTTGGTCTCTTTCTCGTAGCCGTTCATCGAGAAGTTCTTGCCGCGGGCTGTCTCCCCCACCACCAGGAACATCAGAGTCGGTTTATCCTCTTTCGCGACTAGCTTGGCATCATCACCCAGGGTGGTGAACGGAATGGGCTCGGCAACGTAACGTTTGTAGAGATACTTGGTGGTGCTGTAGACATAGTTGGCCGGCACGATCTCACGATTGAGAGTCTGGTTGTTGCGCCCGACCGAGACGTAATCCTGATAGTAAAATGCCGCTATGATGCCCACGACCGCCAGGGATGCAGCCATGGAGAGGCCGCGCTGGAACAGCCCCTGATACCATTTTTTCGGGTACTCGATTCTAACAAAGAAGAGCAGCACGGCGGGCAATACACCGGCCAGCACCACCCAGACCACGATGGGCAGACTGATATAGGAGTAGGCCTCGCTCTGGTTGGTCTCGAAGATGTTCTGGATCATCTCCTGATCGAACATGACCCGATACTTCAGCATGGTGTAACTGACGATGGCGCCGGTCACAAAGAGAAACGCAAAGAAGGGTTTCAGGAAGTAGCGCTGGGAGAAGGGCATGAAAACGAAGTTGAGCGCCGCCACCAGCAACACCGGGATCGAGATGGCGAATCCGATCTTGAAGTGCTCCAGATTGCTGAGGATATCGTAGAAGTGGAGCAACACGGGCCAGTTAAGCAGAAAGGCAAATATCAGTGCCAACAGGAAGATAAAGGGTACAACTCTGATTTTTACCACCGAAACACCACCTCTTGAACCAAATGCCGGAAAATTGAACGCAGCCTGAACCAAGGCTGCATCGGGATACTAACAGCGCCAGTTGATAGTCCTCTCAATTAATCAGTAACACCTTGTTACAATGTGAGCTTTATCAACTATTGAATTGCTGGCGGACAATAAAACTTGAACCTTAAGGAATAATTAAGATCCCGCTGATACCCGCAAAGTTTGCATCTGGTCAAAAATGATCTTTTCTTGCCATCCCCTCTGTGACCTTAAGCCTCTCTTAAGAGATCCCCGACATGCTCATTGCTGACGGCTCTTCGTCAAACCACAGGATGGTGCATTATGCATAACAGCGTCGCTCACTCAGTCAGCAAGGTGCCGGAGATCACTCTGGCATTCTGGTTCACCAAAATATTGGCAACGACTCTGGGAGAAACCGGAGGAGATGCGGTATCCATGTCGATGGATCTCGGCTATCTGGTCAGTACCGGCATCTTTGCCGTGATCTTCTTTATTGCCGTCGGCGCCCAGATTTCTGCCAAGCGCTATAACCCGGCGCTCTACTGGACAACCATTATTGCCACCACCACAGTGGGCACCACGTTGGCAGACTTTGCCGATCGTTCACTGGGGATGGGCTATGCAGGCGGGTCAACCCTGCTGTTCCTGCTGCTGATGGGCTCTTTTCTGGTGTGGTACAAATTTCAGGGCAACATAGCGACCAGTGACATCAGTTCATCCAGAACCGAGATGTTCTACTGGATCACCATCATGTTCTCCCAGACGCTGGGTACCGCGCTCGGTGACTGGGTGGCCGATGATGGCGGCTTTGGCTATACCGGCAGCATGGTGCTCTTTGGCGGTATCTTGCTGGCCATTGTCGCCACCTACCTGCTGACCCGGGTCTCACGCACCCTGCTCTTCTGGGCGGCTTTCATCATCACTCGCCCGCTAGGTGCTGTGGTGGGGGATTTTCTCGACAAGCCGCTTGGCAAAGGCGGACTGGAGCTCAGCAGATACTCCGCCTCGGCAGCCTTATTGGCCGCCATTGCCCTGCTGGTCTATCTCTCCACCCTGAAAAAGCGCGAGGTGATCCCGCAGGAGCTGGATCCTGAGTAAGGCGACAGAGTGATAGCCAGAGGCCAACCGGTGAAAAAGCATTCTAAAGCCCAGCCTTATGGCTGGGCTTTTTCGTATCTCTCTTGCAGACTTTGGCTTTGTCAGCAAAGCTGCTTTTTCCGAACTATATGCGTGGATCTCGGAAATCCTTTCTGCCTCTTTTATAGAGAGGAGAGCATGACAAGCTGCGCTGCCCTCAACACTGTCATTATCGAATCAAGCAGATAAAAGCAGCCGTCATCAACACAGAGCGCTGTCTTCGGATGAAGTTCACGTCATAATCACCCTGTTTCCTTATCTTGGAGTTTTTATGCGCCAGTTCAATCTCATGCTCAATGGCAGCAAGATGATGATGTACCCCTTCTACGTCTGCATCCTGCTCTGCGTTGCCCTGCTGATGGTCAAGTTCTTCATGCAGCTCTATGCGCTCTGCGTCAATATCATCGAGATCCCCTACATGGACCTCATCACCGGCGTGCTGACGCTGGTCGACTTTGTGCTGGTGGCCCAGATGCTGATCCTGGTGGCGGTCTGCGGCTACGTGCAGTTCATCCAGACCCAGGAGCAGCGCGAGGCGCTGGGCAACAACTGGCTCAGCAAGATCAACTTTGCCTCTCTCAAGCTCATTGTCATCAACTCGCTGGTCACCATTGCCGGGGTGGAGGTTCTCAAAGCCTTCCTCGAAGATGGCATTACCAACGAAGTGGAGATGAAGTGGTCCGTGGTGGTGTTTCTCGCCTTCTCGATGGCGGCGCTGATTTATGCGATCACCGAGCGCATGGCCGAACACAAATAGCGGTGGATCTTAACTGGCGCGATTCAGCTTATATTCATCAGCAATACAATTGATAACTCTTTTCATTACCCTTACTGCGTTATAGACTTGCTCCCCCCGGGCCGATTGCCCGGGTGTTGGAGCAGTTATGACAACCCTTTCCCTCGCCCCCCGACAATTCTGGCAGTGGCTGGCCTATCACCATCAGGCCGCCGAGGGCACCCTCTATCTGATGTTCTTCTCCGGCCTGCTGCTGTGGGAACCGCTGACCCCGCTCTGGTCGCTGGCACGCTGGAATCTGTTTTTCCATGTGATGCTCTCGCTCACCCTGTTTCCGCTGCTGTTTGGCGCCTTCTGGCTCTCCCATCGCAGCTTGTTGAACCGCAGCAACAAACCCTTTTTGCGCACCACGGGGCGGATTATCGAAGCCCTGCTGCTGGTCTGTCTGGCCAGCGGCCTGCTGCTGGTGCTGCACGGCACGCCGGGCGATAGCATGGGCAGCCTCGCCAGCTGGGCCCACTGGCTGAGCGCGTTGGCGTTAACTCCTCTGGTGCTGCGCCATGCCTGGCGCTGGACCATCTTGAAATGGCGCTCCTGATCCCATGTTGAAGTCATCGTTCTCTGCATATTTGTCACCCCTGCTGGCCCTCATCCTGCTGCTGGCCAGCCCTTTTGCCACTGCCCAGCAGATGGGTGCCGGGATGATCGCCTATGAGGAGGGGCAAAGCCCACGCCTCGTCACCGCCAACCTAAACGCAGGCTCGGTCACCCTGCTTGAGCGCGATAGCGGCAAGCGGCTGAAAGAGGTGCAATTGGGGGGCGATCTGCGCCAGCTTGCCCGCGCCGATGACGGCACCCTGCTGGTCACTGACTACAGCGGCGATCGCCTGCTGCTGCTGGGTGATGATCTCACCCTGGAAAAGGCGATCCCCACCGGTCATAGACCCTATGGGGTCATCTTCGATGCCAAGCGGCAGTGGTTCTGGGTCACGCTGTTCGAATCAGCTCGTCTGCAGGCTTACGACAGCGCCGGCAACCTCCAGCTGGATGCAGAAACCGCCGAGACTCCGCGTGGACTGGCATTGACCAACGATGATCGCCTGCTGCTGACCCACGCCATGACGGGCCAGCTCGCCATCTATGATCTTGCCAAGCTTGGCCATGGCGCCAAGGGAGCTTCGCTTCCCAAGCCCAAGCTCATCACCCTGGCCGAGACCCACAGCGACACGCCGAGCGACTCGCAGGGATTACCGCGCCTGCTCGATGGCATCACCCTCTCCCCCGATGGCAGCGAGGCCTGGTTGCCACATGTGCTGTGGAGCTTCGATCACCCCTTCCAGTTTCAGAGCACCGTCTTTCCGGCGGTCTCCATCATCGATCTCGATGAGGAGAAAGAGCGTGTAGATGAAAGAAAGCAGCTCTTTTTACAGATCAATCTGCCAAGCGTCGGCAACCGCAGCCAGATCGTCTCCAATCCTTTTGCGGCGCGCTTCGCCGCCGATGGCAAACGGATCTACCTGACCCTGGCGGGCTCGGAAGACTTGTTGGTGTTTGACCTGTCGCGCAGCGGCAAGCAGAACAGCAACCGTCACCGCCGCAAGAAGTTTCAGGGGGGCGCCAAGGCGACTCAGCTCTTGCGTCACCTGCCGGGCCAGAATCCGCGGGATCTGCTGATCGATGGCGACCACATTCTGGTGCACAACGCCATGGGGCAGGATCTCACCCGCCTCAATAGCGGCGGCAGCGGCCCGTTTGCCCGGGTCACCGTCGATGTGCCCCACTTTGCCAAACTGGTAGAGACAGATCCCCGTCCCAAATCGCTTCAGCGCGGCGAGCGGCTGTTCAACCTTGGTAACACAGCGTCCAACTCACGCTTCCCCATGGCGGGAGACAACTGGATGAGCTGCAACTCCTGCCATCTGGACGGGTTCAACTTCACCAATCGCTATCTGATGGCAGCCCATCGCCAGAAGAGCGGCGACAACACCATCAACGGCCACGCCAACCTCACCAACATGGTGGCGGGGGATTTTGTCGGCGAATACCTGCGCATGACCCAGCAGACCCAGGGCGGCATGGGCCACGACACCCGCGATGGGGCCGAGGCAGTTGACCCCGCGAGGCCCCAACCGGAAGTGAAAGCGATGATGGAGGACTTACACGCCTTCGTCACCGCCGATGGCAACCTCCCCTATCTTGCCAACTGGCTGCGACTCGATGCCCCGCGCACGGATCCCGCCAAGGCGCCTACAACCCACCCGAAAGAGTGGCTCAACTCCGCCTCCTGCCAGAACTGCCACAGCCAAGCGTTCAAGGACTGGAGCGAGAGCAACCACCGGCTGATGGGCAACTCCCACCCCTACTACAAGGTGGTGCAGGCGCTGGCCCGCGAAACCGAAGGGGAAGCGTTCGGTCAGTGGTGCCAGGGCTGCCACATGCCCCAGCAGGTGATGACAGGCCAGATGGATCTGCCCAAGGGCTCCCACATGTTCGAGCAGGGCGGCGCCTCGCTGATTGCCGCCCACAAGGCTGGCGAACCGGTCGTTGAAGAAGGGACCGGCTGCGTGCTCTGCCATCGCATCACCAAAGTGGAAGATGCGGGCGGCAACAGCGCCTTTACCGTGAATTTGAAAGACCGCGAGAGCTATGTGTTCGAGGATGCCGCGGGCGGCAGCCTCCAGCACTGGCTGGCCGAGCGGCAGATCAACGCCCGTCCGGCGGCCCACAAAGCCTCCTATCAGAAGGATTTCTACCGCGACGCGGCCCTGTGCAAGTCGTGCCACAACGAGTTTGCCCCGGGCACCGGCGCCAATATCGTCAACACCTGGGACGAGTGGGAAAAATCCAGCTTTGCGAACGCGGAGGATCCTGCCAAGCGGCGCACCTGCATCGACTGCCATATGAACCCGGAGCCAGGCAATGGCGGCGCACCGGTGGCGGGCCAGTCCACCGAAAACGGCACCATGAAAGCGCGGCTCTATCGCCACAACTTTACCGGCGCCCAGCACCAGCTGGTGGGGCTGCGCAACCCCGACCTTGAACAGGAGAGTCTGGCGCTCTTGCGCTCCAGCGCTACTCTCTCTGCCCGGATCGAACCCCTTTTGGCCCGTATCGACCAAGCAGCCGATAGTCAGCAGCTGGTGGTGCGGGTCGCCAATACCGGTGCAGGCCATGCCCTGCCCACCGGAGTGGCCGATTTCCGTGAACTCTGGCTGGAGCTGACCGTCACCGACGCCAGCGGCAAGGTAGTGCTTGCCAGCGGCCAGCCGGTGGATGGCGCAGTGCCCGACGATGCGCGACTGTTCAGAAAAGTATTCGGTGATGCCGAGGGCAAGCCGGTGGGGCTCAAGTTCTGGCGCTACGCCAAACTGCTGGAAGATACCCGCATTCCGGCCGATGGCTGGCGCGATGAAGCCTGGCCGCTGCCCGCAGAAGCCCGGGGGCCCTTCAAGGCCGATATCAAACTCAATTTCCGCACCTACCCCAAGTGGGTCAATGATGCGGTGCGCGCCGCCGAGCCCAGCTTGCCGGAGCCACCCATAGTGCTACTCAATCGGCTGCAGCTGACCCTGCAGCCTCTCTCCATCACGCCCGCTACGGAGCCTCAATCCTGATGTTTGCAAGTTTTCTCATTACCCTGCGCGAGGGGCTGGAAGCCTTCCTGCTGGTCGGCATCTGCCTCTCCTACCTCGCCAAGCTGGGGGCGAGCCGCTACAACAAGTTCATCTATCTGGGGGTGGGGCTCGGCCTTGTGGCCTCTCTTGTCGTCGCCTTCCTGTTCCAGGTGGTGGTAAGCCAGTTCGAGAGCGAGCGCTACAACCACCTTTTGATGGCGGGGATCCTGATCTTCGCCACCTTGGTGCTCACCTATATGGCGATCTGGATGCAAAAGCAGGCCAAATCCCAGGTGGGGGCCATGACAGCGCGCATCGATGCGGCCATCGACGGCGGCAACCTGTTTGGGCTGGTGCTGCTCGCCTTCCTCGCGGTGATGCGCGAAGGGTTTGAAACCGTGCTCTTCTTCTCCGCCCTGCTCTACTCCGGGCAAGGGGTGGATCTGCAATCCGGCCTGATGGGCGCGTTGGCGGGGCTGCTGGTCTCCATCGCGCTGGTGTGGGGGCTGCTGCGCTCCACCCACAAGGTGGCGCTGGCCCCCTTCTTCCGCTGGACCGGTCTGCTTATCATCATCATCGCCGCAGGTCTGCTGTCGTCCGCCGTCAACATGTTGCAAGCGGCAAACATCATCACCTTCTGGACCACGCCGGTGTTCGATATCAGCCACATTCTCGACGATCAGGGGGTATTTGGCACCTTCCTGCGCGCCCTGTTTGGCTACAATGCCTCACCCGCTGGCTTGCAGTTGCTGACCTGGGCCCTCTATCTGGCGATCTTCGTTACCCTCTGGCAGCGCAGCTATCGCCCTCAGGTGAGCGCCGCGACTGGCAAGGGCTGAGCCCGCACGCCCTGTGGCAACAAGGCCACGGGGTAACAACACCATTCGGGAGCCGTGCCCTGGCGCGGCTCCCTTATCTATCAAGCAGTTTCGGAAAACGTCATGAGCGATAACAACAAGAAAAGCATTGCAGTGCTGGGCGCCGGCCCAGCCGGTTTGATGGCTGCCTGGCGCCTGCGCCGCGCCGGATTTGCAGTCACCCTGTTCGAGCAGGAGCCGGTGGTCGGCGGCATGTGCGCCACCCAGACCTTCAAGGGGCGCGATGGGGAGTATCGCTTCGACTACGGCGGTCACCGCTTTATCACCAAGAACCCCGAGCTGCTGGCCTTTATCGACGAGCTGATGGGGGACGACCTGCTCCACGCCGAGCGCAAGAGCGTGATCCGCTTTGGTGGGCGCACCTATGACTATCCCTTGAACCTGCCCAATCTGCTCAAGACGGCGCCGCTGGCCCTGATGGCCGGTGCGGTGAAAGACTTGCTGCTGTTGCCCTTTAGCAAGAAGCCGGATGATTTTGCCAAGGCGAGCTTTGCCGAGTGGATCCAGAGTCACTTCGGCCGCACCCTCTATCGCCAGTTCTTCGAGGGCTACACCGGTAAGCTCTGGGGCATCAACCCGGACAAGCTCTCCGCCGACTGGGCAGGCCAGCGCATCAGCCTCATCGATCTCAAAGACGTGGCGCGCCGCCTGCTGCCAAGACGCAACGGGAGTATCTCGGTGCGCACCTATGCCCGCAAGTATCGCTACCCCAAGTACGGATTCGGCCAGATCTTCACCACCCTGGGCGAGCGGTTGGTTGCCGAAGGGGTTGAGCTGAAAACCGGCGCCACCATCACCCGTCTCGAGCAGGCTGATGGCCGTATTGAACGGGTATATTGGAAACAAGATGACGTTGAGCAGAGCGAGCGCTTTGATCAGGTGATCTCCACCCTGCCGCTACCGCTCACCTGCCAGCATCTGGGCTTGCCGTGCGATCTGCACTACCGGTCGCTTCGCTTCGTCAATATGCCGCTCAAACAGGAGAACCTGTCGGACAACACCTGGCAGTACCTCTCCGACCCCCATATTCTGGCCACCCGTCTGCAGGAGCCGCGCCGCCGCAGCCCCTTTATGGCACCCCAAGGCCAGACCTCGGTGATGCTGGAGATCCCCTGCAACCCGGGAGATGCCACCTGGCAGGCACCGCTGGCCGATCTGCGTGGTCGGGTCACCGCTGATCTGGCGAGCCTCGGCGTCGATACCGCCAAGCTTGGCGATGAAACCTTCGAGGCCCGCAGCGAGTACGCCTATCCGCTGATGGATCTTGGCTATCAGGCCCGCCGCAACGAAGCCATCAAGGCGCTGATGCCGATCAACAACCTCATCATGACCGGCCGTCAGGGGACATTCCGCTACATCTTCACCGACACCGCCATGGAGATGGGGATGATGGCTGCCGACATGGTGATCGACGGGGTGGACAGACGTCACGCCATCTTTAACCATCGCAACGAAAATACCGTGATTGAAACCCAGAGCGTGGCCTGAGTGCCGCGCTATTGGCATAACCTCTTGGCATAAGTAAGGAGAACAGGATGACCATCCGCCCGGGTTTACTTGCCCTCACCCTGCTGCTGACCCTGAGCGGGCAGGCGCAGGCTTACTCCTACGCCGCCGCCGGCAAGGAGCCACTGATCGATGCCCGCGAGGCACTGCTGGGCGCCGCCACTGACGGCAAGGATGCCAGCGCCACCTTGAGCGAGATTGCCGACGAGCTGACCTATCTGGAACAGCACCACAAGGTCGAACTGCAAGCGCCGCTGGCCGCCGCCATCAAGGCCCAAGATGCCGCCGCCACCGCCGCCCTGCTCAACCGCGCCTACAAGGCGGAGATCGAGCGCCGCCTCGAAGGGGCCAGCCAGAATCTTGGCGACTACCAGACCGCCAAGGTGCTGGTGGTCAAGAGCAAGCGCTTCCTCGATTTGATCCTCCCCTCCCTCAGTGAAGGGGATCGCAAGGCCGCCGAGCAGGCGCTGGCCAAGGTGCTCGATGCCATCGGCAACCCTGGGGTATTCGGAGTGGGTGCCAAACCCGCCGATGCCGCCGCCTTTGCCGCAGCGGAAAAAGCGCTGATGGCCGTGCTGGCGCCGCTGTGATGACCTCTCATCGATGATGACAGCCCCCCTCATCCCCAACCCTTCTCCCGCAAGGGGAGAAGGGGGGCGTCACCACGGCCGATTACGTTTCGCTAATCGACCCTACTTGCTGATCATGCTGCAACTGGCCTGGCTTGGCTGGCTACTGACCTTCCCGGTGGCCCTCGATTCCGATGATGCCCTCAATTTCGCCCACGGGGTGATGCGCTTTAGCGTGCTGGAGTTCTCCCCCCACTTTCCGGGCTATCCCGCCTTTATCTGGCTGGCGCGGCTGATCAATCTGGTGGTGGACGATCCGGCCCGCGCGGTGCAGTGGGCAAGCCTGTTGGGGAGCAGTTTGCTGGCGCCACTCGCCGCCTTGCTGGCGGTGAAACTATGGCAACGGCCAATCCTGCTGGCGCCGGTCTGGCTGCTGGTGCAGGCCCTACCGCTCACCCCGACGCTGGCGCTCTCCGGCCTTTCGGACGGGCCCGCGCTCGCCGCCTGGCTGGGGACACTGCTAGCCTTGCAGCAACGCAGAATTGCGCTGGCTGGCCTCATGCTGGGCTTGCTGCTGGCGCTTCGCCCCTCCTATTTTGTGCTGGCGCTGCTGCCGCTCTGGCTTGGGATGGCGCAGCAGGGCACGCGCGTCAGGTTTGTGCTCCCCATCGTGCTGGTGGGGCTTATCAGCCTGCTGTTTGTCTGGCAAGCCGATGGCTGGGCCTATTTCAGCGAGGGGCGGCGCTTTACCGACGGCCACTTTACCCTCTGGGGCAACACGGCGGCGGCCCACGGCGATCGGCTGCTAAGCTGGGCGCGCACCTTCAACGATCAGCTCACTCCGCTTTGGCCCTTGGCTGTCGGAGGGCTGCTGGTGTTGCCGCTCTGGCAGCGCTCAAAAGGCCACACTGCCGCCCTCTCCCCGCTCTGGACGCTCTACTGGCTCGTCCTGCTGCTCTGGACCCTTTTTGGCCAGAATCCCGACAATCCTCGCCATCTGGCCCCC
Source organism: Aeromonas lacus (assembly GCF_000764665.1). Lineage (GTDB taxonomy): Bacteria > Pseudomonadota > Gammaproteobacteria > Enterobacterales > Aeromonadaceae > Aeromonas > Aeromonas lacus. The sequence continues at coordinate 7,681 of NZ_JRGM01000144.1, read as the reverse complement.
ATCACCCTGCTCGGTATCGTGCTGCTGGCAGGCTGGCTGCCGCGTCGGGGCGAGAAGCTGGTAACGGTGGCCGGATTGCTGCTGCTCGGCGCAACCTTTACCCTGCCCCGTCCTCCCGCCATGGTGCAGGCAGCCAGGCTGGCAGAAAAAACGTGCCCGGCGCTGGTGACCCAATGGGGAGTGCGGCTGCTGCGGGAGACCACGGCACTGCCGGTAACGGACGGCTGGTACCAGGGGGATGCGGCGCTGGCGCTCTCTCAGGGAGCCTGCCGCCTGAGTCGCCGGGCCATTGAGCCGACCGGAATGCAGGCTGGTAGCAGACAGATCTGGTTTGCCCCCCGATTTCACGCCGAACCGGGCCTCTGGCTCGCCATACCGGATCCCCCGCTGGCACAAAACTGATAGACTGCCTTTTCGCCCTTTTTTCCATCCATCCCACAACTGGATACCCTATGCCCCAAACCGCTCCGACCCGGGCCTCCGCCCTCTCCCCCCGTTTTCTCTTTATCCTGCTGGGTGCGCTGGCGGGCCTGACCCCGCTCGCGGTAGATATGTATCTGCCGGCTATTCCGGCCATCGCCCGGGATCTGGCTACCAGCATCGACGGTGCCCAGCTCACCATCAGCGCCTTTCTGGGCGGCTTTGCCATCGGCCAGCTCTTCTACGGCCCGCTCGCCGACAGCTATGGCCGCAAACCGGTGATCCTCGCGGGGCTCATCATGTTTGCCATCGCCTCTGTGGGGTGTGCCATGGCGGACTCCCTGCCCGAATTGCTGGCCTATCGGATGCTGCAGGCGGCGGGCGGCGCCGCGGGGTCGGTAGTGGTCAATGCTCTGCTGCGCGACCTGTTCGAGAAGGATGCCTTTTCCCGCGCCATGTCGTTCGTCATTCTGGTGATGACCCTGGCACCGCTGGTGGCACCCGTGGTGGGCGGCTATATCAGTGCCCACGCCGACTGGCGGGTGATCTTCTGGCTGCTGGTGGGGATCAGCCTGCTGATCTGTCTGGTAATGCAGTGGAAAATCGAGGAGACCCTGAAACCCGAGCACCGTCAGCCGCTCAAGATCGGCCAGATCCTCAAGAACTACTGGGGTGTGCTCTCCCATCGCGGTGCCATGGGTTATGTGCTGTGCGGCTCCCTCTCAAGCTCCGGCATGTTCGCCTTCTTAAGCGGCTCACCCTACGTCTATATCGAGTATTTCAAGGTGCCGACCGAGCACTACGGCTGGCTGTTTGGCCTCAATATCCTGCTGATGATGGTGGTCACTTTCGTCAACAGCCGGCTGGTGAAGGGGGTGGGCGCCGAGCGGATGCTGCAATACGGCCTGCTGGTACTGCCCTGCGCGGGCGCCCTGCTGGTCTACAACGCCTGGAGCGAAACCGGCGGCCTGTGGGGCATCGTCATTCCGGTGGTACTGTTTGTCGGTCATATCAGTCTGGTGGGCGCCAACGCCATGACCGGCCTGATGGGCCACTTCCCGCAATCTGCGGGCACCGCCTCGGCACTGGCGGGCACCCTGCGCTTTGGCATCGGCGCGCTGGTCGGCATTCTGGTCAACCTCAATCCGCCCCACTCGCCGCTGCCGATGGCCATTGCCATTGCCTGCTGCGGGGTCGGTTCAGCGCTCAGCTACTGGCTGCTCACCGGCCACAAGGCACACTGACCCCTCTGCTGGATATAAAAAGAGCGCCCCCTCTCTTGCGACAGGGGGCGCTCTTTTTTTGGGAGAGATGTCACAACAGGTGCGCCTCAATCCCCTCCGATATGCGTCACTTCTTGCCAAAACCGGACTGTTTCAGGGTATAGCCCGCACTGTTTTGCCAGGCATCCAGACCGCTTCGGTTGTTGCCTGCTACCAGGCTCGCGGCCAGGCTCGGGCTGTTGAACAGCTGATCGGCGGTAAAGAGAAAGCCCCCTTCGCTGCGGGGCACCAGAATGCCCTTTTCCAGCAGCTCCAGCCGCAGCTCGATCACCGCCTCGCGCAGGGAAGCGGCATCCTCGCCATTGGCAGTGGAACCGGCCAGCACCATAAAGCCCGGATTTTGCCGCTTGCCCACCGGATAACCGTGAGCTTCGGCCCCTTTGCCATTGAAGTGGTAGAGCTCGCGCTCCCCCGGCCGATTGTCGGAGAGCGCCTTTTGCAGGGTCATCAGCTCGTTGTAGATCTCGATGGGGACGACGGCCGCCTGCTTGTTCCCCTTGCTATCGATGATAAAACTGACTTGCTTGTGTAACATCCTTGCTCATCCTGTGACCCATGGAAGCCCCTATTCTAACCACCTCGGGCAAGCGGGATCCAGCGAGGATCCACTGCTCTTTTGCCGACTTGATCACTAACTGGCACTCTTGATCAACCGTAAGGCGTGTTGATCATTGTTGGCCGTGCTAGCGTACCAAGCATGATGAAAGCCATTGACCATCAAACGGTTATCCCATGCTGACCCTGCGCAACCTCTGCAAGAGCTTCGATAACGGCAGTGAACGACTGCCGCTGTTCCACCATCTCGATCTCGCCCTCCCCGCTGGCGAGATCACCCTGCTGCTGGGCCAAAGCGGCTGCGGCAAGTCCACCCTGCTCAATCTGATCGCCGGGCTGATTGCACCGGATGAAGGGGAGATCTGGCTGGGGGAGACCCGTATCGACACCCGCTCACCCGACGAGCGTGCACGCCTGCGGGGTCGCCATTTCGGCATCGTCTATCAGGATTTCAACCTGCTGCCGACCCTGAACGTGGCCGAGAATCTGGCCCTGCCGCTGGCCATCAACGGGCTGCCACCGGATGAAAGCAGAATTGACCAGTTGCTGCAACGGCTCGATATGAGCCACAAGCGCCATGCCTGGCCGGAGCAGCTCTCCGGCGGTCAGCGACAGCGGGTGGCGCTGGCCCGCGCCCTCATCCATCAGCCCAGTTGGCTGCTGGCCGACGAACCCACCGGCAGCCTCGATGAGCACAATGCTGAACAGGTGATGGCGTTGATGGTGGCGGCGGTGCGGGGCACCGGCGCAGGCTTGCTGCTGGTGAGCCACAACCCCGCCTATGCCGCCTTGGCCGACAGGGTGCTGCGCCTCGAAGGGGGGCAACTTATCGAACTCAAGGGGCCCCGTCATGACTAAACAGCGATTGCGCCTGCCGGAGGCACGCTGATGCTGCCACTCAAAGCGCTGCTGCGCCTCTATCGCAGCCACCCCTGGTTGCTGCTGATGAGTCTAGCCGGGCTGGTATTGGGGGTGTCGCTGGTGGTGGCCATTGAGCTGCTCAATCACAGTGCCCGCACCAATTTTGTCGCCGCCCGCAGTCAGCTGGCAGGAGAAGCCAACTACCGGCTGGCCCCCGCTAGCGGGCTGGATGAACAGCTCTATGTGAAGCTGGTACGAAGCCAGCCCGCCCTCGATGCCATTCCCCAGCTCCATGGCTGGCTCAAGGATGAAGAGGGGCGCAGCTTTCAACTGCTGGGGATGGATCTCTTCAACCCCGGCCCCCTGCGCCAGCTGTTTGGCGCCCGACCCGCGAGTGAACCCGCCTTCTCCTTAAACCGTGCCGACAGTATCTGGCTGGCGGCCCCCGAAGCGGAGCGCCTTGACTGGCAAGCGGGCCAGAGCCGCCGCTTTGTATTGGGCGGCAGCGATGGCGCCAACGCCCGAACCCTGACCCTGACGCTGGCAGGCACTTTTGAACCCGGCGCCGTGCCCATGGAACGGCTGCTGATAACCGATATTGGCCTTGCCCAGCCGCTGCTGGGCAAAGCGGGTCGGCTCGATCGCATCGTCTTCAAGCTAAGCGAAGCCGAGGCTCGCACCCTGCAGGCCACCCTGCAAACCGATTACCCGAACCAGCCCTTATGGCTTGAGCCCATCAGCCCGGCGCTCGATGCCAGCCAGCTTGGCGATGCGCTGGCCCTCAACCTGACGGCGCTGTCATTGCTCGCCATGGCGGTGGGATTGTTTTTGGTGTTCAACGCCCAGCGATTTGTCCAGAGCGTGCGCCGCCCCCAGCTGGCCCAGCTGATCATTCTGGGGATGGGACCAAGCCGGGTGCTCCGCTGGCTCATCCTGGAGCTCGTTATTCTCGCCACCGTCGGCACCCTGCTCGGGGTGCTGCTCGGCAGCCTGTTGGCGCTGACGCTGATGGGGCAACTGACCCAGGCGCTGGCCGATCTCTATGGCCCCAACCCCATCGACCTGTTGCGCCTCTCCCCTGTGAGCCTGCTCAAGGCGCTGCTGATCGGGCTGCTCGGCACGCTGGCCGGCAACCTGCCCGGCTGGTGGCAACTGCTGCGCCAATCCCCGCTCGAACTGCGAGCCGGAAGCAGCTGCCCCCCCGCACACCCGTGGCGACGGCGCGTGCTGGCCATCGCCATCTTGCTGCTGTGCGCTCTGTGCCTGTGGCTGCCGCAAACCGGTCTGACCGGCGCCCTGTTTATCGCCGGCGGCTGGCTGCTGGCCATGGCGCTCTGGCTGCCCGATGCCCTGCGCGGCCTGCTTGGCTGGCTGCGACGGCGCGCAGGCGGCCCCCTCACCGCCCGGCTCGGGGTGGCCGAGACCCTCTACCACCTCGATCGCACCGCCATCGCAGTGATGGCGTTGCAGCTGGCCATCGCGGCGGCCATCGGCATCGGGGTCATGGTGTCGAGTTTTCGCTCCAGCGTGGAGATCTGGCTCGGCCAGCGTCTGGCCGCCGATCTTTATGTCACCGCCCCCAAGGGGGTGGCGGGTAGCAAGGGCACCTTGAGCGACACAACCCTCGAAACCCTGCTCGCCAATCCGCTGGTGAGCGCCGCCTCGCGCCGCTCGGTGCACCCCACCCGCTGGCAGGGGCACCCCGTCGAGTGGGCGCAGATGGACTTTATCCCCCAGCTCAAAGCGGCCTATCCGCTGCTGACCGGGCGCTGGCCCACCCGCCCCGATGAGGTGCTGGCAAGCGAACCGCTGACGGTGCGCCTCGGGGTCAAGGTGGGCCAGAGGTTGGCGATCAGCGGCGAGCTGGGGCCAAGGCAGCTCACCGTCACCGGCGTCTATCAGGACTACGGCAGCGATAAGGGGCAAATTCTGCACGCCTTCGAGGCAGGGGCGGTGCAATCCCTCGCCCTCTTCAGTAACGACCCCGAGCAGCTGGCCGACCGCCTGCGCGAGCGTTTTGGGGAGCAGCTCAATCTGCTCTCCGCCCCCGCCATTCACAGCGCGGCCCTCAAGGTGTTTGACCAGACCTTTGTAGTGACCGAGTTATTGAAACTGCTGATCCTCGGCATCGCCTTTGTCGGGATCGGCTCGGCCTTTATGGTGCTTGGGCTGGCGCGCCGTGGCGAGCTGCAGACCTTGCAGAGTCTGGGTTTGAGCCCCCGCCACTGCCGCCAGCTGCTGGTGTGGCAAGGGGCTGGATTGGGGCTGCTCACCGCCCTGCTGGCCCTGCCGGTGGGATATGGCCTCGCCTGGGTGCTGATCGAGGTGGTCAACCCCCGCGCCTTTGGCTGGCGCCTCGCCTTCGAGGCCGCCCCCCTTCATGCGGTCACCGCCCTGTTGCTGGCACCGGTCTGTGGCGCATTGGCCTCCTGGTATGCAGCAAGGAGAGTGGTATGAAATATCGGTTAGCGCACTGGCTCAGCCATGGCTTGAAGCTCCCATCGACCACTTCCCTCTCTCCGCCCCTTCTTCAGCGTAAAGAAGAGCACAGTGCGGCATTGAACCATCCCCTCTCCCTTCGGGAGAGGGCCAGGGTGAGGGGGATCTTGTCCTCCTTACGGCCCCTGTGGCTCGCCACCCTCTTGCTCCCGCTGATTGCCATGATTGGCAGCGCGCAGGCCAGCGATCTGGGCGTCCTGCTCGGCGGCGGCAACGACAGCTTCAAAAAGGTGCTGCCGGGGCAAACCATCAAACTGCCCGAGGATCACGCCGCCCACCCCGATTACCGCTCCGAGTGGTGGTATCTCACCGGCAATCTCAAGGATGAGCAGGGGCGCGAATATGGCATGCAGTGGACTCTGTTTCGTCAGGGTATCGAGCAAGCACTTCGCACCAGCAACCCCTGGCTTACCCCCCAGCTCTGGCTGGCCCAGTTTGCCATCACGGATCTCGACCGTGGCACTCACCAGCAAGATGAACGGGCCAGTCGGCAGGGGCCGGGGCTGGCGGGGGCCAACGGCGGCCAATATTGGCTCAGGGAGTGGCGGCTTGCCTCGCAAGGGGCGGCGCTCTTCCCCGCCACCCTCAAGGTGCAGAGCAAGATTGGCGAGCTGAACCTCACCGTCACTGCCGCCAAGCCGCTGGTGCTGCAAGGCAAGGCCGGTTACAGCGAGAAGAGCCCGGGCAACGCCTCCTTTTACTACTCCTACCCACGCCTTCATTTGAGCGGCACCATGACTCGCGATGGCGAGACCCGCACCGTCAGCGGACAAGGCTGGTTTGATCACGAGTGGAGCAGCTCGGTATTGGCCGAGTGGCAATCGGGCTGGGACTGGTTTTCGCTGCAACTGGCCGATGGCCGCGAACTGATGCTGTTTCGCCTGCGCACCAAGCCGGGCCGCGCCGAGCCTGAGAACCGCTACGGCATGTTGATTGAGCGGAACGGCAGCAGCCGGGTGCTCGCCCCCGACGCGATTCGCCTTACGCCGGGCAACACCTGGCGCGGCCCCAAGGGGCAGAATTACCCCGTCGAGTGGCAGCTAAACGCCGCCGGTATGAGCCTCACCATCAAAGCCCGTCAGCCTAATCAGGCCATGACAGGTCGCTTTGACTACTGGGAGGGTGCAGTAACGGTGGAGGGAGATGCCAAGGGGGTCGGCTATCTGGAGATGACGGGATATTGAACTGATAGGTTGAATTGAGCTGAGCTGAATGAACAATACTGTATAGGAATATTTATGAAGTATTTTATAAAGCAAATGATTCTTGGTAAGACAATTGCTCTGCCTCTTGATGAGGTTCAATTTGAAACACTAAAAATATCACAAAACATTCTTTCCTCTGCAATGGCAATAGAAGAAAAATATGATTTATTGGTCTCCAATTTTCTAGAGCTAGAGAAAGAATTATTGACTCAAGTTGCTCAGCAGATGGTTTTCTCTCAAAACTCATATAATGAAAGCCACGATATCATCAGTATTTTTAACCGAAGAGTAATTAACCTTCTCACATCTACAAAGCTGTATTACGATCAAATTGAAAAGCATGTTCGTACCTGTCAGCATGGCTGCGAGTCATCGGGAAACCTGGCTAAGTATTACTTGAGTGAAGAGTATGATAATCACCAAGAATATCGTTTCATGGAGGCTTTAAGAAATCATGTTCAACACTATGGGCTCGCTGTACATTCTTTATCATTGCCTAGTCGGTGGATCGGTGAGGGTGATGGAAAGCAAATGATTAATACCATAAGATTATTTTCTTTGAAAGATAAGCTTAAAGAAAATGAAAAATTTAAAAAGTCTGTCTTTAAAGAAATAGAAGAAAAAACAGATTTAGTAAGAGCAATAAGAGTTTACGTTGGTTCATTCAGCAATGTGCACGATAAGATCAGAAAACTTATCGAAGGTAATGTCACAGCGGCAAGAGAATGTATTCAAAACATGATAAATATATACAAAGATTCCAATAATGGAGACGCCATTGGAATTTATGCGTATAGCATTAAATCAGACACATCCTCTGAACAAATTGTTGAGAAGTTCTCAGTAATTCTTGATTGG
>NZ_JRGM01000143.1 GCF_000764665.1 Aeromonas lacus | reverse complement strand
AGCAGGTTGGTCTGCTCGGTGATGGCAGTGATGGACTGGGTGATCACCTGGATCTTCTGGCTTGCCTCGCTCAGCTGGCGAGTCTTCTGCTCGGCCTGCTGCGCTTCGGTCACGGCGCGGCGCATCTCCTCGATGTTCTCGCTCATCACCCGGGTGCTGTTGTTGGCACTCTGGTAGGCCAGTTCGGCCTGCTGCCCGACCTGAGCGGCCAGACCCGATACCGCCTCGGCGGCGCAGGAGAGATCGTTGCTGGCACGGCTCACCTCACCAGAGTGGTGCTGCTCGGTCTGGGCCGCATCCGTGATGGTTCTGGAGATATCGGAGATCTGATAGGAAGATTGAGCCAGCTGGCGGGTGCGCAGGTCAATCTGGCGCATATGACCGCTAAGCTGCTCGGCCATCATGCGCATGGTGCCCAGCACGCTGTTGCCACCAAAGCGGGTCTCGATCCTGACGGTCAGGTTGCCGGCTGCGATCTCGGCAGCGACCCGGGCGGCATAGTCCGGCTCGCCCCCCAGGGTGCGCATCAGATGGCGATACTGGATCAGGTAAGCCATTGCCACAAAGAGCAGGGAGACCAACCCGGCCCCGAGGCTGATCCAGAGTGACAGGGCCTTGGCCTCATCCCGACTGACGATGGCGCTGGCAATGCGGCTGTCCAGGGCACGGGAAATATGGTCAAGCTTTCCGGCGGCGTTCTCGACCATGGCATCAAACCCATCGGGACTGGTCATGATGGCGTTGCCTGCCTCCCGCCCCTTCTGGACATAGGCGTTGACCATGACGATCCCTCTCTCCTGCAGTTGCCTGGCCACGTCCTGCATTGGCAGGATCTCGTCGGTGAGATCCGGCAGGGTGCGAGCCAGTGCATCGAGATTTTTCAACGCATCATCACGATAGGTAGCCGCCTCGGCAATCCCCTCTTCGGTATCGCCGGTCACCGATGCATCGGTCAGAAACTGCTGGATCTGCACCAGATCGAATCGGGTTGCCTGAAAGGTAGCTTGTGCGCTGTCCAGCACTTCCACCTTCTCCTGGGCTCGCAGCTGGGTTTGACTACTCCAGATGGAGACCACAGAGGCCACCAGCAGCGGCACCGCCACCAGCACGCCCCCCTTGATCATCATCCACTTGACGGAGCTCCCTCTCACCGGTCTGTGTGAGGCGATAGCAGCCTCTTTCAGCTCGAAGGTGTTGTTGTGCAAGACTCCTTGTGCTGTAGCCATGGCATCACCTCATAGACCCGTTGCAGGATGGAAAAACCATTCCAGCAAGGGATCCAACTACACGATGCCAAGCTGGCATCTCAACAACGCATAAGCTGTGCCAACACAAAAAGCGGTTTATTGCATCACTCTGTTTTCAAAATGGAAAAAACAGCTTCTTGATCCAGATCAAGTCCGCAAGATGCAATGCAATTTGCAAAATCGGCATTAACGTGTTGCTAGCGGAAGGTAAGCTCACTGGTGTACCTCCTGCGTCATAACAAGTCCGACAGCTTGTGACCAGCCAAGGGGTTGGAGCCCTTCGCATCGCCAGCCGCATCCCTATAATGTGCCCCTCACATAAACAGAGAGGAGTTACTCATGGGTTTCATCACCTGGATTATTTTGGGATTGCTGGTTGGCATGCTGGCCAAGTGGATCATGCCGGGCCGCGATGGTGGTGGCTTCTTCATGACCGCCCTGCTGGGGATTGTCGGCGCCATGGTCGGCGGCTATGTGGGCACCTTGCTGGGTCTGGGCTCGGTGACCGGCTTCAATATTTCGAGCATCGCGCTGGCCACCGTGGGTGCCCTTATCGTCCTGTTTGTCTTCAACAAGATCCGCAGCTGACAACCCAACGCCATCTATGTGTAGATAAACAGGGCACCGCGAGGTGCCCTCTGTTTTTTTATCGCCCTCAGGATTTTGCCAACGGCAAGATCAGCCTGACCAGCAATCCCCCCAGCTGGGTGGCTGGCAGCAGCAGCACCTCGCCGTGGTGGTAGTGGGCGATATCGCGCACCAGCGCCAGACCAAGCCCTGCCCCCGGCTGCTCGCTGCCCTGCTCGAGGCGCTGAAACGGCTGCCAGACCCGCTCCGCCAGCTCGGGAGCAATGCCGGGGCCGCTATCCTCCACCTCCAGCCAGATCTGCCTGTTGCCACGCACCACCCGCGCCGTCACAGTGCCGTGGGTCGGGGTGTATTTGATGGCGTTGTCAAGCAGGTTGGCACAAAGCTCCCCCAGCAGCAGCTGCTCCCCCGCCACCATGATGGCGGACTCCTCCCCCTCGTAACCGAGATCGATCCCCTTGCTGCGGGCCTGCGCCAACCGTGACAGACAGGCCTGCTGCACCAGCGCCGTCAACTCGATGGGCTCACGCTGTCGCAGCCCCGAGCACTCGTCCGACTTGAGCCGGGCCAGCAGCAGGAGCCGCTCGGTCAGCGCGATGGTGTGATCGAGCCGCACAGCCATGGCATCGAGGCTCTCGCGCATCAGGGCGGGATCGCCGCTGCCACGCGCCACCTCAACTTGGGTTTTCAGGATGGTGAGCGGGGTGCGCAGCTGGTGGGCTGCATCGGCACTAAAGCGCTCCTGCCGGGCCACCAGCTGGCGCAATCGGGCCAGTTGGCGATTGAACGCCTGCACCAGCGGCCGGGTCTCCTGCCAGGGGAGCAAATCCGGCAAGGGGGCGAGCGTGGCGGCATCGCGGCGCAGGATCTCCCGCGACAGGCGGCGCATCGGGGTGAGCAGCCGCTTGAGCAACAGATAAGCGAGCAGCAGGGTGAGCACCACCAGCGCCCCCTGCGTCAGCAGGGCCGACCAGAGCAGCTGCTGCGCCAGTTGCTGGCGGCCAAGCAGGGTTTCCGCCACCGTGATGCGGGCCATGCCGTTGACGCCCCCCTCGCCCACCGGTTGCAGCAACATCACGGCGCGGATTGGCGCCTCCTGATAGAGCCCGTCGTAGAAGTAGGCAAGCGCCGGATAGCGGTCGGTCAGCGGCGTACCGTCCGGCATGGGGGGCAGATCGTCAAAGCCGGAGATGACCCCATCGTCGATACCGCGCACCTGATAGAAGAGGCGATCGCGCATGTTGCGCTCGAAGCTGTCGAGCACCACGTAGGGCACATCCACCCTGAGGCTGCCCTCGGCCGCCGTCAGCCGCTCGGCGACGGTACGGGCCGAGGCGAGCAGGGTGCGATCATAAGCCGAGGTGGCCGCCGCCAGCGCACCGTAGTAGCTGTACCAGGCCGAGGCGGCCCAAAGGATCAGCAGAGGGCCACCCAGAAATAGCAGCAGTTGATGGAGCAGGGAGCGATTAATGGGAGGCCCCCGGCGCTGCTTCCAGCAGATAGCCCAGCCCGCGCAGGGTGGTGATCACCACCCCGCTGCCCACCAGCTTTTTGCGCAGTCGGTGGATATAGAGATCGATGCTGTCGAGCCCCGCCTCGTCATCGAGGTTGAACACCTGTTCGAACAGCTGCCCTTTGGCGACGGGGCGCCCGTGGCGGTACATCAGCGCAGTCAGCAGCGCCTGCTCGCGCGGAGTCAGGGCCAGCCGGGCATCGGCCAGCAGAAAATAGCCGTCGGGGTGCAGGGTCAGGCGCCCCAGTCGCAGCTCGGCACCACCGCTTTCGCTGCGCCGCAGCAGTGCCCGCAGCCGGGCATCCAGCTCCCCCAGATCGAATGGCTTGGCCAGATAGTCATCGGCACCGGCATTGAGGCCGCAGATCCGCTCCTCCACCGCGCCGCGGGCGGTGAGCAGCAGCACCGGCAACCCCTGCCCCCGACTGCGCAACCGGCCGAGTACCGCCAGCCCGTCGAGCTTGGGCATCTCGATATCAAGCACCGCCAGCGCGTACTGTTCGTAGCGCAGCAGGTGATCGGCCCGGGCGCCGTCAGCCACCCAATCCACTGCAAAACCGGCGCTGGTGAGCGCCCGCGACAGCCAGTGGGCCAGTTCGTGATTGTCTTCTGCCAACAGCAAGCGCATCCCTATCCCCTTGTTCTTAACGACGGCGTGCAACCACAGTGCTGCAGCTGCATCCATTCACCATTGCCTGAGCGGAACAAGGTGCGATCACGGTCACACTCCCGCCAATTGGTCAGTGATTGAAAGGTGAATGAAAGGTTGTTGTTTTAACAATTTCGCATCACTTCGTCCATCGACGGAGTCACACCGAGAAAAAACAACGACAAGATGGAGCACACAACCATGAAGCAACGCACACGCTATGCCCTCGCCCTGCTGACCCTGCTCGGCGCCCTGCCGCTGCAGGCGGCCGAGAGTGCCACCGCCCCGAGCCGTACCGAATGCATCGCACCGGCCAAACCGGGCGGTGGTTTCGATCTCACCTGCAAGCTGCTGCAGGTGAGCCTGCAGGAGACCGGCACCATCGACAAACCGATGCGGGTCACCTATATGCCGGGCGGGGTCGGTGCCGTGGCCTACAACGCCATCGTGGCGCAGCGCCCTGCCGAGGCGGGGACAGTGGTCGCCTTCTCCGGCGGCTCCCTGCTCAACCTCTCACAGGGGAAATTTGGCCGTTACGGGGTGGACGATGTGCGCTGGCTGGCGGCGGTGGGGACCGACTACGGCATGATCGCGGTGCGCCACGATGCCCCCTATCAGAGCCTCAAGGATCTGGTGAATGCCATGGCAAACGACCCCAACAGCGTGGTGATTGGAGCAGGCGCCTCCATCGGCAGTCAGGACTGGATGAAGACGGCGCTGCTGGCCAAACAGGCCGGGGTTGACCCCCACAAGATGCGCTACGTCGCCTTTGAAGGGGGTGGCGAGCCGGTCACCGCGCTGCTGGGCAACCATGTGCAGGCGGTCTCCGGCGATCTGAGCGAGATGGTGCCCTATATAGGTGGCGACAAGCTGCGGGTGCTGGCGGTGTTCGCCAAAGAGCGGCTGCCCGGCAAGCTGGCCACCATTCCCACCGCCAGGGAGCAGGGTTATGACCTGGAGTGGCCGGTGATCCGCGGCTTCTATGTCGGCCCCAAGGTGACCGACAGCGAATACCAGTGGTGGAAAGAGACCTTCGACCAGCTGGTGAAAACCGACACCTTCAAGGCGCAGCGTGATCTGCGCGGCTTGTTCGAGTTTGACCTCACCGGCGAGGCTCTCGACAGCTACGTCAAGACCCAGGTGGCGCAATACCGCGAGCAGGCCAGAGCCTTCGGTCTGGCCAAATAGGAGCCCCAGCCATGAGCGATCGCATCTTTGCCGCCATCTGGCTGCTGCTCTGTCTGGCGGGGGCCTCCCTCGCCTGGCAGTACCAGAGCGAATACAGCTATGAGCCGCTGGGGCCACGCCCCTTTCCGCTCGGGATCCTCGGCCTGATGGCACTTTGTGCCCTGCTCCTGCTACGCCGCCAGCCGGACACCGTCAGCTGGCCGCCGCTGCGTACCCTGCGCCATCTCGCCATCATGGTGGCCGCGCTGGCCGGTTACGGCGCCAGCTTCGAGTGGCTGGGCTTTCCACTGGCTACCGCCCTGCTCACCTTTGTGCTGGGGCGCCTGTTTGGCGCCTCGGCCAAGGCAGCCCTGCTCTCCGGCGTCGTCGGCGGGCTGGTGCTCTATTTCGCCTTCGACCGGCTGCTGGATGTCACCCTGCCCCTCGGCGTCTGGTTCTCTTAAGGAGTCAATATGGATACCTGGATGTACCTCTCCCAGGGCTTTGCGGTGGCGCTCACCCCGGAAAATCTGGTGATTGCCCTCATCGGCTGTTTTGTCGGCACCGTGGTCGGCCTGCTGCCGGGCCTTGGCCCCATCAACGGCGTCGCCATCCTGTTGCCGCTGGCCTTTGCCCTGAAACTACCCCCAGAATCGGCGCTCATTCTGCTCGCCACCGTCTATATCGGTTGCGAATATGGCGGGCGGATCTCCTCGATCCTGCTCAACGTACCGGGGGATGCCGCCGCCATCATGACTGCACTGGATGGCTACCCCATGGCCCAGCAGGGCAAGGCGGGAGTGGCCCTCTCCATCTCGGCGGTCAGCTCCTTTGTCGGCTCCATGCTCGCCATCGGGGGGATCATCCTGTTCGCCCCGGCACTGGCGCGCTGGTCCCTCGCCTTCGGCCCGGCGGAATATTTCGCCCTGATGGTGTTCGCCATCGCCTGCCTTGGCAGCATGATGAGCCAGAACCCGCTCAAGTCCTTCATGGCGGCGCTGATCGGGCTGGGGCTCGCCACCGTCGGGGTGGATGCCAATACCGGCATCTATCGCTTCACCTTCGACAGCGTGCACCTCTCGGACGGGGTGCAGTTTATCGTGGTGGTGATCGGCCTCTTCTCGGTGAGCGAGATCCTGCTGATGCTGGAGCACACCAGCGGCGGCGGCAAGCTGGTGCGCACCACCGGGCGGATGCTGTTCAACTTCAAGGAGCTGGTCTATTGCACCGGCACCATGCTGCGATCCTCCACCATCGGCTTTTTCGTCGGCATTCTGCCGGGGGCTGGCGCCACCATCGCCAGCGCCATCACCTACATGAGCGAGAAGCGGCTGGCCGGCCCGAATGCCAAATTCGGCGAAGGGGACATTCGCGGCGTGGCCGCACCGGAGGCGGCCAACAACGCCTCGGCCTGTGGCTCCTTTATCCCCATGCTGACCCTGGGGGTGCCGGGGTCGGGCACTACGGCGGTGATGATGGGGGCACTGACCCTCTACAACATCACCCCGGGCCCCACCATGTTCACCGAACAACCCGATGTGGTGTGGGGACTGATCGCCGCCCTCTTGCTGGCCAACGTCATGCTGCTGGTGATGAACATCCCCATGGTGGGCATTTTCACTCGCATGCTCTCCATCCCGCTCTGGTTTCTGGTGCCCGCCATCGCCAGCGTCTCGGCCGTGGGGGTCTATGCGGTGCACAGCACCACCTTCGATCTGCTGCTGATGGTGGGCCTCGGAGTCTTTGGCTACCTGCTGCGCAAAATGCACTTCCCCATGTCACCGCTCATTCTGGGCTTCGTGCTGGGTGAAATGCTGGAGCAGAACCTGCGCCGCGCCCTCTCCATCAGCAATGGCGACACCGCCATCCTGTGGAGCAGCAGCATCAGCCAGACCCTGCTGGTGCTGGCCATCGTGGTGATCACCCTGCCCCCGCTGGTACGCCTGCTACGCCGCCGCAACGCAGTCGTGGCTGCCACGGATGCCAGCACAGAGCAAAGCTCCTGATAACCGGGCGATTCTGCACACACAAATAAGAAGGACCCCACCATGTGGGGCCCTTCTTATTTCATCTAACAGCACACTGTTGTGCCAGAAGTCATGACCAAAGAAGACAGCCAGATAAAGTCAGTCAACAGGCTGGACCGTGCCAGGCAAAAAGATATGCAGATTGCTGATCGCAAAAATAGAACGCCCAAAGCGGAAAACAGTGCGGAGATGTTGGCAGCATTTAGCCGAACACAAAAAGGCCGCTATTACTAGCGGCCTCTCGTAATTCTACCGACATTTTAAACTCCGTAGGTATTACCTTACTGGGTCAGTATCTGTCTTGGGTTGAGCGGCGCGATAAGCATCCATGATCGGAGCCCAAGCCATACCACTGGGTGTGGGATATTGCTTGTAGGCATCCGTGTAATCTTTGTCAAAACGGGCCCAAGCATTTTTAAACTGACTTGCTAGTGGGTAACGTTGATCATAGGGATCATCAGTAACTTCCTTAGCAATCCCTTTGGCCAGTAGGATATCAGGTGTCACCCTGACACTGGTTAAGAATGCTTCCACATAGCCGCCAGTGGCCATGCCTAAACCGATGTTGTCTCGACGCTCTTCACGCCACTCATTCCTCACCTTGATGCGATAAGGTTGTGCAATCATGCTTTCCAGCTCTGCTGGCAACGCCAAGCTAATCCGATAGCGCTTCTTGTCGTGGAATGAAACCCATTCAACTTCGACTTGGTCAGGTACAGGGCGGGTTGTGTGGCTTCCTTTAGAAATACTCCAGCGATAATCTTTGTCTTTTAACCCTTCAACCCCAAAAAATCCGGCGGAGCCATTCGTCGAGGCATCCACCAACTTGCCCTGGCGATAAAAGAGTACTTCGGTCACCCATAGTTCATCTGAGTTGGAACCAACCATATGCCACCACTCCAAATTTTTGGGAGATGTGGAGGCGGCCTGACAAGCAGTAACTAGCGGCATCAACAGAAGTAAGAGTATCCAGCGCATTAATAACCTCCCTTTTTATTACCCGTCAGCTTGCGGACCTCTTGGTCACCAACTCTATTGGGCTTGTTGACTAGCCCGGTATCTGCGCTGTAGTGCGCATAATGTTGTCGCAACTTTTGGTACTCCTCGTCAGGTAAGCCACGAGCCAAGTTGATTACCTCTCCGCGCCGTTTGGCCACATCAACCCATAGCTCATCGAGTTTGGCGAGGTTCATTGTGGGGCATGAAAGAGCGCTATCCATGATCAAATCCCGTCGAGTAGGGTCCCACTCTATAAATGGCACTCCAGCATCTCGCGCCGCTTCCACCATCATGTGCAGCGGTATACGTGAATATTCCCCCTCAACCACCCGGTACAGCACCACATCGATGCTAATGTTCCTATGGCCCCCAGATTGACTGCCCGTGATCGGCCCCAGTGGCCTAGGGCGCACATTCAAATAGCCAAGCTGAGTTGTGTCACGATGGCTAGCTAGGGGCACAACGCCTTTGACCCAGCCTTGTCCAGCCCGCATTTTTGCATAGGCAAGGGCATCCCGATATGCCTGGGTATCGGTTGGATTGACGTATGGCATCGCATCGGAATTGAAGGTCGCGATCACGCAGTTTTCAGTGATAAGCGGTGATGCCCCGTTGGGGTCACGCAAACTCCAGCGGCTGTAATAGCCCCCACCGATATCGGAGTGAGCGCCGGGAATAATCACTTCGGTAAAATTCTTCGCGATTGCGGTGCCAGCGGCATCGTCGGTGATACGAGTCAAGTCAAAGTGATAACGCCACTCATCAGCCGCCACGATATGCACCACCCGCTCGGCGCAGTCAGCGGCCAATGTCACATTACGTTTGCCCCACAGATAGGAACTGACCACGGTATCAAACAGCCCGACAAACTGGATCCGCACATTATCACGACTGGCCCAATCAAAGCCTGCTTTCAAGGGAATATCTGGGTCAGCAGCCATGGCCTCCACTAGGGGGTGATCCCCCTTCTTATCGATACGGTTTACAAACTGGCGGGCG
The DNA here is from genome assembly GCF_000764665.1 of Aeromonas lacus. GTDB lineage: Bacteria > Pseudomonadota > Gammaproteobacteria > Enterobacterales > Aeromonadaceae > Aeromonas > Aeromonas lacus. Next base: position 6,487 of record NZ_JRGM01000143.1, on the reverse strand, counting down.
GCAGAGGCTCCTCGGCTAAAGCCAAAGACATCGAACTCGACCTTATTAATACACTCAATGGTGGGCAGTATTCGTTCAAGTTGTTTTTTACTTCTGCCACAATTTGGGTTTGACAGGCCTGCTCAACCCGAACCGTACTAGAGGTGTCGCCCTTGTCTGCGGCAAGACCTGTTTTTGCATCGTCCTGCCCTTCCACTGTACCAATACCTTCAACATAAACAGCTACATTCAATTCGGATTTTGTCGGCAGCTTATATAGCTCCCTAGCCTTGCCGATATTGGTGATATCGTTCTTCTCGCTGTTATTGAGGCCATCAGGCAACGCCCCTTCAAAACACTGCTCCAGCAATACCTGTTGCTCTTCTGGGCTGCATTGAGCCAAGGCTGTCTCCAACGCACTTTTACCTTCCCTGTGCTTGAAGGTGTTGTTGGCTGTACCGTCAAAGAACACGCCGATACGCAAGATATTCAGCTGATAGCCCTTTACCTCAATCACGTAGGAATGCTTGGTGATAAACCTGGGCGGCTGGGCCTGCCCGGCTTTGTGCCCTTCCGGTAGCAGCTGTTCGGGCTCAGTGAGGCAAAGGTCGCCAGTCGTCACTTTGACATGCTCGCGCTTCACATCGTCGTGCCCGAAAAATTTGTCGGTATAAGCGGGAACCTGGCTGGTTTCTCCCTCTCTCAGGGTTTCTCGGGATTGGGCGGCTTTGAGCCAAGGCTTGGTTTCCAGCTTGACGGTCACCGGCCCCACGGCAAAGCCCTCCACCAGAGTCGGGCCGTTTTGCAGCGTCACCGTCTTGGCAGTGCCGGTGGCATCAGTCAACGTGGCTATAAGCCCTTGGCATGACTGGTTGTGCTCATCACGAACATCTATTTCAATCCAGCAATTATTCTTCTCGCAGGGAATGCAGTGAGGACTAATACCCCCGGCAGCATACTGTTCTTTCGGCTCTTTTTTGCCATAACCGAAGCTGCTCAATAAAGAACCTGTTTTATCTTTTGAGGATTTATATTGATAAGGGTATGCATTTGCTGAAGGGGTGGCTGTAACGTTGCTATTTTCAACCTTCTTGATAAATACAATATCGTTTCCTTTATCAGTGCGACCATATACCTCTGCTGAGACAATATTTCCCGCACTGACGCCGCCCTTAGCCAGCCATTCGCCCTGGTGTTTGAACCTCTCAGCAGTACTCTGGAGTGAGCTATCTTTATTCTTTTTGCTGGTATAGCTTAAGCTGTGGTACGCATTGAAAAAGCGAGCGTCTGGAATAATTTCATAAATGTAGATAAGGTCCTGCTTGCTCATGAGCAAACCGTCTTTAGCCCAATGATTTTTCAAGAATTCAAGATTATCTGAGGTTGCAAGAAATGCAGATGTCCCTTTTTTGCAGCTACTACCATTCACGTGGCGATAGATATCATCATCAGTTCCACTGATTGGCATCCCATTGTTAAATACCTCATCTGGACTTCTTAAATCGCTCCGGTAAACCCGTGTGGGAAGATTGCTTAATTCATTTTTGGGCATTACGCGGCTCCTATCAATTCAGGATGTTTGCTCAGCCAGTTATTTACCTGAACCATCTCTTCGTCGTTAAGCATCAAGGGTGCTCTGATGGCATCGAGCGACATGCTTGCCTGCAAAGAGATCGCACCGGCCACAGCGCCATCGCGAACATCACCTTCCAACCCAGCTTGATTGGCTTGCTTGAGGACACGCACAATGGCTGCCTCCGGATTAGGATGATGCGTCATCATATCCTCCATCCGTTGCCAAAAGTGGCGGGAGAGGATGTAGGCGTGACGGCTTTCGTCATAGAGCGGCGTCAGGTGGTGAGGCTGAATGCGAAACCAGGGGGCTTGGCGGGGAGTGAATTCGGTATCAGGCGTGCGTTGCCAGGCAACGTCGCTGGCCCACAGGCTTGAGCAGGGCCCCAGTACATCATCGAGCTCCTGCTGGCTCATGGTGGCCAGCATCTTGGGAAAGACCCGATTATCGGCATAACGCAGCCACATCACCTCCCCTTCAAAGGCCACCTCTATCAGGCTTTGCCAGTGCTGCTGGATGACGTCGATAGCAGCATCGCTTGTGACGTATACGCCACCCAGTTGCGGGTGAGCAGCAATAAACTCGGGAGTCGGAGATGGAAATAGCCAAGGACCTTGTTCTGCTTGGTCCGCAAACGCGGTGTCGGCAAATAAAGGAATCGCGTTTGCGCCGCCATGGTTGCAGTAATCCGCCACCGCGGTGGTATCAAGTGCGGCATCGACGATGGCAAACAGTTTGCCGAGATATTGGCTGCGCCATTCTTGAAAAGTCATGCCTTACCTCCCTGAGCAAAGGGGCAGGGTTTCACCAGCGGGGCCATAGACTCCATGCTCTTTTGAATGGCGTTCGCAGGGATAGTGGCAAGTGGTGCGGGCGGCACCTGGACTGCGCCAGGCAAGCTGGGCATCTGACCAGCCCACCCAGAGCCAGCTCCCGGGCTTCCCCCAGAGTTCATCTTGATGCTTGAGCCGGCCAGGGTCACGCCGCTTGGGTCAACTTTCACAAAACTGCCGCCCACCTTGAGGGTCAGCTCGGAGCCTGCCTCCAGCACAATCTTGTTACCAGCCTTGATATGGACCTCTTGGCCTGCTTCAACCAGCAGCGACTGTCCCAGCTTCTGGTGAAGTGATGTGTCTACCGTGAGGGAAAAGTCACCCTTGATGTGGTCGCGCTTCTCGCCTTCTACCGTCAAGTGGTCGTTGGCCTTGATGCGGGTGACCCGCTCGTTGTCGATATCGGTGTGTTGGTCGTGCTTGATATGCCACGCCGCATCGTTTTCGATAAGCACGTTCAGGTCTTTCTGACCGTGGAGGTAAATCTCTTCCTGTCCCGCCTGGTCTTCAAAGCGCAGCTCGTTAAAGCCCTCGCCCTTGTGGGTTTCGGTGCGCAGCACGGTGCGGGTCTTGTTGGCAGGCAGCTCATACGGCGGCCGGTTGGTAGCGTGGTAGGTGCGCCCCGTCACGATGGGCTGGTCGGGGTCTCCTTCCAGAAACGAGACGATGACCTCGTGACCAATGCGCGGGATGGCCATCATGCCGTACTGACCGCCAGCCCAGCCTTGCGATACTCGCACCCAGCAGGAGCTCTGGTCGTTGGAGCTGCCATATCTGTCCCACGGGAATTGCAGCTTCACCCGACCGTGCTCGTCACAGTAAATCTCTTCCCCATCGGGGCCCACCACCATGGCGATTTGCGGGCCATCCACCATCGGCTTGTGGGGCACCTCGGGGCTGCCGATGCGGGCACGCCAGGTAGTACTCGCTTTGACCACGCCAAATTCGTTGTGGTAAACGGTCGGGCCGCTGCCCCCCTCCTCTTCCAGCGCCTGCGGTTGCTCACCAGTGTGGCGGATATGGACGATTTGCCAGTCGGTATTGAGGCTACCGTTGGGGTGTTCGGTGAGTGAAAAGTGCTGACCCGGCAGCAGTGCGGCGCTGTTGGATTTGCCACTGCCCGCCACTGCGTCATTGCGCAGGGCATCAAGCCGATGCTGGGCAAACGCCTTGCCGCTGCCGTCCTGCTTGTAGCGGCCCGGGTAGTCAAAGTGCTGGCAGGTATCCCGTTGATGCTCAAGCTCTGCGCCCTGCTTTTTGTGGGAGAGACCATAGGCCGGGGTCTTGAAGCTGTAGTCTTTCAGCTCCACATCCGAGGGGCGCACCGCCTCGCGGTAGTGGAACTGGCGCACGTAAGGGCCTTGTTCCAGCGAGCGGTTGCCGAGGTTGAAGAAAAGCTCGGGGCCGGCAGTCAGGGCCGCTGCGTCGTCGGCAAACACGATGCCGTGCTTGCCTTGCTCAAACTCGTGGAAGTAGAACAAGCCCTCTTCGGCTGCGAGGCGATTCACGAAATCAAGGTCTGTTTCGCGGTACTGGGCGCAGTATTCCCGCTGGGCGTGCTCGTTCTTGAGCGCAAAGGCGTAATCGGTGATGCCGTGCTCTTGCAGCAGGATGCTGAGGATTTCGTCAGGCTTTTGTGCCTGAAAGATGCGGGAGTTTTGGCGCAGCCCCAATCGCCACAGGGCGGGTTTGACCTCAAGGCTATAGCGGGTACGGCGAAAGCCGCTGTCCCCTTGGGCAAACTCGCTCACCACCCCGCACACTCTGCGTTGCAGCTCGCCGTTGTACCACACCATCAGCTCGCACGGCTGGTCCAGCACGGCGCCAAAGTCGACATCGGGCTGGCTGCTGGCCAGCTCAAGGCGCAGGTTGAACGGCCGGTTCAGCCCCTCGTCCAGCTGGAAACTCGCCACCACGAAGGTGCTCTCGGGCAATGCCCCCACCTTGACGGTAAATTGCAATCCGGTGCTTTGTGCCATGATCTGCTCCTTATCCTGCCTGTCCGCTGCCGGATCCAATCACGACGCCACCGCAATCTACCGCCGTACCGGTTACGGCGATGGGTTTGCCGTTGACCAACACCGATCCCACTCCCCCAGCAATGCTGCGTGGGTGAGGAGGATTGTTCGGTTTGTCGTGCGGTGCTAGCGGCTCGCCCTGGCGAGCCACCGGCTTTCCATCGAGAAAGACATCAGGGCTGGCGGCTATCACCGGGGTCGGTGGAAAGCCATCGTGGTCGGTGCCGATGTCACCGAGCAGTGCAATGGAAGGACACATAACTGAAACCTCTTGTGTGCTTTGCCATCACTCCGCCCCGAATCTGAAAACAGGGGGATGGCAAAACATAAAAGCTCCGGCAGCCAAGGCACTCGGGATATCAGACCCGCCGCGCCTGCATTCAACAACAGGGCGCCCGACAAGCCCCCAACGTATGAGGTCTCGACGGGTACGCAGATAATCTAAACGCATGGGTAGCACGCTGTTCGATGGGGAAATTTGATGTTCGAGTGCGTATGGCCATATCCGCACACCATCAAGATTATATTAGTGTTCTCTTTTATACCGCCTAACTAGGGACTCAATATAATCTATCGGTTTGTTTTTTTCTGACGCCTCGTAGATGTCTTGATAGAGACGTTCGAATGCCACCATTCCTTGCCCGACCATCGCATCTGTCGATAGCTCACCCAATTCAGACTTGAGCTTTCTTGATAAGCTGGCGTTTCGATATATAGGCTTCGCCAAAATATTGCTGATGGCCATTTTGGTTAAGATTATTTTCGCTTCAGGCGAAATGTTGGCGCTTTTATTTTTCCCAACACAATTTCCCATTGTATTTCCTTGATAACAGGTGACTTAAACCGGTGCGCGCCAGTCATCGCTGCCCGAGGTACCAGCAACAGTGTGCTCCCAGTCAATTTTGCGATACGCCAGAGAAACCTGAAGCAGTTGGGTGAAGTCAGACTTCGCCGGGTCTTGGCAGTGCGGCATATGGCAATCGATGTCAACGATGATGGCATCGGTCAGCACGGTAGAGAAGAAGTGCTCCTGCTTGCCTTCCACAGAGGTGCGATACCACTTCAAGGTCACTTTCGGCAGCATCTCACCGGAGGCCAGGGCGTTGTACATCAGCGGCACGGCTTTGTTCAGCGCAACGGTGAAGCGAAATGGCTTGTGGACACGTTGACCAGCAGGCTGGCCAGATTGCGGGTCGGTCGGGACAGTCACAACGTGCTGGAACTCTTGTACCAGCATCTCGTCTTCGTGACCTTGTACGAAGATGTTGCCGACGGAGTCAGAGGTGAAAGCACCGGCGGTGATGTTGCCCTGAGTTTTACCTTCGATGCTGATATAACATGGAGTTGGCATGGGTATGCTCCTAAATAGATTGGTTAAATGAGATAGCTCTCGCCCAATCTTTAAGCAGTGACCATGCCACTTCACTTAATTCTTATTTATCATGTGGTTAGGCGAATTTCTATTTTGTACGCCTCATTTCTTCGCAAGACTTTGCTCCAACCAGACAAATCCGCTAATAAAAGTGGCACCTTGAGTGATTACGTTCATTTACTGCGCAAGTTATTGCCTCCTGCAGCTCGATTGCACCACAGACCGTTGTTGGTTATGTACTCTTACTTTCTCAACTCTGCTATTGACGTAATAGCGCTCCTGGCTTGTTAAGGCTATCCGTTCCTTTCATGAAGAGTGTGATCGCAGGCGGGCACGAGGCACATAAGCACAGCCTTTCTGTACCTTAATGCCGGCATTATGAGCTCGTCGCTTCACCTCATCACCAACTGGCCTCAATACAACAAGTCTTTGATTAACCGTGGTTCACTCACCTTCTAGGTTGATGCCAAGGCCATGAGCAACGGGTTCCACCACGACCATCATGGGCGACGGGGACGCAGTCAGCTTTACACCGACCAGACCATCTGCACCTTCCTGATGCTCAAAGGGATTTTCAGCCTAACTCTGCGAGCGACCCGGGGGCTACTCGACTCCCTGTTCGAGTTGATAGTTGCATCTGGCAGGAGACCCGTCCACTCACGATATCGTGGCGGCGGAAGTCTCGCTGGAAAATGTCCATGACGCCGAGGTG
>NZ_JRGM01000142.1 GCF_000764665.1 Aeromonas lacus | reverse complement strand
CGCAGTGAGGGCATACCCTTGGATACAGGCCGGTTAATCGGGGTTCACGGTACGTATTCGACCATCATTTTGAACCTGACTATTGGAATCGAAGATGAAAAAGTTTGTTGCTAAAACCATCCGTTACTACAAGCTTTCCTTTGTTCAGCTCTATCAACTGAACCGACTCTGAGAGCTCGCGACGGCTCACCTGTTTATTTTCCGGTCTGTGTCCAGACGCACTCACTGTCTGTGAACATCCATCCTGAATTGTCTTTGCCCACCGCATCCGCCGTGGGCTTTTTTTTGCCCGGATAACAAAAAACCGCCTCATGTGGCGGTTTTTTGCTCAAACAGCTGTTTTCTTACTTCTCATCAGGCCGCTGAAGGCCAAAATGAGCATATGCCCGCGTAGTCGCTATCCGCCCTCTTGGGGTACGTTGCAGATAGCCCTGCTGGATCAGATAGGGCTCCAGTACATCCTCAATCGTATCTTTCTCTTCACCAATAGCCGCCGCCAGGTTATCGAGACCCACCGGGCCCCCCATAAACTTGTCTATGACAGCCAACAATAACTTGCGGTCCATAAAATCAAACCCCTCGTTATCGACGTCCAGCATGTCCATCGCCCGTGCAGCGATGGGGCCATCGATCCGGCCATCGGATTTGACCTGGGCAAAGTCGCGCACCCGTCTTAACAAGCGGTTAGCAATCCGCGGCGTGCCGCGAGAGCGGCGAGCGACCTCAATGGCACCGTCTTCTGTCATATCTAACCCCAGACAGCGAGCACTGCGGGAAACGATATCGGTGAGATCCTTGACGTTGTAAAACTCAAGGCGCTGAACGATGCCGAAGCGATCCCGCAGCGGACTGGTGAGAGAGCCAGCCCGGGTAGTCGCCCCGATCAGGGTAAAAGGTGGCAGATCGAGCTTGATGGAGCGGGCCGCCGGCCCCTCCCCGATCATGATATCGAGCTGGTAATCCTCCATCGCCGGATAGAGCACCTCTTCCACCACCGGGCTGAGGCGGTGGATCTCGTCGATAAAGAGCACATCGTGCGGTTCGAGGTTGGTGAGCAATGCTGCCAGATCCCCCGCTTTCTCCAATACGGGGCCAGAGGTGGTCTTGATGTTGACCCCCATCTCATTGGCGACGATGTTGGCGAGGGTGGTCTTGCCCAGACCCGGCGGGCCGAAGATCAGCAGGTGATCGAGAGCCTCCCCCCGCTGCCGCGCCGCCTCGATAAAGATCTCCATCTGCTCGCAAACAGCATCCTGACCGGTATAGTCCGCCAGTTTTTTGGGACGGATGGCACGGTCGATAATGTCGTCCTCGCGGGCGGCACTGGACGAAATGAGACGATCTGCTTCAATCATCAGCTACCTCACACCAGACTACGCAGGGATTCGCGGATGATATCTTCCACTGACATACCATCTTTGGCGACCTTGCTGACGATCTGGCTCGCCTGTTGTGGCTTGTAACCGAGCGCCACCAGTGCGCTGGCCGCCTCTTCCGCTGCATCCGGAGCCCGCAGTTCCGGCTCGCGAGATGGCAAGGTGACCGCTGCCGGGGAGAAGAGATCATGACTGACCCATCCCTTGAGGCGATCCTTCATCTCCACCACCAGCCGTTCGGCCGTCTTCTTGCCCACCCCTGGCAGCTTGACCAGTGAGCTTATCTCTTCACGCTCGACAGAGATGACGAACTGGCTGGCAGTCATGCCGGAAAGAATCGCCAGCGCCAGCTTGGGGCCGACCCCGTTGGTCTTGATCAGCTCGCGGAACAGGGCCCGCTCCTGTTTGTGGTTGAAGCCATAGAGCAGCTGGGCATCCTCACGCACCACAAAATGGGTGTGGATGGTCGCCTCCTTGCCAATTTCCGGCAAATCATAGAAACAGCTCATCGGCATATGCACCTCGTAGCCGACCCCGCCCACTTCCAGCAAAACCTCGGGGGGCTGCTTTTCAATGACAATGCCTCTCAAGCGACCAATCACGGCTCTCTCCTCACCAATACAGCAATTCGCAAATTGGCTCATAGCATAAAGAATAACTGGATAAGTATCCAGCATGGCCCTATCGGTGGCGGCTCATCGGAGAAGCATTTTATGCAAGATCCACCATGCTTGATCCTGTGCTTTTTCAGGCACGGGATAACCGGTAGCCGACTCCGCATCTTTGGCAAACATGGCGTTGTCTGATTAGACTTATTCGGCACCCGATAGTGCAACACACCAAGGAAGGCCATCACATGAAGATTGTTACGACCTCAAATCTGGGCCTCACCATATTGCTTGGCTGCACGCTGGGCATGGGGATCGTCGGCTGGTACGGCAGCCAGCGACTGGCCAATCTGCTCTCCTATGTATTGGGGGCAGCCTGGCAAACGGCAGATGGCGCCATGGAAGGCTCCATCGAACTGGGCCACCAGCAACTGCAAATCCAAAAGATGCTCAACGGGATCCCGCTCGATAATGGCAAGCTGAATTCAGCCAAGGCGGCAACCGATGACGCTCTGAAACGGGTGGCCAACGGGCAACTCATCGAACCCTCCGCAGTCAAGACCATGGAGCAGCAGCAGCAGGACTATCGACAGCAGCAAGATGCCTTGCTGGCGCTCTATCGCAGCTATACCGATGTGGATCAATCCTTGCGCGATAATGCCGATCGACTGGCCCGCCTCTCGGAACAGATGGAGGTCATCGGTGATGAGGCCGTGGAAGGCCTGACGCAATCGCCTGACCAACCCATTAGCTGGAACGGCGGTCTGGAAACGCGATGGGAGGCTGCCGATGGCGGTATGGAGTCCAATATCGGCTTCTTGCGTCAACTCTACGCCATGGAAAAGATGCGTAGACTCGGAATCTCGGATGCCATCAAAAAGGAGCTGGAAGAGGCAATCACATTTTATGAGAGTGCCGCCAGCCGGATGCTGGCCACGGGGCTGTTCGATGTACAGGGCAGCGGAGAATTCGGCGGTCATACGCTGTCGAGCCAATACCGCGAGCTGCAGGCCCGCCACAAACAGTTGCTGGGCAACTGGCTAACGGCTCTCGCCAGTTATCAGACACAACAGGCAACCTATGAACAGAGCGCAGATCGGCTGCAGCAGCAGCTGGTCGATGTCGAGGCAAAAGGCGATGCCACCGTGGAAGATCAGATTATCCAGCTCAATGGCATCATCGGTCAGACCAACAGTCTGATCCTGGCTGGCCTTGTATTCAGCCTCGTCATCGTCACCCTGTGTGGCTTCTGGTTGACCCGCAAACTGGTCACTCCGCTGTTGCAGGTAAATAAACGGATGCAGGATATAGCCGCGGGCGATGGCGATCTCAACGTGCGTATCAACCTGAAGCGGGATGATGAGATCGGGTCGCTCGCCAATAGCGTGGATCGCTTTATCGAGAAGCTGCAGAAGATGATCAGCTCGACGATGCACAACAACCAGCACATCAGCGAGCATGTCCATACCTCGGTCAATCGGGTGGAGGCCATCAGCCAGAGCAGCCGCCAGACAGCCGAACATGCGCTGGCTCTGCATCATGACAGTGAGGAGATGGTACAGGTTGCCACCGGAATCTCGGACAACTGCAGCATGGCCGCTCACAATGCCAATGAAGTGCGCCAGCTAACCACCGAGAGCAGCCAGTATGTCGCCTCTGCCAGCGCGGGCATGCAACGCGTAGTACAGGAGGTAAGCGAGTGCGCCATCGCCATCAACTCCCTCAAGGAGCAGGCGGGCCAGATCGGCCAGATCATCTCCACCATCAGCGGTATCTCGGAGCAAACCAATCTGTTGGCACTCAATGCCGCGATTGAGGCGGCCCGAGCAGGGGAAATGGGGCGGGGCTTTGCGGTTGTGGCTGACGAAGTGCGCACTCTTGCCAACCGCACAGCGGCTTCCAGTGCCGAGATTAGCCAGGTGATTAGCAGCATCCAGCAGCAAACCGAGACCGCCTACCTGATGATGCAACGTAACCTCAAGACGGTGGAAGCGGGTATGCAAGACTCCGAGAACACCAAGCAGATCCTGTTCAAGGTACAAGATGCCATCGATCAGCTGGCTGATATGGTGCAACAGGTGGCCGTCGCAACCGGGCAGCTGTCACACACCCTCAGCAACTCCTCCGACAAAGTCTCGGGAATCAGTCTGCAGGCCAAAACCGGTGAACAGGAGGCGCAGGAGTGTCTGCAACTCGCCTCGTCACTGCATCAGGCCAGCCTGCTGCAACAGCGGCTGCTTTCGCAGTTCCGGGTCTGATCCCTCTTAACAACCAAGATGCCACTCCCTGCGAGTGGCATCTTTTTATCTGGATGAGTTAACTCCCTCTGGCCAGTTGCAGCGCCAGGATCAGCATGATGATGCCGACCAGCAGATCGATCCCCTGCTGCACCCTCCCCTTTGCCAGCCAAGGGGCCAGAGCTGCGGCCCCCAATGCCAGCGAGTAAAACCATACCAGCGAGGCCAGCATGGCACCTGCGGCAAATGCCGGGCGCAAGGACTCTGCCACCTGACTGCCCACGGAGCCGAGCAACATCAGCGTATCGAGATAGACATGGGGATTGAGCAGGGTGACGCCCAACGTCATCGCCAACACACTTTTGGCCCCCATTTGCTGGGGCGAGTCGGCAAGCCCGGCCTGAGAACCACGCCATGCACTGCACAGGGAGCGCACACCGAACCAGGAGAGAAAAAGCACGCCGCCCCAGGTCAGCAGCGCCATCCCGATGGGGCTTGCAGATAGGACAGTAGCACCACCAAATACGCCGATCCCGATCAGGATGAGATCGCAGAAGCTGCAGAGCGTTGCGGTCAGCAGATGGTGATTGCGATGGATCCCGCGGCTAAGCACAAAGGCGTTCTGGGCACCGATGGGAATGATCATGGCAAGGCCAAGGGTAAAGCCTTGCAGAGTAGTGGCGAACATGAAAAGCACCGTCTGAAATTGGGAATAAACGGCACTATAGCGATGAGCTTCTATCCAGAGAAATTCATTGATTTACTGTTTGATTCGATTTGCTAATAGCAACGGACTCAGCCATGCCCCTCTGAATGCGGTTGCCGCCCTCTTGTCAATTACCGGATCTGACAATTGTCCCCCCTGAATAGCGGCAGGAGAATTCATCGCTCCCGCCAGGAACCACACTACTGCAGCGATACCGGGTAATGGGTCACGACGACCTGCTCCAGATTGGGCAACAGGATACCGCTGCTGACGCCCTTGGCAATCGCCTGATAGCGATTCATGGAGCCGGTTTTACGAGTGACCTGATTGAGATGGTAATTCACCGTGCGCTCGGTGATGCCGAGAATGCAGGCAATTTCGCACGAGGTTTTCCCTTCACTAGCCCAGAAAAGGCACTCGGTTTCGCGTTCGGTCAATACCTCAGGGGCTGGCGCCTCCTGCATGTTGTGACGAACGACCCGAATCGCAGCTTCAAAGATGTAGTTGGACATCCAGGAAAGGATTGGCGAGGACTCCAGCAGCAAGTCGCTTGATGCCCGCTCGGAAGTAATGAAGGAGAGAATACCGTTCTCTCCGCCAGCGCCATGTAGTGGGAAGGAGAGGCCATTGCGCAGACCAAATTCGGCTGCCAGACCCATCATGTCCATACTCCCTTCCTGCAGAAAACGGGCCCGCTCGTCGAGCCGGTTCCAGTAGATAGGGAGTGTCTGTTTGCGCGCCAGCTGAATAACGGGGTCGCAAGCCAGCATGTTGTTGTCGGTATAGGTCTGTACCCAGGGAGCAGGGCACTGATTGAACAGCACAACTTTGGGGCGCTGCATCGACATGGGAATGATCAGGGTAAAACCATAGTAGTCATACCCCATATCAAGTGAGAACTGACCAATTAATCTAGCCAGACAATCCCCATCTGTCACCGAAGTGAAATGTTCCAGATATTCAAACAGTTGCTCTCGTTGCATGTGCTAGCCCCCTTGGCAGAGCATGTGATTATAACGGCGAATAGAAAGAGAGAGGGGCCACAATGTTGGTTTTCACAGGAAAATTGAGAGATCACCCGCGAAATGAGATAGAGAACGAGCTCTATCGCTTTCGAAATCGCATCTTTTCTGGTCGTCTTGGTTGGGATGTTGAATCACACCGCGGTCTTGAGCGCGATAGTTTCGACTCCCCGGACACCCACTGGGTACTGATCGAAGACAGCGAAGGGATATGCGGCTGCATCCGCATGCTCGACTGCTCCGGCACCTACATGTTGTCCACCATTTTTCCAACTGCGCTGGCTGGCGAATGCCCTCCCTGCACGCCCGACACCTGGGAGCTGACTCGTCTGGCCATAGATGCCAGCCGTGCACCTCGCATGGAAAATGGCGTCAGCGAACTCACGTTCGTTATCCTTCGCGAAGTTTATGATTTTGCCAAAGCCAACGGCATCAAGGAGGTTGTTGGCGTCGCCAGTCTGCCAGCAGAGCGTATCTACCGCAGAATGGGCATCCCGATGGAACGTCTGGGCCACCGCCAATCCGTGGATCTCGGGGCCGTCAGAGGCGTTGGCCTGCGTTTTCACCTCAATGAACACTTTGGCCGAGTCGTCTCGCAAACCCTGCTGGGTCAATACCAGAGCGTCGAGCACAAGGTGGAACAATTGGCTGCCCAGGTATAAAAAATCCCGGGAGCCCGCCCCGGGACAAATGGCTCGCCATGACTCCGCGCCGGGCGGCCAGCGCGACGAACCCAGTATCTGCCCCAAAAGGCTCCTCTACCACTGTCAGATATCACAGCTCCGCCAGAATGGCCCCCCCCCTCTCGCCGTTGTTGTCCCCGGCGCAGTCACGTAGAGTTGGGCTCTGCGCCGAGGGGAGGATGAGAGATGAAAGAGCTGGATTACAAACTGCTGCGAGCACTGGATGCCGTGCTGCAGGAGCAGAATTTCGAGCGGGCAGCCAGGTCGCTGCACATCACCCAATCGGCCATCTCCCAACGGATCAAGCAGCTGGAGCAGCAATTTGCCGAACCACTGATCATTCGCAGTCAGCCGTTGCAGGCAACCCCGCTGGGGGAAAAGCTGCTGGCTCACTATCGTCAGGTGCACCAGCTCGAACTTGAGCTGGCAGGCGAACTGGCCCCCGCCACGCCAACAGCCCCCATCCGGATCAGCATCGCCGTCAATGCCGACAGCCTGGCAACCTGGTTTCTGCCCGCTATCGCCCCCTTGCTGGAGCAGCATCCCATCGAACTCAATCTGTTGGTGGATGACGAGAGCCGCACCCTCGACAAGGTGCGCGAAGGGCAGGCTTTCGGCGCCGTCAGCCTGAGCCCCCAGCCACTGGCCGGTTGCTGCGTCGATGAGCTGGGCGAAATGAACTACCTGCTTACCGCCAGCCCCGCGTTCGTGGCGCGACACTTCCCCCACGGCCTGACTAGGAAGGCGCTGGCCAAGGCTCCGGCAGTGGCCTTCGATCAACGCGACGACATGCATGTCAGCTTCATGGCGCAACACTTCGGGCTGGAGCCCGGCGGTTATCCCTGCCATACGGTTCACTCGTCGGAGGCCTTCGTCGCCATGGCCGAACAAGGTCTGGCCTATTGTCTCATTCCCGAATTGCAGATAAGAGGCCAGCTGGCTGGCGGATCACTACTCAACCTCAGTCCCGACCACGTCCTGACGGAACGCCTCTACTGGCACCGCTGGGTACTGGAAAAGGGGGTACACAAGCAGCTCTCCCAACGCCTTATCGACCATGCCAGATCGCAGTTGAAACCACGCTGAGCAGGCCATTCACCTTGGCTTTGCAGGGCTAAAAACGTATAGTGCTGGGCGATCCTTCATCAGGTCTCCACCCAGGTTTTCACTTCAGGTTCCTCACTTATGTTCCAAGACAATCCGCTGCTGGCCCAGCTCAAGCAACAAATCCGCGAAAACATCCCGAAGAAAGAGGGTGTTATCCGCGCCTCCGATCGGGGCTTCGGCTTTCTGGAGGTCGATGAGAAGACCAGCTATTTCGTGCCGCCTCCCTACATGAAAAAGGTGATGCACGGTGACCGGGTGAGCGCCCTGATCCGCACCGAAAAAGAGAAGGAAGTGGCCGAGCCGGATGAGCTGCTGGAGCAGTCCGTCACCCGCTTTGTGGCCCGGGTCAAGATGTTCCGTGACCGCCTCAACGTGGTGGCCGATCACCCGCTGATCAAGGATGCCATCAAGGCCCGCGCCAAGAAGGGTCTGGATGAGAAAGAGTTCAAGGAAGGGGACTGGGTGATTGCGACCCTCAAGCGCCACGCCCTGAGTGACGGCAACTTCTCTGCCGAGATCATCCAGAAGATCGCCAGTCAGGAAGATCACAACGTGCCCTGGTGGGTGGTGCTCGCGCGCCACAATCTGGCCCAGATCGAACCGGCGGATCTGCCGGAGTGGAAGGTAATCGAGGAAGAAGAGCTGCCCCGCACCGATCTGACCGATGTCCCCTTCTTCACCATCGACGGCGCCAAGACCAAGGATATGGATGACGCCCTGGCCATCCGCAAACTGGACAACGGCTGGGAGCTGCTGGTCGCTATCGCCGATCCGACCGCCTATGTGGCCGAAGGCAGCGAGCTGGACAAAGAGGCCGCCCAGCGCGCCTTTACCGTCTACATGCCGGGCCGCAACGTGCCGATGATCCCGCGCACCCTCTCCGATGAGCTCTGCTCCCTGAAAGAGGGCGAGGAGCGCAACACCCTGTGCGCCCGTCTGCACATCGCCGAAGATGGCCTGCTGATGGAAGAGACCGAGTTCTTCGCTGCCCGCATCTGCTCCCACGCTCGTCTCAACTATGACGACGTCTCCGACTGGGCCGAGCATGGCAAAGAACTGACCATCGACGCTGGCGTACTGGCCCAGCTGCCGCTGATGAAGGCGATGACCGAGGCGCGCATCGCGTGGCGTACCGAGCATGCGCTGGTGTTCCCGGACCGTCCCGACTACGACTTCGAGCTGGGCGAGAATGGCGAAGTGCTGGCCATCCACGTCGAGCCGCGCCGCATCGCCAACCGCATGGTGGAAGAGTCGATGATCGCCGCCAACATCTGCGCCGGTCGCGTGCTGGGCAAGAGCGTCGGTTACGGCATCTTCAACGTTCACACCGGCTTTGACGAAGAGTCCCTCGACGGCGCCATCGACCTGCTGAAGAGTGCCGAAGCCCCGTTCGAGCGCGACGAGATCGCCAGCCTCTCCGGCTTCTGTGCCCTGCGCCGCTGGATCGACAACCTCGATACCCGCTGGCTGGATGGCAAGATCCGCCGTTTCCAGAGCTATGCACTGATGTCCTCCGAACCGGGCGCCCACTACGGCCTGGGTCTGGATGCCTACGCCACCTGGACCTCCCCGATCCGTAAATACGGCGACATGGTCAACCATCGTCTGCTCAAAGCGGTCATCGCCGGCAAAACCCCGGGCGAACGCCCGAGTCAGGAGCTCACCGAGCATCTGACCGCCTGCCGCCGTCTGCACCGCATGGTGGAGCGTGACATCGGTGACTGGCTCTATGTCCGTTACCTGAAAGCCGCCGCAGGCACCGATCAGGTATTCAATGCCGAGATCATCGACGTGATGCGTGCCGGTCTCAAGCTGCGTCTGCAGGAGAACGGCGCCGTGGTTTTCATGCCTGCCCGTCATATCCTCGACAACAAGGATCGCCTGGAGTGCAACTGGGACAACGGCCGCGTCTATCTGGACAAGACCGAGGTGGTCTACGAGCTCGGCCAGATCATCGAGGTGAAGCTGACCGAAGCGGTGGAAGAGACCCGCTCCCTCATCGCCAAACCGGCGGTAGATCTGGTACCGGGTCCGGCACCGGAAGCGCCGGTCGCCGAGAGCAGTGCGGATAACGCCGCGGCACCGGCCGATGAAGCCGGCAAGGCGGAATAAATCCCCCTCTCCAGAGCCCGCCACTGTGCGGGCTCTTCTTTTCATAGCTCATAGCACTCCAAATCTCCCTGCCAGCCGGCCACTGATTGCTGTTACCCGTAACAGTTAATAGCTCCACGCAAAGCCCGTCACCACGCACCATAAAAGGAGCCAAAATCTGGGCTCTGGATCTCCATTTTGACATTTCAATCAATAAATTAAACAGACTCTATATATACTCGCGGGGTTAGACCCAAAGGGATATTGGCATGCAGGAATGGGATCCGGAACACTTCACCAACTTTGCCCAGTTATGCGAAGTCAGCCTCGCTACCATTCGTGACAAAACAGATGCCGACTACCTCTATCTCTGGCTGAAATCCCCCGAACCGAAACTCTATCGCTTCCAGCTGGAGCAGGGGCTGACGACGCTCGATCTCGCCCATCTGGATGCGTTGCCCCTGCCCCACACCTTGATCGACAAGGCGATTCATCAGGGTCAGCTGATGATCGAGCCGGTCCACCAGCCTCCGGACGAGCGGGATGAATCGGAGCCTCAGCCTCCCCGCCTGCGCGCCTGCTTCCCCCTCAAACGTCACTTGAAGCTGGAAGGGGTCATCTATCTCGAAACCCACCGCCGGATCGATCGCCTCTCACGCCATCAGCGTCAGGGGATCCAGCTGCTGATCCACTACCTGACCGCCGAGCTGAGCAACCATCTGCTTGCAGACCAGGTTGATCAGGAGCGGGACCAGCGGCTGCATACCCAGACCGATCTGGTGCAGAGCCAGGCGCTGCAGGGCTCCTTCCTCACCATGCTGCAGGCGTTGCACATGGTCAGCGTCACCCTCTCCCGCAGCCGCAGCGAGAACCAGTTACTGCGTGATGCCGTGCTGCTGGCACGCAAGGAGCTGCAATTTGACCGGGTCGCCATCTTTCTCATTGAGCCAGACGGCAAGACCATGCGCGGTACCTGGGGCACCAGTGAGGAGGGAGAGCTGGTAGACGAGCACAACTTTGTCAGCCCCATCCCGGATCACCCCACGGTGCAGGAGGCGCTCAAGCGCAAGGATTACGTGCTGGTGCTGGAAGATACCCCTCTCTACTACGAAAAACAGCAGGTGGGACAGGGCTGGAATGCCATGGTATCGCTCTGGGATGGTGCCATCCCCATCGGCTGGATTGCCGCCGACAACCTGCTGTGGCACCGCCCGCTCAAAGCCTATCAGAGCGAGATCTTCAAACAGTACGCCGCCATCCTGTCACAACTGTTGATCCGACAGCGCACCCAGGAAGAGCTGGAGCGGCTCAATCGCGAGCTGGAGGAGCGGGTCGCCGAACGCACCATGCAGCTGGCCGAGACCAACCGTGCGCTGGAGGAGGCCAACCGGCGCCTCTCCCTGCTCTCCCTCGAAGATCCCCTCACCGGCATTGCCAACCGGCGCCAGTGGGATATCACCATGCAACGGGAGTGGGAGTGGGCGCGACGCACCCAAAGCCTGCTGGCTGTGCTGATGATCGATGTGGACGAGTTCAAGGGTTACAACGATCACTTTGGTCACACCAAGGGGGATGAGTGCCTCCAGCAGGTGGCCCGGGTGCTACAGGAGGCGGAGCGCCGTCGCACCAATCTGGTGGCTCGCTATGGCGGAGAGGAGTTCGTCATCCTGCTCTGCGCTCCGCAACCCGGTGAAGCGGAGCAGCTGGCGGAGCGGATTCACGAGGGGCTAGCCCGTCTGCACCTGCCACATCCTGCATCCCGAGTTGCTGATTTCATTACGGTTAGCATAGGCTTTAGCTATCTGGTCCCCTCCCAGGACGAGGCATGGCAGAGCCTGACCGAACAGGCCGACCAGGCGCTCTACCACGCCAAATCAGAAGGGAGGGCCCGCACACTGGCCTATCGGTGATCCCATGCTGTTGCGTCGCTATCCCATCTTCAATCGTCGCCTGGCTCTGGTGGCCTACGGTATCGACTATCAGCTCAGCTCACCGGCCGAATGGCCCTCCCTGGCACAACATAGCCACCTGCTGGCGCAGGGGCGCCAATATCTGCTCCCCTTCAACCACGAACAGCTCGATGAGCAGCGCCCCCTGCTGTTTGCTCAGGAGACCATCCCGCTGGTCGAGGCCTCCAGTGAACGGCTGCCCACCTCTTTTCCGGTGCTGGAGCAGTGGCGCGACAGCCGGCGCCGGCTCGCCGTGCATGGCGCCCATCGCGATGTTCGCTGGCTGGGCGCGAGCCGCCTACTGGTGTTCTGGACGGGGGAAGAGGGGATCTGCCAGCCCACCGATCACAAGCGGATGGCGCTCAACGTCGAGGCGTGGGAGGATTTTCTCCCCTTGCGGGAGGCAGGGGTCGATTTCTTCGCCGGCGGCTTTCTGGCCCGGCCCGAGCTGGTCAATCAGCGCGCCCAGCAGCCCGACATGGCGCTGGTGCAGCAGATCCTGCAGCTCATCTGCCACGAAGAGTTCTCGTTTGCTCAGGTCGCCCGCCTGCTGGAGCAGGATGCCTGGCTGCCCGGCCTGCTGCTCACCTATGTCAACGCGCCCGGCTTCGATCACGCGACCCCCATCACCTCGGTTCCCCGCGCCCTCTCCTATCTGGGGGAACAGGAGATCCGCAAATTCGTGCTGATCAACGGGCTGGCCAGGGCCAGCCAGCATATGCCCGAAGCCTGTACCCGGATGGCCATCGCTCGCGGCCGCTTCTGCGAGCTCATCGCCCTCACTGCGCTGGGTAAAGCCGACGCCAGCTGGGCCTTTCTGGTCGGGCTGGTGCAGGATGCCTCCCTGCTGTCGGAGGAGATGAAGCGCTACCTGCCCACGAACGTCAAACGGGCCATCGAGCTGCGCGAAGGGCCTCTGTTTCACCTGTTCCAGCTGGTCAACACCTACGAGCAGGGCAACTGGGCCCTGCTGGCTCAGCTGGCCCCGCAATACCAGCTCGATCCGGCCAGACTCACCCCCATCTATTTTCAGGCACAAATGTGGGGGCAAGCGTTTCTCACCAGCTAGGTGATGGCGAGCCGGGGAGCCACTGGCTAGAATAGGCTCCCTTTTTTCAGAGACAGACCCCGCACCATGACCCTTTCCGGATTCCAAGGCCTGGTCTTTGACCTTGATGGCACTTTGGTCGACTCCATGCCGCTGCACCTCGCCGCCTGGGAGCACACCGCCCATGAGTTTGGCTTTCGCTTCGATGCCGACTGGTTCTATGAACTGGGTGGCATGCCGAGCCGCAAGATCGCGCTGCTGGTCGCCGAAGAGCAGCAGATCCCCCTCGACCCGCTCGAAGTGACACGCTGCAAGACGGCCCACTATGTCGCCAACCTGCACAAGGCGACGGTGTTTCCGGCCATGCAGACCCTGCTCGATCGCTATCACGGCACCATCCCGATGGGAATTGGCACCGGCTCACCTCGGGTCAATGCCGAAGCGGTGCTGCGCAATACCGGACTGGATCGCTACTTTCAGGTGGTGGTGACGGCCGACGACGTAGAGCTGCACAAGCCCAATCCGGACACCTTCCTGCTGGTCGCCAGCAAGCTGGGGGTCGCGCCGTCAGGCTGTCTGGTGTTTGAAGATACCGGGATCGGCGTACAGGCGGGTGAAGCGGCCGGGATGCAGACCTGCATGGTCAAAGAGGGTAAACCGGTAGGGATCGATTTCTGATGAGGTAAAAGTTATCGCCCCTGGCAGGGCGATAACGGGAGTCCGCGCTCATACGGGACAGGATGGAGAATGAGCGGAACTCCCGTCAGCCGTTGACGCAGCAGGCGGTCAACGGACAGGCAGTGACGTACGATTACTCGTTGTTGCCGCCGCCCTGATTGTCGTCATAGCGACCCGGCGCACCGTGGGGGCGCGGCGCCATGGAGACGCGCGGTTTGCGGGCGCGCTGGATGTTTACCTGCGGACGGCCGGTGTGCATGGCGATGGTGGAGATCTTGGCCTTGTAGATCAGCTGCTGGTTGCCGTGTGCATCGGTCAGCAGCACGCTGTACTGGTCAAACCCGCTGATGGTGCCCTCCAGCTTGATGCCGCTCACCAGGAAAATGGCGACCTGACTGCGGTTTTTACGCAACCAGTTGAGGGCAGAATCTTGCCCGTTCCCGAGGGAGAAGGCTTGCTCAATCGTGGAGTAGCTTGGGGATTCAGTTGTCATAAATTATTGTCCCGCGGAAAAAAAGTGGCGTTTGATTGTGCTAAATGGCCACTGGCTTGTCAAAGTCATTCTCACACACCGCCCCGCAAATCGCACCGCAGCAGGACTGGTCGCTGACCGGTACAACTGCGATAATCGCCCCTCTGGTTCTCTCGCGAGCCTAATCTGGGGTTTTATCTTGCATCCGGTTTCACACCAACACCATACCACCTACGTTCATGACGACACCGCCTGCGAAGAGTGTGACCTGCTGATCCCGGCCACACCGCTGGCGGTGGGCGAAGCCAGTCACTGCCCCCGTTGCGGTCACACCCTGAGCCAGCATCTGCCACAGCAGGAGCTGCGTCCCATCTCCTACGGGTTTGCAGCGCTCATCATGTTCGTGCTCTCCAACTCCTTTACCTTCATGTCCTTCTCGGCCAAGGGGATCGGGCAGGAGATGACCTTTCTCCAGTGCATCTCGACTCTGGTGGACGAGGGGTATCTGTTTCTCAGCGCCGTACTCAGTATCACCCTGATCGGCCTGCCGCTGGTCTATATCGGCTCCATCATGCTGGTGCTGTGGCGCATAGACAAAGACCTGCACAGCCACGCCCTGCGCTCTCTCGGCCGGCTGCTCTGCCGTATCAAGCCCTGGCTGATGGTGGATGTGTTTCTGGTGGGGGTGCTCATTTCGCTGGTCAAGCTGATGGGGATGGCTGACATCAAGATGGGCCTCTCGTTCTGGGCCTTCGTCGGCTATACCATCCTGCTCATCAAGACCATCTCGTCGCTGGATCGGATGTGGCTGTGGCAACGGCTGTTCGGCCCGACCGAGCAGCGTGAGCTCGACCCCGAAGCGGGCGCCATGGCATCGGGTCTGGTAAGCTGCCATATCTGCGGCGCCCTGAGCGAGGCGGGCAGCCACAGCTGCCAGCGCTGCGGCGGCCATCTGCATGCCCGCAAACCGGGCGGTCTGAACCGCACCTGGGCCCTGCTCATCACCTCGGCCATTCTCTACATCCCGGCCAACCTCTACCCCATCATGGACACCGTCTTTCTCGGCGATGACAGCCCCTCCACCATCCTCGGCGGCGTGGTACTGCTCTGGGCGATGGGCTCCTACCCCATCGCCGCCGTCATCTTCTTCGCCAGCGTGGTGGTGCCGCTGGTGAAGATCCTGGCGCTGTTCTGGCTCTGCTACATGGTCCAGAGCGGCCATGCCGAGTCGCCGCTCGGCAAACTCAAGCTCTATCGCATGACCGAATTTGTCGGACGCTGGTCGATGATCGACGTCTTCGTGGTGGCCATTCTGGCGGGCCTGATCCGGCTCGACAACCTGATGACCATCTACCCCGGCCCTGCGGCCGTCGCATTTGCAGGCGTGGTGCTGATCACCATGGTCGCCGCCATGAGCTTCGACTCGCGCCTGATCTGGGATTTACAACAAGGAGAGCGCGAACGTGAGTGAGCGTAAAACAAGGTGGAAACCGGGCTCTGACTTTCTGAGCTCCGCCGCCGCAATCTGGATGGTGCCCCTGCTGGCGCTGTTCATCGGTCTCTGGATGCTGTTCCAACACTGGTACTCCCAGGGCCCGAGCTTCACCCTGACAGTCGCCACCGCCGAAGGCATAGTGGCAGGCAAGACGGAGATCCGCTCGCGCGAGGTCACTGTCGGTCGCATCGATGCCGTCCAGCTGAGCGATGACTACAGCCACGCCGTGCTCAAGGGCCGCCTGACCAACGACGCCGCCAGCATGCTGCGCGGCGACAGCAAGTTCTGGGTGGTCAAGCCCAGGGTCGGTCGCGAAGGGGTGTCGGGTCTCAGTACCCTGCTCTCCGGTGCCTATATCGAGCTCTCCCCCGGCAAGAAAGGCAAGGCGCGCGACGAGTACGCCATGCTCGACAAGCCGCCGCTCTCCTCCATCAATGCCAAGGGTCTGCGCCTCTCCCTCTCCAGCCGCGAAGCCAAGGCGCTTGGCGAGGGCTCGCCCATCAACTACCAGGGCTTCACCATAGGTCAGGTAGAAGAGGCAAAGTTCCTGCCCGAAAAGAGCGAGATGCAGTATCAGATCTTCATCAACGCCCCTTACGACATTCTGGTGAGCAGCAACTCCCGCTTCTGGCTGACCCCGGGCTTCGAGGTCTCCATGAGCAGCGAAGGGATGAAGGTGAAGATGGATTCGCTGGAGAGCCTGATCGACGGCGGCATCACCATGGGCCTGCCTGCCGGCTGGTCACCGGGTGATCCGGTCAAGCAGCACGACGAGTTCACCCTGTTTCAGGATGAGGCAAGCGTGATGGCCGGTAGTCTGGATCAGTTCATCGACTACGTCTTCCTGTTCGACGACAACGTAGCGGGTCTCCACCCGGGCGCGGCGGTGCAGTATCGCGGCATCCGGGTCGGCACCGTCATCTCGGCGCCCTACATGATCGAGGAGAAGGGGGTTCGCATCTTCCAGAACCGCCAGATCCCGGTACTGGCCCGCATCGAGGTGCAGCGTCTCTCCCACCGTTATGCCAAGGCGGAGAAGGATCAGTGGCGCGCCCTGTTCAGCAAGCAGTTCAAGGAGGGGTTGCGTGCCAGCCTCAAGACCTCGAGCCTGCTGACCGGCGGCAAGATCATCGATCTCAACTTCTACCCCACGGCTCCCCGTTTTGATCAGGTCAAGCTGGCCGGCTATCAGGTCTTCCCGACCGTGCAGGGCGGGCTGGATCAGATCGAGCGCAAGGTGAACCTAATCCTCGACAAGTTTGTCGACATGGACATGGCCACCACCCTGACCAAGGTCAACAGCTCGCTCTCGACGCTGGATGGCACCCTGAAGAACATCAGCGCGGTCAGCGCCAATCTGGACAAGCTCACCGCCAAGGACTCCACCCAGCAGCTGCCGGCCTCGCTCAACGAGAGCCTCAAGCAGTTGCAGGAGACCCTGCAGGCCTATGATGCCCAGTCGCAAACCAATCAGGATCTGCGTCAGTCGGTGCAGACCCTCAACCAGCTGATGCGCGAGCTGCAGCCGCTGGTGCACTCTCTCAACGAGCAGCCGAGTTCGCTGATCTTCGATCGCGTCCGTCCCCGGGACCCTGAACCCAAGCGAGGCACACCATGAAAAAGTTCATCCTGACGCTGGCGCTGACCGGCCTGCTGGCCGGGTGCAGCAGCACCCAGCCAGCGCTGCACTACTACTCGCTCGCCGCCGACAGCCAGCAACCGGCGGCGGCGCCGGTTACCCCGCAGCACCAGCTGGTGCTGCGCCCCATCACACTGGCGGGCCAGCTCGACCGGATCAGTCTGGTCTATCAGCTGGAGGGGCAGGAGCTCCACTTTGCCGAGTACCACCGCTGGGCCGGTTCGCTCGACGACCAGCTCAACCAGCTCACCCTCAACGGCCTCTCCACCCGCCTGCCGGGCTGGGTCGTCCGTCAGGATGGCGGCCGCAAGGGCCCGGTGCTGACCATACTGGTCGAGCGCTTCCAGGGGCGCCACGATGGCCGGGCCGTGCTGAGCGGGCGCTGGCGCCTGCTGGCGGAAGATGGCTCGGTACTGCGCGAAGCCCCCTTCAATCAGGTGCGGGTGCTGCCGGCCGATGGCTACAACGCGCTGGTCAGCGAGCTGGGTCTGGGCTGGCAACAGCTGCTCGACCAGATTGCCGACGAGGTACGCCAGAGCGCCAGCTAATCGGCCATCCGCCGATTGCAGAGATAAAAAAACGACGCCAGTTGGCGTCGTTTTCTTATGGGCGCAAGTCAGAGGCGACTTATGCCTTGGCGGGCAGGCTCAAGCGAGCAACTGCTTCCACGTGCATGGAGTGCGGGAACATATCGACCGGCTGCACCTCGTCCAGCACGAAGCCCTGCTTGACCAGCCAGGCGAGATCGCGGGCCAGAGTCTGCGGGTTGCAGGAGACATAGACCAGACGACGGGGCGCCATGGCCACCAGGGTCTGCAGCACCGCCTTGTCACAGCCCTTGCGCGGCGGGTCCATCACCACCACGTCGGCGCTCACCCCTTCGGCATGCAGGGCAGGCATCAGCTGCTCCGCCTTGCCGACGTGGAACTCGGTCTGCTCGATGCCGTTGAGAGCTGCATTGCGACGGGCGTCGCTGATGGCGCTCTCCACCGACTCGATCCCCACGACCTTGGCGGCCTTGCCAGCCAGGAACAGGGAGATGGTGCCGATACCGCAATAGATGTCGAACACCGTCTCGTTACCGGTCAGCTCGCAATACTCCAGCGCCTTGGAGTAGAGCACGTCGGTCTGGCTCGGGTTGTTCTGGAAGAAGGAGAGCGGCGAGATCTCGAATTCGAGCTCGTGGATCTTGTCGCGGATCACCCCGCTGCCCAGCAGCACCCGGTTGTTGTCGCCCAGAATGCGGTTGGTGCGCGCTTCGTTGATGTTCTGCACCAGGGTAGTGACCGGCAGATCCTGCAGCGCCGCCAGCAGCTCGGCTTCGAACGGCAGCTCCTCGCTCAGGGTCACCAGCACCACCATCAGCTCGCCGCTCTTGAAGCCCTTGCGGGTCATCAGGTTGCGCACACAGCCGGTGTGGGCCACCTCGTCATAAGCCGCGATGTCGTGCGCGCGCATCCAGTTGCGCACCCGGGCGTTCAGCTCCACGTGCAGGGAATCCTGCACCGCACAATCATCGGCGGTGATGAGGTCATGGGAGTGCTTGCGATAAAAACCGATCTCGGCACCGGCGTCACAACCGCGCACCGCGTACTGCGCCTTGTTGCGATAGGCGAACGGCGTCTCCATGCCGAGGATGGGATTGACCACTGCATCACCCAGTCCAACCTGCTCCAGGGCACTCTGCACCAGACTCTGCTTGAGCTTGAGCTGGGCCGGATAGGCCAGCGGGCGCACCTGACAGCCACCGCACTCGGTGTTGGGGCAGAAATCGGCCACCCGGTCGGCGGAGGGCTGGAGCAGCTCGGCGACCTTGCCGTGCAGGTAGTTGGGCTTCACCTCGGTCAGTTCGACCAACGCCTGCTCACCCGGCAGCAGACCTTCGACAAACAGGGGGCGGTCGAACAGGCGTCCTTTGCCATCTCCTTTGTCGGTCAGTTCCAGGATCTCGATCTGGTGTTGATGTCCCACTAGCGGCATGAGCGGCTCCAAAAGTACAAATAAAGAGGGGGCGACGGGGCCGGTTTGGCCGACCCGTCACGAAAAGGTGGCAGAGTTTAGCGGAGATCCGGCCAAATTGCAGGCATTAAAAGCCCAATGGTTGTGGTACTACCCACCCCGCTTTTGCATCCCGGCCACATGGACCGCGGGCAAGGCCCCGTCAGCCCCCTCTTACCGCTGGTTGCGGCAAGATCAGTACCGTCAGGATCGGCCAATCCTCCTATCGAGCCATCACTGGCTAGCTGCGGCCGTTGCAGGGACAAACCGCGCGGTATAAATCAAATTTATGGGTTTTACCGAAATGACCAAATTTTTACTTATGCCAAGCCAATTGCGGTCACATGCGCCTCCGGCAAGCCGGTGATGGCCAGCCGGGCATCCCCTCCGATCCGGACAAGATGGCCAGCCCGCGCCGCCCTTTCGCGGCTGCGGCAAATTTAGCCCTTGGGCCGCAACGCCCAGCCTGTTAAAATTCCGCCCTTGAAATTATCCCGGGCCCCGCGCCCGTTCTAGCTAAGGTCTACCGCGATGCGTACCAGCCAATATCTGCTTTCCACTCTCAAGGAAACCCCCTCCGACGCTGAAGTTGTCAGCCACCAGCTGATGCTGCGCGCCGGGATGATCCGTAAACTGGCCTCCGGCATGTATGCCTGGTTGCCAACCGGTCTGCGGGTACTGAAGAAAATCGAGAACATTGTTCGCGAAGAGATGAACAATGCTGGTGCCATCGAAGTCTCCATGCCGGTGGTGCAACCCGCCGAGCTGTGGCAGGAGTCCGGCCGCTGGGATGACTACGGTCCCGAGCTGTGCCGTCTGACCGACCGTCACAACCGTCCCTTCGTGCTGGGCCCGACCCACGAAGAGGTGATCACTGCGCTGGTGCGTTACGAAGTGAACAGCTACAAGCAGCTGCCGCTCAACCTCTACCAGATCCAGACCAAGTTCCGCGACGAAGTGCGCCCCCGTTTCGGCGTGATGCGCGGCCGCGAGTTCCTGATGAAGGATGCCTACTCCTTCCACATCGACAAAGAGTCTCTGGTCGATACCTACGAGAAGATGCACGCCGCCTACTGCAAGGCGTTCACCCGCATGGGTCTGAACTTCCGTCCGGTGCAGGCCGATACTGGCTCCATCGGTGGTACCGGCTCCCACGAATTCCAGGTGCTGGCCGAGAGCGGTGAAGACTTGATCGCCTTCTCCGATACATCAGATTACGCCGCCAACATCGAGATGGCCGAAGCGCTGGCGCCGGCTGGCGAGCGCGCTGCCGCCACCGCAGCCCTGACCAAGGTTGCTACCCCGGCCGTCCACACCATCGATGAAGTGGCCGCCTTCCTGAACGTGGCACCGACCACCATCGCCAAGACCCTGCTGGTTCTGGGCGAAGAGGACGAGCACGGCAAGCAGGCGGTCATCGCGCTGGTCCTGCGTGGCGATCACGAGCTGAACGAAATCAAGGCCGAGAAGCTTTCTGGCGTGGCTAACCCGCTGACCTTCGCCAACGACGAGCAGATCAAAGCTGCCGCCGGTTGCGATGCAGGCTCCATCGGCCCGGTCGACTTTGCCGGTCGCATCATCGTCGATCGCAGCGCCGCCCATCTGGCGGACTTCGTCTGCGGCGCCAACGAGACCGGCTTCCACCTGACCGGTGCCAACTGGGATCGCGATATCGCTACCTATGAAGTTGCCGACCTGCGCAACGTGGTGGAAGGCGACCCGAGCCCGTGCGGCCAGGGCAAGCTGCTGCTCAAGCGCGGTATCGAAGTGGGCCACATCTTCCAGCTGGGTACCAAGTACTCCGAAGCGATGAAGGCGAGCGTGCTGAACGAAGGCGGCAAGTCCGTCACCATGGAGATGGGTTGCTACGGTATCGGGGTTTCCCGTCTGGTGGCTGCTGCCATCGAGCAGAACAACGACCAGTACGGCATCATCTGGCCGGACGCCATCGCTCCGTTCGAAGTGGCCATCGTGCCGATGAACATGCACAAGTCCGTGCGCGTCGCCGAGCTGGCCGAGCAGTTCTACGCCGAGCTGAAAGCGGCCGGTGTGGATGTGCTGTTTGACGACCGTAAAGAGCGCCCGGGCGTGATGTTCGCCGACATGGAGCTGCTGGGCGTGCCGCACGGCATCGTCATCGGCGAGCGCGGCATGGACAACGGCGTGGTCGAGTACAAGTGCCGCCGCACCGGCGAGAAGCAGGAAGTGGCCATCAACGACATCGTCGCCATGATCAAGGCCAAGCTGGGCCGCTAAGCCCACCCTCTTCCCGATATAAAAAAGCGCGCCTGATGGCGCGCTTTTTGTTTGTCTTCTCTTCTAAAGCAAAGAGGATTGCCGCAAAGAGCCTACTCGTTGCGACCGATAAAGAGGTCGGTCACGTGGCAGCTGCTGCGCGCCGCCAGCGCATCGAGCATGTAGGCGGCGGCATCTTCCGGGGTCATGAAACGGGTCGGGTCGACGTGATCCGAGTTGTCCCAGAAGGCGCTGCGGATCCCGCTCGGGTAGAGGTTCACCAGTCGCAGCGGCGAGCCTTTCAGCTCGGCGCGCAACGACTCCAGAAAGCCACGCATCCCCCATTTGGAGGCGCAGTAGAGGCTCTCGTTGGCCTTGCCCACCTGCGCGGCAGAGGAGAGCACGTTGGCCAGCACCCCACCTTTCTCGCCGATGAGACGCACCGTCTGCTGGGCCACCAGTATGGTGGAGACAAGATTGCTCTCCACCACACTGCGGATCTGCTCGGCGGTGTAGATGCCGACCGGGCCGAATTCGCCAACCCCGGCGCAGTGGATCACCATCTCGGGCAGGCCGCCCCACTCAACGGCGGCGGCAAAGGCCATCTCCACCTCTTCGTGGTGCGCCAGATCGGCGGCAATGCCGATCACCGCCTGACCGAGCAGATCTTCCTGCTCCTGCAGCTTCTCGTAACGGCGCCCCATCATGACAACCCGATGGCCCCGCTCAACCAGCCCTGCGGTCAAGGCGCGGCCCAGACCGGAACCGGCCCCCGTCACTATGATGTAGCCCATTACTTCTCCTTGTCGTCAGCTGACTGTCAGATTAGAAGGTGAATTCGCCGCCCATGAACCAGCCGTCGATACGCTGGTCGACGTTATCGAAGTCCACATTGGCTTCACGCCAGCCGGCACGCAGTTTGACCGGCATGTTGGAGAACTTGTAGGAAGCACCCAGACGGTAGTCATAGTTGTCCACGTCGTGAGTACGCAGATCACCGAAGAAGGCGAAACCTGTGTTCGGGATGTAGAGTTCGCTACCGGCGTAGGCCATCACGGTGTCCTTGTCGTAGCCCTTGCGACCGTAGGAGGTCAGCTCGCCATCGTAGTAACGACCGGTCAGACCCAGATCGATCTTGAACAGATCGTTGTTGAACAGACGGTAGTAGAGGTTCAGATCGTAGGCAGTCAGCTCATTCTTGAAGGCGCCGCCGGAGGTGCTGAAGTCGGAGATCTCAAACTTGGCGTTCGGCAGGAAAATGATGCCGTGTTCCAGCTGCAGGTAGCCGTTCCAGTTGTAGTGATCGTCATAGTTGGTGCTGGCACCATAAACCTGACCACTGCCTTGGGCGTTCCATACGTCGGCACCGGCGGCGAAACGCCAGTCATTGGCGGCCATGGCTCCCTGGCTGCACAGGGCAAACAGAACACCGGCAATCAGCGTCTTTTTCATCACTTCACTTCCTCTTGCATACATGGAAAGAGCGCTATTTTACCCGGTGCAGCCAAAATACCCAGTCTCAAATCTGAACAAGCGACGACAAATGTCAGTGTTTCATATGCTTCATGTTCATCCCGGCCATCGGCTCGATCGGTTTGACCGGCAGGGAGAGCTCCAGCTTCTCGCCATCATCCATGGTCAAAGTAAGCGGCATCGGAGTTTTTTCGGAGAGCGCACCAATCTCGAACAGCATGATGTGGAAGCTGCCGGGCTGCAGCGCTACCTCACCCTTGGCCGGGATCTCGATGCTCTCGACCTGACGCATCTTCATCACGCCATTCTCGTGCAGGTGGGTATGCAGCTCGGCTCGACCCGCCGCAGGAGAGGCTGCCGCCACCAGCTTGACCGGCTTGTCGGCATCGTTCTTGAGCACCATGAAGGCGGCGGTGTTGGGAGAGCCCGGCGGCAGCAAACGCACATAGCCGTCAACCGCATCCACCTTGGCCAGCGCGGGAGCCGTCATGCCGAGCACCAGCAGAGAATAAAACGCACGTTTAAACATGGTTGAAATCCTTTTATGATGTTGTTAAACGGCTCCAAGGTTACTCCGACAGTAACCTTTGTGCACCCTTCAATAACAAGGATTTAGACATGGCCCCCATTCTCGTCGCCGAGCAGCAGGATGGCTTGCTCACCCTGACGCTCAACCGCCCCGACAAGCGCAATGCCCTCAATACCGCCCTCTATCAGCAGCTGGTGAGTGCCCTGCAACAGGCGGCAAACGATGAGGAGGTGCACGCCCTGCTGCTGCAGGGTCAGAGCGACTGCTTTACCGCGGGCAATGATCTGGCCGATTTCGTAGGCAAGAGCTCGCTGGAACCCGATGACCCCATCCTGCAGTTCCTCCACACCCTGGCTGACTTTCCCAAGCCGGTGATTGCGGCGGTCGGCGGCCCGGCGGTGGGGATCGGTACCACCATCCTGCTCCACTGCGATCTGGTCTATCTGGCGGATAACGCCCGCCTGCAACTCCCCTTCGTCGAGCTGGGGCTGGTGCCGGAGTTCGCCTCCAGCCTGCTGCTGCCGCGCATGGTGGGTCACCTCAAGGCGGCGGAGCTGTTGCTGCTGGCCGAGGCGATCGATGCCGACGAGGCACTGCGGCTCGGGCTCGCCAACAAGGTGGTAGCGGCCGATGTCCTGCTCCCCTTTGCCCGCGAGCAGGGGCTCAAGCTGGCAAGCAAGGCGCCCAAAGCGGTGCAAAAGAGCAAGGCGCTGCTGAAACAGGAGCTCAAACAGGCGGTCCACTTCGTCATCGATCTGGAGGCGCGCGCCTTCGCCCAAGCCCTGCAAGGGGAAGAGGCGCAGCAGCGCATCGCTCAAAAGCTCAAACGCCGCAGCTGAGATCGACGCCTGTCAGTTGAGGCGAAAGCGGCCGATCAGTTCGCAGCCCTGTACCTTGTCCTGCAACTGGATCAGTTTGGCTATTTCGGGGTTGGGGTGGCGCTTCAAGAAGGCGAGCAGGGCGCCACGGCAGCAGCCCAGCTCGCTGATCAGCGCCTCGCACTCCCGGTTGGGGCACTGCGGTACCAGCGCCGTCACCAGCTCGGAGGCGAGCTTGAGATAACGCAGCTCATAGGCGGGTTCATCCATCGCCCGCCAGAAGTCGGCCAGTCGGTGGCAGGTAGCGACCCGCATGCTGGCCAGCTCGGCAAGCTCAACCTCGCTCATCTCGTAGACATCCCCCAGCGCCTGCTGATAGAAGCAGACGGCGGCCCCCAGCGAACCGGACTGCCACGACCGCTCCGCCTCCAGCATGTAACGCTGCCAACTCTCTGGTGTCATTTCGTTATCCCCCACCGACTCAACCGGGAGGTTAATGATGGCTAATTGAGAATAAATATCAACCAGATGGTTAGTGCAGGATCTCCGCTGCAGGTTGGCAAATCGCTGCAATCCCCCTTATGATCCCACCACTTGCCGATATCAGGGCTTACCCCGAATGCGACCCCGTCTGCCCCAAATGCTGGGCTGCTCACTGCTCTGCGTGCCCCGCATGCTGGTCTGGATCTATTAGCTGCGCTCCATCAAGCGCAACCAATTAAATCCATTCAACAAAGGAGTACCAGGATGAAAACCTGCCAGCACTGGTCACAGGTCGAATACCTGCATCTGACGGTCAGCAACCCCAACATCTGCCTCAAGGGGCAACACAGCTACTACTCGGGTGCCTGGGATGGCCCCTTCGAAGAGGAGGTGGTGCGCTACCTCTATGGCGACAGCTTCAGCCGTCATCCCGATACCGGCTGGGAGCCGCTCTGGCATATCGACCAGCTCCATATCGGTGACTACGTGCAGATTGCCGCCGGGGTGAAGATCATCATGGGCGGCAACCACACCCACAACACCGCCTTCATCAGCACCTATCCGTTTGCTGATCTGGAGGCGCTCAAGCGCAGCTACCGCCCTGCCGGCGATACCCGCATCGGCAACGATGTCTGGATCGGTATGGAGGCGATGATCATGCCCGGCGTCACCATCGGCGATGGCGCCATCATCGCCGCCCGGGCGCTGGTCACCAAAGATGTGCCGCCCTACGCCATGGTGGCGGGCACGCCAGCGGCCATAGTGCGGATGCGCTTCACCGAGAGCGAGATAGCCCGGCTGCAGGCACTCGCCTGGTGGGATTGGCCGAACGAACAGGTCAATGCCCTGTTGCCACTGATCCAGCAGGGCGAGGTGGCGCTACTGGAACAGGCGGCGGCCACCTGGCAGAGCCAGGCTTCAACGCCAGATGCGACACCATAACGCGCAGACTGACATAAAAAGAGGGCGACCCACGGGTCGCCCTCTCTCGTTGTCTGGCTGTCAGTTCGCCGTCTTCGACTGGTTGAGGCTGCACTGCCGGCCGGGATAACCGGGCAGATCTTTGGCATCGCTGCCACAGGCAAGCCGTTTGGCCTGCTGCAGCCGGGCCGCCAGATTGGCGCTGTCTATCGGCATCCACTGCATCTGCTTGCCGAGCCAGCTGGCCCAGGCGAACTCGACAAAGTAGACCTGATCCTGCTTGCTGAAGTAACCCGCATCCTGCAGCAACCCCGCCAGAGTGCGATAGGGGTAGTCGGGCAGCTTGTCGATGCTGGTCGGCAGCTGCTCTGGCGTGAGGGGTAACCCCTTCTCATCCTTGAGCCAGGCCCAGTGGTTGTTCTGCATCTGGCTCCAGAAGTTGTCTTTATCCTGCAAGCGACCGATCACCTTGACCCGCACCTGCTTGACCCCTTGCTGCCAGAGCGCTTTGGTCAGGTGGTGTCGGTCCACCAGCCAATAGCCGCCATCCGGCGCAATCACCACAGGGATCTCTTTCTTTTTCATCAGCTTGTCGAGCTGCTTGGGATTCATGTCCGCCAGCGTCGCCTGGGTTTCATCCACCTGCAGCTGCCCCACCCCGCCCTGAGTCGGGTGCAGGGTCTCGATCCCCGCCTCGCACCAGCTGCCCACCGCCGTGTCGCTCTGGCACGGCGTCAACGCCCAGGCACTCTGGCTGAGCGCCCCGACTATCAGGAAACAGCCCGGCAATAACCATGCTTTCATCGTTTGCTACTCCTAGTCACATTCAATCCCGGACACGCGACAACGCGGCGCCGCCCCGGCGACAGATGAGAGCCGAATGCTGGCGGTCAGACCAGTAAACGGGATATCATGATTTCCCGTCTGTCGGCGACATTTTCTCGCCGAGTTTTCTCCCCGCTTCACACAATTTGAAGGATCCGACCCATGAAAGGATGGAGCCCCTTGCTGGCCCTCTTGGGCTGTGCCGCAGTCCAGGCTGCCGATATTCCCGCCGGAACCGAACTGGCCGCCACACAGGTGGTGGTTCGCCACCTGAAAGATGAACCTGCCAGTCTCAGTCCGCTCAAGCTGGTCGGCTTGCCCGAATTGCAGGTGCTGCGGGATCTGTTCGAGGGGCTGCTGACCCAGGGGGCGGATGGCAAACCCGTCCCCGCCGTTGCCCTGCGCTGGGAGAACAAGGACAACCAGTTCTTCACCTTCCACCTGCGCCCGGATGCCCGCTGGTCCAACGGCGATCCGGTCAAGGCTGGCGACTTCGTCTACAGCTGGCGCAAGCTGGTCGACCCGAAAGAGGCGGCCACTTTCGCCTGGTTTGCCCAACTTGCCCGCTTCGACAAAGTGGACGAGGTCATGGCTGGCAAATTGCCTGCCAGCGAGCTGGGTGTCAAGGCGATCGATGACCACACCCTGCAGATCAACCTCTCCCAACCGGTTCCCTATTTCCTGAGCCTGCTGACCCACCCCAGCCTGTCGCCGCTGCATCAGGCCAGCATCGAGAAGTTTGGCAACAAGTGGACCCAGCCGGGCAAGCTGGTCGGCAACGGCGCCTTTGTGCTGAGCAGCCGGGTGGTCAACGAGAAGCTGGAACTGGTGCCCAATCCCCACTACTGGGACAAGGCCCACACTGTGCTGACCAAGGTCATCTTTATGCCGATCAATCAGGAGACCACCGCCACCAACCGCTATCTGGCGGGGGATCTGCAGATCACCGAGTCCTTCCCCAAGGAGCAGTACGACAAACTGATGAAAGAGATCCCGGGTGAGGTCTATACCCCGATGCAACTTGGCACCTACTACTACGCCTTCAATACCCGTCAGCCGCCGTTGAACGATGTACGGGTGCGCAAGGCCCTCTCCTACACCATCGATCGCGCCCTGATTGCCGACAAGGTGCTCGGCACCGGCGAGAAGCCAGCCTACCACTTCACCCCGGATGTGACCGCCAGCTTCGAGCCCAAGGCCAACCTGCTCTCGAGCAGCAGCCAGCAGGAGCTGGACAGCAAGGCGCAGGTACTGCTCAAGGAGGCAGGCTACGGCCCGGACAAACCGCTCAAGCTCTCGCTGCTCTACAACACCGCTGAAGTACACAAGAAGCTGGCGCTCGCCATCGCCAACATGTGGAAGCAGAAACTGGGCGCTCAGGTAGAGCTGACCAATCAGGAGTGGAAAACCTATCTCGACAGCCGCCAGAGCGGCCAGTTCGAGGTGATCCGCTCCTCCTGGGTGGCCGACTACAACGATCCGTCCGCCTTCCTCGGTCTGTGGGGCTCTCACCACAGTGGCAACATGACCGGCTTTGCCGATGCAAGCTATGACCAATTGCTGGACAAGGCGGCGCAAACCCGCGACAGCGGCGCCCGCAGCCGGCTGTTCGATCAGGCGGAGAGCATCCTCGAGCAGCAGGC
Source organism: Aeromonas lacus (assembly GCF_000764665.1). Taxonomy (GTDB): domain Bacteria; phylum Pseudomonadota; class Gammaproteobacteria; order Enterobacterales; family Aeromonadaceae; genus Aeromonas; species Aeromonas lacus. The sequence continues at coordinate 5,500 of NZ_JRGM01000142.1, read as the reverse complement.
GCCCATCGCCCCCATCTATCAGTACACCAACGCCCGGCTCATCAAGCCCTGGCTCAAGGGCTACCCCATCAACAACCCGGAAGATGTGGCCTACAGCCGCCAGCTCTATATCGTCAAACACTGAGCTGATATAGAGCACTGAAGCACAAGAGGGCCGCCTGCGGGCGGCCCTCTTATTGATACTGTTCACACCCCGGATTGATGCATAGAATGCCCGCTTTCCGATTCCATCAGCCGTTGTCGATCGCCATTTATCATGCGTTACCTGTTACTGCTCTCCCTGTTCTGGACACTGCCAGCCCTAGCCGAGAGTGAATCTCACTGCCAGCAAGCCTTTGTCGACTGGATGCTGCATCAGCAACAGCAGTTCAGCGATCGCAAGGCGGACAAGATGACGCGACGGCGGGCCGAGCGAGCTATCGATCTCGCCCGGCAGGAGTACGACAAAGCGGGCAGCTTCTGCCAGACCATGCTGCAAATAGAGGCGTATCGCGACAGCGATCCCCGCTTCACCCCGCGCGAGGGGGAGATCCACAACTTCCACCCCGCCAGCTGAGCCTCTGCTCACGGCCGATTGAAATAAAAAAGCGCGTCACAAGACGCGCCTTTTTCGCTTTGCCAGACCAGACAGTTATTCGCCCTGCTCGCTGGCGGCAAACTCCGGCACCTTGGCCATGGCATCCAGCACCACCTGAATATCCGCCCCCGGCTTGCAGGCGTTTTCGCTCAGGTGACGACGCCAGGCGCGCGCCCCCTGCATGTTCTGGAACAGCCCCAGCATGTGGCGGGTCATGTGGGAGAGGTAGTTGCCCTTGGCCAGCTCCTGCTCGATATAGGGCAGCATCATCCGCACCACCTCGTGACGACTCGGCACGGCGTTGTTCTGGCCGAATACCAGATTGTCCACCTGCGCCAGAATGTAGGGGTTCTGATAGGCTTCGCGCCCCATCATGACGCCATCGACGTGTTGCAGGTGCTCAAGGGTTTGCTCCATGGAGGTGACACCGCCGTTGAGGGCGATGGTGAGATCCGGGTAATCCTGCTTGACCCGATAGACGCGAGGGTAATCGAGCGGCGGGATCTCGCGGTTCTCCTTGGGGCTCAGGCCGCTCAGCCACGCCTTGCGGGCATGGACGATAAAGGTATCGCAACCGACGTCGCGCACCTGCTCGATGAAAGCCTGCAGAAATTCGTAGGAGTCCTGATCGTCGATGCCGATACGGGTCTTCACCGTCACCGGAATATCGACCACATCGCGCATTGCCTTGACGCAGTCAGCCACCAGCGCGGGTTCACCCATCAGACAGGCACCAAAGCGGCCATTTTGCACCCGATCGGAGGGGCAGCCGACGTTGATGTTCACCTCGTCATAACCACGCTCCTCGGCCAGCTTGGCGCAGCGCGCCAGATCGGCCGGATTGCTGCCACCCAGCTGCAGGGAGATGGGGTGCTCCTGCTCGCTGTAACCCAGATAATCCCCCTTGCCGTGGATGATGGCGCCGGTGGTCACCATTTCGGTATAGAGCAAGGTCTGGCGGCTCATCAGTCGATGAAAATAACGGCAATGCCGATCGGTCCAGTCCAGCATGGGGGCAATCGAGAATGTCTGGCGGTGGGTAGGCTTGCCAGATATGGCCTCAGAGCCTGATTTAACGGGGTTTTCACTGATTTGTTTCTGAGTCATTTGCGGGTGTTTCCAGACATTTGTTGATTGAACCTGCCCCATATCTGCCCCACCATTTCATGGGGCAGGTGTACTCCACGAGGTATCTATGGCCGGCTACACAATAGAAAAACGTAAGACCAGCAAAGGCGAGTTACGCTATCGCTGTACCGTCAGGGAACATAAAGGCGAAGAGGTAGTATACCGAGAATCCCGAACCTTTGGCAGACAGTCCGACGCCAAGAGCTGGGGAGCGCAGATGTTGGCGATGATCGAAAGAGATGGCCTTCCGGGTAAACTCCAGCCAGTCCCGACCATCCGCGAACTCATTTCGCTCTACCGTGCCCATCCAGCCATCAGCCCTACCATAGGCAGAACCAAGGCTTATTGCCTCGACCTGGTTGCCGATTGCGATATCGCCAAGCTCAATGCCAACGAGCTAACCATCAAAGACTTGGTCGATCACTGTCAAGCCAGAAGAGATGCGGGAGCCTCTCCAGCCACCATTGCCCATGACATCAGCTACCTTGGAACTGTTTTTGCCGCCGCCAACCCAGTCTTTAATATCCCTGTCGACAACAAGCTCATCCTGGAAGCACGTAAGACCCTCAACAACCTGAAACTGGTGGGTAAATCACAAAAACGCACCCGCCGCCCCGTGAGCAATGAGCTGGAAAGAATCATCCAGGGGCTGGAAAAACGGCAGAATCACGGTATGGCCAAGATCCCCTACACAGACCTTCTCAACTTCGCCATCCTGAGCTGTATGCGGATAAGCGAAGTATGCAAAATAAAATGGTCTGACGTCGATGCACGAAATAAGGCCGTGCTAGTGGAAGATCGCAAAGATCCAAGGAAAAAAATTGGCAATCACATGCTGGCTCCTCTTCTGGGGGATGCATGGACGATCCTGAACAGACAGCCAAAAACCAATGAAAAAATATTTCCTTATAACAGCCGAAGTGTTACAGCAGGTTTTCAGCGAGTAAGGAAAGAGCTCGATATTGAAGATCTTCGATGGCATGACCTAAGGCGCGAAGGCGCTTGCCGTCTTTTTGAAGCCGGATTTGTAATTGATGAAGTGGCACAGGTTACTGGACATAGAAACATAAATATTCTTTGGCAAATTTATACGGATCTTTATCCAAGTCGGGTACATGAAAAGTTTGAAAAATTAAAGATTGAAAAGTCAATCATAGAGAAAAGGCATAGTAAAACAGTGCACAAATAAAGTTAAAATAAAACATGAGAGTGGATTGGAAAAAATCTCATTCTACAATGTGTACAGATATAGTTATCACCTAACACCGGCCTCAAACCGGTGTCTTGTTTACGCTACTTTTAAGTGCGCACTTCCTTCGGTATCAATTTCAGACCCTTCTTGAACATGTTGTAGGGGGTCTGTCCCTCCATCATACTGCCCTGATGTGGCCGCTTGGTGTTGTAGTGTTCCAGGTAGCTATCCAGGTCTGTCTGCATCTGCTCCACCGACTCATACCAGGTCGTCCTCCCCTTGATACGGAAGTGTTCATCCAGCAGTGTGCGATGCAGTCGCTCGATAAAGCCGTTGCTCCGCAGCCAGCGTACCTTGGTTGTCCGGTGCTCAATCCCCTCCAGTTGCAGGAACAGCTCGTAGGGATTGTGGTCAGGTCGTCCACAGAACTAGCGCCCGTTGTCCGACAGGATGGTATAGACCACGTGCCTCGTGGGCCTCGAAAAACGGCAGCACCGTTTCATTGAGTACATGGACAGAGATGATTGGCAGCTTGCTGGTGTAGAGCCGCCCCCAAGCGTGGCGGCTGTAGCAGTCCAGCACGGTTTGTAGATACACCTTGCCCACGCCCTTGAGCGCGCCGACGAAGAAGGTGTCGACCGCCACCAGTTCCCCGGTGTAGTGGACTTCTATCTGGCGTTCGCGGAACTCCGGACTGAAACGCTCGAGCAGGCGAACTTGCTCGTCGTTGAGCTCAATGACCTGTTCTCTGTGGGTTTTCGCTAGGCGCAGCAAGCGGTCGTGTTTGGAGAGCAAATCGTGACGTTGCCACACACCACGCACACCGCCTGGACTTACGTTGATGCCTTGCAGAGCCAGTTCTTGCGCGACCCACAGCGGGCCATGAGTTGGTCTGGTGAGGGAGTAATCGAGGATGGCCTGTTCAATCTCGGGAGCGACCCGATTAGGATGATCCCCTTTACAGCCGGGCAATTTGTCGAGCAAGCCCTCGGTGCCATAGGTCTGGTAATTACGGCGAATTTCGTAGAACGGCTGATGGCTGTAGCCGATGAGCTTGCAGGCTTTGCTGACGTTATTGAGCTCTTTGGCGAGCTCTAGCAGGCTGAGTTTGCGACGTGCAACTTTCTCGTTGGTGGTCATACGGTGACTCCAAACAACACGGTAGGGGTACCGTTTTGTTATCCGGTTTGAAGCCGTATGACCACTCTCTTTTGTGGGCAACTGTCAGGTGAATACCATTTCCATACACTTATACAATATGTTATTGCCCCCATAGGAAAGGCTATGTCCCAATTACGTGTTGCATGGGTTGCCCCAGCGCCTCATGCAAACACGCTTTGATATTCACACCCTTCCCATAACGCTCCAGCATCCTGCGCCAACCCAGATAATTCCTCAGGTAGTGCGTCGCCACGCCATGGAAGCGCTCCATCCACTCCTTCAACCTATGGTGATACCCGTTTACATGTTGAATGTGGTATGCCCCCATGACCCGTTCACCTTGGCGATTGCGCACCACCTTATGGGTCACGCCCTGCTCTTTGCTGAAACTGGCATATACGCCTGCACCATCGCTACACAGCACTGCATCCGGCGAGACCAGGGGCTTCAAGACCGCGATAACTGTTTCGGCATTCATCTTTTCCAACTGAAAATCTGCATGGTGACCAGCACGGTCCTGCACCACCATCACAGGGATGTAATCGGGCCCGGTTCCCCGGGTTCGCCCTTTACCTCCTCGACACCGAGCCAGACGAGGTAATCCCCGCTGCCCCTTGAACGACTCGAGGAAGAAGGTCTCGTCGACCTCAACGATGCCCTCTTCCCGTGTGGCTTGATGGGCGGCCATCGCACGCAAGAAGCGGTGGCGCCAGAGGAAAGCGGTGTTCTTGCTGACCCCGCAACGCAGAGCTGCCCGGCGGACAGTGAGTCCTTCAATGAGGGCTTGCGCGTAGTCTTCCCAGCACTGCGTTTTACGTAATCTGGCCAAGGGGGTCTTGGTCAGCACGGTACTGGTGCGTAGACACAGTTTGCAACGATAGCGACGTAGTCCGCGGCTCCATCCCCATGGTGCCAGCTGATTGGCATCGGCCTGACAATGTGGGCAACCGCGGCATGCAGGTAGCTGGGTATTGAGTGAGGTAATGGTGTGGGGCGCCATGAGCTCCTGCCGGGCAACACGGCGTTGGCGCAGGGTAAGCAGTGGAAAGAGAGACAACAGGTGTTGAAAGGCTGGGGTATCCATGATGGTAGACCTCAAGGTGATGGCCTACTTCAAGCTTAGCCTTTCAACACATAATTGGGACAGAGCCATAGGAAAGCCCGTGCTATTAAAGAGGCCATGAATCTATCAACTAAAAGAGGCAATAATAGTAAGATTCTGTTTTTGCAAGTGGAGCACAGCTAGCGACTACGCAGAAAAAATCAACTTTACAGAAGACTACTTAATCATCAAACCTTTCAGAATAAAGGATGTAATACATAAACCAAAAGATATAAAATCACAAAATACACTAATCAACGCATTATAGAGTAGAAAATTATCAGTCCCAATATGAGAACGTCCCATCCAGCTTCATTTTATATATTAAGTTGGTATTAGG
>NZ_JRGM01000141.1 GCF_000764665.1 Aeromonas lacus | reverse complement strand
GGCTAATATATATTCTTGTTGTAATAACGAGATACAGATTAGTTTCGACAGATAGGTGACTTAAAATAGCCAGATAATATACTAATCAGAGCATTTTGTGGCTGGGGATCGTGATGGTATCTTTTATGAAAATATATTGCCTTTGCATACTTTGATTATTTTCATCAGAGATAAAGTCTGATTATGGTGAGAACAGCTCGTAGTCCGGTGTGATAATAGAACCTTTCCGATAGGTCATATAGACAATGGTTCCTTCCTCATCGACCATGGCATATGGCCATTTTCCGTTGGCTCCGTACATGGCCACATAGAGTGGGTTGAAATAATCTTGAGTCTGCCCAGCCGGGTCATACGGGAGTCGAACATGATAGATTGGATATTTACCATCGTTACATAACTCGACTTTTTTTAATATAACGCCTCGTTCCAGTAATACCTTTCTGGTCGGATGTTGCCAATTTTCCAAATCTACATTTTTACAATTATTGGCAACTTCTCGATAAAGGCGGGTATCTGACAGTAGCGGAGTATTGGCGCTGATAAGCATTAAAAGTGGCAGCAGCATAAAAATCTGACCTGTATTATGACCGGTTTATTCAGCCCTGAATCAGGGGCGCAGTATAGCTGCGAACAAGGTTTGAATGAAGCCATCTAAACTGGTTGCATCCCAATTTGTTACGTCAATCGTGGGGGCTGATGACGTAGATAGAACAACGCCCGGCGGGCCGGGCGTTGGGTTATCCCACATTGGGGGCAACAAAAGAGGCGGCGAAGGGCGGCCTAGAAGTTGTGGTAGAGCGGCCAGCCGAGCAGCGGGTGCTTGAGACCGGCGCGCATCTCGATGTTGTCGAGCTTCTCCGGCGAGGCGTTCTCTTTTTGCAGCAGCTGGTACTGGCGCACAAAGCCGAGGGTGTGCAGCAGGTTGGGCACAAAGCCCGGGCTCAGCTCCTGACGCAGGGCGGCGGCCATGTCGGCGGGCAGCGCGCTCAGCATCAGGGCGAGCTGGGCGGCGAGGTAGTCGGTGTCATACCAGCCCTCGTCGAGCTCAATCTCCCGCGCCAGTTTGCGCTTGAGATCCTGCTTCACCTTGAGCGGAGCGGCGCCACTGCCCTTGCCGCAGAGGATGCGGTAGAGCAGCGCTTCGGCCAGCTTGTCCTCCATGGTGGGGTGGTCGCTCTCGCAGGCGAAGAAGTGCTGGTCGATGAGTGCCATCAGGCGGCTCTTGTTGTGCTCGGTCAGCGCCTTCTCGTACTCCTGCCACCCTTGCCACTCCTCCACATCGGGCGGGCTCGAGATCTTGTCCAGCAGGCGGGCATCCACATCACCGTAGAGGCTGTTGCCAGCCTGCTTGGGGCTGACGGTGATGAGCATCGACCAGCCCTTCTGGAACGGCTTGATGGGGCCTTCCGGCGCCTGCAGCAGCGCCAGCGCCTTGGCCGGATCCCGCGCCGAGAGCTCCTGCAGGCCGAGGCTCACCACGCCGATGACGTCGTGGGCGGCCTGCTCCAGCAGGTGCATCTTGTACTTGTTGTAGTACTTGTCGGCGAATTTGAGGCTCATCAGCACCGCCTTGCCCTTGATGGCGGCCAGCTGTTGTTCGCTCAAACGTTCATTGTCGCGGCCAAAGCGCAGCACCTGGGTCAGAAAGGGGCCCTGGTTGGCATCGCGAATGACTAACTGCATGAATGGGCTCCTTAATCCAGAAAGCTGAACATGTCGTCGACGTCGCCGTACTCGTCTTCCTCGACCTTGTTCTTCTCTTTGGCCTGCATCACCAGCTCGGCGGCAAACTTGTTGATGATGCCGTCCCAGGTGGAGTGCTCGTTGCGCAGCAGCGCCTTGATGGCTTTCTCCACCTCGGGGGCCAGCTCGCGAATGAGCATCAACAGGCTTCTCGGGTCATCCAGCGCGTAGTCGTGGACATCCTCGCTCTGCTGGCGCTCGCTGTAGCGCAGGGACTCTTCGAGATCTTCCTCTTCGGCGTGCAGCACGTCGCGATAGCCTTCGTCCTCTTCATAGCGATCGCCGCGATAGAACTCGATAAAGGGGATGGCGAGGTAGAAGAGACCGGCCGGATCTTCGGCCACGCACTCGAGGATCTCGCGCTGCTTGGCTTCGCTATCCTGGGTGCGGATCAGGTAGTTGAGGAAGTCGAAGGTGTGCTGTTGCAGCTCGTCGGCGTTGTTCTTGATCGCCTCTTCCCAGTAGAGCGGCTGCTGGCAGACGATGTCGCGGATCCGCTCCGGGGTCATCAGCTCGGAGATGATGGAGGGGAAGGAGATGTCGTGCTGGCCGTTGATCTGGGTCAGGGTAACGATATCTATGTTTTCAATCACTTCTGCCAGTTGGTCGTCAGACATGGTCTTGGCGATCAGCTCGAACTTCTCGCTGGCCTGCTTCGGCTCGATAACGGCCAGCTCTTTGATCTCGATGGCGGTAATTTCTATCAGACTGTTGCTCATGCCTTGCCCCAATTAGAAACGGACTTCGTCGTACATATCCTGATCGCCGTCGTCATCACCATAGCGGTCACTGCCACCATGGTAGTCGGCGTCGGCATCTTCCCCGTCTTCATCTTCTTCGTCGCGCAGCTCATAGTCGTCACCACCGCGGTGGCTGCCGCGTGGCAGCGGGTTGTCGAGCAGGAACAGCACGGCGCAGGCTTCCATCAGCTGATCTTCGCTCTGGGCCCGCACCGCCTTGACCAGCGGCAGGGCGGCGTTGTTGAAGCCGACGCTCACCTTGAACTCATCCCAGCTCGGCTGCTCGCCGCTGGTGAGCCACTTGTTCCACTGCGACTTGGCCTTGGCCGGGAACTGCACCCGGCCATAGAGGGCCAGCGGCAGATACTCGGGCATAAACTCCAGCATGCTCATATCGGCCAGCAGCAGGCTCTTCATCTGATCGGTGAACTGTTCCAGCCCCTTGGGGTCGTCCTGATCCCGGTAGGATTCGATGTTTTCGCTGGCATCGCTTTGCAGCGACTTGAGCCGCGCCTGGTCCCATCTCTTTTGCATAGTTGCTCTTTCTGCCTGCTGTTTCAGGGGTAGAACTGATCCCACATCTCCTGCATGGCGGAGGCGGGGTCGGTCACGATGACGTTGTTGAAATCCTTGATAAAGGCGGCCCGCTGTTTCGGATCGGACAGCACTTCATAGGCCTGCTTTACCTGGTGCAGCTTGATGGCTGCCTGCTCTTTCTCTTCTTCACTGGCCCCGTGCAGCTTGTCGGGGTGGTACTGGTTCGACAGCCGACGATAGGCTTTCTTGATGTCGTTTTCGCTGGCGTTGGACTTGACGCCCAGCACCCGAAAGTAGTTGTTCATGGCAGATCCTGCATCACTGGCATCATAGGATTCACGCTGCGAGTGCCTGATGGTGGGGATTGGCAAACCAGGCACGGCAAAAACCCGTCATTTTAACGGAAACAGCCCGCCAACGCGATGAGTTGGGCGATCAATTAACGGGCGAAATGAAGAGGGGTCAGTTGAGAGCCTATTGTTGCCAGTCGGTCAGGTCAGTGCAAGGGCGGCGGGGCAAAAGCGATGAAAAAACGGGCAGGAAAGGAGTGGGCGGCATGCCGAAGAGAGGCTGCCGCCGCAGGGGTTACTCCTCCCAGAAGGAGGCGGAGGTGTGGTAGATCATCTTCTTGCTCATCCCGCCATCGACCACCAGATTGGCACCGTTGATAAAGTCGTTGCGAGGATCCGCCAGAAAGAGGCAGGCGCGGGTGATGTCGTCGGGGCGACCGACCCGGCCACTCGGGTGCTGGCGGTGATCCGCCTCGGTCAGGGTGTGGTAATCCTCCGCCTGGATCCAGCCCGGACTGATGGCATTGACTGTGATGGGGTAGTCGGCCAGCGAGTTGGCGAGGGACTGGGTGAGGGCGACCAGCGCCCCCTTGGAGGCGCCATAGGCATCCCAACCCGGCTCGTTCTGCTGCCAGCGGGTGGAGGCGATATTGATGATGCGGCCATAGGGCAAACCGCGGTTGGCTTGCACAAAGGCGCGGGCGCAGAGCATGGCGCCGCGCACATTGACCGTCATCACCTGATCGAACTGGGCTGCGCTCAGATCCTCGAAGCGGGTGTGGAACTTGCTGATGGCGCCGTTGTTGATCAGCAAGTGGATGCCGCCATGTTGTGCGCGAACCTCGGTAAAGAGCCGCTCAATCCCCTGCTCATCGCGCAAGTCGAGGGAATGAAAGTGGATCTCGGGATGGTCGAAAGCGTGAGGAGCCAGATCGGTGGCAATCACCCGATAGCCCGCCTCGGCCAGCCCGATGCAGAGCTGGCGGCCAATCCCGCCAGCGGCGCCGGTGACCAGTGCAATTTGGGGTTGGTTGGTCAGCTCGTTCATTGCGCCGCTCCATTGCGCGCCCGCAGCACCTTGATGAGGGCCGAGACCTCTTGCTGGCCAAATCCTTGTGCCACACCTTCCTCAAACAGATCGGCGGCAAAGCGCGGGAAACGGCTGTCGATCCCGGCGTCGGTGGCATGACCGGCGAGGCGGCTGATTGCGGCGCTCCAGGTTTTCAGGCTGGCGTAGGGGTGATCGAAATCGCCGCTCGCCAGCGTCTTGCCAAGGTGGGCCACATCGCCCCCCAAGATCGGCGACAGCTCGCTGAACTGGGCGCACACCTTGGCTACCGGCAGCCCTTCCGCCTCGCAGATCAGCGCACCGTGCAGGGCACCGAGCAGACCACCGGCAAAGTAGGCGGCGACGGCGCAATCTTGCGCCGCAGCGGCGCCCACCGCCTCGGCCACATGGTCTAGGGTAGGGGCGAGCAGGCGCAGCAGCGGTTCGGCCTCGCTAAAGGCGGCGCTGGCCCCCGAGCAGATGATGCTGGAATCGGTAGTGCCGATCTGATCCGGGAAGCAGAGGATGGCGCCATCGAGATAGCGGGCGCCGCGGGCGTGGCTCCAGCTCTCCAGCGCTCTGGCCCCCTGCGGGCTGCCGGTGGAGAGCTGCACCAGCAGCTTGCCCGCCACCGCATCGCTTGCCTCATCCAGCAACTGCTGGCTGACGGCGTAGTTATCGACGCAGACAAGGGTGATATCGCTTGCAGCGATGGCTTCGCCAACCGAGGGGGCGAGTGTCGCACCCAGCGCTTGCAGCGGTGCGGCCTTGGCGGCGCTGCGATTCCAGACGGTGACCGGATGGCCCGCCTTGATCAGAGTGGTGGCGAGGGCGGAGCCCATGGCTCCGAGGCCGATGACAGAGAGATGGCGCATGATGGCTCCTGACTGTGTTGATAGTCGTTGATATAGAAAATTGGGATGCCTTGTGGCAGGTAAGCCATTATATTTGCCTAGTGTCGCCGTGAAAAATGGCTTTTATGACTGTCTGATATAGGTGAATTCTATGGATGTGCGAACCCTGCGTGCGTTTGTGGCTGTCTTCGAGGAGCGCAACATCACGGCGGCGGCCACCCGCCTCTTCATTACCCAGCCCACCCTCTCCACCACTATCAAGACGCTGGAGGATGAGCTGGGGGTGACCCTGTTTGTGCGGCAGGCGCGCGGGGTGGAGGGGACCGAAGCGGCGCACCGGCTCTATCCCCGCGCCAAGCGGCTGATCGCCGACACCGACTCCCTCGCCCGCGAGTTTCGTGAAACCTCTCCCTGTCTGGAGGTGACGGTGGGAATTGAGGCGGATTTGGGGGATGGCGTGGTGGGGGCGCTGGTCAACGGGGCACTTGCCCACGAGGAGATCCTGCTGACCCTGGAGGAGGGCTGTTGTGGCGATGTGCGGCTGGGGTGCGAATCCCTGCGCTGTGGCGACGAGCTCTTTATCCCCCTGCTGGAGGAGGAGTTCGTACTGGTGCTGCCGCCGGATCACCCACTGGCAGGCAAGGGGGCGCTCGCCCCGGTGGCGTTGGCGGACCAGCCCTGGGTTACCTGCCCGCGTCACGACTCCCACCTGCGGCTGATCGCCATCCTTGGAAATCAGGCACCCCTCTATCCACGGCGGGCAGGGTCGCTGCGATTGGCGGCGACTATGGTGGCCGCCGGGGCGGGGATCGCTTGGCTGCCCCGTTTGCTTTGTCCGCCCGGCTGTACCGTCGCCGAGCTGGCGGCCTCTTCCTTCAAGCGGCGGGTAGGGCTCTGCTACGCCCCCGATGCGTTGCGCTCGGCGGCGGTGAGCGCCTTGCTGGATCAGGTGCGCGGGATGCAGCTCCCCGCCTGATATCGGCATAAAAAAGGGCCATCCGGTGGGATGGCCCTGTTGAAGGCAACGATGTTGCGTGGCTAGAGCGACGCCCACCAGAGCCGCAGCTGCAAGCCCCACTTCGAGCTCCAGCCAGTGGTGCTGCTCACCAGCTTGCCATCCTTGATGACCAGAAAAGTCGGGGTGACTCCCACCTGCCACTTGGCGGCCAGCGCTCCCGATTCGTCGTTGTGGGTCGGGAAGGTGAGCCCCTTCTTGCTCATCCCCTTGCCTAACTGCTCCGAATTGCCGGAGCGCAGCGCCACCGTCAGCACGTTTTCACCCTCTTGCCAGAGCTGCTGCACGGTCGGAGTAGTGAAACGGCACACCCCGCACCAGCTGGCCCAGTAGTAGACCAGCAGCGGCTTGTTCTGACTTAAGGTAGCGAGATCCGTGCTGCTGCCGTCCTGCAGGGTGACGGGGGCGCTCATCGCCCCCTCTGGCAGGGTCGGGCTGCGCCACAGATCCAGCAGGGTCGAGATGACCAGCGCCAGCAACAGCAGCCAGAGTGCCTCCTTGCTCCAGCGTCGCCAGCGGGGTTGAGGGTTGGTGGTCATCCCTTACCCCAGCTTGGCCAGTTCTGTCTTAACCAGCTGCTCCAGCTCCTCATAGGGGATGGCGCCCGGCACCAGCTGGTTACCGATCAGGGTCGCCGGTGTGCCCTGCACCCCCAGAATGGTGCCGATGCGCAGGCTGTTGCGCAGCTCTTCGGTCGCCTTGGGCGCGGGCTTGAGCGCCACGTTGCCGGTGGCGGCCAGCGCCTTGTTGATATCCGCCTCGGTCAGCATCCCCTGCTTGCTCATCAGCTTGTCATGCAGGGCGAGGAAGCGGGCCGGATCCTGCTGCCACAGGGTCAGGCTGTATTGGGCTGCCTTGGCAGAGGTCTGCCCCTTGAACGGCAGCAGCTTGATCACCAGCCCCAGATCGTCCGGATAGGCCTTGAGCAGCTTGGTCAGCTGGGGATCGAACTGCTTGCAGTAGGGGCAGTTGTAGTCGGTGAACAGTACCAGCGTCAGCTTGGGGTTTCTGGCGCCGAGGCGCGGGCTGGTGGGGCTGTTGAACAGTACATCCTTGTTGCCCTTGATGAAGTTGCCAAGCTGCGCCTGCTGGGCCGCCGCGTTCTGCTTCTCCCAGGATTCAGCTGCCTCGTCGAGGATCTTGGGGTTGGCGATCAGGGTCTCGCGGATCAGCTCTTTGATGCGGGCCTCCTGCTCAGGGGTGAAGGGGGCGGCGTGCAGGGCCGGAGCCAGCAGGGCTGCGGAAAGGGAGGCCAGCAGGGTCAGGGCGCTCAGAGTCGGTTTCATGGTTACTCCTTAAAATCGGGTGGTGCCAGCCTGAAGCAGGCCAGCCTTGTGCAATGTGGTCAGCAGATCGTCCTTGTCGAGCAGGGGTGACAGCGTGACCCCCTGCGGCAACTCCGGGCCGTAAATCTGGTTGAAGGGAACCGCAGCCGCGCCCCGCTTACGCAGGAAGGCGGCGATGGTGTCGCTTGGTTTGCTCCAGTCGCCGCGCAGGGCCACCACATCGGGGGTCGAGAGGGCGGTTTGCACCTCATCGCGCAGCAACACGTTGTATTTGTTGGCCTTGCAGGTAACGCACCAGTCGGCGGTGACATCGATAAAGACCCGTTTGTTCTGGGCAAGTGCATCGGTGATGGCGCGTTCAGAGAGGGGCTGCCAGACCACCCGGTCGACGTTGCCCGACCCCTGCGCTGTGAAGGCGCCCCCCAGCAGCAGGGCAGCGCCGACAAGCGTCGAGAGGGAGAGGGCCAGCGTGAAGCCGCGCATGCCATAACGCCAGACGATGCCAATCAGCAGTGCCAGCAGCATGGCTGTCATCAGCCAATAAACCTGCATGTTGCCCAGATGGTTGCCAAGCAGGCTCGCCAGCCAGAGGCTGGAGCCCAGCATCATCAGGCCGAGCAGGATGCGCAGGCGCCCCATCCAGCGACCCGGCTTGGGCAGCCAGAGGGCGAGCCGCGGCAGAGCCGCCACCAGCAGCCAGGGAAGACTCATGCCAATCCCCAAAGCTGTGAAGATAAGCCAGAGCTGGCCAAGGGGCGCCGCCAGCGCAAAGGCCACTGCAGTGCCGAGGAAGGGGGCCGAGCAGGGGGTCGCCAGCAGAGTGGCGAAACTTCCCTGCAGAAAGTGGCCGCCGAGGCCATTGCCGCCGCTGGTGGCGAGGCGGGTGTTGAGGTTGCTCGGCAGACGGATTTCGAACAGCCCCAGCAGGTTAGCGCAAAACAGCAGGGTGACAAGCACCATAAAGCCGATAAAACCGGCGCTCTGGAACTGGATGCCCCAGCCGACGGCCCCTTGCGTGGCGCGCAGCAGACTGCTCATGGCCGCCAGCACCCAGAAGGAGGCGATGATCCCGGCGCTGGCGGCAAGGAACTGCTTGCGCACCGTTCCCTGTTCACGCTGTTGATGTTGCAGCACAGATCCCAGCTTGAGCGCCAGCACCGGCAGCACGCAGGGCATCAGGTTGAGGATAAGGCCGCCGAGCAGCGCCGCCCCCAGCAACCAGAACAGCGAATGGCTTTGGTTGGGCAGCGCGATCGGCGCGCCGATCGTCCCCTTGCCCTGCCACGCCTGTTCGCCACTGGTGAGCAGCAGGCCGAGGGATTGGCCGCGCAGATCCGGCGCATCCCCCTGCCAGCCGTCGCTCACCGGCACCCGGGCAATCAGGGTGTTGCCCTCGACCTCAAGCGCCGGTTTGCCAAACTCGGCGCCTTCCAGCGCATCGATAAAGAGGGCAGGCGATTGCCAGCCCTCTGCCCGCTCGGCGCGCAGTTGCAGCTGGTTGTGCTGATAACCAAGCTCGACCCGGGTCTCTGCGGTTAGCGGCTGGGGCAGGGTACTCATCGCCTTCGCCCAGGCAAAGTCGAAGTTGGCCGGGGTGGCGCCATCCACCGCGAGGGTGAAGGGGAAATCGGTCAGGATGCAGACGTTGCTGCAGGTGGAGAGGCGCAAGGTGCCCTTGAGCGATTGCCCGGCGGGATAGTTGAGGCTCAGGGGGAAGCGCACTTCCCCCTGATAACCCTGAGTGCTGAGCCCAGCCACCTCGAAGTGGTGCGGAGCGGGCCAGCGCCACTGGAAGTCACCAACCGGTTCATCCCACAGGATCTGGGGGGCAATGCCCCCTTCGCCCGGGCTGTGCCAGTAGGTCTTCCAGCCGGACTCGAGGGCTACGTCGAGCAGGATGCGGGTGTGGTCAGGGGCGCTGCGGTCGGCTTGCAGCCTGACCTTGGCGTGATCGTTCTGGGGGCTGGTGAGCCAGCCCGTATCGCTGGCCAATCCCGTGGATTGCCACAGCAGGCAGGCCATCAGCAGGGCTGCCTTGAAAAAGTTTGTCATCTGTCTGGTCTCGCAAAAAAATGAGTAACGGCGAATGGAAAAAGGCCGGAATCATTCCCGCCAGACACAGAGCGTGAGGTGAAGTCGCCGCTCGGGTGGTGAGATAACCCTTGGCGGTGGTAAGGGAGGGGTATAGCGCCAGAGCGGTGCCAGCAGGGCAATCAGCAGGGCGACGGCAAAGAAGAGTTGTTCGACGCAGAGCAGGGTGGCGGCGCTCAGCCATTTGCCATTGAGCTGGCAGCTGGTGGGCTGCGGGCTGACAGGCTTGCCGTCGTTCTGCTCATCATCGATGCTCTGAACGGGCAGGGCCTGACAGGTGAGGGCATGATCGAGCAGTGCCAGCCTGGCCAGCGGCTGGGCCGCGCAATTGAGCACCAGCAGGCAGACCAGCAGCAGGAGTCGTTTCGCCACGCGTTGTTGGTGAATCATGCTCGCCCCGTTCATCAAGATGGTCACATCCTAACGGCCAATGGCGGGTGGGGCAAGTTGCCGGCCGTTTTATGAGCGCTGAGGCGGGCGACAGCATGGCGCCGTGTGGTCGGTTCTGTTTGGCGAACGCTTGTTCGCTAAAAGGGGGATCAGTATACTGCGCCGAGTTAAAATTCGAGGTGTTCGATGCTCAAAATTGCCCGTGTGCTGCTGCTTGGTCTGCTGCTCATCTTCTGGTTCCTGTTCGGCCTGCTGCTCTGTCTGGTTCGTCCGCGCCACCCCAACAACGTCTATGTCTTTGCCCGCATGTATCACGCGGTCTGCCCGCTGATCGGGGTCCGGGTCAAGGTGACGGTGGCCGACGAGGTGAAATCGGTCGGGCCTGCGGTCTATGTCTGCAACCACCAGAGCAACTACGACATCTTCACCGTGACCGGTGCGGTGCAGCCCGGCGTGGTCGCAGTCGGCAAGAAGAGCCTGCTGTGGCTGCCTTTCTTCGGCCTCATCTTCTGGCTCTCCGGCAACGTGTTGATCGACCGCTCCAACCGCTCCCGTGCTATCGGCACCATTGGTCAGGTGGTGGAGCGCATCAAGGCGCGCGGCACCTCTATCTGGATGTTCCCGGAAGGCACCCGCTCGCAGGGGCGTGGTCTGCTGCCGTTCAAGGCGGGCGCTTTCCATACCGCCGTGCAGGCTGAAGTGCCGGTAGTGCCTATCGTCTGCTCCAGCTACTTCGGCCAGATCGATCTCAACCGCTGGGATAACGGCGAGGTGCTGCTGGAGGTGATGGCTCCGGTCTGCAGCAAGGAGCACGGTGCCGCCGGCATTCGCGAGCTATCCGAGGTGTGCCGCGCCCGGATGGAGGCCAAGCTGGCCGAGCTGGATGGCAAGCTGGGTCGCCATCACGCAGCCTGAACGCCATCATAACTGCATTGAAAAGGGAGCCACGGGCTCCCTTTTTTGTTGGTAAAAATCACCACATTGTTGGCTATTTTCACCAATAAACCCTTCTTGAATTTCCTCTTTAAATCCCTATCCATCTGTAAAAAAACAATAATTTTTCTTGGCACGGCTCTTGTAATGCAATGGGAAGAGATAGCCATCCCATCCACAAGGAGCCAGACCATGAGCGTGTTCAGCCGCCTGACCGACGTAATCAATGCCAACCTGCACAGCCTGCTCGACAAGAGTGAAGAGCCCGAGAAGATGCTGCGCCTGATGATCGAGGAGATGGAGCAGGTGCAGGTCGATATGCGCACCCAGGCCGCTCGCGTCATCGCCGAGCAAAAACAGCTGGAGCGCCATCAGCAGGCGTTGCAGGTGCAGATCCTGGAGTGGTCGGCCAAGGCCGAGCTTGCCATCCAGAAGGGGCGCGAGGATCTTGCCCGCGCCGCGCTGACCGAGAAGCTGGCCGAGGCCAGGAAACTCGAGCAACTGGAGCAGGACAAGGCCCGGGTTGCCGAGGTGCTGGCCCAGCTCACCGCCGACAGCGAACGGCTGGCTGCCAAGCTGACCGAGGCGCGGGAGAAACAAAAAATGCTGACCCTGCGCGAGCAGACCGCCCACAGCCGCATTCGTGCCCGTGCTCAGGTGGACAACCAGCGCATGCATGAGCTGATGGCCCGCTTTGACGGTTTTCAGGGCCGGGTCGATCAGCTGGAAGCCCAGTTGGAGGCTGCCACGCTGGGGCAGAATCCCTCGTTGGAAGCCCAGTTCCGCGAGCTGGAGCTCAATGACGAGATCGAGCGCGAGCTGGCCCGTCTCAAGGGTCAGACGGTGGAGGCATAACCATGACTCCCTGGCCCAAGGATCTTGTCCATCGCAAGTTGACCGGCGTTTGCGCCGGCATTGCCAAGCGGCTGGGGATCTCCAGAGTGACGGTGCGAGTGGTGGCCCTGCTCGCCCTGATCCTGGTGCCGCCGCTGGCACTGGCTGCCTATCTGCTGGCGGTGCTGGTGATGCCGCCCCGTTATGAATTGAAACGCTGGCTGGATTGACCGCAAGGCAGCCCGGCGGCACAGAGTGCCCGTAAGGAGCAAGTTATGCTGGAATTTTTCATATTGCTGGGAGTGTTGCTGGTGATGGCGCTGACCGGTTTTACCCTGGTGGCCATGCTGCTGGTGAGTGGCCTGTTTGTGCTGCTGGGGCTGCTGAGCGGCATGCTTGCCCTGATCATCAAGCTGGCCCCTTGGTTGCTGCTGGTGCTGGCCGTCTGCTGGCTTATCAGCCACCGCAGCAGGCGTACCAATACCTATCTGTAATTGTTGCAAGTTGTGTCGTTATCCCTGAACTCCCTTTTCCCGGCCACCCGTGAGGTGGCCTTTTTTATGGCCCGGCTTTGCCTTTTATAGTTCGGTTTTGCCGGGAGCGAGCCATCGCAGACTCCACGGCAACCAGAGAGCGGGGCTGGTGATGAGCTGCTCCTTGAACGCCTTGGGCTGCTGCTTGAGGCGATATTCGAGGCGCAGGGCCGCCCCCTTCTCGCCTACCTCCTGCTGCCACACCAGTGTCAGCGGCCCCTTGCCGCGCAGGGCGCGAGAGCCCTTGCCGCTCTGGTGCTGGCGCAGGCGGCGCTCCGGCGCCGTGCTGATCCCGGTATAGAGCAGGCCGGCTGCGGTACGCACCATATAGATTGACCAGCAGGAGGATTCGGGGGGCAGTGGCGCGGGTGTGGTTGTCGCGGGTTCTCTCATTCAAATTCTCTGTGCCAAACTCAAAGGCAGCTCAAGGAGGTGCGATGAGAGTCTGGTTCTGGTTCTGGTTGTGGTTGCTGTTGTCGGTTCCGGCTCTGGGGGAGACGATCCGTCTCTATGATTACCATCAGAATCCCCCTTTCAATACCGGGGTGAATGCCGGCTTGAGCAGCGAGCTGGTGAAGTATCTCAATGAAAGGCTGGGAGGTGAACCCAGGATCGAGCTCTGGCTGGTCAATCGCGCCAGACTGGCGCTGGAGATGTCGGATCCTGCCTTCAATGGCCTGGTCGCCTGGGTCAACCCGGCCTGGGTCGGGGATCCCCAGCGCGAGCTCTACCTCTGGACTTTCCCTATCATGCGCGACACCAACGAGCTCATCTCCAGCCGCCAGCATCCGGTTACCTATCGTGGCCCTGACTCCCTCAAGGGGATGGTGTTTGGCGGGGTGGAGGGGTATCGCTATCTGGGGATCGATGATGCTGCTGCCCGGGGCGAACTGGAGCGCCACGATGCCAAGAAGGTGAAGACCAATCTCGATCTGCTGGTACGCGGCCGCATCGATGTGACCCTGGTGCCCGGTTCGGCCCTCGCATTTTTCACCCACGTCCCGGACTATGAGGGCAAGCTGTTTGTCTCGCCCTTTGCCCAGTCCAGCTATACCCGCCACATTCTGGTGCCCAAGTCCCGCGCCGAACTTCATGCCCGGCTCAACGACATTGCCGAGCAGATGGATCGGGATCCCGCCTGGCACCGGATTCTGGAGTCCTACCGCGGTGCGCCCTGAGGCTGACGCTTGAAGCGGTGCAGCGGCACCAGACTTACCAGCAAGCCCGCCCAGACGAAGGCGAAGCCGACCGTTTTGATGGGATCCGGCGTTTCACCAAACCAGTAGATGGCGAGCAGGAAAGCGAGGCTGGGCTCGATATATTGCAGCAGCCCCACCGTGCTCATCCGAGTTATCGCCACTGCATAGCAGAAGAGCCCGACTGGCAGCAGGGTGGCGGGCGCACTGCCCATCAGCAGCAGTTTGTCGGCCAGATCTCCGTTCACGAATGCCCCTTCCCCGTGCCACGCCAGCGTGCCGATGATGATCAGCGCGACGGGCAGTTGCACCATGGCTTCCAGATAGAGGCTGGAGCCGGTGTCGTAGTGGATCTTCTTCTTGATAAGGCCATAGCAGGCGAAGTTGGCCCCCATGATGAGGGAGAACCAGGGGAGCTGGCCGTAGCAGAAGAGCATGTAGGCGAGACCCGCCAGCGCCAGGGCGACCGCCAGATGCTTTTGCGGGGTGAGTCGCTCTTTGAGGAAGATAACGGCGAATACGATATTGAACAGCGGGGTCATAAAGAAGGCGAGGCTGGTGGTCAGCACTTGCCCGGTAGTGAGGCACCAGGTGAACATGCACCAGCTGATCGACATGACCGGGCCGGCCAGCAGAATGAGGCCCAGCTGGCGCGGCTCGCTGCGCAGCCGTGCCCAGGGAACCTTGTGGCCAAGCAGCAGAAACAGGCCGCCAAGCAGGATAACCGACCAGAGCACTCGGTGGGAGATGAGCTCCCACATGTTGACCTCGGGCATGAACTGATAATAGAGCGGCAGCATCCCCCAGAGGATGAAGGAGAGGGTCGCCGTGCCCGTGCCTAGCCAGTTTTTCATCTCTACCTGTTTATTAAATTAAACATCTATCGGTGAATAATAAATAGAGGCCACCCCTTTCACAAGCGAGATCTGGTGGAAAACTCTGTTACTATCGCGCTCATGAGTCGACTGGATAGCCTGTTTGAAGAGATCCGTGCCTGCCGTCTGTGCGAGGCACATCTACCGCTGGGGCCGCGTCCGGTGATCCGCGGGGCCGAGAGTGCCCGCCTGCTGATCATCGGTCAGGCGCCTGGCACTCGCGTGCATGCCAGCGGTATCCCGTGGGATGACCTCTCTGGCGATCGCTTGCGCCACTGGCTCGGGGTCGATAAACCCACCTTCTACGACGAATCACGCATTGCGATTATGCCGATGGGGCTCTGTTATCCCGGCAAGGGCAAGTCGGGCGACCTGCCGCCCAGACCCGAGTGCGCGCCTGCCTGGCACGACAAGGTGCTGATGCTGCTGCCCAATATCGAGTTGACCCTGCTAATCGGCCAGTATGCGCAAGCCTATTACCTGCGGGGGGCGGCCAAGGGATCGCTGACCGAGACGGTGCGCAGCTGGGCTGACTATAGCCCCGGCTGGCTGCCGCTGCCGCATCCCTCCCCGCGCAACACCCTCTGGCTCAGGAAGAATCCCTGGTTCGAGCAGGAGGTCATCCCTCATCTGCAGCAAAGGGTCGCCCCTTTGCTGAAACGACCCTAAGTATTAGAGCGCTGGCTCGGCCAGCGGCTTTGGCTTGCTGCGCGCCATGGCGATAAGCGGCAGGACGATGCAGATACAGCCCAGCAGCAGCGGCAGACCCGGCTGCTCGTCAAACAGCCATACCCCGATGGCGACGGCCATCAGTAGTCCGGTATATTCCGCCGAGGCGATCTTGCTCGCTTCCGCCTTGCGATAGGCCACCACGCACAATCCCGCATAGACCATGATCAGCGCCGAGGAGCCAAAGGCGGGCCACCACATCTGCCACTGCCAGTCGCCCCCTTCCCACCAGGCCAGCGCGAGAATGAAGGGCATGCTCAGCACGTTGGTGAAAAATAGGGTCTGGGCGATGGGCTGCTTGAGCGGGATGCGCTTGATCAACAGATTGTTGAGCGCCATCGACAGCGCCACTCCGAGCGCCGCCAGTGCGGCCCAGTTCACTTCGGTCGGGCGCAGCACGATCAGTACCCCGATAAACCCGATGACTGCGGTCAGCACCTTCTGGCGCGAGATCGCCTCTCCTGCCATCCACACTGCCAGCGGCACCATCATCAGGGGCGCGGCATAGAAGAGGGCGTTGGCAGTGGCGAGCGGCAAGCGGGTGAGGGCGACCACCATCAGGCAGACACCGACCGCCCAGATATGGGCCCGCAGCAGGTGCCACTTGATGGCCACCGGCGGGTTGCGGCGCCATGACCAGAGCAGCCAGGGCATCAGCAGGAGGGCTGCAGAAACCTGGCGGAAAAAGACAAACTGGAAGATGGGCTGATCCGGCTCCAGTACCTTGACCAGCGCATCGGAAAAAACCGCCACCATATTGCCCAGCACCAGATAAATGATGCCGATCCCCACTGCATTCATACCACCTCCCACTTCAGATGAGGGGAGGGTAGCGTGCCGGTTGATATCCAGTAAAATGATAAAAAATGACCATCCATGAGATATTTAGATAATGAAGCTTCCCCCCCTGCGTGCGGTGCAATATTTCGAGGTGGTGGCCCGGCTGCTCAGCTTCTCTCGCGCCGCTCTTGAACTGAACGTCAGCCAGAGTGCGGTCAGCCACCAGATCCGCCTGCTGGAGGATTTTCTGGGGGAGCGGTTGCTGCTGCGTCAGGGGCGGCTGCTCTCGTTGACGACGCAGGGCGAGAGCTATTTCGAGGGGATTGCTGCCGGGCTCGGCCAGATTGCCCAGAGCAGCGAGCAGCTGCGCGGGGGCGGCGAGATGCGGTTGCGCCTCGCGGTTTACAGCTCGTTTGCGGTGAAGTGGTTGATCCCGCGGTTGGCCGGATTGCGCCAGCTCTATCCCGAGCTGGATTTGAGTCTGGAGATGGTGGCGGAAGATCCAGAGCTCTCCGATCGGGTGGCGGACTGTTTTATCACAGTCTCACCCCACGGGCGGGGCTACTGCCACGACCTTATCTATCAGGAGCGGCTCTTTCCGGTCTGCAGCCGCCGTTTGTTGCAGCAGGTGGAGGGGGAGTGGCCGGACGCCATCTGGCAACTGCCGCTGCTCTCGGTACAGTCCATCTACAAGGCGCGGGGGGAGGATTGGCAGCGCTGGGCCAAGGCGGGTGGCTTGGTGATCCCTGACGAGGCGCGGATGCACCACTTTAGCCATGTGCTGCTGGCGATGGAGGCGGCGGCCTGGGATCAGGGGGTGGCATTCGTGAATGATTACATGCTGCGGCCCGATGATCCCCAGCTGGTGGCCTTGCCGGTTCACCAGCTGGAGACGGGGGATGCCTTCTACTTTACCTGCAAGCGCTCGCGGGCCCATGAGCCCGCCATCAGCCGGTTGCGCCAGTGGCTGATGATGGAGACACGCCAGAGCATGCCTCTCTAGCGCGGCATCAAGCCTTCTTGAACTGGCTCAGGACAAACAGGCTGGTGGCGCAGACAACCACCGAGGGTCCGGCCGGGGTGTCCTGATACCAGGATAGGGTCAATCCACCCAGCACGGCGAGGCAGCCGATCAGCGCGGCAAAGCCGGCCATCTGCTCCGGCGTCTGGCTGAAACGGCGGGCGGTAGCGGCGGGGATGATCAGCAAGGAGGTGATGATCAGCGCCCCGACAAACTTCATTGCTACGGCGATCACCAACCCAATCAGCAGCATCAGCACGCAGCGCAGCACATCGACCCGGATCCCCTCTACCCGCGCCAGCTCTTCCGAGATGGTCATGGAGAGCAGGGGATCCCACAACCGCCACAGGGTGAGCAGTACCAGCGCGCCACCGCCGTAGATCCAGAGCAGATCCATCGGTTGTACCGAGAGCAGATCGCCAAACAGGTAGGCCATCAGATCTACCCGCACGTTATCCATAAAACTCAAGGTAACCAGACCGAGGGACAGGGCGCTGTGGGCCAGAATCCCGAGCAGGGTATCGGTTGCCACCTGCTGGTTGCGGCTCATGATCACCAGCAGCATCGCCATGGCAAGGCAGCAGACCACTACCGCTAGGGTGAGGTCCACCTGCAGCAGGATGCCAAGCGCGATGCCGAACAGACAGGCGTGGGAGAGGGTATCGCCAAAATAGGCCATCTTGCGCCATACCACGAAGCTGCCGAGAGGGCCGGCCAGCAGGGCGATGCCGAGACCGGCCGCGAGGGCGTATAACAGAAAGCTGTCCACTTGAATGTCCTGTTGCTTGGGCTATTTGCTGTGAGCGTTGTTGCGAGAAGGCAGGCGGATGATGGGGGCCTGCGGTTCATGATGATGGTGTTCGCCGTCGCAGTGGTGATGGTGGGTATAGACCGCCAGCACCTCCTGCTCCGGTCGCCCGAACAGGCGGGCAAATTCGGGATGGCGAGCCACGCTTTCCGGTTCACCATGGCAGCATACATGGCGATTGAGGCAGATCACCTCGTGGGTGCTGGCCATCACCAGATGCAGGTCGTGGGATACCATCAGCACGGCGCAATTGAATTCGGCGGCGAGCTGGCCAATGAGGGCGTAAAGCTCGATCTGGCCGTTGATATCCACCCCCTGCACCGGCTCGTCCAGCACCAGTAGTTCGGGTTTAACCAGCAGAGCGCGCGCCAGCAGTACCCGCTGCATCTCGCCACCGGAGAGTTTTTGCATCCGGTTCTCCAGCAATCCCTCTGCACCAACCCGAACCAGCGCTTCCTCGATGGAAAGGCGGCTGTTCTTGCCCAGCTGCAGAAAGCGGCGCACGGTGAGCGGAAGGGTGGGATCCAGATAGAGGCGCTGGGGTACATAGCCGACTCTCAGATCGTGGCTGCGGATGATCTGGCCGGAATCCGGGGTGAGCAGACCCAATACCAGTTTGCTCAGGGTGCTCTTGCCCGCCCCGTTGGGGCCGACTAGCGTGGTGATTTTGCCTTTATTGAGGGTAAAGGAGACCTTGTCGAGCACTGAGCGTCCATCGAACGAAAGACAGACCTCTTTCAGCTCTACCAGTTGGGTCATGACAGCTCCGGGGTTTACAGCCAGTGAGAGTTATAATATAACAAAAAATAGAAGCTGTTATATTATCACAAAATCACCCGCTGACGAGATTCACCAATGAGAATTATTGCTTTTTTCACTGCCCTGCTGGCGGTGAGTTTGCCTGTTCGTGCCGTGGAGGTGCTGACCACCATCAAGCCCCTCGGCTTTATTGCCGCGGCGATCACTGACGGGGTGAGCGAGCCCAAGGTATTGCTGCCGACCGGCGCTTCTCCCCACGACTTTTCCCTGCGTCCCTCCGATATTCGCAGCATCAACGGTGCTGGTCTGGTGGTGTGGGTCGGCCCCGAGCTGGAAGGTTTTATGGCCAAACCGCTGGCCAACCATCCCCATGCTCTAACCCTGACCCAGGTGCCGGGTATGCCGCTGTTCAACTACGCGACCAAGGATAGCCATGATGGCCATCAACACGATGACCATGCGGCTAATGAACATGGCGATGAAGGGCATGAAGGTCATCATCATGAAGGGATCGACCCCCATATCTGGCTTGGCCCGACGCAGGCCAAGGTGATTGCCAAGGCGATCGCAAGCGAAGTGGGCAAGCTGGATCCGGCCAATCAGGCTCGCTATGACGCCAACCTCGCGGCATTTGATGCCAAGGTAGATGCCAAGGACAAGGTGATTGCCGGCCAGATGAAGGCGGTGAACCAGAAGGGGTACTTTGTCTTCCACGAGGCGTATGGCTACTGGGAGCGCCACTACGGCATGAGTTCCAAGGGCCACTTTACCGTCAGTCCGGAGCGCCGGCCGGGAGCAAAAACACTGGTCGAGATCCGCAAGGCGCTGGAGGAGAAGCAGGCAAGCTGCATCTATGCCGAGCCGCAATTCTCGCCAGCGGTGATCGAGTCGGTTGCCCGCAATACCGGTGCCAGAGTGCTGCTGCTGGATGAGGTGGGTGAGCAGGTTCCGCTCGGTCCGGATGGTTATCCCCAGTTCATGGATCAGCTGGCCAGCGCCTTTGCCCAGTGCCGTTGATGCAGGGACTCGAAGAGTCAGCTCTCTGTTGGCTGGGACTATACTGACCTCCAGCATCTGACATGGAGTGTCCGGTATGAAATGGCTGTTAATCCCCACCTGCATGCTAGCACTCGGTTGTGCCGGCGTGCAGGCTTCCCGCCTGTCTGAATATATCGCCAGCCCCGAGCTGCGGGAGAAGTTGCAGGAAGTCTACGGCGGGCGTGCCATTCAGCGCGCCGAGGCGTTTTCCCGCCTGCTGACGCCCAGAGCTGGTACTACGGATCAGCAGAAGATCGAGCTGGTAAATCACTACTTCAATAACTTGACCTACAGCGATGATCCCAGACTGTGGGGGGCCGAGGATTATTGGGCCAATCCGCTGGAGTTTATCGGCGCACGCGGTGGCGACTGCGAGGATTACAGCATCTCCAAGTACTACACCCTGATGGAGCTGGGGGTGCCGGAAAAGAAACTGAGGCTGGCTTACGTCAAGGCGGTGCGTTACAACCAGTTCCACATGGTGACGCTCTATTTCGCTACCCCAAAATCTGATCCGCTGGTACTCGACAACATCAACAGCCGCATTCTGCCCGGCAGCCAGCGTACAGACCTTATCCCTGTCTACAGCTTCGATGCCAAGAGCATCTGGATCATGAAGTCTCGCCGTGAGGGAACACTGGCAGGCAGTGCCGACAGGCTGGCGCAGTGGACGTCGATGAAGACCCGGTTTTCCAGCGAGCAGCTGCGTTCCCCCCGCCGCCAGTTATAATTTTCCGGCGGCTTTCAACTCGGCAAAATAACGTGCTGCGCCCGGATGCTGCTCAATGCTCAGCACCGGGCCGGTTTTGTTGCGTGCCTGATGGAACATGTTGGCGTAGCCATAAGTCTGCTCGTTGAACTTGGTCTGCTGTGCCAGCATGGCGCGAGTCAGGTTATAGACCTCTTCTTCCGGAGTGGTTGCATTGGTCACCAGAGTGGCTGCGATGGCAAAGGTGGGGGTGGCTTTCAGATTGCCCGGATAGATGCGCGCGGGCACCTGGCTGCGCTGGTAATACCTGACTCCCTTGATCAGCTGGTCACGCAGAGCGCCATCGACCGGCAGAAATCGGATGGCACACCGCTTGGCGGTATCGAGCACGATCCTGTTGGGATGTCCCATTACCAGTCCATAGGCATCGATCTGTTTGCTGCAGAGCGCCTCGGCTGCATTGGCCATGCTTTTCAGGTCGAGATCCTGCCCCTTGGCGCCCAGCAAGTTGAAAAGGGCCAGTGCGGTCTGGCGGGTACCGGAGCCTTTCAGCCCCATATCGATGGGGGCGAGCTTGAGCTGTTCCAGTGACGTGATGTCGCCGTCGGCCCGGATCACTATGGTAAAGGGTTCGGCGTGGGTCGCGAACAGCGCGCGCAGGCCAGTTTGTGCGGCGTTGGCGAAAGGGCTGCTGCCCTGACGGGCCTGATAGAGCCAGTCAGACTGCACCATGGCGTAGCGGCTTTCACCGCTCCGCAGCCGCTGCAGGTTTTCCATCGAACCGGAGGTTGCCTGCAGCGCACAGCTGATCTGTGGGTCTGTCTTGTGTGCCAGCCGGCAGAATTCGCTGGTGACCTGATAGTAGATCCCCTGTTCACTGCCTGTTGCTATGGTGGCTGGTGCGGCCATTGCTCCGGCTTGGCCGAACAGCATCAGCAAGATAGTCAGCTTTTTCATGATTGTGCCTCCCTGGCATAACCATCAACTCCCCAGGTGCGCAACTTGTCGATGTCGCTGCCAGTGCCCGCCTCGGCCAACAGGGTGTAACCAGCCGCATGCATGGTTTGCGAGAGGAGATGCCAGTAGAGCGGCTCCTCGCTCAGCTGGCAGCAGACAAAGACAGGATTGAGGGGATCGAGTTGATTGAAGGTCTCCGTATTGAGCGGAATAGCGCTAAACGCCAGCTCGACCCCCTGCTCCTGCAAGCGGGTCAATATCGACTCACCCTCAGCCGGGAAAGCGGTGACATCCCAGCGCCAGTCGAGTGTCTTGCCTCTTCCCTGGGTCAGCTGCAGGGCTATGGCTTGCCATTGCGGGTGGTGGAGCAGGGAGAGTGGTAGCGAGATACCTTCAACATGGTGCTGCAACCACTGTTCCAGAACCGCTTGAATGGTCGTCAGTTCGCTGTTGGCGGTGAGTGCCGGGTATGGCAGGAAGCGTTGGTAGAGGGCGATCTCGCCCTGTGTCGAGACGAAGGTCTGCAGGTAACCGCCACGGGTGTCGGTCAGCCCTTGCAAGGGCTGCGCTGCGGATGAGCGCAGTTGCTTGCCCATCTGAGTGATTTTTAGGCGTTGCTGGAGCAGATCCCGCTTGCGCTCGGAGACCAGCTGATTGATGGAGAGCACCACCTCTTTGAGATCCTGCAGCCAGGGGGTAGGGAGGGCGCTGTTGAACTGGTGCTTGCGGACCCGGATCAACTGCTGGTTGATCTGTTCCAGCGGCCTTAGCAGCCGTTGGCTGACCAGGGAGATCACCAGAGTAAAGACAACCAGTCCACCCAGCAGTGCCAGTCCAATACGACTGATGGCATTCCACAGGTGCTGGTAGGCGTAGCCGCTGTGACCTTCCAGTGTCAGGGTACCGAGCATGCGCCAACCGTCGGTCAGTTCTTGCTCAATCTTGACCGGTGGCATGCCGATAACCGAGGGAAGCCAGCCTGGCACGTTTTGCTGGGTAGCCTGGAAAACCTTCTGGAACAGCAGTTGTCCGTCCGGGTCGACCAACCTGACCGAGCTGACGAAGCCGCCATCGAACATGGCATTGACGATGGTTTCGGCCAGCACCTTGTCATCGTTGAGTAAAGTGCCTTGCAGCACCAGACCCAGAGCGGTGACGGCAGTCTCCAGATTAGCGGACATCTGGTCGATGATGGATTGGCGGACTGTGGTGATTTCCAGCACAAACAGCAGGATGGCACCGATAAGAAACAGGATGAGGATTATCCTGCTCAATAGTTTTGATAACGTCATCCCCACTCCATGGAAAAGTTATTGCAACATTTGCGGTTTTTATTCTGGCTCGATGGCGAGCCGGTTCTTAAAAATAGGAAAAAATGGTTAAAAAAGACGATCATTTCTGCCCATCCGGGCAGGTTATGCATAAAATGTGAAGTTCATGCAGATTGCGATGAACTATTTGTATCGTTTTTTGTCAAACAGACAGTTTTATGCGGATTTGGTACTACCACATCGCAACTCACACTCTTCAGATATAAAGACAGGATAGCGGATGAAACGTCTCCGTCCCTTGGTAGCACAGGCTGCCAATTGGGAACCACCGGTTCCCCGCAAACACTTTTACGCAATGGTGATGCTGACGGCGATGACCCTGTCAGCAGTGGCATTGCTGCCGGCCCCGGGCGACATTCTGGAGCGGCCCCTGCGTTTGGAGTTGCCGATTGATACCGCTGGTACGGCAACCAACGAAAACAACACCGACTTTAACGACATCCCCGATCACGAACTGGTTGATCCCGCCACGCCGGACGATGATATTCCGGTCGATACCGCGCCGCAGTGGCAGGATTACCGGGTGCGCAATGGTGAGAATCTGACCGCCATCTTCAACAATCTGGGGCTCTCGACCACCACCCTCTACAAGGTGCTGGATGCGGACAACAAGAACTATCTGGCGCGGCTCAAACCGGGTCAGACCATCGAGCTGCTGATCGATCAGGACAACATCCTGCAACAGCTCAAGATCCGCCTGAACATCAAGCAGACGCTGGTGATGGCGCGTACCGACGACACCTATACCGCCTCGATGATCAACGAGAAGGTGGATTGGCAGCCGCAGCGTTACGATGGCGTGATTAATGGCAGCTTCTATGTCAGCGCCCGCAATGCCGGTATTCCGGCCAACCATATCCAGAAGATTGCCAACCTGTTCCAGTGGCGAATGAACTTTGCCCAGGACCTGAAAAAGGGTGACAAATTCAAGGTGCTGGTACGCCAGGAGACCGTCGAGGGCAAGAGCACCGGCAACAGCCAGCTGCTGGGTGTGGAAGTGACCAGCCAGGGCCAGACGGTATCGGCCTGGCTCTCCGATGACGGCAACTATTACGACGGTCAGGGCAACAGTCTGGAGCGTGGCTTCCGTCGCTATCCGACCCACAGCCGCTACCGGATCAGCTCCAACTTCAACCCGGCGCGTAAACATCCGGTAACCGGAATGGTGCGTCCTCACGAGGGTACCGACTTTGCAGTGCCGGTCGGTACTCCGGTGCTGGCGACCGGTGACGGTGTCGTCCAGAAGGCAACCAGCCACCCGCTGGCAGGTACCTATATCGTCATCAAGCATGGTCGCACCCTGTCGACCCGTTATCTGCACCTGAGCAAGCTGCTGGTCAAACCGGGTCAGCGGGTCAAGATGGGCGACAAGATCGGCCTCTCCGGCAACACAGGTCGCTCGACCGGTGCTCACCTCCACTATGAGCTGCGCATCAACAACCGCCCGGTCAACGCCATGACTGCCAAGCTGCCGATGGCCGAACCGCTCAGCGGCAAGGAGCGTCGTCAGTTCCTGGCCAAGGTGAAGGGCTACCGCAAGGAGCTGGCCGCAGGTTGATACCTGTAGTCACAGCCTGAAATGAAAAGGCCCCGCCAGATTGGCGGGGCCTTTTTGCATGCGAAATCAGGAGTTAGTAGCCCTTGTCGAAGTCTATTTTGCCATCGAGGGGCTGGCCGTCGATGAAGCGGATATAGTTGCGCACGAAGATCTGGGCCACATCCTCGGGGAAGCTGTAGGCGCTGTTGTGAGGGGTAACGATGAGGTTGGGTTGCCCCCACAACGGGCTGTCGGCGGGCAGTGGCTCCTGTTCGAACACATCCAGCACCGCCATTGCCAGCTTGCCGGTTCGCAGTGCTGTGAGCAGATCGCCGGAGTGAACGGCATTGCCGCGTCCCACGTTGAACAGGATGGCGCCCGGTTTGCAGAACTCGAAGCGGGCGGCATTGAAGAGGTGGCGTGTATCGCGGGTCGCCGGCAGCACGCTGACGATGACATCGGCCTGCGCCAGGATCTTGTTGAGCGCCGGCAGCTGGTAAACCTGATCAAAGCTGGCTCGCTCCCGGCCACTGCGGCTGATGCCAAGCACCTTCATGCCAAAGTGCTTGCCGGTCTGGGCGATATGCTGGCCAATGCTGCCGGTGCCAAGGATCAGCATGGTTTTCCCCTTGAGTCCCTGATAGGGGTGGCTCTGCCAGAGGCGCTGCCTCTGCTGTTCCCGATAGAGAGGAATTTGTCGCATCAGGCTGAGCAGATGGCCAAAGACATATTCGCTCATCAGCGGGCCAAAGATGCCGCGCACGTTGGTAAGCTGGTAGTCGCGCCGGCTGTCCGGGTCGAGCAGTACGTCCACTCCGGCATAGGTAGACTGGAACCATTTGAGTTTTCCCGCCTTGGGGAGGAGCGGTTTGGCACGGGCCGGTTCTGCCATCAGAATATGGGCTTCGCCGATCAGCTTCTCGGCATCGCTCTGGTTATCGGCCCGCAGAATGCGCAGATGGGGGAGATTGGCGGCCTTGAGCAGACGCTCGTAGTGAGCATTATCCTGGCTGAGCAAAAGAAGGGTACGTTGGCTCATACTCTTGTTCCTTATCAGAATTTGCGGCGCGACAAGATGCCGCTCTCGTCCCATCTTACCCGAGTTGCCAGCGCAACATAGCCGACCAGGGCGCTTTTTCGTTTTCGCCGCGCCCCTCGTGGGCTACAATCTGCCCCACATTTTGCAGAGGATCCGACTCCAGTGTTTGGTGACAAGTTTTATAAGCGACTGGCCGAGCTACAGCCTTGGCAACAGACCGTCTACACCCTGGCGCTGGCAGAGCGCATGTACCCCAACTATGCCCTGTTCAGTCAGGCCTCCGGCTTTGGCAATGCAGACGCCTTCCGGCATGCGCTGGATCAGATGTGGAACTACCTGACCGTCAAGGGTTCCCGGGTCAATCTGGGTGCCATTCTCGAAGAGTTCGAAGCCCATATTCCGGATCCCCGCAAGTTTGAATCCTACGGTGCCTATCCGGCACTGGATGCCTGCGTGGCGCTGGGCTGTGCCTACAACTCGGTGATCTGCCGGGTCGGCGAAGAAGCCAACGATGCCAGTCATGCCTCCGTCGGTACCGTTGCCGGTTTTATCGAGATGATGGAAGAGCGGGATCTGACCGAAGAGGAGCTCTACGAGCACGAATACATGGAAGCCGAGCTGGAGTTTCAGGTCGAGCTGCTCAAGCGGGTTGCCCATGAGCGCGACAGCGACCGCATTCTGGCCATCAAGGCCTTTGCCGCTCAGGATGGCGTCTCCAACATCGGGATCAGCCTGGAAGAGTAATCGCTGGCGCCCATCACTAAAAAAGCTCCCGTTTCGGGAGCTTTTTTTATGCCTGCTCGGCGGTCAGGGGGCGGACGCTCAACACCGGGGCGGCATCGATTCCATCGGCATTCATCATGGCGGAGATACGCTGCAGGGAAGAGAGCAGCAGGGTTTGCTCCCAGGTTTCAAGAGATTGAAAACGCTGGATAAAGCTCTCTTGTAGTGGCGTCGGCGCCTCGGCCAGCAGGGCGCGTCCGGCATCGGTCAGAGTCGCGTGTACCTTGCGCTTGTCGGTCTCGCTGCGAACGCGCTGCACCAGCTGGCGGCTCTCGAGGCGATCCATGATGGTGGTGGCGGTGGCCTGACTCATGTTGGTGTGGTCGGCTAGCTGGCGCATGGAGATCTGGCCCAGCTCATCAATTCCTTTGAGCAGCAAGAGTTGTGGCGAGGTGAGACCCGCCTCCTTGATCAAGCGCTTGGAGTGCATGTCGATGGCACGAATGATCTGGCGCAGCGCTACCAGCACTTCATCATGTTTTTCCATGGTTTCGGAGTAGGAAGTCGGGTTGAAAGGGGGGAAATTCTGCTCCCGGCAGATAAAAAGGTCAATATAGTTATTGCTCAAATGGTTTATGTTCAAATTAATTTTGTGTTAGTTTAGCCCCTCTTTGCGCTGTTTAACCTGACAAGAGAGGAGTAAACATGACCAATGAACTGGATATCAAGACCCTGGCCAGCGGCCTGAAAGTCGTGCGAGTTCGCTATGAACTGCCTGATACATCAGCCTTTGTCCGCTATCAGCCCGCCTACGATGAAGACCCGAACAACCTCAAGGTTCACCACTACGATGGCGAACTGCCGCTCTCCTGTAGCGAGACAGGTACTTTCAACCTAAAGGAGTTGGTAAACGAATTGCGCTACGCCTATGTGCTGGTGCACCTCTTTCCTGACGAAAGCGCCATGAACTTCTATCTGACCGGCCTCGATACCGGTCTGGCTCAGCTGGAGTTCATCGGCGGCTCCTACGACTTCAATCGCCTCTGGATCACCAGCGGTGTCTCCAATCTGGGGGTGCCCATGGCCATCTTCCTCGGCAAGCGCCATGCAGTGAACGGTCAGCCTTCGGTCACTCTGGTGGATCACCGTGAACAAGCGGCCGGCAAGCTGGTCTATCGCGCCATCGGTGGCGCCGGTGATCACGTGGGCGAAGAGTTTTTCAACAACGACTAAGGAGGCTGGATGAGAGCAAGCAAAGGGCTATTTAAAGGCCTCAACCCCACCATGGCCATGACGGCGTTGACCGTCATCACCCTGTTTCTGCTGTTCGGGGTCTTTGTCCCCGAGACCGCCGCCAGCTGGTTTGTCGGAGCCAAGGATCAGATTATTGCCGGGTTCAAGTGGTACTACATTCTGGTGGTCGCCCTGTTCCTGTTCTTCGCCGTCTACCTGATGTTCAGCCGCTTCGGCAACATCCGGCTGGGCGACGACGACCAGGTACCGGAGTTCGGCTACTTTGCCTGGTTCGCCATGCTCTTTAGCGCGGGCATGGGGATCGGGCTGGTGTTCTGGAGCATCGCCGAGCCGATGAACCACCTGCAGGGCAACCCTTTTATTACCGAAGGGATGACCCCGGAAGCGGCCCAGATCGCCATGCGCCTTACCTTCTTCCATTGGGGTCTGCACCCCTGGGCAATCTATGTGATCGTCGGCCTGTCGCTGGCCTTTTTCAGTTATCGCCGCAAGTTGCCGCTGGCGATCCGCTCTGTGCTTTACCCCATCCTCGGCGAGCGCATCTACGGTTTTTGGGGCCATGCGGCCGATGTACTGGCGGTGTTCGGCACCGTGTTCGGGGTGGCGACTTCCCTCGGTCTAGGGGTCTCCCAGATGAACACCGGCCTCAACCAGATGTTTGGCATGGAAGTATCGCAAACGAACCAGCTTTGGCTGATTGGTGGCATCAGCCTGATCGCCACCCTCTCGGCGGTCTCCGGGGTCGGGCGCGGGGTGAAGATCCTCTCCGAGCTCAATATCTGGTTGAGCGTGTTCGTGCTCGCGCTCTTTCTGGTGCTGGGGCCGACCACCTATATCCTCAACGCCTACGTGCAGAACATCGGTGATTACCTGCAGAACATCGTCAAGCTGAGCTTCTGGACCAACACCGAAGCCAATGGCACCTCGGCCTGGCAGTCGAGCTGGACGGCGTTTTACTGGGGCTGGTGGATTGCCTGGGCGCCGTTTGTCGGCATGTTTATCGCCCGCATCTCCAAGGGGCGCACCATCCGCGAGTTCGTGCTCGGTGTCTTGTTGGTTCCCTCGCTGCTCGGCATGTTCTGGCTGACCGTGTTTGGCGGTACGGCGATGAATCTGGAGCTGTTTGGCGGTGGCGGCGTGGTCGCGGCGGTCAATCAGGATGTGACGCTGGCCCTCTACAAGACGGTCGAGCTGCTGCACTGGGAGACCTTCGGCTGGATTGCCAAGGCCGTGCTGACCCTGCTTATCTGCACCTATTTCATCACCTCCAGTGACTCGGGCACGCTGGTGATTACGACCCTGCTCTCCATCGGTGATCAGGAGCCGCCGGTACTGCACCGTGCCGTATGGGGGCTGGGACAGGGGCTGGTTGCCGCCATCCTGCTGGTCTCAGGCGGCTTGGCAGCCTTGCAGGCTGCCAGCATCATAGCCGCGCTGCCCTTCTCGGTGATCATGCTGGCGATGTGCTATTCGCTGATGCTGGGGCTCAAGCAGGAGAGCCAGCGCCAGTTCGAGTATCGCCAGAACCTCAAGCGCCACGATGGCTCATCCCATATGAGCCTGATGGAGCGAATTGGTCCGGCATAACGGTATCAGCAGGGGGTTAACGCCCTGTCACAGGTAAACCTGGATGCAAAACGGCCGCCCTGGCGATGCCCTCCTTGCGGAGCTCATCATCAGGGCGGCCGTCTGTTATGGGGCCGAGGTTACTCTTCGATAAAGGTCCACTCATCCTTGATGCGGCTGATGGCATCGGTCCGCTTTTTGGCGAGCTGCTCCTTGATCTCTTCCCCCTTGTAACCGGCAGCCACTATCTCTTTTACCGGCACTGCCTGGGCGGCTGCCAACGCTTCGGCCACGTAGTCCGGCTCGGCGTAGACCCTCTCCTCGAAACCGGTGCGGCCATGGAAGTCGGCGCGGCAGGCATCCAGCAGCTGGGCAAAGCGCTCGGGGCGGCGCCAGGCATCAGCCTTGTCGAACACCTTGAGCAGGGTAGCGGGCTTGAGCTCAAAGGCGATGTGGATGTGGGTGTGCAAATCGCTCACCAGCAGCGCCAGATCCCGGCACTCATTGGGTACCCTGAACCGCTCGCACAGGGCGCGAATAAGCGGCAGCCCCTTCTGGCCGTGTCCGTGATGGCTGGGCCAGAACTCCTTGGGGGTTACTCCCTTGCCAAGGTCGTGGCAGAGGGCGGCAAAGCGGACGGTCAATTCCGGGGAGATCCGGCACGCCTGCTCCAGTACCATCAGGGTGTGGATGCCGGTGTCGATCTCCGGGTGCCACTTGGCCGGGGCGGGGACGCCGAACAGGGCATCGATCTCGGGGAAGAGTGCCTTGAGGGCGCCACACTGGCGCAGCACCTCGAAGAAGATCTGTGGGGTTGGCCCCAGCAGCACTTTTTCCAGCTCCTTCCAGACTCGCTCCGGCGTGAGGTGGGCCAGCTCGCCAGCCGCTGTCATTTTGCTCATCAGGGCGAGGGTCTCTGGCGCGATGACAAAGCCCTGGGCGTGGAAGCGGGCGGCGAAGCGGGCGACCCGCAGGATGCGCAGCGGGTCTTCGGCAAAGGCGGGGGAGACGTGGCGCAGCAGCCGTTTTTCCAAATCCTTGATGCCACCGTAGGGATCATGGAGCTGGCCCTGATCATCCTCGGCGATGGCGTTGATGGTGAGATCCCGGCGCAACAGATCCTGCTCCAGCGTCACGTCGGGGGCGGCATGGCAGACAAAACCGGTGTAGCCCTGACCCTGTTTGCGTTCGGTGCGGGCGAGGGCGTACTCCTGCTGGGTTTTGGGGTGGAGGAAGACAGGAAAGTCGCGACCGACCTGGGTAAAGCCCAGCGCCAGCATCTGCTCCACGGTGGCGCCGACCACCAGATAATCCCTGTCGCCCTGCGGCAATCCCAGCAGGCGATCCCGCACTGCGCCCCCAACCAGATAAGTCTGCAAACCATCTCTCCCATCAACAATCGTGGGGCCGAGTATATCGTCTTTGTTACTGCATTGCTGCCCGGCCGTGACCGG
The DNA here is from genome assembly GCF_000764665.1 of Aeromonas lacus. Classification (GTDB taxonomy): domain Bacteria; phylum Pseudomonadota; class Gammaproteobacteria; order Enterobacterales; family Aeromonadaceae; genus Aeromonas; species Aeromonas lacus. The sequence continues at coordinate 22,547 of NZ_JRGM01000141.1, read as the reverse complement.
GAAAATGTGGGGTAATCGAGTGTGTCAGCAGAGCTTTGACTTGGGCGTGACGAGGCCGTACCCTGCCGCTCCAGATGGCTGGCTCTGTATTGCGCAATTGCTTTACTACCGAACAGCCAAAATGAGCCGAAGGAACCGCAGAGTTCCCTTTATATCAACGACATGAGAACAACGTGAATCAATCAACCTTCGCAAGCCGGGTTCTGGAGTGGTACGAGCTTCATGGCCGCAAGAGCCTGCCCTGGCAGCAGGCGAAGACTCCTTACCGGGTCTGGGTCTCGGAGATAATGCTGCAGCAGACTCAGGTCGCTACCGTGATCCCCTATTACCAGCGTTTTATGGCGTGCTTTCCCGATGTGGTGGCGCTGGCCGATGCCCCCGTCGATGAGGTGCTGCACCACTGGACCGGGCTTGGCTACTACGCCCGTGCCCGCAACCTGCACAAGGCGGCCCAGCAGATCCGCGATCACCATCACGGCCTCTTTCCCGAGCGCTTTGACGAGGTGATGGCGCTGCCGGGCATTGGTCGTTCAACCGCCGGTGCTGTGCTGTCGCTCTCCCTCGGTCAGCCTCACGCCATTCTTGATGGCAACGTAAAGCGGGTACTCACCCGCTGGCTGGCGCTACCGGGCTGGCCCGGCCAAAAACAGGTGGAGAACGAGCTGTGGGAGATCGCCATCCGGCTCACGCCCAAGCTGGGTGTGGCGCAATACAATCAGGCGATGATGGATATCGGGGCAACGATCTGCACCCGCAGCAAGCCTGCTTGCGAGCGTTGCCCGGTGCGGGCCGATTGCCAGGGGCTGTCGCAAGGCAACCCGACTGCCTATCCCAACAGCAAGCCGAAGAAGAGCATTCCGGCCCGAGATGGCATCATGCTGCTGATCCGTCATGGCGACGAACTGCTGTTGGAGAAGCGACCGCCGCAGGGGATCTGGGGTGGGCTCTACTGCTTCCCGCAGGTCGCCTCGCAGGCGGAAGTGGAGGGTCTGCTGGCGTCCCTTGGCCTGAGTCATCACGGTTATCGGGAACTGGCCGGTTTTCGCCATACATTCAGTCACTTCCACCTCGATATCCAGCCGCTGCTGATCGAGATTGAGGCGGCGCCAGCGCTGCGCCTCATGGAAGCAGATAACCGACTCTGGTATAACTTACGCCATCCTGCCGAGGTGGGGCTGGCGGCCGCCACGGCCCGTCTGCTCGCCTATCCGGAGCTACAACCATAGAGGTCAACATGAGCCGTACTGTATTTTGCCAACGCCTGAAAAAAGAGGGCCCGGGCCTGGATTTTCAACTCTACCCGGGTGAACTCGGCAAGCGGATTTTTGACAACATCAGCAAGGAAGCCTGGGCCGAGTGGCAGAAGAAGCAGGTGATGCTGATCAACGAAAAAAAGCTCAATATGATGAATCTTGAGCATCGTCAGTTGCTGGAAAAAGAGATGGTCAGCTACCTGTTTGACGCGGGTGAAGTGCAGATCGAGGGTTATACCCCTCCCAGCCAGTAAGCAATCGAGCTGTAGTACCTGTGAGCGGGGAGTGGAGCCAAAGGTGGTCAGCCTCCCCTTGTTTACTCGCGGCATATGAATGATGGGCGGCACTGCCGCCCTGTTTGAGGATCCTATGGGCCGAATTTTCTGGCTGCTGTGCACCCTGCTGTTTCTCTCTGCCTGTTCATCTTCTCCCAAGCCCAGCGGGAATGAGGATGACGATCTCGTCAACGGCAAGGACATCCGCGGCTTCGAACACATGATCAGTGCGCTCTCCCATAACGTGAACGAAATATGGGGACGAGAGGCGCTGTTTGCGGGCAAGTATGACTACGTCAAATACACGGATCAGTACAAGAGCCGTGCCCACATCGACTTCTCCAGTGGCCATATCATGGTCGAGACGGTATCTGGCATAGATCCCCGTGCTCACCTGCGTCGCGCCATTGTCGAGACCCTGCTGACACCGGACGATCCGGCCGAAGTGGATCTTTACTCCGACCGCGAGATCATGCCCGGCGGTGAGCCTTTTCTTTATGGCCAGGTGGTGGACAATCAGCGTCAGCCCATTCGGGCATCCTGGCGTGCCGAACGTTACGCCGACTACCTGCTCAACACGGCGATGAAGAAGCGTACCCTTGGTATTCGCACCATCTTTTTCGTTGATATCCCCATGGTGGCCAACCACGAAGACAGACGGGGCTACAAGTACGCCAGCCTGATCCGTGAAGCCTCCCGCAAATACGGGGTCTCTGAAAGTCTGATCTATGCGGTGATCAAGACCGAGAGCAGTTTCAACCCCTATGCGGTGAGCCATGCCAATGCCTACGGCCTGATGCAGGTGATCCCGGCGACGGCTGGGCGTGATGTCTACGTGCGGGTCAAGGGCAAGAGCGGTCAACCGACCCGGGAAGACCTGTTCAATCCGGCCTACAACATCGATGTCGGGACGGCTTATCTGCATCTGCTGCAGACCGTCTATCTGTCGGATATTCAGGATCCCCAATCTCGTCGCTATGCGGTGATCTCCGCCTATAACGGCGGGGCTGGCGGGGTGCTCAACACCTTCTCCAGCGATCGCAAGGCGGCGCCCGGCATGATCAACCAGCTCTCACCCGAGGCGGTGTATCAGGTGCTGACCGAGCAGCATCCCAAGGCGGAGGCGCGTCGCTATCTCTACAAGGTCAATCAGGCCGAGAAGGGGTTCAAGCGAACATTTGCCAGCCGTTCCGGTTAACGGGTCGCAGCGGTAGAACGGAAAATGAAAAAGGGCGCTTTCAACAGCGCCCTTTTTTACGTCTGGTCAGTCAGGGGTAATCCCGGCCTTACTTGGCGATGAAGCCACCTTTGGCCTTGGGCGCCGCGCCCACCTTCTCCAGGCTTTCCACATCAAGCTCGGTCTTGTTCCAGCTGTGGTCCACCTCGCCACGGATGCGGATCAGGTCGTCCGGTCCGACCTCGGTGCCGCGCCATACCTTCTCGTCCACTTCGACCTCTACTTCGCCGCTCTCGTCGCGGAACAGGTAGTTTTCACCGCCGAGGTGCTTGACCAGCTTGCCCTCCAGCGTGGCCCAGCTGTCATCGGCCAGATCCTTGAGTTGCGCCACGGAGACCTTGTTCTGCTCCATCGGGCCCGTGTAGGCCGCCATGGCGAAAGAGGATACGGACATCAGGGTCAACATTCCGATAATGGCTGCGCTTGCTTTGTTCATTTCATACTCCTGTCGTTGGGATGGGGGCATTGTGCAGAGGGGGGCGTGAAACAAGCGTGAAAGCATCCGTTTTATTTGCGAGAAGGTGATAAATCAAAAAATGCGCGCTTTTTTCGACAGCGACCGGACTCGAAGCGGGTTAAAAATGGGAGAAGAGAGCACATGTTTTGTGAGCGCAATCGATTCTATTGCGCGAAAGGGTAGGTGAAGGTTTAGCCAGATCGCTAATCTGTCGTCTTGATCAGGCGTCAGTGGAGATCTGTCTCTTCCCAAAGAGATCTCCGTTCGAGGAAAGCGAGCAGGGGTAACCCTTGCCGAACAATGAGAATAACAAAATGAAAAAGTGGCTTGTTTGTTTATTGGGGTTGATGGCATTGACCGTTCAGGCGGTCGAGCGTCCTGCCTTTTCCCGTATCGTGATGTTTGGCGACAGCCTCTCCGATACCGGCAAAATGTACCAGAAGATGAAAGGGTATCTACCCTCCAGTCCCCCCTATTTCAAGGGGCGTTTCAGTAATGGGCCAGTCTGGCTGGAAGTGTTGCAACAAGAGCATTTCCTGGGGCTTAAGCTGGCCAACGAGGCTGAAGGCGGTGCCACTGCGGTGGCCTATAACCACCTTGGCCCCCTGAATGGCTGGCTTGGCTTCTGGTCCTGGGATCCCAAGTATCAGGTGATCAACAACCTTGAGTACGAGATCAAACAGTTTCTGAAAAAAGACAAGTTCCGCCCCGATGATCTGGTGGTGATTTGGGTAGGGGCCAACGACTATCTGGCCTATGGCTGGAACAAGGAGAAGGATGCGGATCGGGTGGTCGCCACCATTCAGGCCGCCGCGAATAATCTGGTTTTAAATGGGGCCAAACAGATACTGCTGTTCAACATTCCTGATCTGGGGCAGACCCCGTCGGCTCACAGCATGAAGGTGGTCGACAAGGTGCGTCATGTGGCCAAATACCATAACCAGCGTTTGCAGGCGCTCACCAACGAGCTTGCCCCTCTTGGCATCGTGAAGCTGTTCGAAGTAGACAAGCAGTTTGACGAGATGGTGCGCGACCCGCAGCAGTTCGGGCTCAGCGATATCGAACATGCCTGCTACGGCGGTGGCTATGTCTGGAAGCCCTTTGCCAAGATGCCGAAAGCGGCGGCGCTGACGCTGCCGGAGCAGCTTGCCATTGTGAGCAACCCGATCCTGGCGCAGGCAGTTGTCAGCCCCGAGTTGATGCGGGCGGCAATGACGGCCAATTGCGAGGGCAACATGTTTTGGGATCAGGTGCACCCGACTCGTACCGTGCATAAAGTTCTGGGTCAGCGTGTGGCCGATTTTATCGAGCAGAACTACGAGTTCATCCGTCAGTAACACCCCTTCCGGGCCAGCGACAGGCTGGCCCGTTTCCCCGCAGAATGATGCATTCATCCCTTTCTTGGTCAAATAACAGACATTTGTTGCTGTTTTTGTGATGTCATTGAGTTAAAGTGTTATTTGTTAATTGATATCAGATACTTGAAAATAGGCTAACGTTGATATGCTGCGATCGTGTTTGTGCGATTGCGCCTATAAGACGAGGTGATATCAATCAACCTCCTCCTACATAAAGTTGCAGAGGCTAAGACATGAAAAAATCATTGATTACCTTACTGGTTACCGGTTTGCTCGCTGCCAACGCACAGGCGGCCGGTCAGGACAACACCTGGTATGGCGGTGCCAAACTGGGCTGGTCTAACTTCTATGGCATTGATGAAAGCAACGCTTTGACTCTTGGCAATGAGACCAATGATGCTCTGGGCGCCGGTGTGTTTGGTGGCTATCAGGTCAACAAGAACTTGGGGATCGAGCTGGGCTATGACTACCTGGGTAAATATAAATACGATGCGGTGAAAAGCGGGGCAGCATTCAGTGATGAAGTCACTGCACAGCTGGCGCAGTTGACCCTCAAACTGGGCTTCCCGGTGACCGATAGCTTGGATCTCTATGGCCGCGTTGGTGGTGGTTATGGCTGGGCGGATGCCAAGAGCGATGTCTTCAAGGATGACAGCCGCTTTGTTGTCGTAGGTGCTCTGGGTGCTGAATATGCCTTCAACCGCGACTGGGCTGCTCGCCTCGAGTATCAATATTCCACTCCGTATGGCAGCCGTGACGACACCGGTCTGCGTATGGACAACGGCCTGCTCTCGCTGGGTGCTGTCTATCGCTTCGGTCAGGTTGCTCCTGTGGTTGCCGCACCTGCTCCTGCGCCGGCACCAGCACCCGAGCCTGTTATTGTCGAGAAGCAGTTCACCCTGAGCTCCGACGTGCTGTTTGACTTCAACAAGGCAACGCTGAAACCGAAAGCCAGCGAGGCTCTGGACAACCTCTACAGCCAGATTGAGTCTGCGCGTCCGAAGGATGGCGTCGCTACCGTGATCGGTTACACCGACCGCATTGGCTCTGACTCCTACAACCAGAAGCTCTCCGAGCAGCGTGCCCAGACCGTTGCCAACTATCTGGTTGGCAAAGGGATCCCGGCCAGCAAGGTCAATGTGGAAGGGCGTGGCAAGGCTTCCCCGGTTACCGGCGACAGCTGCGTCAGCAAGTCCAAGCGCGAGCTGATCGTCTGCCTGGCTCCGGATCGCCGTGTCGAAGTGAAAGTGGAAGGGGTCACAGAGGCCCAACAGTAATCGTCTGATTGGTGCCGCCTTGGTTCCGGAAACCCTGGCGGCACTGGGAAGGGATGAAGAAAAGCCAGTCAGTGACCTGACTGGCTTTTCTATTGGGGAAGATCCGGCAATTCGACGGCTCTCAGGAGGGGAGTGGCATGACCCTGTTACGGCCCAGCTCTTTGGCCTTGTAGAGCAGCTTGTCGGTTCGTTCGACCAGACAGTCGGCACTCTCCTGACCGTTGAACTCGCCCACGCCGAACGAGGCGGTGATGTGATCGATGCGTCGGCCTGACTTGCGATCCAGAATCGACATCCGTTCGATGGCGCGGCGCATGCTCTCAGCCATCTGTCTGGTCAGCGCCAGATTGCGATGGGGCACCAGCATGGCGAACTCTTCGCCACCCAGCCGATAGGCAGTCACGCCCTCCTTGCAGGCATCGCGCAGCCGCTTGCTGAAGGCGCGCAGCACCTGATCGCCAAGCAGGTGACCATATTCGTCGTTGAAGTTCTTGAAGCGGTCGATGTCGGCAAGGATCAGTGAGAAGGGCTGCTGGCTGCGGATCAGGCTCTCCAGTTCGAGATCAAAGGCACGTCGGTTGAGCAGGCTGGTGAGGGCATCCTCGTTGGCCAGTTTGCGGGTCTCGTTGAGTGCAGCCCGCAACTCCTTGATCTCCTTCTCGGCATTGCTGAGCTGGTTGCGAAAGTGCATGGTCGACATGCGCACATCCCGCGACTCGCGCACCAGATCACGCAGGATCCCCATGGTGTCTTCCAGACTGAAGCCTTCGTCGTCGATACGGCTCAGCTTGTCGAAGCTCTTGTCGAGCATCTCCTGAAACATGCCGGTATCCGAGATGGCATCCTGCATGGAGTGGCCCAGCTCGTTTGCCATGGCGGCGAGGTTGAGCTTCATCGCCTCCATCTGCTTCTCGTCCTGAGCCGCCAGATATTGGTGATAGAGGCGCTCGCAGGTGGTGAGGGAGCAGGTGCCCTGCAGCTTGACCGCCTGATCGATCGCCTGATTGAGCTCGGGCATGCTGGCCGCAACGTAGTTGTACCAGAGGTGATAGTTATCCGGCGTCGTGGGGATCTGGTACTTGATCATCAGGGGAACTGCCTGCTTGAGATAGGCGGCAGATTGGGCAAATGTGTCCTTACTCATGAGTTCTGTGTCTCATCATGCCAGCGAACTGAAGATAGTATGACAGAGAGATTGGCCAAAAGGCAGTCGATGGATGCCATTCGCCCCCCCCTCCGATATAATGGCACCGTTACCACCTACCCTAAGGCCTGCTTATGTCTCAAAAAGATCCTTTCCTCGAACGCGAGGCCGAAAAATACGAGAATCCCATCGCCAGTCGCGAGATGATCCTCGACCTCATCAAGGGCCACGAAAAACCCATGTCACGGGAAGAGCTGGCCCAGGTTCTCAAGCTGACCGATGAAGAGCCACTGGAAGCCCTGCGTCGCCGTCTGCGTGCCATGGAGCGCGATGGACAGCTGGTCTTCACGCGCAACCAGTGTTACGCCCTGCCGGATCGCTTGAATCTGGTGAAAGGCTATGTACTCGGCCACAAGGATGGCTTCGGTTTCCTGCGTCCCGAGGGTGGTGGCCCGGATCTGTATCTGAACAACCGTGAAATGCAGCGTCTGATGCACGGCGACTATGCGCTGGTGCAGCCGACCGAAATCGACCGCAAGGGGCGTCAGGAAGCGCGTCTGGTGCGTCTGCTCAAATCCCGCGAGGCGGATATCGTCGGCCGTTACTTCGTCGAGAACGGCGTCGGTTTCGTGGTGCCGGATGACAGCCGCATTGGTCAGGACATCATCATCCCGGAAGGGGAGAACAAGGGGGCTCGCCAGAGCCAGGTCGTGGTCGTGCGCATTAACCAGCGCGCCACTGCCCGCTTCAACGCGGTCGGTACCGTGCTGGAGGTGCTGGGTGAGAACATGGCGCCCGGCATGGAGATCGAAATCGCCCTGCGTACCCACGGCATTCCGCACACCTGGCCGGAAGAGGTGACCAAAGAGGTTGCCGGTCTCGGCGAGCAGGTGCCGGAGAAGGCGAAAGAGGGTCGTATCGACCTGCGTGCTCTGCCGCTGGTCACCATCGACGGGGAAGATGCCCGCGACTTCGATGACGCCGTTTTCTGCGAAGCCAAACGTGGCGGTGGCTGGCGCCTGTGGGTTGCCATTGCCGACGTTTCCGCCTATGTGAAGCCGGGCACAGCCCTCGACACCGAAGCCTATCAGCGTGGCAACTCGGTCTACTTCCCCGAGTTCGTGGTGCCCATGCTGCCGGAGGTGCTCTCCAACGGCCTCTGCTCGCTCAACCCGCAGGTTGACCGCCTCTGCATGGTGTGCGAGATGACCATCTCCGCCTCTGGCCGTATGTCCGGCTACAAGTTCTACGAAGCGGTAATGAACTCCCACGCCCGTCTGACCTACACCAAGGTGGCGGCGATCCTCGACGGGGATCCCAAGCTGCGTCAGCAGTATGACCCGCTGGTGGGCCATATCGAGGAGCTCAACAACCTCTACAAGGCGCTCAAGCATGCCCGTCATCAGCGCGGCGCGGTGGAGTTCGAGAGCGAGGAGACCCGCTTCATCTTCAACGCCCAGCGCAAGATCGACCGCATCGTGCCGCTGGTGCGCAACGACGCCCACAAGATCATCGAAGAGTGCATGATCCAGGCGAACGTGGCTGCCGCCCGTTACATCGAGAAGAACGAAGCTGCCGCCCTGTTCCGGGTGCACGACCGTCCGGGTGAAGAGCGTCTGACCGGTTTCCGTGACTTCCTGGCCGAACTCGGTCTGGAGCTCAAGGGCGGTCTTGAGCCCGAGCCGAAGGACTTCGCCGAGCTGGCTGCCAAGTTTGAAGGGCGCCCCGATGCGGAGCTGCTCTCCACCATGCTGCTGCGCTCCATGCGTCAGGCCATCTATCAGGCCGACAACATCGGTCACTTCGGTCTGGCCCTGAAGTCCTACGCTCACTTCACCTCGCCGATCCGTCGCTACCCCGACCTGATCCTGCACCGCGCGATCAAGTATCAGACCGCCAAAGAGCAGCAGGCCAACCTGCGCCACAAGTGGACTCCGAGCGGTGGTTACCACTACCAGCTGGAAGAAGTGGATCCGATGGGCGAGCACTGCTCCATGACCGAGCGCCGTGCCGACGATGCCACTCGCGATGTGGCCGACTGGCTCAAGTGCGAGTACATGCTGGATCACGTGGGTGACGAGTTCGACGGCGTCATCGCCAGCGTCACCGGCTTTGGCTTCTTCGTGCGTCTGGCCGAGATCCACATCGACGGTCTGGTGCACGTCAGTACCCTCACCAACGACTACTACCAGTTCGACCCGCTGCACCAGCAGCTGATTGGCGAGAACTTCCGCCGCCGTTACCGTCTGGGTGACAAGGTGCGGGTCAAGGTGATGGGCGTCAATCTGGACGATCGCAAGATCGACTTCGTGATGGTGGAAGAGCCCCTCAAGGCCACCGGCAAGAACGCCAAAGAGATGGCGCGCAAGCAGGCCGAGATCAAGAAAGAGAAGGCCAAGAGCGCCGAGCGCCACGAAAAGCGCAAAGAGAAAGATGGCAAGGATAGCGGCAAACCCGCCAAGGGTGGCCGTGCCAAACCCAGCAACAGACGACCGGGCAAAAAAGCTCGCGATAAGGCCAAGAGCACTAAATGAGTACTGAACTGATCTACGGCATTCACGCTGTTACCGCGCTGCTGGAGCGCACTCCCGAGCGTTTCATCGAAGTGTGGGCCCTCAAGGGGCGGGATGACGACCGGCTGCAACCCCTGCTGGCCGAGCTGGAATCCCTCGGCCTCAAGGTGCAGAACGTGAACCGCAAGACCCTTGATGACAAAGCGGAAGGCAACAATCATCAGGGCATCATGGCCAAGGTGATCGAAGCGCCGAAGCTCGCCGAGCACGATCTGGCCAGCCTGCTGGACGAGCTGGCGGCACAACAGAGCCAGCCCTTCCTGCTGGTGCTGGATGGCGTGACTGACCCGCACAACCTCGGCGCCTGCCTGCGCAGCGCCGATGCCGCCGGGGTGCACGCGGTGATCGTGCCGCGGGACAAGGCCACCGGCCTGACCCCGATCGTGCGCAAGGTCGCTTGTGGCGCCGCTGAAGTGGTGCCGCTGATCCAGGTTACCAACCTGGCTCGCACCCTGCGCGAGCTGCAGGAACGCGGCGTCTGGATCGTCGGCACTGCTGGCGAGGCCGATCACGACCTCTATCAGGCCAAACTGACCGGCCCGATGGCGCTGGTGATGGGCGCCGAGGGCAAGGGGATGCGCCGTCTGACCCGCGAGCACTGCGACGAGCTGGTGAGCATCCCGATGGCGGGGGCGGTATCCAGCCTCAACGTCTCGGTAGCGACCGGCGTCTGCCTGTTTGAAGCCGTGCGTCAGCGTCGCGGTTAATCATGCTGACTGACAGACCCCCCTTCGATTGGGCGCAGGTTGCAGATAGAGAGGAGGCCGCGCGCCTCCTCTCTTTTGCCCGCCCGCTGACCCTCAGCCCGAAAAGCTGCCTATGGCACGCCGGCGACAGCCCGGATCTGCTGGTCAGGGTGGAGCAGGGGCTGCTGCGGGCCAAGCTGGTGCTGGAGGATGGCCGCGAGTACATCAAGGAGTTCTACTGGGAGGGGGACGAGTTTCTCGACTTTCACCACCTGCTCAGTGGCGAGCCTGCCCGCTACAGCGTGGAGGCGCTGGAGCCCTGCCGTCTGCAGCTGTTCAGTCTGGCCGACTTGCGCCAGCTGCCCGGCTGGCCGCGCTGGTACCAGCACCTGCTGGAGGTGCAGCTGCGTATCAAGGAGGAGAAGGAGCAGTTGCTGCTGACCGGCAGCCCGCAGGCGCGCTACCAGCACTTTCTCGACAGCTTTCCCGCACTCGATGCCAGAGTGCCCGACCACCAGATCGCCGCCTATCTCGGCATTACTCCCATCAGTCTTAGTCGCATTCGCAAGCGGTTGAAAGCGCTTAACAAGGAGTAGTGTCGCCGATGCGCCATGAGGGGCAGTGTGGCCACCAGATTTCAGACCTTTCATACAGTCCATCTCGGCATCACGCCAGCCAGTCAGCCTGAGCCGCATTCGCAAACGGCTGAAAGAACTTAACAAAGGTTAATGCAGGGCACTGGCGCCACGATTATGCTGGCAGGCCGAACTGATAAGGAGTTGCCGATGAACTGGATCCTGAAACCCTGGTCTGAACTGACCACTGACGAGTTGTATGAGTTGCTGGCGCTGCGGGCCGAGGTGTTCGTGGTGGAGCAGACCTGCCCCTTTCAGGATCTGGACGGGCTCGATCGCCGCGAAGGGGTCTGGCACCTGCTCGGCTATCAGGGCGAGCTGCTGGCCGCCTATGCGCGGATCATGGCGCCCGGCATCGGCGATGAGAGCGGTGCCGCCATCGGTCGGGTGGTGACTTCACCCAAGGCGCGCGGCGGTGGTCTCGGTCACCAGCTGATCGGCGAGGCGGTCAAGGCGTGCGAGGCACGCTGGCCGACCCACAGCATCTGGCTGGGGGCGCAGGCCCATCTGCAGGGCTTCTATGGCCAGCACGGTTTTGTGGCTGAAGGGGAGGGATATGTCGAGGACGATATCCCCCATATCGGTATGCGCAAGACGGTGGCCTGACAGGCCGGCTGCATTCAGGGGGGATTCGTTGCCCGGATCGGGCGATGGCCCGACAGGGCGTCTGACGGGCAGATTGATGCCCTGATGATCGGATGAGGTTCACTATAAGTTTTGGTTAGGTCATTCAGCTAAAACCCATAAATTAAATTTATAGTGAGTCGTTCTGGCTGCAAATAGCCCTGCAACGGCGGTGGCGAGCCCGGAGCAATACAGCTCCGATTGGCCAGATACATAGAATGCAGAAGGGCCATCCCGCGGGATGGCCCTTCTCTTTATCGCTAGGCGATCACTTCTTCTTTTTCTTCTTGGCGGACTTCTTCTTGTCGACCGGCTTTTTCTTCTTCACCGGTACCCGCGCTTCTTTGTGTTTCGGGCGCAGCTCGTCGATCACCCGGCGCTTGAGGCGCTCCTCGGTGTAGCGTTCGATCTTGGCGACCATCGCCATGTCGTGGGCTTCCACCAGGCTGATGGCGCAGCCACGGTTGCCGGCGCGACCGGTACGGCCGATCCGGTGGACGTAGACATCGGCGCCGTAGGGCATGTCGTAGTTGATGACATGGCTGACGTTCGGCAGGTCGATGCCGCGGGCGGCGACGTCGGTGGCGATCAGGAAGGGCACTTCACCTTCGTGGAACTTGCGGATCGACTCGATACGCTTGCTCTGCTCCATCTCGCCACGGATCCAGGCGCAGGAGATGCCTGCCGCCTGCAGCTGGCCGGAGAGCTCCGCCAGACGCTCGCGGGTCTTGACGAAGATGATCGCCTTCTGGGTCTCCGGGTTTTTCAGGATATGGGTCAGCAGCGCCAGCTTGTGGGTGGCGTCATCGGCCAGATGGATCCACTGGGTGATGGGGCGACGCTCGCTGCGCGGCGGCTCGGCGTGCAGCTCCACCGGATCGTTGAGGATTTCGCTGGCGAACTTCTCAAGGCCAGCCCCTTCCAGAGTGGCGGAGAAGAGCATGGTGTGCTTGCGGTAGCGCGCCTCTGCCACGATGCGGTTCACATCCTTGATGAAGCCCATGTCCAGCATGCGGTCCGCTTCATCCAGCACCAGCACCTCGATGTCGTGGCTCTCGAACTCCTCTTTCTCGATGTACTCGAGCAGACGGCCCGGGGTGGCCACCACGATGTCGGTGGTTTTGGTCAGGGCAGGCAGCTGCTCTTCATGGCTGACGCCGCCGATGATGGTTTCGATGCTGAGGTTGGTGTGGGCCGCCAGCGCCTTGGCGTGGGCTGTGACCTGCAGCGCCAGCTCGCGGGTCGGGGTCAGGATCAGCATGCGGCAGGGGCCCGGCTTGCGGCGCGGGAAGTCCAGCAGGTGCTGGAGCGCCGGCAGCAGGAAAGAGGCGGTCTTGCCGGTACCGGTCGGAGCGGATGCCAGAATATCGCGGCCGTCCAGGGCTGGCTCCAGTACCATCTGCTGGATGGTAGTGGGGCGGGTGAATCCCATCTCGGCCAAAGCCCGGTTGAGGGCAGGGTGCAGGTCGAAATCATCAAAGGACTGGCTCATGGCAATACTCGGTCATTAAGGAAACGGCAGATTATAGGCGATTATCTCGTCGGCTCCTATGGCGAGTGTGGCTTAGTCGCTATAATCGCCAACCATTTTTGCAGATGACGGGGGCCAGATGGGGCGTAGTCGCGGTTTTACCTTCAAACAGTTCCATATCAATCACGATCGCTGCGCCATGAAGGTGGGCACCGACGGCATCCTGCTCGGTGCCTGGGCCCCGGTCGAACAGGCGCGACGGGTGCTCGATATCGGCTCCGGCAGCGGCCTCATCGCCCTGATGCTGGCCCAGCGCAGCAGATCTGACTGCCAGATCGACGGGGTGGAGCTGGATAGTGATGCAGTGATCCAGGCCAGAGAGAACGTCGCTGCCTCCCCCTGGGCTGATCGCGTGGCCATCATCGAAAGCGCGGTGCAGGGGTATCAGGCCGACCCTTACGATCTGATTGTCTCCAATCCCCCTTACTTCGTGGCAGGCCAGTCATTCAGCGACCCGGCTCGGGCGATGGCTCGCCATACCGGCGCCCTCGACAGCCATGCGCTGCTGGCTGCCTGCGACCGACTGCTGGCTCCGAATGGCGAGGTGGCACTGGTGCTGCCGACGGCAATGGCTGATGAAATTTTATGCATCTCGGCGGATTATGATCTGCATGGCATTTGTTATACAGCTGTTATCACCAGAGAGGGTAAAGAGGCAAATCGTGTTTTATTGCGACTTGGCAGAGGATTAAACAGGTGTGAAAGGGGGGATATTGTGATCCATTCTGCTGATGGAGCCTATTCCGACAGATATATCCAACTGACCAGCCCCTTCTATTTGAAGATGTAAATTTCGTCTTGAACTATTTTTTCATGCCATTATGCTGGTTCCAGATCGAGCACCCGCTCCAGACCAGCCAAAACCACTGGTCGCGATGAAAAATCAAGCGGGGCTCTTTTTTTTACCCATATGAACAAACTGGTCAATGACCGATAAAAACTATAACAAGCAATAATTTACAAGACAGACGAGGTTGAACTTGAAGAAATCACTCACGTTGTCCGACGTTCTCGGATTGGGGTTCATGACCTTCGCCTTCTACCTGGGCGCCGGTAACATCATCTTCCCGCCGCTCGCTGGTTACATGGCTGGCGAACACCTCTCTCTGGCGATGCTGGGTTTTCTGGTTACCGCTGTGGGCCTGCCGCTCATCACCATCATTGCTGTCGCCAAGGCCGGTAACGGCTGGGCTGGCATGACCAAGCTGCTGCCTGCGGGCGTAGCCACTGCACTGGCGGTTGCCATCTACATCATCATCGGCCCGGCCTTTGCGGCTCCCCGTACCGGTCTGGTGGCCTACGAGATGGGTCTCAAGCCCTTTATCGGCGATATGGGTCAGGCGGGTCTGGCTGCCTACACTGTGCTCTTCTTCGGGGTGGCCGTGCTGGTCTCCATGAATCAGGGCAAGCTGATGGACGCCATCGGCAAATACCTGACTCCGGTGCTGATGCTGCTGCTGCTGACCCTGGCGATCGGGGTATTCGTGGCGCCGCAGGGCACCATGCCGGAGTCTGCCGGTGACTATCAGAACAGCCCGTTTGTGAAAGGGATCCTGGAAGGCTACAACACCATGGATACCCTGGCTTCCCTGATGTTCGGTGCCCTGATCGTCGACCTGCTGCGCCAGAAAGGGATTAATGACTACCAGAGCCAGTTCAAGTATCTGGCCATTGCCGGCCTGATCTCGGCCATCGGTCTCTCCGTGGTCTACATCTCCCTGTTCGAGCTGGGCAACACTGCTGCAGGCGTGGCGACCGATGTCAGCAATGGCGGCGCCATCGTCAACGCCTATGTGCTGAGCCTGTTTGGTCAGCCGGGTCAGTTCATTCTGGCAGCCATCATTACTCTGGCTTGCTTCACCACTGCCGTGGGTCTGATCTCTGCCTGCTCCGACTTCTTCCACAATCTGACCGGCATGGCTTACAAGAAGCTGGTCGTGCTGCTGGGCGTTATCTGCGCCGTGGTGGCCAACGTGGGTCTGAGCCAGCTCATCAGCCTCTCCATTCCGGTGCTGGTTGCCATCTATCCGGTTGCCGTGGCGCTGGTGCTGGTCACCTTCCTGAAGGGTTACTTCGGTCGCCCGCGTCTGGTGTTCCGCGCCGTGCTGGTGGTGGCTTTCCTGTTCGGCTGCCTGGATGGTCTGGGTGCTGCCGGCATGAAGATGGATGCGTTTGCCTTCCTGCCGCTGTTTGACAAGGGCCTTGCCTGGCTGATGCCGACCCTGCTGGCCTGCGTGGTAGGGATGGTGGTTCGCCCGGCCGAGAAGCTGGCCGCCGAAGCTGCCTGATAGTTTCCCTCTCTCTGACCAAAGAGCCTGCCTTGTGCAGGCTCTTTTGTTTGTTAATTCCTGCACTTATGCCGGATGCTCTGCGGCCTCCTTTCTCTCTCCCGCTCTTTTGCGACTTCCCTGCGATGACCATTCAGTGATTAATTCTGGCCAAGTAAATTGTTTCAAGATATTAATGTGTGATTGAGATCAAATATCTCTTCTTTATGCTCAGGATGGCGCTCCTCATCCGATTCTCGGGGAGAGCGGGAAGCGAGCATATGGTTGTCAGGTTATCTGCCAGGCAGTGGGTGTAATCAACAAGAACAAGCTGATAAGGCAGATGAGGTTGGGTTTGACGAAATCATTGAAGTTGTCCGACGTATTCGGATTGGGGTTTATGACGTTCGCCTTCTACTTGGGGGCAGGCAATATCATTTTTCCGCCGCTGGCCGGTTTTATGGCCGGTGAGCATCTGGTCGCCGCCATGTGCGGTTTTCTGCTGACGGCGGTGGGGCTGCCGCTGATCACTCTGATTGCGGTGGCCAAGGGCAGCTCCGGGCGTGGTGCCGGTGGCTGGACCGAGCTGACCCGCTATTTGCCGGCAGGCGTCGCCACTGCGCTGGCCATCGCCATCTACATCATCATGGGGCCCGCGTTCGCCATTCCCCGCACCGGTCTGGTTGCCTACGAGATGGGGCTCAAGCCCTGGCTCGGCGATGCCGGCCATGCGGGGCTGCTGCTCTATACCCTGAGCTTCTTTGCGCTGGTAATCCTGGTGGCGCTCGATCGCGGCAAGCTGCTCGATGCGGTCGGCAAGTACCTGACGCCGGCGCTGATGGTGATGCTGCTCATTCTGGCGGTCGGGGTCTTTATGGCGCCGCAGGGCTCCATGCCCGATGCCAGCGGCGAGTACATAGACGCTGCCCTGACCAAAGGCATGCTGGAGGGGTACAACACCATGGATACCCTGGCATCCCTGATGTTCGGTGCCCTCATCATCGGTTTGCTACGCCAGAAGGGGATTGAGGATTACCGCAGCCAGTTCAAATATCTGACCATCGCGGGTTTGATCTCGGCGGTCGGGCTGTCGGCTGTCTATATCTCGCTCTTTCATCTGGGCAACAGTGCTGAAGGCGTCGCTAGTGATATCAGCAATGGCGGCACCATCGTCAACGCCTATGTGTTGAGCCTGTTTGGCCAGCCGGGTCAGTTCATTCTGGCCGCCATCATCACCCTGGCCTGCTTTACCAGCGCGGTTGGCCTGCTCTGTGCTGGTGCCGACTACTTCCACGGCCTGACGGGCTGGGCCTATCGCAACTGGGTCATGCTGCTGGGGGCGCTCTGCGCGCTGGTGGCCAATGTGGGTTTGAGCGAGTTGATCGGTCTCTCCATTCCGGTGCTGGTGGCCATCTATCCGGTCGCTATCGCGCTGGTGCTGGTCACCTTCCTCAAGGGCTATTTTGGTCGTCCTCGCCTGACGTTTCGCTGCGTGCTGGCGGTGGCCTTCCTGTTTGGCTGTCTCGATGGGCTGGGTGCTGCCGGCATGAAGATGGAGGCGTTTGCCTTCCTGCCGCTGTTTGACAAGGGGCTCGCCTGGCTGATGCCAACCCTGCTGGCCTGTGTGCTTGGCATGCTGGTGCGGCCGGCCGGAGGTCTGGCTGCCGAGGCAGCGTAAACAGGTGACTCACCCGTCCGCATAACAAAAGAGGCCAGCTGATGCTGGCCTCTTAGTATTGGTCTTCGAGCAGGCGAACTAGATGCGCGGACCTTCCGGCTTGGGTTTGCCATCCAGACCGTACCAGTGGGTCTGAACGCGCCCGGCGTGCCATTCGAAGGTGCCCCACGGCGCTTTGGCTTGCCAGCGGGGGAAGTTGATGACCACCCGATTGTCTTCGTATTTGTAGAGGGAGGTGCTGATATGGATATCAGAGAGGATCAGCAGCAACGCCCAGCAGATAAAGAACCACTTCAAGGCAGTCCACATCGTGACTACTCGAAGCAGATTTCGATGGTGGCACGACCAAAATCAGATTCGAAAGGCATCATGATCTTGGTGCCATCGGCGCGGTGAGTGATGGTGTGGTTGGGGCCGGAGACGATGACCGGAGTGGCCATGTCAAATTCATAGCCCTTCTCGCCCAGCATCCGCTTGGCGCCGCCGGTCACCATGTTGGTGATCTCGCCCACCATGTCGGTCACCTCTTCATTGATGGTGGCAGGAGCTTCCCCCAGCATGCGGCGCATGATCTCCAGCGCCAGCCCTTTTTCGAAGCTGATGGAGAGCGAGCCACGGGTCTGCGGGCCGACCATGCCGATCAGGCCTGAGACATCGCCGCGAGCCAGCTCGTCCATCTTGCGTTTCGGTTTGCCCGGTTTGAGTTCCAGCTGTGCCATGGTAGAGAGCACATTGAGCAGAGAGAGCAGGAACGGATTTACAAAATCAGCCTTCATGATGACTTCCTACAGTGGGCGTACAGCGAGCACATTGGCCATGTGCCTCTATCGTCTTATTGGTAATAGTAAAACCATGCAGATGGGCCTGCTCGGAAAACGCGCTATCGATCGCAGTGTCGTGCAGCTCGACCACCTCGCCGCAGTCATCGCAGATGAGCAACTGCATCGGGTGAGCGTGATCGAAGTGGCAGCAGAAGATAAATGCGTTCAGCGATTCCACCTTGTGGGCAAAGCCCTGTTCGAGCAGAAAATCGAGTGCCCGGTAGACGGTTGGCGGCTTGGCGTTGGCTTCCGTTTGCTGCAGTTGGGCCAACAAATCATAGGCGCTGATGGCGTTGCCATGTGCCGCCAGCAGGCGAAATACCTGACGTCGGGTCGGGGTGAAGCGGATCCCTCGCTGTACACAGAGTCGCTCGGCTCGTTGTAAAAGTTGGTCTTGATTCATGATCGCGCAATTGCCCTTTCTATTAGCTGGATACTATCACAGGGCCTCGCATGGCGCGGCGACAAAATTCATTTTCTGGGGCTGCTTCACGTTGTGATAAAATCCGCCCCTTTCTTTAGCCAACCCGGATGATTTTTATGCAGGCGCAGCGTTTTTCCATCGCCCCCATGCTGGATTGGTGAGATTCTTTTTCTAGCCCTTATCAGGCGTGGGCTTCAATTTCCATGGGGCAGATATGGGGCAGGCGGTTGCCAAAATGGCTTTAAACAGGTGTTGTTCTCAAGTCTTTCTGCTCTTCTCGTCTACTTTGCGAATATGTCCCAACAACATTGTTCTTTAAATACAAAAGTCACTTTTATCAACATGTTATGTTGGTAGTGGTGACTATTTGAGTATACTCAATCCAGCCCTTAAGGGTGAAGAGGAGGAAGCATGGGTTGCTGTATCCTCATAATGTGCTGCCTATATGTCTTTCTTGAGCTGTTTGCTGTGCAGGTAGGAGCATCTATAAACTGACCCAGACCACAGACAAAGAGCAGAATGAAAAAAGGGACCAATTTGGCTGTCTCTTGATCACAACTGTTGATGCTCAAGAGACAGTGCCAGCTCATAGCCTTCAAGGAGAGCCTGTAACCTAAACCAGCCCTCCCATAACACCGCTATCGAGGCTCGCCCCGTGCGCTTGGTGTCCTTCCAGCCCCCCAGTATCGCCAGGCTCTTGTACGCCCACGCCATGTCGGGGGCTTCATTCGGCAGGGCTCTCTTCTCCATCTTCAACCACAGCAGCTGCCAGCTCTTTGTGCCCAGCAGTCCTTTGCAGCTCTCTCCCTGCGCAGCAGGCTCCTCTTTGATAAATCGCAACTGCAGCAACCGTACCGCGATAAAGGCCAGGATGACGCTCATACGCGTCAGGTTCTCCCGGCTCTGCATCCTCAACGCCTCGACCCGCGTGCCCGCACTCTTCCACACCTTGTGATAATCCTCGATGAGCCAGCGCCGCTCGTAGTAGCCGATAATCTCGCTGGCCTGCTCGGGGCTTGTCACCGCTTCACTGGTCAGCAGATGCCACTCCAGCCGGTCTGCTGCATCGCTCTGCTCGATGCATCCCACGTAGTAGAGCGGAATATCCGGCTCGCTACGCTTGTTGGCCGGGCCTTCAGGGTGACCCTGGCAAACTTGATGTCGAGCACGGCCTCTCTGGCTTTTCTGCCAACCCGCTGGGGTATCTTGACCACCCGGGAGCCCGCGGATTGGCACTGCCTGGCATAGTCGTAGAGCTTGTTGTCGTGCTCGTTGATACAGCAGCTTTGCATCGAGCGCACCACGAAGCGCTGATTATTTTTCTGCTTGTAGTGCAGATATTCGTAGATATCCGCTTCCTGGTCACAGACCGAGATAACGTTGGCCAGGGTGCTGCCAAGCCGGGTGGCGAGTGTTTTGGCGGTTTGCTCCCATTTGTAGCTCTCTTTCTCCTGATAGGGGCGGGTGGCGTGTTGTCGACTCTGCCCTCGCTTGCTGACATCCCGGGTCCAGATTTGCCGGGCGGCCAAACCCACCACCTTGCGCTCGTGCGGCGCGAACAGCAGTACGGAGTGAGCCAGCAGGGCGCGACTGCTGCCCTGGTTGGTGTGGCCCAGCTGGTCTTTGACGCTGGTATGATGGAAGGTGAGAGCGGTGGTGTCTTCCAGTGCCAACAAGAGGGAATGGTCTCTGGCATGGGCGGCGGTGACGGCAAAGCCAGCGTTGGCAATGGCCTCGGCACTGACATGTGGGCTGCGAATGAAGCGGTATGCGCCTTCCATATCAGCAGGTGAGAGGGGAAGGTGTGACACGCAATCTCCTGGTTGGTGAGCAAGGGCAGTGGCGAGGGCAACCAGTCTTCTGGTGCGTCTTGGGTCGTTAAGGTTGGCGTGACCAAACTGTGCCTGCGCCCAGAGAGCCGGTTGAGTGAAGGGCATGTTAGAACCAGGGAAGAGAGCGATGAAAGGTTCAGATCACAGAATGGGAGAGAAGTTCAAAAAAATCCCCAAGCGATGCTTGGGGATTTTTGTATAAGAGACAGGCGACTAGCGGGCTTTCCCATCCAGAAGATTATCTTCGAGCCTCCATCTTTGTGATCGCGGTTAACCTGCGAACTTCTTTCTCTCTCTGCTGATCTATATAGCTGGCCAGGTCATTCAGGTGCACAAGATAGTCGCTCTTTTGGCTCGTTCGGAACGTTGGAATGGGGAGCATCCCGGCATTTGCCCGCTGTCTGGCTGTTTGATATGACAGACCAAAGTACTCACTACAGATCTCTTTAAGCGGTACGATGGGTTTCTCGTATTGTGCTAAAAGCATAAAAACAGTCTGCATGCTGCTACCTCACAACAGGGTTAGTGGTGCAGGGAAAACAGGAACATTCATTCAATCACCCCCAATGCAGCTAGGTCTTTTTTGATTCGTTCTGGCCAGATGGCAAAATAGGGAGCTGTTTTTTTCTCGCGAACAATATTGAGAGTGAACCTTTCAAAGTCGTTGAATTGAAACCAGTTTTTTGTTATTAGGCGCTGTATCTGTGAGCGATAATGAGGGCGCAAATCTAATACTTGTTTCAGCACATCAGGTTTGATCAACCATTGCAACTCTCCCTGATATGTTCTGCTGTAGCCAACACTAGAGTTCAGTCGACTATCCAGTGTCCTAATGTATGGTCCCCAGTCAGGTATGGCCATTTTCAACATGCTAAACAACCGATAATCTTCAGTATCTAGGCCATGACCACGGTTTTTTAGCCAGAGATTGAAACAATAGTTAACTGCATCCTCGGAGTGATGTTCTTGCCAGGGCAACAGCTCGAAATGATTGGCCGTGATCAGCGCTGCCTGAACTAAGGCAAACTGCTGAATTACTCGCATAACTTGCGGACTGACGGGGTAGCCAAGTAGCCGCTCTGCATCTTTTCTAATTTGGTCACAACGATATGAAAGATGTTGTGATACCTTGCGCTCCAGCTCAAGCTCTTCGTAGCTGACCAATCTATCTACCCATAACTGGAATAACGAGCCGTGGTATTTCTTGCAGCGTCGTTGCAACTCATCAGCCAAGAGGCTTGGGTGTTTGAATCCATGGAGTCGATCAAATATACCGAGCGGACCTGTTACAGGGATCTCAACCACTCGGTTTCGTTGTCCAGAAAATGGAGCTGTAACTAGCTGGGCCATGTGCTCAGTCAAAGTCACATCTCCACTGGATAAAGCTATGGTCCGCCAATGCTCACCTATGGCAAAACTGTCTGATTCTTCGTTTACTCTTGGCTTGGGGCTACCGCTACAAATCGAGTTAACGGCAGTACCTACATCTTCTGCCTTGGCCTGAGATAGTTCATTCAGGAGTAGTGGAATATCGTGGTGCATTACTGCGGCTGCAGATAGGCTGTGAGCAGCCCTCTGCCAAGTCCGGATTAGCGACTCATCGCCTAAAAGCGATGCAGCAACATTCAGAGCTATTGGTTTGCCCGATTCCGAGTGGTTATAGAGATGGAATATTAGGTTCTCAACTCCAGAGCTGTTCAGCAGTGGAGCACTTAGAGCCACGCCACAGCAAAAAATTAACATCGGATTACCAATACAAAGTTTGCCAATCTCCTCCTTCCACTGTTCATGTGTACCAGATTGCCGCAGACCCATATTTAATCCTCTGCACGCAAAATACAATTTTGCGTTACTCCTAGGGGTACTCCAGCCAGGGGTAACAAAGGCTTCAGCATACCAGCCGGTTCGTTCAGCGCATGTTGCTGGTTCTGCACGTTGGGTTTCATTGAATAGATAGCGCCGTATACGTGGCCAAGCAAGGGGGCTCTGCTCCAGTTGATAGCCAGAATCGAGCAACATTTCCAGAACCTGACTGCTTTTATCACCCTGCAGGTCTCGAATGAGGGCGATATCTTGCAACTGAACATCATCTCGGTTCTTCCACTCGAGTAAAATTCCGTAGCTGTGTCTATGATCTGAAGAGCTGGTTCGAGCCAGTACGTTGATATAACCCCCGAGTTTGACCCAGCGCTCCGATTCCTTGAACTCCAATCCATCCGGCAGTAATCGAAATTCCATATCCCCCTCCTCAAATGTTTTTCAGGTGTAGTTGAATGCTAAGCAACGTGAATCTTATTGAATGTCCGGTGAGACATAATCTGATGGTGGCTGGGAGGATTCCTGGTTTTACACGTCGATGTACTGTCGAATATGAAAGGGGGGGCTGTTCAGCGAACTTAGCTCTCGCGGGAAATTTTCTATTGTTTGTTTCAGTCATACATCCTCCGGACTTTTCATGTGTAGGCAGATGTATTC
>NZ_JRGM01000140.1 GCF_000764665.1 Aeromonas lacus | reverse complement strand
CGGGACATAACTGCAACCGCAAGGTGCAATAAATGCGTATCCTGACGGTTATACACTACACCCGTAGACATTTCGTGAATCTCTATCCCCTGCTCAACTATGTCTATGAAACGTGAAAGTGCTTTGAGTTCGTGGTCACGCCCTAAACGGTCAAGGGACTCCACTACTAAAGCACTAGGGACTTCAACGAGTTTGTCTTTTACTGCTTGCAGGAATACCCCTAACTTACCCTCCAAATGCCGTGCGTGATATGCTGATGCTATGTCCTGTTGTACTTCTTGAACTACTAGGTTCTTGTTCTTGCAGTACAACAATGCATCCTGTGTTTGCCTATCTAGACCGGCACCCTGTTTTTGTTGTGCCGAGCTGATCCGTGCGTATATGTATGCTTTCACCTTGTGCCCCACTGCGTACCATGCGTTTTAAGCGCGTAAACAAACAAAGCAATACACACGTTGCGCAAGTGCTTAAACGCTGCTGTACGTGCATAGGCTGCGTTATACGCTGCGCTTGTGCTGTTGTACGTTTGCACTTGTGTTTGCTTACGTACTGTTTGTACAAGCGGACTGTACTACGCACAAACGTAGGTGTCTTTTGATTTTTCACGGTTGTTCTACGTAGAGGAGAACAGTAAAGTTATGCCAAGCAGCAACTACACCAGTATCGTCGACATTACTCCCCAGAATTTTCACGCAAAACTGATCGATGCCTCCATGAAGAAGCCGGTCGTCATCTATTTCCATGCGCCGCAGATGCCGGAGTGCCAGGGAATGACGCCGTTGATCGAATCGCTGGTTGGGCCTGACAACGAACAGGTCACCCTCGCCAAAGTGGACATGAACAATCCCCAGCTGCAACCGCTGGCCAGCCAGCTCGGCCTGCGCGCCTTGCCGGCACTGGTGCTGTTCCATCAGGGACGCCCGGATGAACAGGGGATCATTGAAGGGCCGCAGGATGAAGCGACCCTGCGCCAGTTCTTCGCTGCCTTCGCGCCAAAAGAGGAAGAGGAGCTGTTTGCCAAGGGGCAACAGGCACTGGCCGATGGCCAGCCCGGCGAGGCTTATGCCCATCTGGGCAAAGCTCATCAGATCGCTCCGGAGCGCCACGACATCAGCCTCTGGCTCATTCAGGCCGCGCTCGACCTCAACCTGCTCGATGAAGCACAGGAGCGGCTCGGCAACATTCCGATGGTGGCACAGGATAGCCATTTCCATGCCCTGACCTCACGGCTGGCACTGGCTCTGCAAGCGGCGGACAGCCCGGAGTTGCGTGCGCTGGAAGCTCGCCATGCCGAGCATCCGGATGACTTTGCGCTGGCGCAGGAGCTGGCGGTGCAATACAACCAGGCTGGTCGTCAGGAAGAAGCGCTGGGACTGCTGCTTGCCATCCTCAAGCGGGATCTCGCTTTTGGCGATGCCAGAAAGACCTATCTCGACATTCTGGCAACCATGGGCAGCACACCGGTGGCACAAAATTACCGTCGCAAGCTCTATAGCCTGCTCCATTGAGCGAGTCTTGAAGGGATGAAGAAGGGGCGTGCCGGGAGACCGGCATGACCTCTGGGATCAAAAGGTAAAGCGGGGATGGAGAATTTCAGGCAAAAAAAAATGGCGCATAACTGCGCCATTTTTTTCGCATGGCTTACTTCTTGTACTTAGTAGCCATGTTGTCGATGCGCTGGTTAGCACGCATAGCTTCTTGCTTGGCTTCAGCAACATCAGCAGCGATCTTGGACTGATCAGCACGAACAGCGCTAACATCTTGAGCCAGCTGGTCAACTTTGTTAGACAGATTCTGAACGGAAGTTTCCAGTTCGCTAGTGTTTGCGCAACCACCCAGCAGAGCGGACAGACCAACAACACCTACCAACAACAATTTTTTCATTTTTAAAGCTCCCTTGAACTCGCCAGACGTTTAGCAAGCGGCGTGATTATGGCACAAAAAAATCATACTTTGCATAGTCCCCAGCACAGATAAATGCATTAAAACCCTCATTTTTTTTTGAATGAACAGTTTTTGTTCAGATTCGGCTAAAAAATGAGTGCCGCGTGATGAGGACACGGACAAAGACTAACCAAAATTTTCGCTTATTACAATTTCGTATGAGCCTCAGGCTGTTCGTTCTGACAGCAATTGGCGATATTGCACCAAATCTTCGATGGTGATCACGGGCATCCGGTGCTGACGACCGAAAGAAATCAGGTCTGGCAAGCGGGCCATCGAGCCATCTTCCCTGGTCAATTCGCACAACACCCCGAACGGTTTCAGTCCGGCAAGCTGCATCAGATCGACCGTCGCTTCGGTGTGACCACGGCGCACCAGCACGCCCCCGGTGCGGGCACGCAACGGGAATACATGGCCAGGCCGGTTGAGATCACCCGGTTTGGCTCCATCGGCGATGGCGGCACGAATGGTGGTGATGCGATCGGCTGCAGATACACCGGTAGTGACCCCCTGCGCAGCTTCGATGGTGACGGTAAACGCGGTCTGATAGTGGCTGGAGTTGGCCTCCACCATCATCGGCAATTCGAGCTGGCGCACCCGCTCGTCGGTCAGGCAGAGACAGACGATGCCGGAGCATTCGCGGATCATCAGCGCCATCTGTTCATTGGTCATGGATTCGGCGGCAAAAATGAGGTCGCCCTCGTTCTCCCGATCTTCATCATCGGCCACCAGCACGCCCTGGCCGGCCCGCAAGGCAGTCAGAGCAGCTTCGACACGGACAATTGGATCACCGAATTCACTGAGTAGAGACTGATTCATGGTAAAGCTCCCAAACAATAAAAGGACCAGAATCAGGGCATGGAAAGGCAGACAGGAATGGCCATGCAGCAGCCAGCCCCCAAGGGGGCAGAGAGTGCAATGTCTGTCTTATCCTCTTTCATCCGGACTATGACCGTCGGCTCCGGCATTTCACCGGATCTGCTGACCCCGCCCCGGCAGACCGGGGTCGGGCGCTCGCGGGCTCCCCGAGTCAGATCGGGATACCGCCGGTGGGGAATTTCACCCCGCCCTGAGAATAAGCGCAGACAGCCTAAAGAAAAGCGCTGGCAGATACCAGCCAAAAACCGGCTCAAGCTGAAAAACCTTTGCCAGACGGATTCGATGTTCTCCCCTTCTCCCATCGCACACCTCTTGTGGCTGTTGCCCCGCCGAATTTCTTTCTGGCCACAATTTGTTTGTGGCATAGTGCCAAAAAACGCGCAGCCTGCGCAGAGACAGGCGCCAACACCACAAACGGAAAATGACAGAGATGGAAAAGAAAATACTGCTAACGGACTGCCCGGACGCCAAGGGCCTCATCGCCAAGATCACCAACATCTGCTACAAGCATCAGCTCAACATCATCAAGAACGATGAGTTCGTGGATCACGAAAATGGACGCTTCTTCATGCGTACCGAGCTGGAGGGGCGTTTCAATGACGAGACCCTGCTGGCCGATCTCGATGATGCCCTGCCCGCTGGCGCCCAGCGCCGTCTGGTAAAGGCTGGCAAGAAGCGCATCGTCATTCTGGTGACCAAGGAGACCCACTGCCTCGGCGACATCCTGATGAAGAACTACGCCGGCGCGCTGGATATGGATATAGTCGCGGTGATCGGCAACTACGACACCCTCGCCGAACTGACCGGCAAGTTCGATATTCCGTTCCACACCGTCAGCCACGATGAGCTGAGCCGTACCGAACACGAAGAGCAGGTACGCTCCATTATCGACGGCTATGCGCCGGACTACGTGATCCTGGCCAAGTACATGCGGGTGCTGACCCCGAGCTTCGTCGAGGCCTATCCGCGCAAGATCATCAATATCCACCACTCCTTCCTGCCAGCCTTCATCGGCGCCCGCCCCTATCGCCAGGCGTTCGACCGCGGGGTCAAACTGATCGGCGCCACCGCCCACTTCGTCACCGACGATCTGGATGAGGGCCCCATCGTCGAGCAGGACGTCATCCACGTCGACCATACCTTCAGTGCTGATGACATGGCCAAGGCGGGTCGCGATGTAGAGAAGTCGGTACTGAGCCGGGCGCTGGAGCTGGTACTGAACGAACGGGTGTTCGTCTATGGCAACAAGACGGTGGTGTTCAAGTAACAACACCAGATAATCCGGAAACAACAAAGGCTCCCGCGGGAGCCTTTGTTGTTAGTGTGAAGATCGGTCAGAGCGGCAGGTCGTTGACCGTCATCGCTCCTTTGTCCAGCTTCAGCTCGGCATTGAGCTTTTGCTGATCGGCCTTCAGATACCCCATGGCGGTCAACTGCTCCAGCATGGGGGCCAACTGCGGCACCGCCTTGCCCAACTTGTCGCTGAGGGAGGCGTGGAGCTGACCGCTCAGCGCCTGCATTCCCTCTTCGCCATTGAAGAGCTTGTCCAGCGAGGTAGAGGCAAGTTTTACCTCTCCCTTCATAGCCGCCACTTCACCATTGAACCTGGCACTCAGATCCGCCAGCTCCAGAGTTGCACCACGCGCCAGCATCTTGTCCAGCGCTTGCTGGATCGCGGTATCCTCTACCCCTTTGCCGCCAGCGGCCTGCAGTCCCTGATATCCTTCCAGATCAAGTCCGTTGAGATGCAGCTCCAGATTGCTGTCGGTCACCGCCAGCGAATCGGTCTCGTTCTCCAGATTGAGCTTGGCCAGCTTCATCCGGTAGCTGCTGGAGAGGGTCTGGGCGTTGTCACCCTTGAGTTGGGTTCCGGTAGTCATGCCCTGCAGGGACACCTTGACCCCGTCAGGCAGCTGCATGGTCAGGGCAGAGAGGCTCATCTCGCTTTGCGGAGAGAGCCAGACCCCGCTGATCTCGGCCAGATCGGCGCTGCCCTTCATCTCGGCCAGCACCAGATCCATCTTGCTCTGCTCTTCGTGAACCGTCATCCCCTGCCAGGCCATGGTCACGTGACCACTCCCTTCCAGATCGCCGTGGAACTCGCCGGTAAGCGGCAGGAAGTGGAACTCGTCCAGCCCCTGCTTCACCTTGAACTCGTCAGCCCAGAAACGGCTGCTGTTGCCCCGGGTCCAGAGGCTGCTGACCGACTCCAGACCAAACTGCCACTGCTCCATGCCGAGCGCAGTGAATACCGGCGCCAGTGAGCCCTGTTTGGTGTCGAGCAGGAAGTGGCTCTTGATATAGAGCGGCATGATGCGGCTCTTCACGGCAAACTCCAGCTCAAGGGGTTGCCCCCCTTCCAGCTCGCTGTCGAGCGCCGCCAGCTCCTGGGGAGTGACCACCAGCTTCAGAACCCCGTCACGGGTAAAGAGGTTGCTGCTGCCGGGTTGCCACTGCAGATCCAGACCGCTTTCACTCTCGACCTTGGCGATCTGTTCCGCCATGATACGGTCGAAGCTGTTGCCTGTGTACCAGCATGCAGCCAAACCGCCACCAACCAGTGCCGCACCCACGGCAAGGGCCACTATTTTTTTCATATATCCATGTCTCTCCAGGAGTTGTCGCTGCACTCTACGGGGCAAGCTCGGCACTAGGCAAGTCCGATCAGAGGCTCCGTCTGTAATCTTCTGTAACCGGCCATTACAACAAGGGGCTGAAAAGGTAGAAGATGTTCTCCATCACCCTCTTGTACCAGGGGCGAGCCTGCCAGCTGGCCAGCGTCATTGGCGTGGCCTCCGCCATATAACCCTGCACCAGCTGGGTCATTTGGGCAACGAAGTGCGGGTTGTCCACCAGCAGAGTTACCTCGAAGTTGAGCCAGAGGCTGCGCCGGTCCAGATTGACTGTCCCCACCAGGGCAAAATCATCGTCCACCAGCACGCTCTTGGTGTGGAGCAGACCGGCATCGTAGCGATAGATCTCCACCCCGGCCGCCAGCAGCTCCTCCATAAAGGCATTGCAGGCATAGTTGGCCATGATGGAGTCGTTGCGAGCCGGCAGCACCAGTTGCACCTGTACACCGCGCGCGGCCGCCGAGCTGAGAGCTGCTGCCAGCGGATCATCCGGCACGAAATAGGGAGTGGTCAGCACCAGATGGCTGCGCGCCTGATAGATGGCAAGCAGCAGACTCTGCTGGATGCAGTCGCCACCAACGAACGGGCCGGACGGGATGAGCTGGGCCCGATAGTTGGTCTGGGGCCACACTTCCGGCTCGTGCTGCAGGCTGTCGAGCAGCCGCTCGCCGGTCTCCACTTCCCAGTCCCAGACAAAGATGGACCACATCAGCGGCACTATGGGCCCCTGCACCCGGATCATGATATCGACCCACTGGCCGACTCCGGCATTCTGTTTGAAGAAGCGGGGATCCACCATGTTCATCGAGCCGGTGTAACCAACCCTGTCATCGATCACCACCAGCTTGCGGTGCATTCGCAGATCCTGACGCTGGAAAGGGATACGCCAGGCACCGACCGGCAGTACCTCCACCAGCTTGACCCCCGCCTTGCGCAGCTTTTTCGGCCAACCCGAGCGGAAGAAGTGCTTGCTCCCCACCGAATCCAGCAGCAAGCGACAATCCACGCCGCGCTGGGCCACTTCCATCAGCGCTTCGCACACATCGTCAGCATCACCGCCGGGGTGCCAGATATAGAACTCCATGTAGCAGGAGAGGGTCGACTTGCGGATATCCTGAGCAATCTCACGCAATATTTGATCGGGTCTGCTGAGCAGGGTCATCCGGTTGCCGGAGAGCATCGGCATGGCGAGCCGCCCCTGGATGAGGTCATGCAGCGGCTGGGCCTTCTCCCCCACTTCGCAGCAGTGCTGGGGGAAGAGACGAGCCAGCTGGCGGATCCAGATGGCGTAAGGGCGATACATGGCTTGCGCCCGCTCACCGCGGCGGCGCCCCAGCTTGATCTCGCCAAACAGGACGTAGAAACCAACCCCGGCAAAGGGAATGGCATAGATGAGGGCCAGCCAAGCCAGCGATACCCCGATAGGGCGCCGCTTCATCACCACCCGAATTGAAACACCGGTGACGATAACGGTGTGAAACAGCAGCAGTAACCAGCCGAGAAAACGGGAAAACAGCAGGTGGAGATCGTATTCGAGACCGTCGAGCAACGGAAACTCCTTCTAATCGACAAGGGGTGGTGGGCAGATCCCACATGGCAGGAATGGTATGCTGTAGGGCAAATCCATTCTATCAGGTCGCACGCATGATTCTGCAATCTATGCTGCTCAGCCTGGCCATGCTAGGCCAAGGCTCATATGACATCAATGAGCAACAGATAAACCAGTACCTGCAATCCCAGGTTCAAGTCGACAAACAGCTGGAACTGCCAGGTATCATCAAGGCCCATGTGAAGCTTGAGCAGAGCGATGTACAACTCGGTCGTCAGCGACCGGATACCGCCCGGGTCTATGGCAAAGGCAAACTCAAGATAGCCCTGCCCGACAACACCGAATATGACGCTCGCCTGCAGATGACCTATGAAGCGAGACCCCGTTACGACAAGAGCCAGAGTGCCCTGTTTCTCGACAACATGAAACTGGTGGAGTACAAGCTGGAGCCGGAGGCGGCGGAGAAGAAGTTTGGTCTCATGCTCGGCATGCTGCTGCAAAGCATGGAAAAAAGGCTGGAGAGCCAGCCCGTCTACAAGCTCAATGACAAGGATCCGCAGCAGGCCTGGCTCAAAGAGAACCTGCTTGGGCTGGAGCTGTCACCGGGCAAGATCCATCTGCTTACCAAAGAACGCTGAACCCCATGTTCAATTCGGGAGGGGCTGGGTGGTATCCCGCACCAGCAGCTCCACCTGATAACCCTGTTGTTGTTGCCGTTCAAAAAGAGAGAAGAGAGAGCCTCGCAATCTGTGCAGTGGCAGATCGGCAAAACCGGCTTTGATGTAGAAGGGTTTCTCGAATGGCAAGGCCTGACACACCACCGGCTTGTCGTCGAGTCCGTGGCAGGCATGCTGCAGCAGGCGTGATCCCAGCCCTAGCGACTGATAGTGGGGCAGCAGACGAAAGCCACACAGATGGTAGAAATCCTCTTCATCCCGCACCCTGACCGCCCCGACCAGCCAGTGAGCATCACGCACGACAAAGATCCGCTCGGCCAGGTCCGGCACGTAGTGAGAGAAGGTCGTTTCGTAATAGTCCCTGATCAGAGAGAGGTCGGCGTCACAGTACTCTTCGAAGGTGAGTTCCATCGCCAGCGAGCTTGCCACAAACAAATCCTTTTGCCATCAATGATTAGTGCCATGTGGTTGCTGCTAATCCGACCAGATGACGAGAGCAAGATAGCACGCCTTTCATTAACAAAAAAGTCGATATCCACAAGAGGCCAGCGAGAGCAGAAGTGCTCTGCTGCACGCCGTGATCCCGCTCACCTGCCGGCAACGCTCACCCTGTTTTCCCGCTTGTTCTGCCCCCCTCATGATGCTTTACTCAACACACGCATAGAGGAAGGAGTTTGCGGTTTGAAAGCATGGAAGCTGGCAGGCCATATGTTGTTGATTCCCTTGGCTGGGTGGTGCGAAGCGCCGCCTCCTGCCGAGGTGGTTTTTCTGTCGGCAGCCCCCGTTCCACCTCTACGCCTGCCGCTTGCGACCCCGGAACCCGAACCACAGGCACAGGCACAGGCACAGGCACAACAGGGGAGCAAACAGATCCATGTCTACAAGTCGGTGCAGAAGAACGGTGTGATCCGCTATTCGGACATGGTGCCGGAGCAGGGCAACTACGAGCTGCTGCTCTTTAACGACTGCTTCGCCTGCGACCCGAAATCGGACGTCAACTGGCACACTACCGGGCTTTTTCTCTATGACTACGCCAGCACCATCAAGGCGGCGGCAGACACCTATCACGTAGAGCCTGCCCTCATCCGGGCACTCATCCACGCCGAATCGGCGTTCAATCCAATGGCGATCTCTCGCAAAGGGGCTATGGGTCTTACCCAGCTGATGCCGGAAACGGCGCGGGAGCTGGGGGTTGGCAATGCCCTGCTGGCAGAGCAGAACATCTTCGGCGGGGTGAAGTATCTGGCGGGATTGCTCAAGCAGTATGAAGGCAACATAGCGCTGGCTACCGCAGCCTATAACGCGGGTGCTGGCGCCGTGCAAAAACATGGCGGCATCCCCCCCTACGCCGAAACTCGTGCCTATGTAGAGCGTGTCCAGCTGCTGCATCAGCGATACAAAGAGATGCTGCAGGCCAAGGGGCTCTAGGTCCTCAGGTTTTTCCCACCGCCAGAAAACAAAAAACACGCCCTTGGGCGTGTCGATACCACACTTTGTTTCGCGAACGATTACTTCTGCTCAGCCGCCACCAGGCGATAAGCCAGCGCACCCAGAATGGCACCGACAATCGGGGCAACCCAGAACAGCCACAGCTGGCCGATAGCCCAGTCACCGACAAACAGCGCAACACCGGTACTGCGGGCAGGGTTGACCGAGGTATTGGTCACCGGAATGCTCACCAGATGGATCAGGGTCAGGCACAGGCCGATGGCAACCGGAGCAAGTGCGGCCGGCGCACGGCTATCGGTAGCCCCCATGATGACGAACAGGAAGAAGCCGGTCATCACAGCTTCGCACACCAGTGCCGCCATCATGCTGTAGCCGCCCGGGGAGTGCTCACCGTAACCGTTGGAGGCAAAGCCGGCGGAAAGATCAAAACCGGCCTGGCCACTGGCAATCACATAGAGTACGGCAGCAGCGGCAATTGCCCCCAGCACCTGAGCCACTATGTAAGAGAACACGCCGGAAGCCGGAAAACGACCGCCAGCCCACAGACCGATGGTGACTGCCGGGTTGAGATGGCAACCGGATATATGGCCGATGGCATACGCCATGGTCAGCACGGTCAGGCCAAATGCCAGTGATACGCCCAAGAGGCCGATCCCTACATGGGGGAAGGCTGCAGCCAGCACGGCACTGCCACAACCTCCCAATACCAGCCAGAAGGTTCCCAAAAACTCTGCTGCTACAGGTTTCACACTATGTCTCCCGATAAGATGAGATAAAAAGGCCCACAAAGGGGCCATGCGTTAACACGCGCAGCATTATGGGAGGAGCAATGGCCGATGCGAACCCGGTTACCAGTCGGCAGAAAATGTGATTTAAGTCACAATTAGTTGATTAATAGAGATATTTGTCAGTAGCGAGCGACAAAGAGGCTGTTGCCAACAAGGAGCCTCATGCGACAACTTGTGACTCCAAAGACCTGTTCTGTCTATTTGTTGATCAACAATTCAGGGCCACACCAGCGGATCACTTGATCGGCGAAAATCGGCTGACCACCTGACCCTGATGCTCAATCCACTCCATGAACATGGCGACTGGACGGGCGTAGACAGTGCCATCCTGTTCCGACTGATAGATCACCAGCTGCTCGCCTGTCTCGGTATGGCTGGCCAGGGTCAGCACCTGATAGTAACCCCCCTTGAAGTGACGATAGCGACCGGGTGTGGGTGCATGCATGGGATACCTCTGCAGATGGAACAGGACGGGAAAGGAGAAATATGCGCTGGCCAGTGCCAGTTGTATCAGCTTTTTCTCGTCGGAAATGACGATGAAGAGGCTTTTTTACACAAGCCAATCGTGCCAGAGAGCGTGAAGATTTCAACACAGTAGAGTAGCTTTGTTAATCACTCCCCCATCTTTCACTGGTGAACCTTGCCAAGCACAAACGATCGTGCTGAATTTAACCTTTTAATAACTCTGTTTTGGGGCTAAAAATCAGGAATTTCTACTAAAAAGAAGATTGTTCTAGCATTCAATTCTGTGAAGAATAGGGGAAAAGATATTTGATACTAAAAACCGCCTTTTTCGCCAACGCGTCCCTGTGGGGAAGGAATCACTGTCACCATGTTCACTATCGACAAGTCGCACAAGCTCGACGATGTCTGCTATGACATCCGCGGCCCGGTGCATAAAGAAGCTCGCCGTCTCGAAGACGAAGGCCACCGCATTCTCAAGCTCAACATCGGCAACCCGGCCCCGTTCGGCTTTGATGCGCCGGAAGAGATCATCAAGGATGTGATCCTCAACATGCCGCTGAGCCAGGGCTACTGCGACTCCAAGGGGCTGTTTTCTGCCCGTAAAGCGGTGATGCAGTACTACCAGCAAAAAGGGATGCGCAAGGTCGACATCGACGACATCTACATCGGCAACGGCGCCAGCGAGCTGATCGTGATGGCGATGCAGGCGCTGCTCAACAACGGCGACGAGATGCTGGTGCCCTCCCCTGACTACCCGCTCTGGACTGCCGCCGTCACTCTCTCCGGTGGCCATGCGGTGCACTATCGCTGCGACGAAGGGGCCGACTGGTATCCGGATCTCGATGACATCCGCGCCCGCATCACGCCGCGCACCCGCGGCCTGGTGCTGATCAACCCCAACAACCCGACCGGCGCCGTCTACGGCAGCGAGTTCCTGCTGGAGGTGATCGAGATCGCCCGCCAGCACAACCTCATCATCTTCGCCGACGAGATCTACGACAAGATCCTCTACGACGATATCTCCCACACCAGCGTCTGCACCCTGTGCGACGATGTGATGGTGGTGACCTTCAACGGCCTCTCCAAGGCTTACCGTGCCTGCGGCTTCCGTCAGGGCTGGATGGTCATCACCGGTCCCAAAGGGCGTGCCCGCGGTTACATTGAAGGGCTGGAGATGCTGGCCTCCATGCGGCTGTGCGCCAACGTGCCGATGCAGCACGCCATCCAGACCGCCCTTGGCGGCTATCAAAGCATCAACGAGCTGATCCTGCCGGGTGGTCGCCTGCGCAAACAACGGGACAAGGCGTGGGAGCTGCTCAACGACATCCCCGGGGTCTCCTGCGTCAAACCCAAGGGGGCGCTCTACATGTTCCCCCGCCTTGACCCCAAGGTGTATGACATCCGCGACGACCAGAAGATGGTGTTCGACCTGCTGCAGCAGGAAAAATTGCTGCTGGTGCAAGGCACCGGCTTCAACTGGCCAGCGCCGGATCACTTCCGGCTGGTGTTCCTGCCCCGCGAAGAGGAGCTGGAGGATGCCATCGGCCGCCTCGCCCGCTTCCTCAAGGGCTACAAGCAGTAAGCAAGACTCATGAAAAAGGCTCCCGCGGGAGCCTTTTTGTTATCTGTCATTTTATTCATGCCATCATTTTATTCATGCCATCAGCCGTGCAGCAGGGCGCCGGCCACCAGTACCGCCATGGTGATGAGGGCTACGCCGATGATGAAGGGCAGCACCCAGCGCACGAAGCGATCGTAGGGGATCTTGGCGAGCGCCAGACCGGCCACCAGATGGGCGGCGGTGGGGGCGAACAGGTTGATCCAGCCGGAGGCGGACTGATAGGCGGTGATCACCAGATCCCGCGAGATGCCGGAGAAGTCCGCCAGCGGCCCCATCAGCGGCATGGAGACAGTCGCCAGCCCCGAGGTGGAGGGGATAAAGAAGCTCAGGATGATGTGCACCAGATAGGCCATCAGGATGAACACCGACGACGACAGCCCGCTCACCAGCCCCTCGGCCCAGTGCAAAATGGTGTCGATGATGACGCCATGCTCCATCACCACATAGATGCCGCGTGCCACCGCCACCACCAGCGCCACCCCGATGAGATCACGAGCCCCGTTGAGGAAGGTCGCCACATAATTGGACTCCGGCATCCGGTTGATCAGCGCGATCAGGATGGAAGCGCTGAAGAACAGAGTGGAGAGCTCGTCAAACCACCAGCCCAGGGTGGGCAGCACATCGATGCCCAGATCCGCCCAGGGCACCACCGCATAGATCATCAGCAGGAAGGTGCCGAAGAAGACCAGCATGGTGAGCTTCTGCTTGCCGGTGAAGGCGAGGTTGCCGCTCTTCATCTGGGAAAACTCGTCGTCATAGACGATGTCGGCCAGCACGGAGCGGGACTTGTCCTGCTGCACCTGCTTGGCGTAGCGCATCACGAACCAGGAGGCGAAGATCACCAGCAGCAGCCACTGGATGACCCGCAGGCCAATCCCCTCACCGATGGGGATACCGGCAAAACCGGAGGCGATGCCGGTGGCAAACGGGTTGACGGTGGAGGCGAGTACCCCGACCCCGGAGCCAAGCAGGATGATCCCCGCCGCCACCATGCGATCGAAGCCCGCCGCCATCATCACCGGCACGATGAGTGCCCAGAAAGCCACCGTCTCCTCCGCCATGCCAAAGGTGGATCCGCCGAGGGCAAAGAGAGCGATCAGCACCGGGATCAGCAGCCGCTCGCGCCCGGCAAAGCCGCGCACAATGGCCCCCACCCCAGCATCCAGTGCCCCGCTCTGCATGGTCACCGCGAGAAAACCACCGATGATGAGCACGAACAGCGCCACGTCGGCCGCCTTGTGAAAGCCCTGAATGGGGGCCTTGAGCACATCGAATACCCCCTGCGGATGAGAGGGCAGCTCGGTGTAACTGCCGGGCACCGGCAACAGTCGCTCGTCGCCGCTGTAATCAGCGACGGCCGCTGCCGCCACCGGCTGCTGGGTTTTGGCCGTCACATAGTTGTATTTGCCCGCCGGCAGCACCCAGGTGAGGGCAGCCATCAGGGCGATGATGATGAAAAGCAGGGTATAGACAGTGGGGAGTTGGCGCTTTTTGGGCGCTTCATTTGGAGTGGTCATAGCTTCCGTACCTCGGCAATGCCGTCATGTGATCCGATCACCGCCAGACTAGCGGGTTTGATATGGGAAAAAGGTGATCGCTGATAATAAAATTCCGTAACTTAGCGGTATTTTTGCCAAAAAAACAGGGCCCCGCAGGGCCCTGTTTTCACTTGAGTCAGACTCAGAGCTCGACCACGTCGAATTTCACGTCCGGATTCACATCCGCATCGTAATCGACCTCGTCCAGACCGAAACCGAACAGGCGCAGGAACTCCTGCTTGTAGCCGGTGTAATCGGTCAGATCGGAGAGATTCTCGCTGGTGATGGATGGCCACAGGTCACGGCAGGTCTGCTGCACGTCTTCGCGCAGTTCCCAGTCATCCATGCGGATGCGGGCCTGATCGTCCAGCGCCATATCGGAAGCGTAGAGACGGGTGCGCATCATGCGATCCACCTGCTCCATGCAGCCTTCGTGAATGCCCTTCTCCTTCATGATCTTGAAGGCCATGGAGATGTAGAGCGGCATCACCGGAATGGCGGAGGAGGCCTGAGTCACCACGGATTTCAGCACAGCGACATGGGCAGTACCGCCCTTGGCAGCCAGATCGCCACGGATGGCGGCAGCGGCGCGGTCCAGATCTTCCTTGGCGCGCCCCAAGGTGCCATGCCAGTAAATTGGCCAGGTCAGATCGGTACCGATGTAGGAGTAAGCTACGGACTTGGCGCCGTCAGCCAGCACGCCGGCATCGCGCAGGGCGGCCATCCACAGCTCCCAATCCTGACCGCCCATGACGGTGATGGTGTTCTGGATCTCTTCCTCGTTCGCCGGCTCGACGGTGGCGGTGATGATCTGATCCTTGTTGGTATCGATGGCGGTAGTGGTGTAGACCTCGCCGATCGGTTTCAGAGCGGAGCGCACCACTTCGCCGGTTTCCGGCATCTTGCGCACCGGAGAGGCCAGGGAGTAGACCACCAGATCAATCTGACCCAGATCCTGCTTAATAAGCTCGATCACCTTGGCGCGGCACTCGTTGGAGAAGGCATCGCCATTGACGCTCTTGGCGTAGAGGCCTGCCTCTTTGGCTGCCTTGTCGAAGGCGGCGGAGTTGTACCAGCCGGCGGTACCGGTCTTGGACTCGGTGCCCGCTTTTTCAAAGAAGACGCCGAGGGTGGCGGCGCCGGAGCCAAAGGCGGCAGCAATGCGGGAGGCCAGACCATAACCGGTGGAAGCGCCGATCACCAGCACCTTCTTGGGACCATTCTCGATGGTGCCCTTGGCTTTGGTATAAGCAATCTGGCGACGAACATTGGCTTCACAGCCAACCGGGTGAGTGGTGGTGCAGATAAAGCCGCGAACCTTAGGTTTGATAATCATATGGGGTCTCGGATCCGTTTAATGGATGAAATCGGGGCATAAGATACCTCATCTTGCCGCGATAAGGTGCTCTGATGTGTTGAACGGCGGCAAAAATCCACAAGCCCACGACAGAAATGAAAGAGAAACAGCCTCCTCACTTACTCCAGATGTGCCCCATGGCAG
Organism: Aeromonas lacus; assembly: GCF_000764665.1. GTDB lineage: Bacteria > Pseudomonadota > Gammaproteobacteria > Enterobacterales > Aeromonadaceae > Aeromonas > Aeromonas lacus. The sequence goes on along the minus strand of NZ_JRGM01000140.1, from coordinate 64,683 downwards.
CAATCCGATAGCCGCGCCGGGCTTATGTTGCCACGCCTCTTATGCCGGCGCTTGCCACAAGCCGCTTGCCTGCCCATGACTGACATATACTTGGACAACATCGTGGCGCTGGATGGTTAGCCCAACGGGGCGGAGGTAACATGACCAGATGTTGGCAAAGATGCTTGTTGTGGGCGGCTGTGGCACTGTTTACAGCCAGTGAGGTATCAGCCAAACCGACTGTCGGCATGGTACTGAAATCGGTCCGCAACGAATTTTTCATCGAGATGGCGAAGGGGGCGGAGACCTATGCAACGGCACACCCCGACGCTCTGACACTACAACTCGAAGGCATCCAGCAGGAGGTGGATGTCACAGGTCAGGAGGCAATCATCCGCAAAATGATCGGCCAGAAAGTGGATGCCCTGGTGGTGGTACCGACCGATTCGGTCGCCATGCTGCCCGTCCTGATGGAGGCGATCCGCGCTGGCATTCTGGTTATCAACATGGACAACAAGCTCGATGACAGGGCGCTGGTGCTGGAAGGGGTCAATGTCCCCTTCGTCGGCCCAAGCAACTTTGCCGGCGCGCGCAGTGTCGGCGAATATGTCGCCAAAAAACTCCCTGCGGGCAGTAAAGTCGGGCTGATCGAGGGCCCCCCCGGTGCCATCAACAGCCGGGCTCGCAGTGACGGATTCCGGGCCGCTCTGCGCGCTGCAGACATGGTTGTCGCCGGCGTGCGCAGCGGCTATTGGGACACAGCTCAGGGCAAGAGCGCCACTATCGATCTCCTCAAGGCAACCCCGGACGTCAAGGCACTGCTCTGCGGTAACGACAATATGGCTATAGGTGCCGCCCAAGCCCTGGCTGAGCTGGGGCTAAAGGGCAAGGTGCTGATCGGTGGCTATGACAATATTCCGGGGATCCACCCCTATCTCAGCGATGGCTCTGTGGTGGCAACCGCTGACCAGTATCCGGGCAAACAGGCACAATATGCGCTCGACCTCGCCCTGAAAGCGCTGGCGCAGAAAATAACGCAAGCCGATCTGCCCGGCATAGTGCAAACCCCTGTGGAGCTGGTCACACATCCTTAGGAGGCTAGATGAAGGGGTGGTGGGTATTGCTGCTATTGTGGTGCCAACTTGCATCGGCCGGGCCAGTGCTAAACATCTATGCCGATGCCTACCCCCCTTTCATTCAGGTTACCGGAGAAAAGCTGAGCGGCCCTTATGTCGATGTCTTTGCCCGCTTGGCCAAGCAGCAAGGGATAGAGTTTCATTTGCAAGCCAAACCCATGCGGCGTCTGCTCAAGATAGTGGCCACCGAGCCAAACAGCTGCGGACTTGGTGTGCACTTCTCGGCTGAAAATGCCGAAACCCTGCGCTACGTTGCGCGCATCGCCCCCATAACCCTCGCAGTCTATGCCCGGCAGGAAACTATTCCGCCCCTGAGCAACATAGAAGCGCTGCGTAACTACCGAATTGGTGCCATCGATGTGGCTGAGCTGAGGGAGCTGCTTGATAATGCAGCGATCCGCTACGAACTGCTGCCCAAGGCCAGTCTGGGGATCGCCATGCTGCAGGCAGGACGCTTCGACCTGTTGATTAGCGACGAGCTCCCCGAGCTGATCACCTCCCCCAGACATAAAAACAGACTTCAGCGAGTGATGATCCTTGCCCGGGTGGAAAGGTGGCTAGCCTGCCATCCGCAACTCCCGCCCGACACAGTGAAACGCCTGCGCACATCGCTATCCCTTGGAGTCTTTGGCGATGCCATGGCCGATATCTGGCAAGGGTATGGTTTAAGCTCGGTATATGAAGGGGTCAGACGGGAGTGGATTGTTATTCCCTGACCACATCCCTATTCAACCTTCTCTCGCGGCCAACTTCAGCAATATCAGCACAGGTATCCTCTCTTGTTTTCGCCCTCCCCACCTTTCACCTCGAGCTATCAATGGAGCCCCCCGCTTGAGGCAGTCAGCAGGCTATCCGGGTGATCTTGCCCGCTTGCAGCTTGTAGAAGGCATCCTGCGGCAACTCCTGAGCCCAGATCGCCGCCTCATCGAGGTCGGCATAGACGCCGCGCAGCATGGCGCCGAGCAGACCGTGGGAAATGACGATGGCGCACTCGGCGACTGTCGGATCCAGCAGCCACTGCTGGGCACGGCGCTGAATGCTGAGGACGCTCTCGGCCCCCGGCGCCTGCAGATACCAATCGCCCCTGCCGGTATCGAGTTCTGGGTGAGCCTGGCAGAGCTCGGGGATCTGGCACCCTTCCCACTCCCCCATGCCGAGCTCCATCAGCCGCTCATCCCAGATGATGCGATCGGCGGGCAAACCCAACTGCTCGCACACCAGCAGGGCGGTCTGACGGGCGCGTCCGAGCGGGCTGGCGTAGACGGTCCAGCGGGAGGGATCCGCCAACTCGTCTCGCAGCCGCCGTCCCATGGCAATAGCTTGCGTTTCACCCTTCTCGGTCAGATCGGAGTTGCAGCGTCCCTGCAGGCGCTGTTCGGCATTGAAAAGGGTCTGGCCATGGCGCAGCAGATAGATGATTCGTGACATGTGATTTCCAGCTGATTCAACGAGATGGGAACAAGGCGACAACCCGAGTGGTGCGGTAACGGCTTTCATTGCCCATGCAGGGGAACGCACAGCCAGCGTTACGGCCTGTGACTCTGGCTGTTGTCGCTTGTGCAGAGTATGGGGAGGCAGGTGTCATGCACCTACCCCTTCTTGATCTCCCGCAGGTAGCGGTAGATGGAGTGAACCGAGATGCCGAGCTGACGCGCGGCGATCTGGGCACTGTCTTTAAGCTCGAAGATCCCCATGTCGTGCAGCTGATTGACGATAACCCGGGTCTTCTGGGAGGGCGGCACGGCCTCATTGCCACGCACCTCAGCACTGACGGTATCTATAGTGCTGTTGAGCGCTTCGTCGATGTTGCGGGCAAACACCTCGGGGGTAGCGTGGTTCTCGCTGGCATGCATGCACTCGGGCATCATGGCACGCAACACGGATTGCAGCGGGGCATCCATGTCGGTGTTGATGCAGAGCAGTCCGATCGCCTTATGCTCCCCGTTGCGGATGACAGTGGTGAGCGAACGCAGGGTCTTGCCGGTCGCACACTTGGTCATGTAGGGGTTGGAGATATCCTGCCCGCTCTTGAGCTTGATCATCGCCAGGTTGGTGATGGGGGCGCCGACGCTGCGGCCGGTGATATGACCGTTGGCAATCTTGATGATCGAGGGGTTGCGCACATCCAGACTGTGGAGCAGTACCTCGGTGTGCTGACCATACATGGCGGCGATACCATCCACGATGATCTCCATCGACTTGAGGATCTGGAAATCGTTCTGACTCAACTCTTGCAGCTTCACATTCGGACCTTCTTGCAAGGGCTGCTGCCGGGCGATGGACGCCGGGCAGCAGCCGACAGGGACACTCAGGCAGACATGATATCAATAATGGTGCTGTCTGTGGCAGACATGCCGTCCTTCACCATCTGACCCACGTTGCGAATGGTCTGATCCACGTTATCGGAAACAATCCCCTGCCCCGACACCGAGTGGCTGTTGAGTGCCATCAGGAAGCCACGTACCGCCGCACCGGAGGAGGTACTCACCTTCATGGCGCAGGAGGCTTTGGCTCCGTCACACACCATGCCGGCACTGTCGCTCAGCACGTTCTGGATGGCATAGCAGGATTGCTCGAAGCTACCGCCCGCCAGATAGACCATGGCCATGGCGGCGGCTGCGCTGGTCACGGTATTACCGCAGAAGGCCGACAGCGGCGGATAGTGGGACTTGATATAGATGGCGCCCAGATGGCTCATGATGAGGGCGCGAGCCAGCTGCTCTTCACTGGCACCATAGCGCTCGGCAATCACCATCACCGGGATGGTGGCGGCAATGCCCTGGTTGCCGCTGCCAAAGTTGCTCATCGCCGGCAGGGTCGCCCCTCCCATGCGGGCATCGGAGGCGGCCGCCGTCATCATCACGATGCGGTTCATCACATCCTCGCCGATAAGACCGGCATCGATGTTCTGCTGCATGGTACGACCGATCTCGAGACCATAGGGGTTGTTCATCCCCTCGGCGGAGAGCTTGCCATTCAGTTCGGAGGCCTTGAGGATGAACCTGATCTGCTCGAATTCCACCTGGGTGGCGAACTCATAGATGGCGGCGATGCTGATATCCACGCCATCGCAGATGGCACCGGTGGCGCCGCTCTGGCTCTGATCGGCGGTGAAGGTCACTTCGCCATCGCGACGCTGCTCGACGATGCGGGTATGACCACCGCACAGGGTCACTTCGGCGCTGTGCTCTTCACCGTTTTCATCAGAGCCATAAACTGTCACGCGGCAGAAGATAAACTCGGGGGCGGCGGTGCGGCTAACCAGCACGCCACCGGCATCGATCAGGGCCTGGGCACGGGCCACCTGATCTGCGGTGATGGCGGCCAGCACCTCCAGCCCGCCATCGGCATTGCCACCGAGGGCGCCGGCTGCGGCGGCGATAGCCAGGCCAATCTTGCCGGTACCCGGCACATAGACACCCATCGAGTTCTTGTAGAGATTATCCGACACCGCCACCTCGATACGACGCGGTGCGCAGCCGAGTTGCCGGGCGGCAACTGCGGCGGCATAAGCGGCGGCGATTGGCTCGGTACAACCCAGCGCTGGTTTGACAACCTGTTGAATAATCTGCAGATACTGCTGCCACGCTTGTTTCATTGATTGAACCTTTCTCTATCCCTTAACGAGCGATATGGGCGATCGCTTCCACTTCAACCTTGACGCCCATCGGCAGATCCTTCACCGCGAAGCAGCTGCGCGCCGGACAATCTTTCTGGAAATAGGCTTTGTAAACCTCGTTAAACGCGGCAAAATCGCTGATCTCGGCGAGATAACAGGTAGTCTTGAGGACTGTCTCCAGCGAGCCGCCGCCCGCCTCCAGCACCGCTTTCAGGTTTTCGAGTGCCTGACGACTCTGTGCCTCAATACCGCCGGCAACCACGCCGCCCTGCTGTTTGCACACCGGCAGCTGGCCGGAGGTAAAGATGAGGTCGCCATAGGCAGTGCCATGGCTGTAAGGTCCGATGGCGTCGGGAGCCGAGGCCGCAGTGATGATTTTTTTCATGTTACCCACTCCGTAATTGCAATTATTTTTGCATTTGTAGTTCTGGTTTCGCTCAACATTATTTGCTTTTTAGTGTATCCATTCAACAAAAAGATAGAAAAATGGCGTAAAAAGGCATCTTTAGGTCTCATAGTAAACCGTGATCACCCTCCTGATTTGAATAAAAGAGAGCGCGGACGCATTGTTTGCAACGCATTCATTCAACTATATTTGCGCCCGCTCTCACCCTTATAACGACAAGAAGGTTCTAATGGACGCGCATAGCACCACACTCAACGGCCCCATGATGGGCACTCTGGAATGGAAAGAGGCAGTTCGCTTCGACAGCACCGACTGGGGCTGGATCATCATGAGCATCGGCATGGCCATCGGCGCGGGGATCGTCTTCCTGCCGGTACAGGTGGGGCTGATGGGCTTGTGGGTCTTTCTGCTCTCGGCGGTAATAGGCTATCCGGCCATGTATATGTTCCAGCGCCTCTTTATCAACACCCTGGCCACCTCGCCCGAGTGCAAGGATTACCCCAGCGTCATCACCGGCTACCTTGGCAAGAACTGGGGTGTGCTACTCGGCGCCCTCTATTTTGTGATGCTGGTGATCTGGGTCTTCGTCTACTCCACCGCCATCACCAACGACAGCGCCTCCTTCCTGCAGAGCTTTGGCGTCACCGACGGCCTGCTCTCGGAAAATCCCCTCTACGGCCTGCTGCTTATTTGTGGTCTGGTGGCGCTGGCCTCGCGCGGCGAAAACCTGCTGTTCAAGATCTCCACCTTTATGGTACTGACCAAGATCAGCGTGGTGGCCGTGCTCGGCCTGATGATGGTGGACAAGTGGGATGCGGCCAACATCACCGCCATGCCTGCCACCGGTGACTGGATGAAGGATGCCATCATCATGCTCCCCTTCACCCTCACCTCCATCCTCTTTATCCAGAGCCTGAGCCCCATGGTGATCTCTTACCGTTCGCGGGAGAAGTCGCTGGAGGTGGCCCGTTTCAAGGCGATGCGCGCCATGAATATCGCCTTCGGTATCCTGTTTGTGGTGGTGTTCTTCTACGCGGTCTCCTTCACCCTGGCCATGGGTCACGATCAGGCGGTCAAAGCCTCCGAGGAGAACATCTCTGCACTGGCCATGGTGGCGCAGGGGATGCCCGGCCAGACCCTCAAGCTCCTGAGCCTTACCCTCAACATCTTCGCGGTGATGACCGCCTACTTCGGCGTCTATCTTGGTTTCCGTGAAGCCTGTCAGGGACTGGCGATGAACCTGCTGCGCCGGGTGCTGCCGGAAAACCGCATCAACAAGGGGATGGTGGGCAAAGGGATCATGGTGTTTACCGTCATGCTCTCCTGGGGGGCCATCGTGCTCAACGCCCCGGTACTGAGCTTCACCTCCATCTGCAGCCCCATCTTCGGTATGGTGGGTTGCCTTATCCCTGCCTATCTGGTCTATCAGGTACCGGCGCTGCACAAGTACAAGGGCACTTCCCTCTACATCATCATCGTCACCGGCCTGCTGCTATGTGTCTCGCCCTTCCTGGCGTTCAACTGATCGGTTGCAAGCGGATATCCCCCAATCGCTCACGGGTCACCATCAGGTGGCCCGTTTTCATTGGGATTACGCTGGCAACAGAACAAAAAGCCAAGGGGATCACAACTTCCCCCTCTCCCTGACCGAAGTACAGCAGCGAGGAGTAATATTCAGACATAACCGCATGCACCCGTCCTATCGGGTATCGAGGCCTCATATGAAATGGATTTTCAACCCTGCTATCAGGCTGGGCAACCAGCTCTCCTTCAAATTCAAGTTTCTGCTCTGGTCCTGTCTGATGCTGCTGCCGCTTGCCTACAGCATGGCCAACCTGCTGGGACGGCTGCAGGATGACAACGAACAGGCCCGCAAGGAGCTGGCCGGCGTCATCAATCTGGCCACCGTGCCCGCCATCGAACAGGCGCTGCTGACCCACCGCAATCTGGTCACCCAGCACGCCTACGAACAGAACCCGGTGGGAGAGGATAAGGTCAAAGCCGCGGCCCAAGCCGTGGACGATAGCCTGCGTGCCTTCGCCGATACCCGTCAGGAGAATCCCGCTTTCGACGCCCTCAAACAGGGGTGGGCAGCCCTGCAGAGCGAAGGGAGCAAGCTGGAAGTTGATCAGAGCAATCTGCGCCACGACAAGCTGCTGACCGAAGTGCGCCATCTCTACAAGAACATCACCGCCGCCAGCAGCCTGATCCAGGATCCGGCGCTCGGCACCTATTACATGGTGATCCTCACCAGCGAACGGCTGCCGCAACTGCGCGACCTGCTGGCTCAGGTGCGGGATCGCGCCGCCACCATCGCCGACTTCGGCCTGTTTCAGGCGGAAGGGTACAGCGGCCTGCGTTTTCGCCTCGACCTCATCAACGCCACCCTGCAGGAGCTGGAAGCCGATCTGACCCTGCTCTACCAGATTGAACCCGCCTATCGGGCCGAGCTGGGCCAGCAGACCGATGCCCTGCTGCAACAGGTGCGTCAGGGGGTCGATACCATGGAAAACAAGATGATGAAGGATCAGCTGGTGCAACTCTCAACCAAGGAGGTGCTGGCGCTGGGAGATGGGCTCGATAACACCATCACCAAACTGGCAGGCCAGGTGCGCCAGCGGCTGGAAGCCGACCTGCATCAGCGCATGGCAGCCAACCAGCGCCATTTCTGGTGGGTCACGGCACCACTGACCGCCATCCTGCTGCTCTATATCTACCTGATGATCGGCGCCTATCTCTCCCTGCGCGACACCGTTGGCCGGGTACGGGAGATCGCCGCCCGGGTCAACGCCCAGGATCTCAGCCAGCACATCGAGATCGTCGGTCAGGATGAGCTGGCCGCCATCAGCCGGGATTACAACGTCACGCTGGAGACCCTGCGTACCCTGATGCGGCGGGTACGGGAAAACGGCGTCACCGTGGTGGAGAGCGCCACCGAGATCGAGGATCGCACCTGCCGCTCCCAGGAGGTGATCGCCGCCCAGCAAGGGGAAACTCATCAGGTGGCCACCGCCATCAAGGAGCTGGCCGCTACTTCACAAGACATGGCGGGCAACGCCCTGCAGGCTGCCCGCATGACTCAGGAAGCCCAGCAGGTGGTGGGTCAGGGCGAGGCAGTGGTCGATCGCACTATCAAGGCGATCGACCATATCAACCGCGAGGTGCTACGCACCGCCGAGAGCATTGGTCAGCTGGAGCAGCAGTGCAGTCAGATTGGCGGCGTCATTAGCGTGATCCGAGGTATCGCCGAGCAGACCAACCTGCTGGCACTCAACGCCGCCATTGAGGCCGCCCGGGCGGGTGAACAGGGACGCGGCTTCGCCGTGGTAGCCGATGAAGTGCGCTCGCTGGCCAGCCGCACCCAGGGGGCCACCGTCGAGATCCAGCAGATGATTGAACAGCTGCAATCCGGCGCCCGCGCCTCGGTCAATGCCATGTCTGCCGCCAGTCACGAGGCGCAGGAAGGAGTCGGTCTCGCCCAGGAAGCCCAGCACGCTTTCGGCGCCATCACCGAGAAGGTGGATCGGATGGTCGATACCAATGCCATCATCGCCAGCGCCATCGAACAGCAGGGCGCTGTGGTCAACGAGATCGAGCGCAATGTGGTGCGCATCTCCGATGGCAGTGACGAGGCGCTGCAGGTAGCCAACGACGCGCGCGATGCCGCTCGCCAGATCCACCGGCTTACCGAGCAGCTGCGCAGCATGGTGCAGAGCTTCATCCTCTAAACCAGCCTGATCGGGTCAGCCATCAGTTAAAACCAGCCTCGTCGGGCTGGTTTTTTATGTTCAGATTCTGCCCTGCCCCCCCAACAGGGTGACGAAAAAACCGTCATTCTGTTGCGTGCAAGAGTGCAGCCAGAGTAAGCTCGGACGCAATAAAAAGAGTCGAACGCTACTTTTTTTCCTGTGCAGGCAAAAGATGCCGGCCAGAAAGTGGAAAAGCAGTTCAACCCGCGGAAGGTCACATCACGACAAACCCGTTCAGGCGAGGTATCGCAGATGGCGAAGTACCAGTTTTTCACCATGCCGGACTCCAACCGGCAGCACTACACCTTTATCGACATGGCCTCCCCCACCTTTCTGCCAGAAAAAGAGGCACTGTTGGCACAGGGATTCGAAGTCGAGGAGGATTTTATCGATTCACGGAGTCCGCAAGAGGCGGTGGAGAAGTACCGCTCCAACTTCCTCTACGTGGCCGATGAAATAGGCAAATCAGACAGCAGCTACGCCTTTGCCGTCGTACTGATGGAGATGGGCAAGAGAGTGTTTGGCCGCAACACAGGCCATTAATTGTTAAAAAGGGCTGACCATCGCGACCACAGACGCGATGGTCACTGGTTTAGCAACAGGCCAGCTGGCGGAGCATCTCGATAAGCTCCTCTTCGCTGCTCGGCTCATAAGCAAGCTGCAGACACGGGGCTGCGCCCCCCATCAGCATGTAAACATTGGTGCTGCAGTGGTCGTAGTGATACCACTTACCATTGATGCAGACATCGGTATAGCACCTCGGATCCCTTTCCAGTTCCATATTCACATCCTTTTGTTACATCTCCACAACATCATTTCTGACCGTAAGACAACCGACGACCGGGCATCTTGATACAGATCAAGATGTGTAGCGACTGCCTATCAAGAAACCGAAAGGATGCAGGCAACAGCTTGAATCATGATAAGTAATGACTCTGTTTTAGAGCTGTTAAGCTTCCCGTCAGTCATGACAGCAACAATGGAATATATCGGCTGTTTAACCGACATACTGGGTAAACGGGATAAAAACAGGATGACTTGATGGCGAGTCCACATATAGACCTCAACCTTTTTCGGATCTTCGATCGCGTCATGACCGAAAAAGGGGTATCAACAGCAGCCAGCAGCCTGGATATGACTCCTGCGGCGATAAGCCAGGCCATTCGCCGCCTTAGCGACCAGATTGGCGAGCCACTATTTTTACGGGAAGGACGCGGGATAACACCAACCAGCCGGGCCCTCGCCCTGCACAGGGAGATCCGCACAGCCCTCAATACCATGGAGCGCTCCCTGCAACTCAATCAGGAGTTTGATCCCGGCACCAGTCAGCGCGTCTTTCGCATCGCCAGCCATCCGGATCTGGATCTGCTCCTGCTACCCAGACTCCTTGCCCATCTCGCCGCAACAGCACCTCACTGCCACGTCGAATCAGTCCCTAGGCTCTATGAGGAGCATCTTCGCCAGCAAGCCCTTCGCCAGCACAATATCGACCTGATACTGGCCAGCACTGCATTGGAAGAGAGCGGCTTTTTGAGCCAGCCACTGCTGAATCTGGAACTCAGAGTGGTGTGCCGTGCTGCACATCCCCGCATTGAACATCAGCTCGACTTCGAGACCTTCTTTGCCGAAGAACACGTGGTGTGGGACGTGAGACGCAAAGATGACTGGGTGATCCGCAGCCTGACCAGCAAGAACTTGCCACCACGCAAAATCGCCTATGAAAGCAACGCGCTGCTGACAGCACTCTCTCTGGTCAGTCAGACTGACTGGCTCTGTGTCACCAGCCAATGGCATCTGGCCATGATGCGCCAGCCACTTGCCCTCAAGGACTTTCCTCTCCCCTGGGACTCAACCCCCTGCCCCGTCTACATCAACTGGCATCAGAGTGCAAAACGAGACCCCGCACTCAGCTGGCTTATTCAACAGTTACAACTTCTCACCACAGCTGAACCCAATCGCAATGGTTTAACGCCTGCTTAACGATTGATTATTGCGAACTGCAATGACCGGGGATGCTGAACAAGTTACGCTAACTGCGTGTAAAAAGTGATGCATCCTCTCTTTCTTATATAAAGATGATTGTCAGATGCCACACTATTAATTGATGTCGTATCAACATCATCGATTAATCACATTTCTGATGACACTCATTCACCAACCAAAATAAAAACACCATAACATGATGAAAAAAATACTCCTGCCCCTATGCATAGGTGTGGCTATGCCTGCCATCGCCAAATCATCAGACAATTCCGCACCATTACAGGATATGTCTGACCCACTTGCGGTATATAGCCAATGGGGAAGCGGCATTAGCGACGATGGTCTCAATCTGAAATTCGGCAACCAATATGACAGCGGTAGCCAAAAAAAACGGGCTATGAATATCATCGAGGCAAAAGGGGTCATGGGCGAAGGCTTGGGTTGGTCCGATCACCAAAATCGTGACAACTCCCTCGACAGCCTGCGGCTACGTAATTTCACCATCAATACCGAGAGTGGCCTAGGCACCCAGCTGGATATTATCTACAACTTTGATGAAAGTTATCTGGCCGAACAGAACGCCTCTGTCTCCTATAGCCTGATTAAAGCACTGCCGTCCTGGGGTCCGCTTCAGCTATATCCTCTGGCTGGAATTGGTGCCAATATATCAATGAATCAATATATTGATAGTAATCGTAAACAGATCGATGCCGGTTATACCATTCCTGGCACTTTTTATCTCGTCGGCATGTATAGCAAACTGACTCTTAATGAAAAGTGGTGGTTAAATTACAACCCTATGTTTGCCAATACCCTTTCAGGCTCCGAATTTTATAAAGAGAACGCCTTTGGTGATGGCGAAAGCGCCGCGCTGTATCACGAAATAGCACTCTCCTATCAATATTCAGGTCGACTTAACTTCAGAACTTTCATCAACTGGAACAATATTGCCGGAATTGAGGAGGCAGCCTATCGACTGGAGTTCAATTACCAGTTTTGACACACCTTGCCAATTATGCCAGGCAATTTCAAATACGGCAGGCTGCAATCTCCTGACTACACTTAGCGCTGCCGCCCAACACCACTACCTCTGGAGTAATTCTGATGAAACCAAGGTTTTCAGCACCCACGGTCGTCACTCTCTTGCTGTCCGGCGCCCTGCTTCTGCAGCCCGCCTGGGCAGTCATCAATCCCAAACCAGCTAGCGAATTTACCATCAAGGCGAACCAAGGTGTGCTGCATACCCTGCCGTTCAATGACAAGCAGGATTTCGAGGATGCCCAACGCGGATTCATTGCCAAACCCGATACCCTGACCATCAAGGATGACAAGGGCAACGTGGTGTGGGATCTGGAGCAGTACAAGACCTACATCGGGCTCGACAAGGCATCCCCTGACACCGTCAATCCAAGCCTGTGGCGCAACGCCCAGCTCAACATGCAGTACGGCTTGTTCAAGGTCACCGACAAGATTTACCAAATTCGCGGCTTTGACCTATCCAACATCACATTTATCGAGGGTGACAAGGGGTGGATCGTCTTCGACCCGCTGATCTCGCCGCAAACGGCCAAAGCGGCACTGGCATTTATCAACAAGACGCTGGGCGAGCGTCCTGTCACCGCCGTAGTCTATAGCCACTCTCACGTAGATCACTACGGTGGTGCCGCGGGCCTGTTCAAGTCACCTGATGAGGCGAAGAAGAATGGCGTCGAAATCATCGCCCCTGAAGGATTTACCGAACATGCGGTATCGGAAAACGTCATTGCCGGCAACGCCATGGCTCGCCGCGCCGTCTACATGTATGGCGCCCTGCTGCCGCGCAACCCGCAGGGCGGCGTCAATGGCGGTCTGGGACAAACCACTTCCACTGGTGTCCCTTCACTGCTGTTGCCAACCCGCTTTATCACCAAAACCGGTGAAGCGCTGACGGTCGATGGCGTCAGGATGGTCTTCCAGATGACCCCAGGCACCGAGGCTCCCGCCGAGATGAATACCTGGTTCCCGGATAGCAAGGCTCTCTGGATGGCAGAAAATACCACCAATACCATGCACAATATTCTTACCCTGCGTGGTGCTCAGGTGCGCGATGCGCTGAAATGGTCGAGCTTTCTCAATGAAACCATCGAAACCTGGGGGGCACAGGCCAATGTCAAATTCCAGAGTCACCACTGGCCACGCTGGGGCAATGCCAACATAGTCGACTACTTCAAAAAGCAGCGTGACCTCTACAAATACATCCATGACCAGTCGGTACGCCTGATGAACATGGGCTACACCGGTGAGGAGATCTCCGAGCAGATCACCCTGCCGCCCGAGCTTAACAACTTCTGGCCTAACCGCGGTTACTACGGCACCCTGCGCCACAACAGCCGCGCCGTCTATCAGCGCTATATGGGCTGGTACTCCGGCAACCCCTCCGATCTCGACAACCTGCCCCCAGAAATGGTCGGCCCCAAATATATCGAGTTCATGGGGGGCGAGCAGGAGGTACTGAAAAAGGCCAAGGCCTCATTCGACAAGGGGGAATATCGTTGGGTCGCGGAAGTGCTCAAGCATCTGGTGTTTGCCAACCCGAACAACACAGAGGGCAAGCTGCTGCTGGCAGATGCACTGGAGCAGCTGGGCTATCAGGCTGAATCCGGCCCGTGGCGCTCTGTCTATCTGCAAGGGGCTTATGAGCTACGCAATGGCGTGCCTACTGCTGGTGGCACCGTCACGGCATCGCCGGATACCATCCGGGCCATGACACCCAGCATGCTGTTTGACTATCTGTCGGTGCGCATTAACCCCGAGAAAGCGGCGGGCAAGAAGATGGTCATCAACATGGCATTCACCGATATCGGGGAGAAACATACCCTGAGTCTGGAGAACTCGGTGCTCAACCACACTACCCGCTATGCCGCCAAGCCTGATGTCACCATTACCCTGAGCAAGAAGACGCTGGATGATATCCAGCTCGGTCAGGGCACCATGGAGCAGAAGATCGCCAGCGGCGAGATCAAGATCCAGGGTGATCAGCAGAAGTTCAGTGACTTCGTCACGCTGCTCGACAAGTTCAACTTCTGGTTCAACATAGTGACGCCATGATGCAACGCACCTTGCGCGCATGCATGGTCCTGCTCTGCCTCATCCCCGGGATGGGGCAGAGCTGTGGTTATGATGCCCTCTACCCCAACCCGTTCGAACAGAGCTGGCCCGGCACGGTCAATATCGCCATGGCCACAGCGACTGCGGTGAGCCGTGAGCAGCTGCCCCCCTTGACAGCCCTGACAGGCGAAGCCGGCTTCTCCCGTAGCCAGGCATGGCTCCAAACCCTCAAAAGTCGACTCCAGCAGGCAGGGGTAGGCGGCGGGATCTCCATCCTGCTTATCGACTCAGGACTCTGGTCAAGAGTACGAGGCAAGGAGTCTCTACTGCTCCAGTTGCACACCAGCGGCCCAAACCCCAAAGACCGGGTGATGCTGCTGAGTGAAGCCGCCATCAACGCCATGCTGAATGGGTCGCTCACCATCGAGCAGGGACTGCAATTGGGTGTTGTGGAGCTGCAAAGAGACGACAACCAGCAGTTGCAGCGGGATCTGCACAAGGCGCTGAGCTCGCAGACCTGACCGCTACAGGAGGAACAGATAGAACAAAGGGAGGCATTTGCCTCCCTTTTCTTTCAAGCCATCACGGCGCAACTCTGAGCTGTGATTATTCGTCTTCCAGATAGGCGTAGCCTTGCAGACCCAGCTCCAGCTCGTCGAGCAGGGCTTTGCGGGTTGCGTCGTCCAGCGCCGGGTGGGAGGCGATCCGCTGATAGTTCTCGCGAATGACGGACGGGTCGATGTTGACGTAACGCAGCAGCTGGTCGACGGTGTCGCCGCGCACCACGTTGCGAATGTCCATCTTGCCCTCTTCGTCCAGCCACACTTCCGCGCAGTGGGTATCACCGAACAGGTTGTGCAGGTCGCCCAGGATCTCCTGATAGGCACCGACCAGGAAGAAGCCGACATGGCACTCTTCGTTTTCGCCGTAAACCGGCATCGGCAGGGTGCTCTCGACCCCCAGACCGTCGACATAGTGCTCGACCTGACCGTCGGAGTCACAGGTAATATCCATCAGGATGCCGCGACGGCTGAGCGGACGCTCGAGGCCAGAGAGCGGCATTACCGGGAACACCTGACCGATACCCCAGGCATCCGGCAGGGACTGGAACAGGGAGAAGTTGGCAAAGCACTTGTCGGCCAGCTTCTCGGAGAGCTCGTCAGCCAGCGCACGGTGGTTGCGGTTGACCGGATTGAGCAGCTCTTTCAGCGCCAGACAGGTGTTCTGGTGCAGCATCTCGGCCCATGCACGTTGCTCCAAGTTCAGCAGACCCATGGTGTACTGGGTATTCACGTCCCCAAGGTCGGCTACCGAGTCGTGGAAGATCTCCAGCAGGGAGGGATCTTCACCGCTCAGATCCTGCCACCCTTTCCACATGTTCTGCAGAATGGTCGGCGCATCTTCGCCCGGTGCGCTGATGTCGTTCATCTCCACCCCTTCGGCACCAATGATGTTGGTGACCAGTACGGCGTGGTGAGCGGTCAGGGCACGGCCGGACTCGCTGATGATGGTCGGGTGCGGCAGGTCGAACTCGCGGCAGACATCGCCGATACCCCATACCACGTTGTTGGCGTACTCGGAGAGGCTGTAGTTGGCAGAGCAGTGGCTCTGGGAACGGGTTCCCTCGTAGTCCACGCCCAAACCGCCACCGACGTCAACGACTTCGATGTTGGCACCGAGGCGACGCAGTTCAGCGTAGAAACGGCCGCACTCGCGAATACCGCCCTGAATGTCGCGGATGTTGGCGATCTGGGAGCCCAGATGGAAGTGCAGCAGCTGCAGGCAATCCAGCTTGCCGACACTGCGCAGACGCTCGATCAGCGCCAGGATCTGGGAGGCGGAGAGACCGAATTTGGACATGGAGCCGCCGCTCGATTCCCACATGCCGGAGCCGGTGGAAGCGAGCTTGGCGCGCACGCCGATATTGGGCTTGATGTTGAGACGAGCTGACTCGTCCAGCACCATCTCCAGCTCGGAGGGCTTCTCTACCACGATGTAGACCTTGTGGCCCATCAGGTTGCCGAGCAGAGCGTGGCGGATATATTCGCGGTCTTTGTAACCGTTGCAGACGATCACCGAGCCTTGCTCATGGTGATGGGAAAGCACGGCCAGCAGTTCCGGTTTGGAACCAGCTTCCAGGCCAAGCCGGGGCTTGTCGCTGTAGGACTGGCTGATGGTCTCGATGACACGACGCTGCTGGTTTACCTTGATCGGGTAAACGCAGAGGTAGTCCCCTTCATAGCCTGACTTTTCGATGGCCTGACCGAAGGCATTGAACAGCGCATCGACCCGGCTCTTGAGGATGTCGGGGAAGCGCAGCAGCACGGGGGTAGTCAGCCCGGATTGACGCAACTGTTCGATAGCGTCAGAAAGCACGATCTGTGCGTCAGGGCGTGACTTGTCGGGAGCAACGGTCACATGACCGGCGTCATTGATATTGAAAAAACCCGCACCCCAGTAGGGAACGTTGTAGACCTTCAAGGAGTCCTTGCTGGACCAGTTAGTCATGGGCTATGCCTCGCAAATGAGCGACGGGAAGTCGCCTTCGTTACCCTCAATCACATCCAGACCATCTGGTGCAAAGCGGTGTTGTGCTTTGCACATCGCGGCAAGCCAGAGGCTGCCTGGTGGATCTTGGGAAGTAACGAGTCTTGATGTGGGGCTGGTGGCTTTACATCAAGCTCAACGGTATGCGGTGCTACTTTACGTTGCGCCGCGGTACTTTGATGACAAACAACATCAGCCACGTCGTCCGTTCATCATTCGGCAGCCATCACGACAGCAGGAGAGGGTTCCAAGGAAGAGAAGCGAAGGCGCCAGCACGCATGCGTGTTGATAGACGACAACAACCACAGCCCAGCTCATATCCAGTGACCGCCCATGACAAGGGAAGATGATGAGCCGTTGGCCCACTCGGTCAAAAGAAAGATGAGTGTCTGTTGTTCTCCCTGATACCGGAGCCTAACCGGTATTAAAGAAACCATTCCCCAGCAGTGTCTGTCGTTTCTGCGTGCCTCGCCCTATAGGCGTATGATCCTTCCGGTTTCTGGCGGCTCAGCCTGCTTCAGGGTTACCTTCGGATCGGCGCGGAGTGTACACACTTACCGCGGGCGGTGACAATAAAAAATAGTGCTCAAAATCCTCTTTTAATAAGCCACTCAAATCTTGCTGGCGGGCAGGCGGGGGCTGGGATAGCGCATGATCGGCTGACCCTGTTATGCGCGATGAAAAGAGTCGCTTTTCCCCCTCCAAAGAGGCAGCCCTTGTGATGCGGGACTTGCAGGCCAAACACCCCCTTGCAGACCATGATTAAAAATCCCCGAAGTGACGACTTTTATGCGCAATAAACCGGCAGCGGCTCTGCTTGTTCCCGCTGGTAGGACCAAGACAAAAAATGGGAAAAACCTGCGCTGACGCAATGAGTGGTGGGGCCGGAATGGCGCAAAATGAGCGTTCACAACCGGAGGCTGATTAATGGATACCCTGCTTGAGCGTTTTTTGCGTTACGTGACTTTTCATACCCGCTCTGACGAGACCAATCCCGCCTGCCCGAGCAGCGAGGGACAACTGATCTTCGCCCGCGCCTTGCAAGAAGAGATGGAAGCGCTGGGGCTGACCCAAGTCACCCTGGATGAGCACGGCTACCTCACCGGCTGCCTGCCGGGCAACCAGCCGGATGCTCCCGCCATCGGCCTTATCGCCCACATGGACACCGCCGATTACGAAGCGGAGCACGTGGTGCCGCAGATCATCGAGAACTATCAGGGCGGCGATATCTGTCTTGGCAAGGGTGACGAGGTGCTCGCCATCCGTGACTACCGCTTCCTGAAAAACTATCTGGGGCAGGACCTCATCACCACCAACGGTACAACCCTGCTTGGCGCCGACGACAAGGCGGGTATCGCCGAGATCCTCTCCGCCATCGACCATCTGCAGGCACACCCCGAGCTCCCGCGCGGCGATGTCTGGGTCGGCTTTACCCCGGACGAAGAGATTGGCCGTGGCGCCAACCTGTTCCCGCTGGACCGATTCCCGGCCAAGTGGGCCTACACCGTGGATGGCGGTGAGCTGGGCGAGCTGGAGTTCGAGAACTTCAACGCGGCCAGCGCCAACATCCGCTTCGTCGGCAACAACGTCCACCCCGGCACCGCCAAGGGGAGCATGATCAACAGCCAGACCCTGGCCGCCCGCTTCCACGCCGCCATGCCAGCCGAAGAGACCCCGGAATGTACCGAAGGGTACGAGGGCTTCTTCCATCTGGCCCAGATGAGCGGCACCGTGGAGGAAAGCAGCCTGCACTACATCATCCGCGACTTTGACGACCAGCGTTTCGCCGAGCGCAAGGCGTTAATGGAGAGCCGGGTGGCCGCCATGCGGGCCGAGCATCCCAAGGCACGCATCGAGCTGACCCTGACCGACAGCTATCGCAACATGCGCAGCCAGATCGAGCCGCACATGCATATCGTCGAGCTGGCCCGCGCCGCCATGGAGGCCGCCGACGTAGTGCCCAAAATCAAGCCCATTCGCGGTGGTACCGATGGCGCCCGCCTCTCCTTTATGGGTCTGCCCTGCCCCAACATCTTTACCGGTGGTCACAACTTCCACGGCAAGCACGAGTTCATCCCGCTGCAATCCATGGAAAAAGCAGTCGCCACCCTGGTCGAGCTGGTGCGTCTCACCTCGGCCTGGCGCGGCTAAAGCGGCCATCGTTGCCACCACACCACAAAAGATGACGACAAGAGGGGGAGCCGGTTAACCGGCTCCCCCTCTTTGCCATCAAACTGTCATCCCATCGACATCTACCGGGAACAGTAACCCGCCATGCTGGGGGCAAAGGATCGCCGGAGCCCCCAGATGTTCACTATCGATACCCTGCTTGCCCAGCACTTCCCGCGCCTCAATGGCCATCCCCGACTTGCCAGCCTCGGCAAACGAGCCCTTGGCTGGCTGCTCAACGAACCCGCCTTTAACGACTTTGCCAAGCGCCATCCCCATTTACGCGGCCTCGACTTTGTCGAACAGGTGCTGGCAGAGCTGGCGGTAGATTGCCGGGTGAACGAGGCGCAGCTTGAGCACATTCCCGCCAGCGGCCGGGTCATTATCGTTGCCAACCACCCCATCGGCTCCATCGACGGACTGGCATTGCTGCGCCTGCTCGGCCGCATCCGCCCCGATGTGAAAGTCGTTGCCAACCGCTTGCTGGCCCAGCTCGCGCCGCTGCGTCCCCTGCTGCTGCCGGTAGACAACATGGAGGGCAAGACCGACCGACAGGCCATTCTGGCCATGGGGGAGCATCTTGCCAGAGAGGGAGCGCTGGTGATCTTCCCCGCCGGCGAAGTGTCGCGCCTCGGCCCCGGTGGAATAAAGGATGGCCCCTGGCAGAGCGGTTTTATCAAGCTGGCCAAGCGTACCGCCACCCCGCTGGTACCCATCCATGTGGGAGGACGCAACAGCGCCGCCTTCTATCTCGCCTCCTGGCTCAACAAACCCGCCTCGGCCCTGCTGCTGGTGCGTCAGCTGTTTCGCCAGCAGGGGCAGACCCTGCCGGTGACCATAGGGGCGCGCATTCCGGTCACCGGCTTTCAGGAGCTGCCGGCCAAGAGCGCGGCAAAACTGGTTCGCAGCCACCTCTACCGGATTGGCCGCGGCAAGCCGGGACGACTGCAGACCGAAGCCCCCATCGCCCTGCCGGAGGATCGTCGCCAGCTCAAACAGGCCATCGAAAGCTGCGAGCAGCTCGGCACCACCCCGGATGGACAGGGGATCTACCTCTACCGCCGCCATGAACTGAGCCATTCGGTGATCCTGCGCGAGCTGGGACGGCTGCGGGAAATAGCCTTTCGCGCGGTGGGGGAAGGGTCCGGCAAGCGGCGGGACCTCGACCCCTTCGATGATGACTACCACCACCTTATCCTCTGGGATCCTGCCCGGCTCGACATCATCGGTGCCTACCGCTTCGCGCCGGTGGCCGAGCTGCTGGCCAGCAAGGGGCTGGGTGGCCTCTACAGTCACACCCTGTTTGGCTTTGAAGAGAAGCTACTGCCGCGGCTGGAGCTTGCCATCGAGCTTGGCCGCAGCTTTATCCAGCCCGCCTACTGGGGCAAACGGGGGCTTGATTATCTCTGGTTCGGCATCGGCGCCTATCTGGCCCGCTATCCTCGCTACCGCTATCTGTTTGGCCCGGTGTCGCTCTCCGGCAGCCTGCCGCCAGCGGCCAAGGATCTGCTGGTGAGCTTCTACCGCCAGCACTTTGCCCCCGAGCTGGCGCTCGCCCCCTCCCGCCGCCCCTATCCCGCCACGCCACCCCTATTCACGGGGCTCGACTACGGCGCCGACCTCAAGGAGCTCAAGGAGCGTCTCGGCAATCTGGGCTGCGCTATACCCACCCTCTACAAGCAATATTCCGAGCTGTGCGAACCGGGCGGCGTCCAGTTCATGGACTTTGGCATCGACCCCGACTTCAACCACTGCATAGACGGGCTGGTGTGGGTCGATGTCAGCCGCATCAAGCCCCACAAACAGGCACGCTATATCGGCCCCCTTGCCAGCACGGTGACCGGCGAATAGTCGGAGTTGACGGGTCACAAGGGAAAAAAGAGAGGGAGGCCAGCGCCTCCCTCTCTCATCTTGTACGGCAATCCGCTTTACTCGGCAGCAGGTTTGCGATCCGAGTGACCCAGATCCCTATCGGGGGCAATGACATCGCGCACCCGCTGTTTGATCTCCTTGGCCTCGGGGAAGCCCTCGTCGGCGACCCGATCCCACACCAGCACACCGGCCACCAGAATGCGGAACTCCCCCTTGCTGGCTGGCACCAGCGCCACCTCGCCCAGCTCGCTGTCGAAGGTGGAGAGCAACTCCTGCGCCAGCCAGGCGGCGCGCAGCATCCAGCGGCAGAGGGTGCAGTAGCGGATCTCGATCCGCGGTTTACCTGGGGAAAGGGTCATGTCGCTCATGCTGTTACTCCATCAAAGGCTCGAAAAGGAGCAGGGTAGCTCACTGCTCGACCCCATGGAAGTCGGCCAGCCAGTAACGGGCGATGGTGCGCATGGTGGACTCCGGCAGCTCGAACAGGCCGGGGGCCAGCGGGCCGGCAGCCAGCATGCGGATCCCCTCCATGATCTCCGCCAGCACCAGATAGACGTATTCGCCGATGACGGCACCATGGACGAAGTTGACCGCCTCGCCCCGATTGAGCAGGTAGATCTGGGTGCCATCGGGCCGGTTGAGGGCCAGCACATGGGGACACACCTCCTCCGTCGGCCAGGGGAGTTGGGCCAGCGAGAAGGCGAACTCATCGTCGGCGGAGGTGACCGAGGCGACCATGGTGCCGGGGCGCAGCAGTTGCAGATCTGCCAGATCGAGCGAGCCGTTGCCGGTGGAGCAGATCACCAGCTCGGCGCGGCTCACGGCCTCCGCCTTGCTGATGAGACGAAAACCGTGGGAGAGCGCCTCCACCTGACGCAATACGTCGGTCTCCACCAACCCGAGGTGAAGGTTGCGACAGCGCAGGTCGCGCGCGATGCTGCGCCCCACCTTGCCATAGCCAAACAGCGCCGCCTCGCAGACGTTGAAGGTGCGGTTGAGATTGCGGGCCAGCGACTCGGCGGAGTAGACCACGCTCAGACCAATCTGGATATCCTCGGCCTGCTTGAGGGGGCTGCGCGCCACCGAGACCACCGGGGTCGCCAGCACCTCCTGCTCGTAGCGTTGATGGCCGTTTTCGGTCATCTCCACCACCCCGAGCAGACGGGGGCCAAAGTATTCACTCAGGGTCACCTGAGTCGTGGCAAAGTAGCCACCGATATCGAGGATCAACAGGCGTTCGTGGGGGGCCACCAGCGGCGCGATCTGCTCGATGACTCCCTGCGGACAGTTGGTCCACTGGCGATTGAGTGGTACGACCGGATAGTGGCGGGAGACCCACTCCAGGGTCGGGCCGTGTACCGATTTGGGTTTGGGCAGGATGGCGCCGATACGGCCAATCTGGCTGAGAGCCTCGATGAAACGGGGACGATCAGGAAGCAGGTGGGTAACCAGCAGAATGCAGAGACCTTCGATACGGCCCTGCCCGGTGAAATGGCGAAAAAACAGATGCTCAGATCCTTGACTGCGCAACTGTGGCCTCCTTAATTTGCCCCAAAATGTGTGCTGCAAAGCAAGCAAACAGAACCCGGCGCAGCCGGGTTCTGTGTGTGTCCAGATAAGTGAAAATCCTTTTTATCTTAAACACATAGGAGGGCTCAATCTTTATATCTCAAGAGTATGAGCAGGTATGCAAAAATGACCGTAATTGGCTGTTTTTCATGCGAAAATCAGTACAAAGAAGCAGCAGGCCAGACATGCCATAGACTGAGTCCGCAACCCGCCCCGGCAAGCAGGATCAGAGTCCCCCAGCGCAGAGGTGCTCCCTTGCCGCGCAATAGCCACTCCAGCAGCGGCAGCAACCAGACCGGCAGCAGAACCACCAGCGGAACCTCCACATATTGCCAGGCGAGCATCTGGACAAAAGCGAGCGCCAGCGCCAGACCGGCAGGCGCCACATTGACCCCGGCAAACGTGGCAAGCAGTGCCCGAAAACCGGCGAAGGCGGCCAAGGCCCCGGCCAGCTGGGCAATCAGCAGGCTGCCATCGATGCCGATCACCAGCGCCAGCCAGATGAAACCAAGGGCAAAACCAAGCCCCTCACGACTGTCACCGCGCATGCCCGCCCAGCCAAACCAGAGGATGGCGGGCAACTGCGCCAGCCAGATCATCGGCTCGCTTGTCAGCACCGAGGCCAGCCCCTGCCACCAGATCAGGGCACCGACAACGGTAAAGAGCAGCAGCGAACCGCGCAGATCGGTCACCTGCGCCGCGATAGCCGGCACCAGCAAGGTCAGCGGCAGCCACTGCCACGCCTTGCTGGGCAGGCCATAGGCTCCGCCCAGCAAGGATCCCACCAACCAGAGCGCCAGTGCGCCCCAGAAATAGCCCAGCCGCGGCCAGCGCCACGACAGCAAAGCGGCTCCCAGAGGAGCCGCCAGGGTTTGCAGCAGAAGTGAAGCGCCCATTACTTGCGCACGCCTTCAACAAACAGATTGATGCTCATCTCGTCCGGGATGTTCGGCACCATGTAGTTCACGCCAAAATCGCTGCGCTTGATGGTGGTGGTGGCGTTGAAGCCGCTACGGTAGCCACCCCAGGGATCCTTGCCTTCGCCAACCTTCACCAGATTGAAAGCAACCTCTTTGGCGACGCCGTGCAGGGTCAAGGTGCCTTTCAGTACGCCTTTATCCTTGGTTCCCTCATAAGCAGAGCTGACGAAGGTCATCTTCGGATACTGTTTCACGTCGAGGAAATCTGGGCTGCGCAGGTGCTTGTCGCGCGGCTCGTGGTTGGAATCCACGCTGGCGGCATCCACCTCGAAGCTCGCCTTAGCCGCCGCCGGATTGGCGTCATCCATGCTGAAGGTGCCGCTGAAGGTGTTGAAACGACCCACCAGCTCGGAGAAGCCAAGGTGGCCCACCTTGAACTGCACTGTGGTGTGCGCCGGGTCGACATCGTACTCCGCCGCCATCAAGGGGGCAGCCATAAAGAGGCAGGAGGCCAGCAGGGCTTTGCTCATTTTCATCCGTTCGTTCCTTCATCTTGGGGTTCACATCGTTGGCTGACATGCTAACCTCGTCGTCAGAATGAATAATCAGTGATTCATTAAATTCATTATTTACTGAGGATGGAAAATGGATCAGATCGCCGCCATGCGCACTTTCATCAAGGTGGTGGAGTGCCAGAGCTTTACCAAGGCCGCCAACCAGCTTGGCATCTCGGTGGCCATGGCCTCCAAACTGATGCAGCAGCTGGAGGAGTCGCTCGCCACCCGGCTGCTGTCGCGTACCACCCGTCAGGTCAACCTCACCGAAGCGGGCCAGTTCTACTACCAGCGCTCCCTCGCCCTGCTGGCGGAACTGGAAGAGACCCACAGCCAGCTGACCCACCACAACCAGCAGCCCAACGGTACCCTCAAGCTCTCGGTGCCTATGGACTTTGGCTATCTGCACCTCTCCCCCGCCCTGCCGCTGTTTCGCGAGCGCTTCCCCGACCTCAAGCTCGATATCGAGTACAGCGACCGGCGGGTCGCGCTGGTGGAAGAGGGGTTCGATCTGGCGCTGCGCATCGGCCACCTCAGCGACTCCTCGCTGGTAGCGCGCCAGCTTGCCACCATTCGGGTCGAGCTTTGCGCCAGCCCCGGCTATCTGGCACGCAAGGGGTGGCCGGAAAAGCCCGAAGATCTCAAGCAGCACGACTGTCTGGTCTACACCCTGACCCAGCCGGAGTGGCACTTCAAACGGGGAGGCGAGCAGCAGAGCATCCGGCCACAGGGGCCGCTGCGCGCCAACAACGGGGTGGCGCTGACCCGCGCCGCTTGTGATGATCAGGGCATCATATTGCAGCCCACCTTCATCGTCGGGGAAGCCTTGCAGGATGGCAGGCTGGTCAGCCTGCTGCCGGAGTGGGAGAAAGGCGAGGTGGGGCTCTATGCGGTCTATCCGCACCGCCGCTTCGTCTCGGCCAAGGTGCGCTGCTTTATCGAGTTTGTGCAGGAGCGCTATCTCGCCCCGCAGCAGTGGGAAGCTTAAGGCTTGGCGGACGTTGCCGGGGACAGGAGTGCCCGCAGTTGCAGCTCATCCGGGATCAGCTGCCAGCGCGGTAGCCGGGTGCGGATGGTGACAAGCTGCGGTTCGCTCAACGCATAGGGAAGGGCTACCGTCACCTCGGGGCAATCGAACATGGCGGCCAGCTGCAGGATCAGGATGAGGTTGGCCTCGTCACTGCGGCGATTGTTGACCCGCTTGGCAATTTCTTGGCGCAGCTGGATTTGCGGATCCTCGGTCATCGCCTGCCAGCCAAAACCAAACAGGGGCACCAGCGCACTGACAATGCCAAGGGCAGTCAGGGGCCGTTTGGGTGGATGATAGAGCGCGTTGAGATCCAGCAGAAGAGGCTCCTGCATCTGCTCACCGCCACCAAATAAAATCGTTTTCGTCATTGGATTACCCATTATATTCCACTAGACTGCGCCGCATATTAAGCCCGCCATGCCAACGAGGTGCTGATGCTAAGCGATATCGAGATCTCCCGCCACTCCCCCCGCCTCCCCATTAACGAACTGGCCAAGCGCCTCGCCATCCCGACCAACCTGCTCAGCCCCCATGGCCACTACAAAGGCAAACTCAGCCTCGACCTGCTCAAGTCACAGCCCGAACAGAGCGGCAAGCTGGTGCTGGTGAGCGCCATCACCCCCACCCCGCTCGGCGAGGGCAAGACGGTGACCACGCTGGGTCTCTCCATGGGGCTCAACCATATCGGTCAATCCAGCATCGCCACCATTCGCCAGCCGAGCCTCGGCCCGGTGTTCGGGGTCAAGGGGGGCGCAGCCGGCGGCGGTCATGCCCAGGTGGTGCCGATGGAGGAGATGAATCTCCACCTCACCGGCGATTTCCACGCCCTCACCGCAGCCCACAATCTCGCGGCGGCCGCCCTCGATGCTCGCCTGTTCCATGAGCGCAAACTCGGCGACCAGTTCAGCGCCAAAACCGGCCTGCCGCGACTCGATATCGATGCAGACAACATTCTCTGGCCACGCACCCTCGACATGAACGACCGTGCCCTGCGCCACCTCACCATCGGTCAGGGTGGCGCCGCCGACGGGGTGGAACGCAGCGATCGCTTCGTCATCACCGCCGCCTCCGAGCTGATGGCCATTCTGGCACTGGCGAGCGATTTGAGAGACCTGCGCCAGCGCATCGGCCGCATCCAGCTGGCCCGTAATATCCACGGCAATCCCGTGACCGCAGAGCAACTGGAAGTGGCGGGCGCCATGACAGTGCTGCTGAAAGACGCGCTGCAGCCAACCCTGATGCAGACCACAGAGCAGACGCCGGTGCTGGTACATGCCGGTCCCTTTGCCAATATCGCCCATGGCAACTCCTCGGTGATCGCCGATCGCATGGCCCTTGGCCTCACCGATTATGTGGTGACCGAAGCGGGTTTTGGCTCCGACATGGGGCTGGAGAAGTTCTTCAACATCAAAAGCCGCCAATCCGGCATTACCCCCGCCTGTGTGGTACTGGTGGCCACAGTGCGCGGCCTCAAGGCCAACAGCGGCCTGCTCGATATCCGTCCGGGCCAGCCGCTGCCGGAAAGCCTGCTACGTGAGGATCTTCCGACTCTTGAGCAGGGCTGCGCCAACCTCGCCTGGCATATCGCCAATGCCCGTCGTTACGGCGTCCCCGTGGTGGTCGCCATCAACCGCTTCCCCACCGACAGCGAGGCCGAACTGGCGTTGCTGGCCCGTGAGGCGATGCAGGCCGGCGCCTGTGGCAGTGCCATCTCCAGCGCCTTTGCCCAGGGCGGCGCCGGTGCCAGCGAGCTGGCTCGCGCCGTAGTGGCCGCCTGCGAGCAACCGGGCAAAGTCAAATTGCTCTATCCCGACGAGGCAAGCCTCGAAGCCAAGCTGGCGACTCTGGTGGAGTGCGGCTACGGTGGTCGCGGGGTACAGCTGTCGGACAAAGCCCGCCAGCAGCTGGCACAACTTTCTGCCGAAGGGTGGGATCACTTGCCGGTCTGCGTGGCCAAGACGCCGCTCTCCATCAGCCATGACCCCACCCTCAAGGGGGTACCGACCGACTTCGAAGTGCCCATCGACGAGGTGAAGCTCTGCGCCGGAGCCGGTTTCGTCTATGCCATGGCGGGCCCTATCATGACCATGCCGGGCCTTGGCAGCCTGCCAGCCTATCGTCATATCGACATCGATGAAGATGGCGAGATAGTCGGCCTGAGCTGAATGATCGGATAAAGGGTCTGGTGCCGGCCGATGACGCTGCGCTAATCGACCCTGCGATCAAAACGCCTGCCAGAAACAACAAGGCCCCGTCACTGGACGGGGCCTTTTGCTATCTGCCAAACGCTCTTAGAGGGTAAAGCGCTGGGTCATATGATGCAACGAGGTGGCCAGTTTGCTCAGCTCGATGCAGGCCTGAGCGATCTGCTGCGCCCCCTGGGCATTCTCATCAGCCGCGTTATGGATATTGACGATGCTGCGGTTGAGCTCTTCGGTCACCGCATTCTGCTCCTCGGTGGCAGTGGCGATCAGGGTGTTCATGTCGGTGATCCGCACCACGGCACCATTGATGGTATCGATGCTGTGCCCCGCTTCCCGCGCCAACCCCACGCTCTCCTGCATCTGTTGACGGCTCAGCTGCATGGCGCTGCCCGCCTCGGCGGTGCGTGCCTGCAGCACCTCGATCATCTTGCTGATCTCGGCAGTGGAGTTCTGGGTTCGCTGGGCCAGAGAGCGCACCTCGTCTGCCACCACGGCAAAGCCGCGGCCCTGCTCACCGGCGCGGGCCGCCTCGATAGCCGCATTGAGAGCCAGCAGGTTGGTCTGCTCGGCAATACCGCGAATCACGTCCAGCACCATGCTGATATTGGTGCTGTCCTGCTCCAGCTGCTGCACTACGGAGCCCGCCTCCTCAATCTTGACCGATACCGCCTCGATGCTGCCGATGGCGCTGCGCACCACCTGATTGCCCTGGGTCGAGGTGCGGGAGGCATCCTTGGCAGCGCTCATGGCATCCGTGGTATTGCGGGCCACCTCGTTCACGGTGGATTGCATCTCGTTCATGGCGGTCGCCACCTGAGAGACTTCACTCTGCTGACGCGCCATGCCGCTGGCAGATTGATCGGAGATGGCGCTCACCTCCTCCACCGCGCTGCTGAGCTGGCTCACCGAGCCGGCGATCTCGCTCACCAGATCAGCAAGGGCGCCCTGCATGCGGTCAATGGCGGTGCCGAGCTGACCCAGCTCGTCACGCTTGAAGCGATTGCCACGGATCCACTCCTGCAGCTCCCCCTTGCCGAGCGCGCCGCTTGCGATGCGCTGCGCCTGACGGGCCAACATTACCAAGGGATCGCGGATCTGGCGGGTCAGCACGGTAGAGAGCACGGCCGCCAATCCCAGTCCCAGCAGCAGGGCGATGATGATGCTCAGCTTGGCGCTGTCAAATGCCGCCACCACCTGAGCACGGGAGCCCACGGAGTAGCCATGGTTGATGCGGATCAGATCCGCCACCGACTTGGCCAGATTGGTGTAGAGGGTGACTCCCTCGCCCATGAACAGCTGCTGGGCCTCGGCCAGCTGGCCGCCATCCTGCATCACTCTGATACGCTGGTGCAGAGCCACGTACTTGTCCCAGTCCTGCTTGACGATGTCAAAGGTGCGACGCTCTTCCACATCCTCCGCCCAGATGGTGGCATCGTGCGCCTTTACTTGCCGTGCGACCTCTTGCAGGCTCTGCTCGCCGAGATCGCGATAGTGGGCCTTCTGCTGCGGATCAGCCGCTACCAGAAACACATCCAGTTCATAACGGCGCAGGGTGTTGATGGTCTCGCCCAGCGTGCTGGTACGTACCACGGCGGGCAGTATGCTGTCGGTAAAACCGATGGCGGCCCGGTTCATGTTGCCAAACTGCAACAGCGAGAAGCCGCCGATGAAGGCCATCATCAGGCCGAGCATGGCGAAGCCGGCAGCGAGTTTCTTGCCAATGGTCATGGTATTCATGGCATGTCCTGGATTTGAGTGAACAGATAACGCCCGTCTGAACCGTATGGATACGGTTCGCTGTCACCACCTCCATGGCGGCTCATCCAGCCTTGATCAATCTGTGTCCCTACCTGAACGAAGCGAACGCGTTAACAAGATGCCGCCAACCTGACCGCTCACTGAAAAAGTCCCGGCAAGTCAGCAAAATGAGGCACCTTGCTGGCTTGCTTGCACTCTCCAGGAGAGCCAAACAAGCCATGGCGAGTTATATCGACCGGGAGGGGCTATCCCTTGAGGAGATTTATCGATGAAACTGACGGGCTACGAGCAGGAAAAATTGAGAGAAATATCAAGGAGACACGGCGCTGCGGCACCATGTCTCCTTGCCTGTCAGCTCTTCAGGCCGGACAGAAACTCGGCGCGGGTATCGGGCTGGGTCTTGAAGACGCCACCGAGGGAGGTGGTGGTGGTATAGGAGGTGGAATCCATCACCCCGCGCGCCTTCACGCAGTAGTGGGTCGCCTTGATGCTGATGGCCACATCCTTGGTGCCAAGCAGGGTCTGCAGCGCCAGCAGGATCTGCTGGGTCAGTCGCTCCTGCACCTGTGGTCGGCGGGCAAAGAACTGCACGATACGGTTGATTTTGGAGAGCCCGATCACCTTGCCGCGGGGAATGTAGGCCACATGGGCCAGCCCATCGATGGTAACGAAGTGATGCTCGCAGGTACTGGTGAGACTGATGTCCCGCACCATGATCATCTCGTCCACCTGCATCTTGTTCTCGATCACCGTCACCTTGGGGAAGGTGGAATAATCAAGGCCGGAGAAGATCTCGTTGACGTACATCTTGGCAATGCGGTGCGGCGTCTCGGCCAGACTGTCATCGGCCAGATCCAGACCGAGCGTCTCCATGATGGCGCGCATGTGGCCTTCGATCTTTTCGCGCTTCTGCTGACTGTCCAGCTCGTTGGCAACCAGGGGGGTTTCCAGTCCCTGTGCCTCGAGGGCCGCCCTGACCAGCAAGGCTTCCTGACTCAGTGTTGTCATTCTCTTCTCTCCCATGCTCAGGGACGTCGGGGCCGCCACGCTGGCCACCCCAAGCTTGATGATTGTAAGGCGGCATAGTAAACGGCCATTGCCGCCAATATTCAAGTCAACTTGCGTCCGTCATCATACTTTATGACCATAGCCCGACTTTTACCGCCCCATCCGCTGCCCATCCCCGGCAATTTTTGTGATAATCCCGCCTTCAATCATCAGAAGAGGTCATGACGATGGGATTTGATACCAGCG
The DNA here is from genome assembly GCF_000764665.1 of Aeromonas lacus. Taxonomy (GTDB): domain Bacteria; phylum Pseudomonadota; class Gammaproteobacteria; order Enterobacterales; family Aeromonadaceae; genus Aeromonas; species Aeromonas lacus. The sequence goes on along the minus strand of NZ_JRGM01000140.1, from coordinate 34,847 downwards.
GACTACTGCCGTTAAGCGATGCCCTGCAAGGAATGCTGGAGCAACTCGCCTGCTGTTGCGACAGCGAGCAACTGCCCCTGCCACAGGCCCTTGGCCGGATCCTTGCCAGCAACATCGCCTCTCCCCTCGCCGTGCCCCCGTTCGACAACTCCGCCATGGACGGTTACGCCGTGCGGTTGGCCGATCTCGCTGCAGGCATCCCGCTCATCATGGCGGGCAAAGCCTTTGCCGGTCAGCCCTATCAGGGCGAGTGGCCCGGCGGCCACTGCGTGCGGATCATGACTGGCGCCCCGGTCCCCGTAGGGACAGATGCAGTGGTGATGCAGGAAGAAACGCAGGCCGACGGCGATCGGATCACTTTTCTGGCACAGCCCGAACCGGGCCAGAATATCCGCCGCGCCGGCAGCGATATCGACAAGGGGGCCTGTGTGTTGCAAGCAGGCACCCGCCTTACCCCGCGCGAGATGCCGCTGCTGGCCTCCCTCGGCATCGCCACCGTGCCGGTGCGCCGCCCACTGAAAGTGGCCATCTTCAGCACTGGCGATGAGCTCAAGCCAGTTGGCACCCCGCTCGCACACGGTGATATCTACGACTCCAACCGCTACGGCGTGCGGGCCATGCTGGCGCGTCTGGGGTGCGACTGCCTCGACCTTGGCATCATCCCGGACGACCCCGCCCAGCTGCGTGCCGCCTTTATCCGCGCCGATGAAGAGGCCGATGTGCTCATCACCACCGGCGGCGTTTCGGTAGGGGAAGCGGACTTCACCAAACAGCTGCTGGACGAGCTCGGCGAGATCGGCTTCTGGAAGCTGGCCATCAAGCCGGGCAAGCCGTTTGCCTTCGGCCGCCTGCCCCGCGCCTGGTTCTTCGGCCTGCCGGGCAACCCGGTCTCCGCCATGGTCACCTTCGATCAGCTGGTGCAACCGGCGCTGGCCAAGCTGGCTGGCCAACGCTTCGAGCGCCCGCTTCAGCTGCAGGCCGTCACCACCGAACCGCTCAAGAAGAGTCCGGGCCGGCTCGACTTCCAGCGCGGCATCCTGAGTCAGGGACCAAACGGCCTTGAGGTGCGCAGCACCGGCTCGCAGGACTCCGCCGTGTTCAGCTCCCTGTCGCGGGCCAACTGCTACATCATCCTTGAGCGTGAGCGTGGCCGCGTCGCTACGGGCGAAACCGTCACCGTCGAACCATTCGGGGGATTGCTGCTGTGAGCGAGATCCTGAGCGACGCCGAGCTGTTGCGCTACAACCGCCAGATCATCCTCAAATCCTTCGATTTCGAGGGGCAGGAGGCGCTCAAACTGGCCCATGTTCTGGTGATTGGCGCCGGTGGCCTCGGCTGCGCCACCAGCCAGTATCTAGCTGTGGCTGGAGTAGGCCAGCTCACCCTGGTCGATTTCGACAAGGTGGAGCTCTCCAACCTGCAGCGGCAGGTGCTGCACAACGATGCGCGCCTCGGCCACTACAAGGTGGACTCAGCAGCACAATCGCTGCGCGCCCTCAACCCCTGGCTTGATGTGGAGACCCACGCTGCCGTGGCCGATGAGGCGCTGCTCGATACCCTGCTGCCACGGCATCAGCTGGTGCTCGACTGCACCGACAATCTGGCCATTCGCAACCTGCTCAACCAAAAGGCGCGCCAGCACGGCGTACCGCTGGTCAGCGGCGCCGCCATCCGGCTGGAGGGTCAGCTCTGCAGCTTCACCTGGCAGCAGGATGAGCCCTGCTACGCCTGCCTCAGCGCCCTGTTTGGCGAGCAGGCCCTCACCTGTGTCGAGGCGGGAGTGCTTGCCCCCGTGGTGGGATTGGTGGGCAGCCTGCAAGCACTCGAAGCAATCAAACTGCTGGCCGACATGGGCAAGAGCTACAGCGGCCGCCTGCTGATGATCGACGGCCTAAGCGGCACCTTTCGCGAGATGAAACTGCCCAAGCGCCCCGAGTGTCCGGTCTGCTCACATCCGTAAGCACGGCAGCTCCCGCATAGCGATGTGCTCAGTTGCAGCCAATAAAAAGCCGACCCCATGGGTCGGCTTTTTGCATTGTTTTTTACGTCAAGTGCCGTCAGAAAATACCCTTGGCCTTGACTCGTTTGATGTTGGCTACTTGAGCCGACAAATCTTCCACTATGGGTTCAGCCTCAGCGCCATCACTGCCCTGTCGCACCGGCGCACTGGCCAGCCGCTGGATCAATCTGTGCTGCTCGCGGATCAGACGCGATTGCTCTTCCAGCTGACGGGACAACAACTGGATGCTGCTCTGCAGCGGCGCCAGATCCTGCTCGCCTGCAGTTGATGGCAACTTGCCCGCAATCGCTTCAGCCAGCTGCTCATGATCGAGGGGGGTTGGCAGACCTTGCCTCAGCTCATCCCACAGCTCGGTGGGCTGCTGCTCACCAAGGCGGCTCACTATCTCCTCCACCAACTGGTCGGAAGAGGGTGCTCCTCCCTGCTGGCCAAGACGACTCACAATCTCGTCAGCCAGCGAACCGTTATCTGCCTGCTCCAGCCGCGGAGCCAGTCGTGCCACTATCTCCTCAACCATGGCATCCGTAGCGGGGCGTTCGTTGCCCTCCCCGCCCAGATGGAAACCACAGCTGGCAAAGGCATGGCGCAGGGTGGTCATGCTCACCTGCTCCGGCCCCAATGCATTGGCAATCGCCTTGCAGAGGTTGGGCGCCAGTACATACATGAACATGCCCGAGAGATAGATATCCTTGTGGAAGCGGCTCTTGGAGAAGTCAAACTCCTCGCTGCCATCCTGGATCTTGCGCGCCCGCTGATACCAGTTCTGCAACACCCCGACCGCATAGCGATCAGACTCCAGCGCCCCCGGATCCATATAGATGGAGAAGGACATGCGCTTGAGTTGACTACTCATCGCCAACCTCGGCCATCACGGGCGCTTCGCGATAGACCTCATCCTCTTCGGTGGTGTAGAGGCAGATCTCGCGGGCCAGTGCGGACTGGGCATCATCCAGCAGCTCGACTCTGTCACCCAGAGTCGGGTAGGCCGCTTTAATGGCATCGTGGATGAGGGAAGCACCACCGCCGACCAGATAGACGCGGTTCGGGTTCTTGGCAAACTTCTTGGCTTCGTGGGCAACCTGGGAGCCCAGTTCGTCGATCTTGTTTTGCATCTTCTCGAGGATGCGCGGGATCTGGCTCTCGTCGTTGACCACCTCGCGCACGAAACTCATGTCGTGACGACGCTTGATGAACTCGTTGGCCACCAGATAGCTCGAATCGCTGTCTGCTGCCGCCAGCGCCTTGCGGGTCGCATCGGTCACCATGGAGACGCCGATCTCGTTGTTGCCGTAGACATCGGAGACATCGTCAAACTCGCCGACGATGATCCCCATGTCCAGGGTGGTGCCACCGCAGTCGATCACCAGCGTTTTGGTAAATTCGTTGCAGCCAGAACCGACCAGACGAGAGAGTGCCGCTGGCAGGCTCTCCGGCATCACTTCCACGCTGACGATGTTGAACAGTTCGCCCTTGTTGAGGGTGATGGCACGCATCAGGTTACGACGCTTCTTCTCGATCTTCTCTTCGTTACGCTGGCAATCATCCGGGTGATAGAACTCGGTGATGGGCAGGGTCACGGTAATGGCCACGTCACAGGGAGTTACGCCGGTTTGCAGCAGGGCATGATGCACGGAGAGCAGGTTGAGATCGTCATACTGGTACTCAACATGAGTGGTCGCCAGCGATTTGTCCGACGTCGCATCATAGGTGTATTTGGTATTGCCTATCTCGTAGTTGTAGATCTTCTTGTCTTTACGCAATGCGGCACTCTTCCAGTCCTTGCGAAAAGAGTTGGGAGAGATGATGGTCTTGAGCACCTTGTTCTCAATCCAGCTCACCTTGACGTTGGTCGAGCCATCATCGATGGCCATTTTCATTACTTCAGACATGGGGAAGCACCTGTTGATAGAGCAAAATTGGTCCGATTGCCTTGCCAACTGCCACAGGCAAGGCGATCGGACCACTACATACACGGAGTTGAAAGGCGACAAGTTTAATGAGTTTCTAAAATCCGGTGAAGCAAATGATTGAAACCGGAGGGGTCTTCCGCCGGCCAGGCGTGGTGACCCTCGGGGGTGTGGATGGTAGCGTTGGGCAAGGAGGCGAACTGCTCCACCCGCTTGGCGAGCGGCAGATAGTCGTGACTGGTGGAGATGATGGCCACCGGCTGCCAGATGTTGCCGAGCCGCGCGCGTACCGACCAGCCGGGCAGCGCCTCCAGCAACGCCTTGTAGGTTTTCTTTTTATTGCGCACGAAACGCAGCCGGAAGGTGTGACGCACCTGAGCCAGCTCAGGGCCGGGAAAGAGCTCGCGGCCGAGCCACCACGCGAGCGGACGCATGCCAAACCAGCGCAGCCACTTGAGCCGCTGGGCAAACCGCTCCTGCTCTTTGGGGGTCTCCAGCAGAAATTCGCTAAAGCCGTTGACCAGCACCAGCCCCTGCACCTTGTGCGGCAGTTGCAGCGCCAGCTCCAGCGCCACCATGGCCCCCAGGGAGAGACCCACCACCCAGGCGGGGCCGGATTGCTCATCAAGCCAGCGCACTACATCCGCCGCCAGAGTGGCCACGTCGAACGGCCCCTCCTGCATGCTCTGGCCGTGGCCACGCAGGTCGAGCGCCACCACCCGGTAGTGCTCGGAAAAATGCTCTATTTGTGCCTGCCAGTCGAGGCTGGAGGAGCCCAGCCCATGCAGCAGCAGCAACAAGGGGCCCTCCCCCGCACAGCGCAGGGCAAGACCGTTGGATTTCATCACCTGATTGCGGCGCATCAGTTCATTGCCTCTCGACTCATCCGCTGAACCATCCTGTTCTTCGTTTTTTATGCTTCAACCAGATATATCCCGCTCAACCTTCGCTGACCAGACTCACCGCCTTGATATAGGCGTAGATCTGCTGGTTCGGGGCGAGCGCCAGCCGTCTGGCGGAGCGGCTGGTGATCCGGGCCAGCAGTATCTGCTGACCCAGCGCCAACTGCAACAGGGTCTGGCCGGGGCGTACCTCGCGCTCGGCCAGCAATCGGGTGGTGAGGCAGTTGGAGAGGCTGGAGTGCTCGATGGGGGCGGTGGCAATCACCACGTCCCGCCCGGCCACCTTGATCTGCAGGGGGCCCCCCTCGTCCGGCACATGAGTCATGGTGACCCGCAATTGTTGCTCACCAAGCAGCAGAGTAGCCATCTGCTCGTCGTTATCGTAGTGAGAGAGGGTCGCCGTCAGCATCACCCCTGCGTCGTCGCGACTGGCGAGCGAAAGGTCGGTACGGGCGAAGATCTCGCTCGGTCGACCTTGCGCCTCCACCCGGCCATCCGCCAGCAACACCAGCTGATCGCAGAGCAGGCTCACCTCCTCCATGGCGTGGCTGACGAAGATCATCGGGATGCCGCTCTCCTGCTGCAACCCCTTGAGCACGTGGGCCTGATGGATGCGGCTGCGCCGATCCAGCGCGGAAAAAGGCTCATCGAGCAGCAGCAGATCCGGTTCGGCCAACAGAGCCCGGGCCAGCGCCACCCGCTGGCGCTGGCCGCCGGAGAGGCCGTGGGCCGGCTGGGGCAGCAGTTCGGCAAAGCCGAGCCGCTTCGCCAACGCCTCGGGTTGCCAGCGCCCTTGCCCCTTGCGGGCCGCCAGTTGCAGGTTGCCAAGCACGCTCAAGTGAGGAAAAAGGCGCGAATCCTGAAACACCAGTCCGATCCGGCGCGCTTCGGGCAGCAGATCGCTTAGCGCCCTGCCCTGCCAGTTCAAGGTGTCACCCGGTGCGCGATCCAGCCCGGCGATGATGCGCAGCAAGCTGCTCTTGCCGCAGCCGGAAGGGCCGAACAGACCGAGGATGCCCCCCAGCTCCAAGGCCAGCTCGCAATCGAGGGTAAAGGCGCCGAACTGGCGCTGCACCTTGAACTGCAGCGGGTGTGCCGTGAGGATTTCGCTCATCCGAACAGCCTCCGTTGCCGGCGCTGCAGCACGCCGTACACCAGCACCAGCATCACCAGCGAGAAGCCCATCAGCACCCCCGCCAGAATATGGGCATTTTGGTAATCCATCGCCTCCACATGATCAAACAGGGCGATGGAGAGTACCTGGGTCTCGCCCGGGATATTACCGCCAATCATCAGCACCACCCCGAACTCCCCTAGGGTGTGGGCAAAGCCGAGCGCCGCCGCCATCACGAAGCTGGGCAGCGTCATCGGCAAGATGATGTGAAAGAAGCGCTCAACCGGGCCGAATCCCAGGGTAGCGGCGGCCTCCAGCTCCTTGTTGCCCATGTTGACGAAGGCGGAGGTGAGCGGCTGCACCACGAAGGGAAGCGAGTAGAGGATGGAGGCGAGCAGCAGGCCGGTAAAACTGAACGCGAGCGGCGCACCGAAGGTGTCGCGCCACCAGGCGCCCAATCCGTAGGAGGGGGAGAAGGCCAGCAGCAGATAGAAACCGAGCACCGTTGGCGGCAGCACCAGCGGCAGCGCCACCAGGGCTTCTACCACGGGTCTGAGCCGATGCTGGCTACGCGACAGCCACCAGGCCAGCGGCGGCGAGAGCAGCAGCAGGATGGCGGTAGTGCTGGCTGCCAGCTTCAGGGTGAGCCAGACCGCCAGCAGATCCCCTTCACTCATCGCCTGCCTCCCGGGTAGATGCCGAAAACCATGGAGAGTGTGTTTTCATCGCACAGGCGGTCCGACCCGAAGGCCAGCCCGCCGTTAGCAGATCTGCCATGCCATCACTGCGGCAGTGCATAGCCCGCAGCCTTGATCTGTGCCTGACCCGGCCCCTTGAGCCAGACGACCAGCGCCTCTACCGCCGCCCCTTTCTTCAATACCAGCCCCTGCTGTTCGATAGGGGGATAGAGGTCAGCCGGTACGGCCCAGGCTTCGCCAGTCTTGCCCGCTTCCACCAGGTTGGCCCAGGCGACGAAGCCCAGCTCGGCGTTACCGGTGTCAACGAACTGCCAGGTCTGGCCGATGTTGGTACCGGTCAGCAGGCGGTACTGCTTGGGATCGATCTTGAGATGGTCGAGGGCCGCCATGGCAGCGGTGCCATAGGGAGCAGTTTTCGGATTGGCGATGGCAAGGTTGCCCTTCCAACTGCGCAGAGTTGCCTCATCAGGCGCAGGCCCTCCCTTCTTCCACAACCCCAGCTGGCCGATTGCATAGGTGAATCGCTCGCTCCCCTTGCCCTCCTGCTCCAGCTTCTGCGGGGTTTTCACATCGGCGGAGAGGAAGAGATCGAACGGAGCGCCGTGGCTGATCTGGGTGTAGAGCACCCCGGTCGCGGCAGAGGAGATAGCCAGGGTGTGGCCGGTCTTGGCGGTGAACTCCTTGCCGATACGCTCTATGGTGCCCTTGAAGTTGGCGGCTACGGCCACCTTGACCTCGTCGGCCTGCACGGCACCTGCCAGCAGCGCACTGGCGCACATCCCGGCGATGACAACGGATAACAGCGGTTTCATTCCTTTACCTCCTGACTGGGGCAGCTTTTGATACTCCCCAAAGCAGGGGCCACGGCTCCCGATGAACCTGCGCCCCTCAAACAGGTCAAGCTTGCCAGCGGGCGGCAGCAGTGTTGTCGCTCTCCTTGGCCTCGACCCAGCGTTGTACCCCTTCGACGGTCAGCTCTTTTTTCCAGAACGGCGCCCGGGTTTTCAAGAAATCCATGATGAAGTGGCAAGCCTCGAAGGCCGCCTCGCGGTGAGCGCTGCTCACCACCACCAGCACGATCTGATCGCCAAGCCACAGCTCGCCGATGCGGTGAATCAAGGTGCACTCCTGCAGTGGCCAGCGCTCGCGCGCCTCCTGCACGATAGTGGCCAGCGCCTTCTCGGTCATGCCGGGGTAGTGCTCGAGGGCCAGCCCCTTCACATTTTCCCCCTGATTGAAGTCGCGCACCTTGCCGACAAAGCTGACCACGGCGCCGGTGTCCTGCCGGTTGGCAAGGCGGGCATATTCGTCGGCCAGCGAGAAATCCTCCCGTTGCACCAGAATGCGATCGGTTATGGTTGCGTTGCTCATCCTTAACCTCCGGTCACCGGTGGGAAGAAGGCGACCTCATCGCCATCGGTGATGGGCGTGTCGAGCGGCACCAAGGTCTGGTTGACCGCAACCAGGAGCTTGCCTGCTTCCAGCGCCAGCGCCCACTTGTCGCCGCGCTCAGACAGGACTGCACGCAGCTGCTCGGCAGTAGCGTAGTCGCAAGGCAGGCTCAGCTCGTCGCAGGCCACCAGCTCTCTTACTTGCGCAAAAAAGAGTACCTTGATCATGCTTGCTCCCCGCTATTTGACCCCAACTGAAAATGGCCGGACTTGCCGCCTTTTTTCTCTACCAGACGTACCTGTTCGATCACCATGTCTTTTTGCACCGCCTTGCACATGTCGTAGATGGTCAGCGCCGCTACCGACGCGGCCGTCAGTGCCTCCATCTCCACCCCGGTCTTGCCGGAGAGCTTGCAGAGGGTGCGGATATGCACCCGATTCTGCTCGGCCAGCGGCACTATCTCCACCTCGACCCGGGTCAAGGCCAGCGGATGACAGAGGGGAATGAGATCCGAGGTTTTCTTGGCCGCCATAATGCCGGCGATACGGGCGGTGGCGAACACGTCTCCCTTATGGTGCTGGCCGCTCAGGATCAGGGCCAGCGTTTCCGGTGCCATGGCGACAAACGCCTCGGCGCGAGCCTCACGCTCGGTCACCTGCTTGTCGGTCACATCCACCATATGGGCTTCGCCACTCTGGTTGAGATGGGTCAGGTTGGGCTGGGTCTGCTTGGAGTCGTTCTGATTCATCACTTGCCCTCAAAGATGGGAGACAAAGTTGCACGGCTTGGTGCGGGCATCGAGCTGATCGCGGATAAGCTTCTCCCACCCCAGCTGGCAGGCACTGGTAGAACCCGGCAGGCAACAGATCAGGGTGCGATTGGCCAAGCCCGCCAGCGCGCGGCTCTGCATGGCGGAGCCCTTGATTTCGGCAAAGGAGAGCTGGCGGAACAGTTCGCCAAAGCCCTGTACAGTGCGCTCGAACAGCACGCCGACCGCCTCGGGCACCCGGTTCTGCTCGTTGAAGCCGGTACCGCCGTTGACCAGCACCACCTGCACCCCCTCATCGGCAATCCAGTCGCTCACCCGAGCCCGGATGCGAAACAGGTTGTCGGGGCAGAGCGCGCGATCGGCCAGCTGATGGCCCGATTCAGCGAGGGCGGAGACCAGATAGTCTCCCGAGCTGTCATCGGCGGCAGTGCGGCTGTCGGAAACCGTCAGCACGGCGATCTTGAGGGGAATGAATGCGTTGTTTTTCTGTCCCATCGGGCAGCTCCTTGTGGCTATAGGCCGTCAACGAGGCAGGAAGAAAAGAGAGTATGAGAGGCCATCCGCACAACCAGAACCGGTGTGGACAGAGTGGACTACTTGCTCAAGCGTTTGACGGCGGGCTGATTCTATCAAAGGTTTCACGAGATATGGGATTTAAAAGACTCACAAATCTGATGCTTGTCCCAGATATGCCGACTTGTTGCGGCACGCCCAAAAACACAGGCCGGGTTGCCCCGGCCTGCACTGCATGGTCAGAACCCTTTCACCCCGGTCATGTCGGGTAGCTGGTGCGCAATCCCCTTGTGACAGTCGATGCAGGTTCCCTGCCCCTCCTTGCCGAGGTTGGCCGAGTGCATCTTGGCGGCACGCTGTCCCTGCAGGGAGAAGTCCATGTACTCGAAGTTGTGGCAGTTGCGGCACTCGCGCGAATCAGTCTCTTTCATCCGCTGCCACTCCCGCTCCGCCATCTCGCGCCGGTGCGACTCGAACTTCTCGCGGGTATCCACCTTGCCGGTGATCATGCCCCACAGCTCCTTGGAAGCCTGCACCTTGCGGATGATCTTGTAGGTCCACTCGTGCGGTACGTGGCAATCCGGGCAGCTGGCGCGCACACCGGAGCGGTTGGAGTAGTGGATGGTGTCGCGATACTCCTCGAACACGTTGTCCTTCATCTCGTGACAGCTGGTACAGAAGGCTTCGGTGTTGGAAGCCTCCATAGCGGTGTTGAAACCGCCCCAGAAGATAACGCCGCCAAAGAAGCCCATCAGCAACAGCACCCAGAGGGCCGCCTTGGAGGGGGATTTGAAGGTGATCCACAGACGCTGGATAAAGCCGGGTAATTTCATCTATGGATTCCTCAGTTCAGCGCTTCAACCGGTTTAAACGTATTCCCCACCAGCGGCTTGGCATCTGCTTGCGGCACATGGCACTGCAGGCAGAAGTAGCGACGGGGGGAGACCTCGCCCAGCGTCATGCCATCGCGGGTTTCGAAATGGGTCGGGCTGATCTTGGGGGCCTTCATGGCGCTGGCATTCTTGAAGCTGTGACAAGCCAGACACTTGTTGACCTTGGTATCCACCTCGTAGTTGCGGATATCGTGGGGGATCAGCGGCGGCTGATGCATGTACTGGCGATCATAGGGCTCGCCATCCTTGCGGAAATTCTTCATGGGGGCGGCATTGGCATCGGTCACCAGATCGGTGGCGCCCCGCTCGGACTTGAGCCCGCCGGTGCTGTTGGTGATCTCGGGGACGGCCGCCATCAGGGAACCCGCCATCAGGCAGGCCAGCATTGCTCCAATCAGCTTTTTCATTATGTGTTCTCCGACGTTTTTTCTGCCTTGATGGCAAAACCTACAGTGATTTCAAAAACTTGTTCCGCGCAAACATCAATGCAACGGCCACAGTTGGTACACTCCTGAGCCGCAATCAAGGGCCCGTGACCACGCTTGGCACCGTGAACGGGGCCGCGCAGGATGGGGCGCTCCGGGCAGACCGCATAACAATCCATGCAGTTGTTGCACCGCTCGCGCCCCTTGGCAGAAATCTTGATGAATCCGCCCCGGTTGAGCAGGGCATAGAAGGCCCCCACCGGACAGAGATGACCACACCAGCCCCGCTCAACCACGAAGAGATCGAACAAGAACAGTACCGCCAGCAGAGTCCAGCCAGCTCCCATGCCAAACAGCAGACCACGCATGGCCAAGGGCACCGGATTGACCAGCTCCCACACCATTACCCCTGTCACCGCCGCCGCCACCAGCACCATGGCGAGCAGCCAATAGCGGGTAGCACGGCTGAACTGACCGTTGCCCTTGAGGCCAAGGCGCCCCCTGAGCCAGGCCGCTGCATCCGTGATGAGGTTGACCGGACAGACCCAGGAGCAGAACACCCGCCCCCCGACCAGCCAGTAACCGACCAGCACGATGGCTGCCCCCAGCCAGAGAGTAGATATCGGCCAATGGCCTGCGGCCACCGATTGCAGCAGGGTCAGCGGATCGGTGAGCGGCACCGTCTCCAGCAACAGCGAGCTGGAGAGGTTGCCCTTGAGGATCCAGACACCCGCCAGCGGCCCCAGCAGGAACAATGCAAGTACACCGAACTGGCTGAGCCTGCGCAGCAGCAGGAAGCGGTGGGAACGCCACCATCCCAGCTTGATGCGCGCCTCGCCCCCCGGATAACGACTCATAGTCCCTCCGGTTTACGGGTTGGCAGGGTGAGCCTGTCGCCAATCAACGACTTGCCCGCCTTCGCCTTCTCTTCCCAGCCAAGCCGGTAGTGATGACCCAGCTCCCCCTTGGCGAGCTGGCGAGGTACCACCTTGATGGCGGCCTCCTCCAGCACGCAGGCATGCTCGCACTTGCCACAACCGGTGCAGATATCGCTGTGTACCGTGGGCAGAAACATGGCGTGCTTGCCGGTACGCTGGTTGTGCTGCAGATCCAGGGTGATCGCCTTGTCGATAAGCGGGCATACCCGATAACACACATCGCAACGCAAACCCAGATAGTTGAGGCAGGTCTCGTGATCGATGAGCACTGCCACCCCCATCCTCGCCTGATCAATATCGGTCATCTGCTGATCCAGCGCCCCGCTCGGGCAGGCCACCACGCAAGGGATGTCATCACACATCTCGCACGGGACGGCACGCGCCTTGAAGTAGGGTGTCCCCGTGGTCACCGGCTCAAACAGCCGGGCCAACTTGAGCGTGTCGTAGGGGCAGGCCTCGACGCAGAGTCCGCAGCGCACGCAGGCGCCGAGGAACTCTGTTTCATCAAGGGCTGCAGGGGGACGCAGCGCCTGAGCCGGCACCGCATGCACCTGCTGGCGGGCCATGCCGCCGAGCCCCACGCCAAGCAGGCTCACACCGCAAGCCCCCTTGGCCATGTCGGCCAGAAACTGGCGACGACTACGACTCATCTCGACTCCCCGCCTTAAGCCTTCATCACCTTGACGGCGCACTTCTTGTAATCCGTCTCTTTGGAGAGCGGATCGGTGGCGTCCAGGGTCAGCTTGTTGACCAGCTGGCTCGCGTCAAAGAAGGGCATGAAGACCAGACCTTTCGGCGGACGGTTGCGACCACGGGTCTCGACCCGGGTTTTCACCTCGCCCCGGCGGGAGGAGACGATCACCTCTTCACCACGGCGCACGCCGCGGGCCTTGGCATCGTCCGGGTGCATGAACAGCACCGCATCCGGGAAGGCGCGATAGAGCTCGGGCACCCGACGGGTCATGGTGCCGGTGTGCCAGTGTTCCAGCACGCGACCGGTGGAGAGCCACAGATCGTACTCTTGGTCCGGCGACTCGGCGGCAGGCTCAAACGGCAGGGCGAAGATGACCGCCTTGCCATCGGGCTTGCCATAAAAACGCACCCCCTCGCCCGCTTTCACGTACGGGTCAAACCCTTCGCGATAGCGCCACAGGGTCTCTTTACCATCGACTACCGGCCAGCGCAGACCGCGCGCTTCGTGGTACTGATCGAACGGCGCCAAATCGTGACCGTGGCCGCGACCGAAAGTGGCGTACTCCTCGAACAGCCCCTTCTGGACGTAGAACCCGAAGTGTTCGGCTTCGTCGTTCAGCAGCCCCTTGCTCTGCTCTTTCGGGAACTGGTTGACCTGACCGTTGGCATAGAGCACGTCGAACAGGGTTTTGCCCTTCACTTCCGGCATTTTGGCAATCAGCTCTGCTGGCCACACTTCCTCGACCTTGAAGCGCTTGGAGAACTCCATCAGCTGCCACAAGTCGGACTTGGCCCCTTCCGGCGCTTTCACCTGCTGGTGCCAGAACTGGGTGCGGCGCTCGGCGTTGCCATAGGCGCCCTCTTTCTCCACCCACATGGCGGTGGGCAGGATGAGGTCAGCGGCCTGGGCGGTAACAGTCGGGTACGGGTCAGAGACCACGATGAAGTTGCGCGGGTCGCGATAGCCAGGCAGACGATCGGTATTCATGTTGGGACCGGCCTGCATGTTGTTGTTGCACATCACCCAGTAGGCGTTGAGCTTGCCATCTTTGAGCATGCGATCTTGCAGCACGGCGTGGTAACCCACCAGCTCCGGGATGGTGCCTTCCGGCAGTTTCCAGATCTTCTCGGCGATGGCGCGGTGCTTGGGATCGGTCACCACCATGTCGGCCGGCAGACGGTGGGCAAAGGTGCCCACTTCACGAGCGGTACCGCACGCAGAAGGCTGGCCAGTCAGGGAGAAGGGGCCAGAGCCCGGCTCGGAGATCTTGCCGGTCAGCAGATGGATGTTGTAGCAGAGGTTGTTGGCCCAGACACCGCGAGTATGCTGGTTGAAACCCATGGTCCAGTAAGAGACCACTTTCTTGCTCGGATCGGCATAGAGCTTGGCCAGTTTTTCCAGCTTCTCTTTCGATACACCGGAGAGCTTGGAGACAGACTCCACATCGTAGTCGGCCACGAACTTGGCAAACTCCTCGAAGGTCATCGGGGTGGCATCGCCGCTGTCCGGGTTCTTCGCTTTCTGCTGCAGCGGGTTGGTCGGACGCAGACCGTAACCGATGTCGGTGACACCTTTCTTGAACACTGTGTGCTTGTTGACGAAGTCCCAGTTCACCTTGTCGTTCTGGATGATGTAGTTGGCGACATAGTTGAGGATCGCCAGATCGGTCTGGGGGGTAAATACGATACCGTTATCCGCCAGTTCGAAGCTGCGGTGCTCGAAAGTGGAGAGCACGTGCACTTGCACATCCGGGTTGGATAGACGGCGATCGGACATCCGCGACCAGAGGATGGGGTGCATCTCGGCCATGTTGGAACCCCACAGCACGAAGGCGTCGGCCTGCTCGATATCGTCGTAGCAGCCCATCGGCTCATCCATACCGAAGGTACGCATAAAGCCGACTACTGCGGAGGCCATGCAGTGACGGGCGTTGGGGTCGATGTTATTGGTACGGAAACCGGCCTTCATCAGCTTGGCGGCGGCATAGCCTTCCCAGACAGTCCACTGGCCGGAGCCGAACATGCCAACGGCAGTCGGGCCCTTCTCTTTCAGGGTGGCCTTGAACTTCTCGGCCATGATGTCGAACGCCTGATCCCAGCTGATGGGAGCGAAATCGCCATCCTTGTCGAACTGGCCGTTCTTCATCCGCAGCATGGGCTGGGTGAGGCGATCCTGACCGTACATGATCTTGGAGAGGAAGTAGCCCTTGATGCAGTTGAGGCCACGATTGACCGGCGCATCGGGGTCGCCCTGAGTCGCCACGACGCGACCATCCTGGGAACCGACCAGCACGGAGCAGCCGGTACCGCAGAAGCGGCAAGGCGCTTTATCCCAGTGGATGGCAGTCTTGTCGGTACTGGTGATGAGATTGGCCGCCAGGGTGGGGGCACTGACACCGGCCACGGCAGCGGCAGCCGCCACCGCGTTGGCCTTCATAAAGTCGCGTCGACTCAGCTTCATGACATATCCTCGCATTGCTTGTCGCGTAAGTTATCGAGTGTATTTAACTGGCGCTCGCTCAAGGCTACGAACCGCATACCAGTGCCTCGTTTTTATCGCATCAACTAGAAACCACTCTGCCAGGTCGTGGCGACCCGACTTCACGGCACCTTATTCATTGCTGGGCATCGAGTTCATCGAACTGATGGTAAATCAGGGCGGCAGAGAGCACGCCCGGCATCGCCTGTATCGCATCGATGGCCGCCATGATCGGCCGCTGGCTTGCCCCTTCCAGGGTCACCACCAGCTTGCCTTCGTCGGTGACGGCGTGGATCTCGGCACCGTCGAGGGCCGCGATCTCTTCTGCGAGCTGGTGACGCAAGGTGGGCTGGGTCAGCACCACCAGACTCGAAACATGAAACTCCTGACTCATTGTGACTCCCGGGTCATTCAATGCCTGATTCATTCTGACTCTTCTGCGCACTGGCCGCCGAGCCATCCACCTTGATGCTGCCAACCGGGCAATCCTGCACACAGGCACCACAGCCGTTACAACTATCCAGCTCAATGACCGGGGTGGGTACCCGCCCCAGTGTCGGAATAAAGCGAATGGCCCGCGGTTCACAACTGTCCTGACAGCGCTGGCAATAAACCTGGCTATTGGCCAGGCAGTTGGCGGCAATGGACGCCTTGTATTGCCAGGGCGTCTCCGATGCAGGCCGGAACAGCGGCTCCTTGCAGGCGGCAACGCAGTCACCGCAAAAGGTGCACTCGCCGCGCTGAAAATCGACGGTGGGAAAACCTCCCTCGCCGTTGACCAGGATCTGCTCCGGGCAGGCGGCCAGACAATCACCGCAGCGGGTACATCCGGCCGAGAATTGCGACCAGGCCACCGACCAGGGCAGTTGCACCGGAGGCTCGGCAACCCGCAAGCGCCCCCGAAACAGGCCACGGCGGGCAAGATCGATCTCTTCCGGCATATTGACTCCCGTTTCAGTGATGAAGGGTGTAGCACGAGTCCTTGATTGGCATTTTCGATACCAATTATAAGAGTGGGTGTATATTGCGGCCCTGACAAGTGAAGGGATATACCACCAGGGAGATAAACAGGGGGGATTCTTGCGCCAGATCAAAGCCTTGCAGCGCAATAAAAATGGAGGTACCGGTTAAAATACCTCCATATGAGGATTGCTATTTAATCGTTGGCGATTTTTTGCAGTTATCCGCCGATCGAGGCGAGATGGGGGGTAATACCGGCATTGCCCTCATGGAGGCGATGGGTGGCACTCTTGCCCGCCAGTGCGACACGAATGCGCTGTTGCAGCTCATCGGATTGCGCATCTGCGCTGAGCAGATCCCGCAGGTCGACCCCATTGTCGCCAAACAGACAGAGGTGCAACTTTCCTGCCGAGGAGACCCGCAACCGGTTGCAACCGGCACAAAAATCCTTGCTGTAGGGCATGATGAGACCCACCCCGCCCTGCGATTCCGGATGCATGAATACCTGCGCCGGGCCGTCATCCTTGCCACGCAGCTGCTGCAGCCAACCGCTCTCAAGCAGACGCTGCTTTATCCCCTCACCGCTGACATGGTGATCGCGAAACAGGGTATCCATCTCGCCGGTCTGCATCAGTTCGATAAAGCGCAGCTCAATAGGCTTGTGCTTGATCCAGTCGAGGAAAGCCTCCAGCTGATAGTCGTTGAGCCCTTTGAGCAGCACAGCGTTGATCTTCACCGACTTGAAACCGGCGGCGAGCGCCGCTTCGATCCCCTCCATCACCTCCGCCAGCTTGTTCTCACCGGTGATCTGGTGAAACTGGCGCGGGTCCAGGCTGTCGACACTGACATTCAGCGCATTGAGTCCGGCATCAAACCACTCGCGAGCCCGCTCTTTCAAGCGATAACCGTTGGTGGTCATGGCGACTTTCTCGATGCCCGGCGTGGTCGCGATCACATTGACGATCTCGGTGAAATCACGACGCAAGGAGGGCTCGCCACCGGTTATTCGCACCTTGCGGGTTCCCATGGCAGCAAAGCCATTCACTACGCGGCGGATCTCGTCGAGCGAGAGAAAGGATTTTTGTCCTCCCTTGTGACCTTCCGGAGGGCGATAGCCATCCGGCAGACAGTAGGTGCAACGGAAGTTGCACACATCGGTCACCGAGAGACGCAAATAGTAAAAACGACGGGAAAAACCATCTTCAAGAGGCAACATAAACACCTTTCCAAATACGGGAGGCCAGGGCATTTCTTTCCTGACCCTTACAGCTCGAACATCGGCTGACGGCTGGTTCTCCCCTATCCCAAGGACTTAGGCAGAACCGCTCGGAGTTCATCTAGTTTTTCGATGCTAACACAAGTTGGAGTACACTCCCACGCATCTTGACGACGCCTTGTCACAATTCAGAGGTCAATATCAACATGAGCATGGGACACAGATTCAGAGTCCATTCAGTCAGCAGCGCCATCGGGCGCGCCATGGTATTGATCCTCTTCATGGCCAGCCTTATTGCAGTAGTTGCCATGGTCACCCTCTTCTACTCGGTACCCGATGCCAAGGCGATCAACCTCTCCGGTTCGCTGCGGATGCAGGCTTACCGGATGGCTTACGAAATCGAGCGGGGCGAGAGTGTACTGGGCCGCCTCTCCCAGTTTGAAGAGACCCTGCACGCCGCTGAGCTGCAGGAAACCCAGCGCTGGATCACCCCCGCCTCCCTGCGCCGCACCTATGGCGAAGTGCTCGATCAGTGGCAGGAAATGCGTCAGCACATCGAAAACAGCACCCCCAGACGCTACACCGACAACACCGAGAAGTTTGTGGCCGCCATCGACGATTTCGTCAATCAGATGCAGTACCACGTCGAGTTCAAGGTACGGATGCTGGCACTGGCTGAGGGGCTCGGTCTGCTCGCCATCATCCTCATCGCCTGGTTTACCGTGCGCTTTACCCGCAAGCAGGTGGTCGCCCCGCTCAATCAGCTGGTCTATTGTGCTCGCCAGATCCAGCGCCAGGATTTCGATCTGCTGCTGCCCAGCCACGGTGAAAATGAGCTGGGGGAACTGTCGCGCGCCTTTGTCACCATGGCCGACGAGTTGGGCAAGCTCTATCGCGAGCTGGAGAACAAGGTGGAGGAGAAAACAGCCAAGCTGCAACAGGCCAACGATACCCTCTCCTTCCTCTACAGCACGGCCCAGAAACTGCACGCAGCACCGCTCAGCACCCGCACCCTCATCAAGCTGTTGGACAGGGCGGCTGCCCACCAGCATATCGATTACATCCGACTGACCCGCTTCGAAAATAACGCCATGCCGGTCTACACCTCCGGGCGTACCGGCTGGCCAGGCGATCTCGATGCGGTGGCCAGTTTCTATCTGCAGATGGATGATCAGGAATTTGGCCGGCTCGACATCATCAGCCAGCACCCCATTGACGAACGGCTGATCAGAAACTTCACCATGCTGCTGGCCCAGGTGCTGCACAAGGATCAGACCCTGCTGCAACACCAGCGGCTGCTGCTGATGGAGGAGCGGGCCGTCATCGCCCGCGAGCTGCACGACTCGCTGGCACAGGCACTCTCCTACCTCAAGATCCAGTCCACCCTGCTCAAACGCTCCTACGCCAAGGGGCAACAGGATAAGGCACAGGAGGCGATGCAGCAGATCGACGAAGGGCTCAGCAACGCCTACACCCAGCTGCGCGAGCTGCTCGGCACCTTCCGCCTCACCATAGGTGATGCCAATCTGGGTGAAGCGATCCGGGTAATGCTCGATCAGCTGCAGCCCCAGACCAACGCCGAGATCCGGTTCCACTACGGTCTGGCCGACTCGGATCTTGAAGCGGGCCAGCACATCCATATTCTGCAACTGATCCGTGAGGCAGTGCTCAACGCCATCAAACATGCCAATGCGCAAGTGATTGATGTTAGCTGTGAGACCCTCGCCAGTGGTAACATCGAGGTTCAGATTTCAGATGACGGTGTCGGTATTGGACTCGCCAGCTCGGCGATTAACCATTACGGCTTGAGTATCATGAACGAACGCGCCAACAAACTGCACGGCCTGTTGACCATCAACGAACAGCAGCCACAAGGCACCCGTGTGCATCTGACTTTTCCCACCAGTCTAGCGAGAGACGCCTGATGGACGAGATGAAATACAGTGTTCTGGTCGTAGATGACCATCCCCTGATGCGCAAAGGGATTGTGCAGTTACTGGCTCTGGAAGAGAACATGGAGGTGATCGGTGAAGCCTCCAACGGTACTGACGCCGTGGCATTGGCCAAGGAGTCCGAGCCGGACCTGATCCTGCTCGACCTCAATATGAAAGGGCTCTCCGGTCTCGATACCCTCAAGGCACTGCGGGCCGAAGAGGTCACCTCCCGGGTCGTCATCCTGACTGTCTCCGATGCCCGCCAGGATGTGGTAGCCCTGCTCAAGGCCGGTGCCGATGGCTACCTGCTCAAGGACACCGAACCGGATCTGCTGCTGGCCCAGCTGGCCGACGTGATGACCGGCAAGCAGATCCTGAGCGAGCCGCTGCGCCCCTACCTCGAGAATATCTACGAGCTGGATCACCTGCAGCAGAAGCTTGAGAGCTTAACGCGTCGCGAAATGCAAATCCTGCGTGAAATTGCAAAAGGCCTCTCCAATAAACAGGTCGCTTCCGTACTCCATATCTCCGAGGGGACGGTCAAGGTTCACGTGAAGAGCCTGCTGAAGAAACTCGAGGCGCAGAGCCGCGTGGAAGCGGCTGTCATGTATCTTGAGCAGCGCAACTAAACGCCCGCAACCTCCCGAAAAGCCACCCTCCGGTGGCTTTTTTCATTCTCTGGCACAGTCGCTGCATTGAGCTATTCAGCAACTACTCAATGGAGGATGGAACATGAAACTGCAACCTTTGGCCCTGTTCCCCTTGCCTTCCCACATACTCCCGGGCGGCAAGCTGCCTCTGCGTTTGTTCGAGCCCCGTCATCTGCAGATGCTCAAAGAGTCATTCATCAACGATCAGGGGTTTGGCATCGTGATGGAAGAGTCGACCACCTCGGGACAAGCAGGTCGCATCCTGCCGGTCGGTACCCGGGTCAAGGTGACTGACTTCTACACCCTGAACGATGGGATGCTGGGGATCACAGTACTGGGGCTGGAGCGCTTCTGCATCCACGAGATGGAGACCGACGAGCTGGGACTGCGTCGTGCCAAAGTGGAAACGCTGCCCAACTGGCCCAGCACCCACTCCGATTTCCACGACAAATTGCTGGTGAATCGCCTGCGCGAGGTGTTCGAGCAGTATCCGGAACTTGATGAACTCTACCCGGAGAAGCGCTTTGAAGATGCTGCCTGGCTCTGCCAGCGCTGGCTCGAAATCCTGCCGATGCCGATTTATGAAAAGCAGATGCTGATAGCCAAACAGAACAGCGAAGCGGCTCGCAAATTCCTGCATCGCCTGATTTCACAATGACAAAAGCAGCTTTGCAAAATGCAATTATTCCAACAATGAAAATCGAAATTTCGCATTTTGCAAATGAGTAGGAACACAACAAGCCATAACAAGAGAGAGCCGCTGCGCTAAACGGCCAAATTGAACATAAAAGAGTCATTTAAAAGTTGGCACAGATTTTTCATATAGATTTGTACAACCCGATTTATCCCGTGCTCTCTTCAGTATTTGCTGAAGAACTGGTCAACCCACAAAGTTGACCATTTTTTTTATCCGCGCGTCGGCAACCGTTGACCAAAGTGACGCTGCAGACAGTCACGCAGTCGTGACAAGGTGATCGGCTTGGCGAGAAAATCATCCATCCCCTGAGCCAGACAGCACGCCTTGTCCTCTGCCATTGCATTGGCCGTCAACGCGACGATGGGCATGGTGTAACCCATCTCCCGCAACCGTCTGGTCGCCTCCAGTCCATCCATCTGCGGCATTCGCATATCCATCAGGATCAGGTCCGGCTGCTGTTGCTCCACTTGCGCCAGCGCATCCAGCCCATTGACGGCCAACCGGACATGGCTCACCAGTTTTTGCAGCATCAGCGACACCACCAGCTGATTGACCGGGCTATCTTCCACCACCAGCACATCGAGCGGCAGCAGGGCGGGAGCACTCTCTTCCAGAGCAGGCTGGCAGTGACAGGGCAGCGCCATGTTGCTGAGCTCAAACCAGAAGCGACTCCCCTTGCCAGGCTCACTCTCCAGCCGGATCTCCCCGCCCATCAGAGAAACCAGACGCTTACTGATGGCAAGGCCAAGGCCGGTTCCCGAGAAGCGACGGGTGGCCGAGTTATCGACCTGCGAGAAGGGTTCAAAAAGCTGGGACTGATCCTCCGGGGCAATCCCGATCCCGGTATCACTCACCGAAACCCGCAATTTCTCCTCATGCCAGCCGAGCCGCAGCGTCACCCTCCCCTCATCGGTAAATTTGAGGGCGTTGTCGAGCAGATTGCCGATCACCTGGGAGAGCCGCATCGGGTCTCCCTGCAACTCCCCGGGCACACCATCGTCTACTTCACAGCACAACTCGATCCCCTTGGCATCGGCCCTTGCCTGCAGCGGCTCGATAAGCGACTGACAGAGGCGTTCTGTCTGCATCGTCTCGCAGTGAAATACCAGGGTCTGGGATTCGATTTTCGAGAAGTCGAGCACATCGTCGATAATGGTTTGCAGCAATCTGGCCGAGTGGGTCGCGTGACGCAGCAGGCTCTGCTGATCCGGTGCCAGCTCGGCATGTTGCAACAGATCGAGCATGCCCAGCACAGCGTTCATCGGAGAGCGGATCTCGTGGGTCATCATAGCCAGAAACTGGGATTTGGCGCGGTTGGCCGCTTCGGCTTCATCCCGTGCCCGAGCCAGCTCCTCCTCACGCCGGATCTGGCTGCTGATGTCCCGCGCGGTGCCGCGGTAGCCGATAAAGTTGCGCTCTTCATCGAAGCTCGGCTCGGCGCTCACCTCCATCCAGCAAGGCCCACCCTGCAGAGCGACCTGCATTCGCACTGCCCGAACCGGCTGACGCTGTTCCAGCAGTTCGAGGTAGACGTTGGCTTCCCGGCTGCCCTTGTTGCAAACATAGTCATAGAGAGTCGGCCGGGTAGAGAGCGGCATCTGCTCATCGAGATAGCCGGGCTCGGAGGCGTAGCTGAGTCTGTGCTCGGCATCCGTCTCCCAAAACCAGTCCGACGCCATGGCGGCAAAACTGCGAAAACGGCGCTTGCTGGCCTGCAGTGCCTCGGTCTTGGCCGCAACTTGCTCCTGCAAACGAGCCCGGTAGGTGATGTTGACAAGTGCCTGCGAGATGAGCGGGCGGCAGCGCTGCATCGCCGCCTTGCTGGTGAGATCGAACGTGCCGGCACGGGAGTGACGGCAGATGATGGTAGCACTGAATCCGGGAGCCTGCAGCCCGGTGAGCATCAGGCTCGCCCATCCCGGCGCTGCAGCGAGATCCGCCAGCTCAGGCAACTGGGAAGGGTCGTAGATCACCAGCGTCTCTCCCGCAATCGCCCGGCCAAATGCCGGTGTCATGGCCCAGTTATGTCCCTGCTCCACAGGATCGGTAGTGAGGTGGGTGACCCCTACTTTTCCTTCCCAAGCCACCACATCCGCATGCTCAAATCCGATAAAAGGCTTGAGCACCTGGATGAGGCTCTCCAGCACCTGCTCCGGCGTCTGGGCATCGGCCAGTGTCGCTACCCCGCTCAGCAGGGTCTGGGATTCATGCCGGTATTTGGCCTCGCGCTCACGACAACGCATCAGATCGACCAGAGTGGTCTGCAGTTTGTCGCCCAGGGCTTCCAGTTCGCTGTTGCCAATCATCTTGTTGCCTGTTCTCTAACGGGTCAGGAAGATCACGCTCGATACCATCAGGTTGCCGTGAGCCAGCTCACCGTGGGGCAGCCGCCCCTGCTCGCCGAACGTAAAGGGAGTGATAAAAGGGATCTTGCCGAGACGAGCACGGCTCTGTTCGACAAACTCGCACAACATATCACCAAGCGCCAAACGGCAACCAGCACAAAAGATGATAAGCGCGCCGATAGGCTGTAATTCAACATCGACACCATAGCCCGGCTCGATCCGGATTGCATTGAGGCTACGTTGCAACAATCCCTCCTGACTGCTGTACATCAGGAGCAACCGTTCGCCCGGAGCCACGTCGGTAAAGAGGCGCAAGCCCCCCTGCTCGGTAACCGCCTCCGGATGAGAGAGCTTGTAATAGGGAACGCCATCGAGGGAGCCCACCTGACGAGCCAGTGGATTGAGCGTGGTTTCGCGCAAGATGGGGCCCACAGGCCAGGGGGACTGGCGCCCGCACCAGCGGGCATAGACCTCTGCGGCGGGCTGGTGATCAATAGTCAGCACCTCCCGCCCATGGCAGGAGGTGATCTCGCCGCTGCATTCGGCGGGGACGTAGCCGGAGTGAAACTGAAACGCGAGCTGGCAGTCGGGATAGAGCACCGCCAGCACGATGCCGTCGCGGGTCATCGACTCGTCCCAACAGAGTTGCCAATTGCCGCTGACACTGTTGTCTGCTGCAGAGCCGCCAACCACGGGTACGGATGCGCCCAACTCTGCCTCAATGCCGGCCAGCAGACCTTCTTCCTGGCCGGGACTGGCATGAAAGAGGATAAGCTGGGGCAACTCGCCGGGTCGGCCACAGTCACTCATGGCGCGACGCAGCAACTGCCTCACATCGACCTGACTACCGCTGGCGCCGGCGATGCCATAGGCTCCCGCCTCGTCGTAAAACGCCGCTACAGCGAGACCATATCCCTGTCTGGCATGATGGCCCACCTCGGTCATCACCCCGCCGCAGGAGCTGCACCCCAGCAAACGGGTGGTCGGGAATTGGCGTTTTAGCTCGGAACAGACTATCTCGCCCTCATGGGCCTCGGTAAAATAGATCAGCAACAGGGAGGGAGCCTGCATGGAATGGTGGCGCAGCCGCGCACAGATCTCTTGAGCCGCCAGCGCTGAACTTTCAGCGAGGGAGTGAACGGTCAGAAATTTCAACACCATCTCCTTGTCGTGTTAACAGATGCCAGTCGCAAGCAAAAATCATACCTTTATCAAACAATTACCTCGACCCACTTGCTAATATAGCGGTCAACTGAGACCAATGACAGGATGCCTTTATGTGGCAGAAAAACATCAATGACTTCGAGCGGGTCGTTGCCATCGGTGGTGGCCACGGTATGGGACGAGTGCTCTCATCCCTCTCGTTCTTGGGTCAACGCCTGACCGGCATAGTCACCACAACAGATGATGGTGGCTCCACCGGACGCCTGCGCAAGAGTCAGGATTGCATCGCCTGGGGCGATCTTCGCAACTGCCTCAATCAGCTGGTGACCGATCCCAGCATCGGCAGCATGCTGTTTGAATATCGCTTCGCCGGCCGGGGTGAACTGGCGGGACACAACCTCGGCAACCTGATGCTGCTGGCACTTGATAACCTCTGCGTCCGTCCTCTTGATGCTATCAAGCTCATTAGCGACATGCTCAAAATCGAGTCACAATTGCTACCCATGTCTGAATTTCCGACTGATCTTTGCGCCAACATGGAGTGCGGCACCCGGATCCTGGGAGAGGTCTCGATCGACCAGCTCGCCTCCCCACCGCTCTCCCTTGGCCTGATGCCCGAAGTGCAGGCCACCAAAGAGGCAGTACAGGCGCTGCAACAGGCTGATATGATCATCCTCGGGCCGGGCAGTTTTCTCACCTCCATCATGCCCCCCTTGCTGCTGGCCGAGATCGCCCAAGCCATCAACGAGAGCAACGCCATGGTGGTCTTTATCTGCAATCTGGTAGCGGAGAAAGGGCCAGCTGGCCAGCTTGCTCTGAAGAGCCAGTGTCGCTGGCTGGAATCAAGGATCGGTCAGGGACGGATTGACGCCATCCTCGCCCCCAGCGAAGCCGGAGGAGCAGGAGAGTGGCAAGGAAAACTGATCGAGGCTGAGCTGGGGGAGAGCGAGCTGCCTCACCGCCACGATCGATTGAAGCTGAAGCTCGCACTGGACAGAGTGATCCAGCATCTGCTCAACGCACGCTGACCAAACAGCATGCGCCGAACCAAAGAGCCTTCACTGATAGGTGGCGAGAAAAGAGAGAACCTGGGGCAGGGAGTGCTCCAACTCTTGTAATTGACGCCCCGCTTCACCGGCATCGGCCTGCTTGCAGGCCATCTCCAGCGCCATCACCTGCTGGTAGCTGGGCATGGCGCCGTAGCTGCCACAGGATGATTTCATGCTGTGGGCCACTCTGGCCAGTTGTGCCCAATCGCCCTGCTCATAGAGTGGCCTGAGCTGACCCATCTGCTCACCCACCTCTTCGATAAAGACAGAGATCACCACCGGCAACATCTCCTGACCAATGTCATCGGCCAACTGCTGCAATACCTTGCGATCTACCCACTCCATGTGTGCCTCCCCAGAAAGGTATTCAAACAGACCATACTATAGATAATTCCATCAACAAGATCGCTTCCATAGCCATTATTCCCCTGATGATGAAGTGAGTTCTAAGGTGAAAAACGTGAAATGGCTCGCACTATCGAGGTTGTGTAAATGGAAAAAGATACAAACCAATTGCCTTTGATTAACAGTAAAATAACAATCTGCTTTGTCAGAGTGATATTGCTCAGCAACACCTCTCATCCCTTTTTGCCTTTATGGCTGCTGCGAAGAACCAGGGTAGTTTTCTACCCTGGTATTTTTTTATGGTGCGACGCTGATTTGGTTAGTCGCCACCCGCTCCCCAAGCCGGAACAGATTGAATTCGCCGGGGGCCATCTTGATCCAGTTTTCATTGCCTGTCAGCGGCCGCGTCGTGACCAGCGTCACCACATCGTTGGGCGTGGTTTCGCTCTGGAAATCGATCACCACCTCTTCATCCAGCAAACTCGCCTCGCCAAACGGGGCGCAACGAGTCAGCCAGTGCAGGTTGTTGCTGCAGTAGGTCATCACATACTCCCCGTCCGAGAGCAGCATGTTGAATACCCCAAGCCCTCTGAGCTCATCACACAAGGTGGCCATATAGCGAAACATGGCGGGAAAGTTGGCGGGACGCTTGGGATACTTCTGCTCCAACCGGTCGAGCAGCCAGCAAAAGGCGTGTTCGCTGTCGGTATCTCCCACCGGACGATGTCGCCCGGTCGGCAACTTCTTGTAGCCGGTGAGCTGGCCATTGTGGGCAAAAGTCCAGTAACGGCCCCACAGTTCGCGGGTAAATGGGTGGGTGTTTTCCAGCGAGACGCAGCCACGGTTGGCCTGCCGGATATGGCTGACGACGGCGCAGCTCTTGATGGGCAGCGCTTGTACCAGTCTGGCGATGGGTGACTGGGCGCTGGGTTCGGGATCTTTGAAGGTGCGAAAGCCCTTCCCTTCGTAAAAGGTAATGCCCCAGCCATCCTTGTGGGGGCCGGTCTTGCCGCCACGCAGCATCAGGCCGGTAAAACTGAAACAGATATCGGTCGGCACATTGGCACTCATGCCGAGCAGTTCGCACATATCCGGATGCCCCCCTTCCTTGACTACATAACAACTGGCTTAGCTCTCGGGCTGGCCAGCAAAAACCGGATTAGAAGAGCAGGTAGGAGCACATAGCAGACACTCTTTCCTGCCCTTGTCTCGGCGAGTTGCCGATTACTTGGCCATCTCTTTTTCGACCAGCTGGATCAGGATGTGGATCACCTTGATGTGCACTTCCTGAATGCGATCGGCATAGCCAAAGTGCGGCACCCGGATCTCGATGTCGGCCAGACCCGCCATCTTGCCGCCATCCTTGCCGGTCAGGGCGATCACTTTCATCCCCTTGGCGCGGGCGGCTTCGATGGCCTTGATGATATTGCCGGAGTTGCCGCTGGTGGAGATACCGAGCAGCACGTCGCCACGACGGCCGACCGCTTCCACATAACGGGAGAAGACGTAGTCATAGCCAAAATCGTTGGAGACACAGGAGAGGTGGCTCGGATCGGAGATGGCGATACCGGCGTAACCCGGGCGGTTCTCGCGATAGCGACCGGTCAGCTCTTCGGCAAAATGCATGGCATCGCAGTGGGAGCCGCCGTTGCCACAGGAGAGCACCTTGCCCTCCTCCTTGAAGGAGTCGGCCAGCAGCTTGGCAGCTGCTTCGATGTTTTTCAGGTTCTGCTCGTCAGCCAGGAAAGCCTGCAGCACGCTGGCAGCTTCAGTCAGTTCGTTGCGGATCAATTCTTGGTACATGATGTCTCTTCCACTGTTTTTAGTGTGCGTGTAAGTCATCGCTATTCTCGCACAAGCCAATCCCGGAGTCGCCCCCTCCCCCTGCAACACAGCCCTGTTACCACGAGCGTTACGGGGATCACAGTCGCAAGGTAATGAAGATGTAAACAGCTTGATAACTTTGTGCGTATGAATTACAACAGGGGCCATATCCAACAGGTCTGACCTCTGGATCAGTGACGCCACGTTGGCAATCTTTCACGCAAGGAGCAAGCAATGACGACGACCCTCACTCTGCTCGGGGTGATCCTGGTTATCGGAGCCCTGGCCTACCGCCGGACATCCCTGTTCATCTCCACCCTGGTCACCGGCGCGGCGCTGGTGCTTGGTGCTATCTATGGTCATGTGCCCTTGCTGGTCTGGGCGCTGTTTGCGGTGATCGCCATCCCGCTCAACCTGGTGGAATTTCGCCGCACCCAGATAACCAAGCCGCTGTTCAAACTCTACAAATCAATCATGCCGGAGATGTCTCGCACCGAGAAAGAGGCGATTGAAGCGGGCACCACCTGGTGGGAAGCCGATCTGTTCGCGGGCAACCCGAACTGGAAAAAACTGCACGCCATTCCGATCGCGACCCTCTCTGCTGAAGAGCAGGCCTTTATGGATGGTCCGGTCGAGGAAGTGTGCCGCATGGTGAGCGACTGGGAAGTGACCCACGAGCGCGCGGATCTCTCCCCCGAGGTATGGCAATACCTGAAGGACAACAAGTTCTTCGCCATGATCATCAAGAAGAAATATGGCGGCCTCGAATTCTCTGCCTACGCCCAGTCTTGCGTACTGCAAAAGCTGTGCGGCGCCAGCGCCGTGCTCGCCTCCACCGTCGGCGTGCCCAACTCGCTGGGCCCGGGCGAACTGCTGCAGCACTATGGCACTGACGAGCAGAAGGATTACTACCTGCCCCGCCTTGCGGTGGGCAAGGAGATCCCCTGCTTCGCCCTGACCAGCCCGGAAGCGGGTTCTGACGCCGGCTCCATCCCCGACTTCGGTATCGTCTGCAAGGGCGAGTGGGAAGGCAAAGAGGTGCTCGGTATGCGCCTCACCTGGAACAAACGCTATATCACCCTGGCCCCCATCGCGACCGTGCTGGGCCTCGCCTTCAAACTGCGTGACCCCGAGCACCTGCTGGGTGACGAGGAAGAGCTCGGCATCACCTGTGCCCTCATTCCCACTCACATCAAGGGTGTCGGCATCGGCCGTCGCCACTTCCCGCTCAACGTGCCGTTCCAGAACGGTCCGACTCAGGGCAAGGATGTGTTCGTCCCGCTCGACTTCATCATCGGCGGCCCGGCCATGGCCGGTCAGGGCTGGCGTATGCTGGTCGAGTGTCTGTCGGTCGGTCGCGGTATCACCCTGCCCTCCAACAGCACCGGTGGCGTCAAGATGCTGGCCCTGGCGAGCGGCGCCTATAGCCGCATCCGTCGCCAGTTCAAGCTGCCCATCGGCAAGATGGAAGGGATTGAAGAGCCGCTGGCCCGCATCGGCGGCAACGCCTACATCATGGGTGCCGCAGCCAATCTGACCGTAACCGGTATCGACCTTGGCGAGAAGCCGTCGGTCATCTCCGCCATCGTCAAATACCACCTCACCGACCGCGCCCAGAAGTGCATCATCGATGCCATGGACATCCACGGTGGCAAAGCCATCTGCATGGGCCCCAACAACTATCTGGCTCGTGGCTATCAGGGTGCCCCTATTGCAGTTACGGTGGAAGGGGCCAACATTCTGACCCGCAGCATGATCATCTACGGTCAGGGCGCCATCCGTTGCCACCCGTATGTACTGCCGGAAATGCTGGCTGCCAGCCATCCCGACAAGGAACAGGCGCTGAAGGACTTCGACAAGGCGGTATTCAGCCACGTCGGTTTTGCCATCAGCAACCTGGTACGCAGCTTCTGGCTCGGTGTGACCGGCGCCCGCTTTGCCGCGGCACCTTATGGCGACCAGACCAAAGGCTACTACCAGCAGCTCTCCCGCCTCTCTGCCAACCTGGCGTTCCTGTCAGACATGGCGATGGGCACCCTGGGTGGCGAGCTCAAGCGCAAGGAGCGGGTCTCCGCCCGTCTCGGCGATGTGCTGAGCCAGCTCTATCTGGCCTCCAGCGCCCTCAAGCGCTATCAGGATGAGGGACGCCAGCATGCCGACCTGCCGCTGCTGCACTGGGCACTGCAAGATGCCATGTTCAAGGCACAAGAGGCGATCGACGAGCTACTGCGCAACTTCCCGAACCGCTGGATTGGTCTTGCCCTGCGCGCTGTGGTGCTGCCGCTGGGTCGCGACATGAAGCGTCCGAGCGACAAGCTGGACAACCAGGTTGCCCGCCTGCTGCAAACCCCGAGCGAGACCCGCAGCCGCCTGGCCAAGGGCCAGTACCTGACCCGCGAAGAGGGCAACCCCTTCGGTCTGCTGGAGCAGGCGCTCGATGATGTGCTGGCTGCCGAGCCGCTGTTTGACAAGGTGTGCAAGGCTGACGGCGTCAAGCGCCCCTTCCTGGCGCTGGACAAGGTAGCCGACATCGGCCTCGCGGCTGGCGTACTGACCCAAAGTGAAGCGGAGCTACTGCGCCGCGCCGAAGTGAGTCGCCTGCGTACCATCAACGTCGATGACTTTGACCCCATCGATCTGGTGGCCAACAAGAAGCTATTTGAAGCTTCCGCTTACCATCGCGCCGCCTGATATCAAGACAATCTGACAACGCCTCCCTTGTGGAGGCGTTTTTTATTTCATGCCTGCAACAGCTTGGCCAGCTCCCCCGACCAGCGCCCTTCCCCGTGTCCTCGCCCGTAAAACAGTGCACAATAGCCGGCAAACCGAATCACAAAGGAAGCCAGGATGACCCTTGAGCACCTGATCCAGTGGCGCCGCGACCTGCACCGCCTGCCGGAAGCGGCCTGGAAAGAGTTTCGTACCACCAGCCTGATAGCCCACCATCTGAATGAACTCGGCTATCACATCGTGCTTGGCGACAAGCTGCTGGCCAGCAATCTGATGATGGGGCGTGATGTGGATGTGGCCGCCGAGAAGGCTCGCGCCCGCCGTCAGGGGGCCCACCCCGACTGGCTGGAGCGCATTGGCGACGTGACCGGGCTGATGGGAGAGCTGGATACCGGCCGCCCCGGCCCGACCCTGGCCTTTCGCTTCGATATCGACGCGGTGGAGGTGGAGGAGTCTGCCGCCGAGCAGCACCTGCCGCAGCAGGAGGGCTTTGCCTCCCACAACAAGGGGTGGATGCACGCATGCGCCCACGATGGCCACACCGCCATCGGTCTGGGGCTGGCCAGCCGCCTGATGGCGATGAAAGAGCAGCTGTGCGGGCGCATCAAGCTCTTCTTCCAACCCGCTGAAGAGGGGTGTCGCGGTGGCAAGGCGCTGGCCGCCGGCGGGGCACTCGATGACGTGGATGCCCTGCTTTCGCTCCATATCGGCATTCACGCCGGCAGCGGCGAGCTGGTGATCAACCCCACCGAGTTCCTCTGCTCCACCAAGTTCGACGTCCACTTCATGGGCACTGCCGCCCATGCCGGGCTCGAGCCCAATGCTGGCAGCAATGCGCTGGCCGCAGCCTGCATGGCCACCACCGCCATGCTCGGCATTCCCCGCCACCGCGACGGCATGACCCGTATCAACATCGGCCAGCTCCACGCCGGCAGCGGACGCAACGTCATCCCCGACCATGCCGAGCTGCACGGTGAAACCCGCGGTGCCGACAGCGCGCTCAACGACTACATGTTCAGCCAGGTGCAACGCATCGTCGAAGGCACCGCCCTCGCCCACGGAGTCACCTACCGCATCATCAAGCAGGGTGAGGCCATTGCCCTCGACAACAGCCCGGCGCTGCAGGCCGAACTGACGGCGCTGGCTCGCAAGCAGGGGCTCGCCACCATCCAGACTCGCCGCTTTGGCGCGAGCGAAGATGCCGGTTTCCTGATGGAGCGGGTGCAAAAGCAGGGGGGCGAAGCGGCTTACCTGATCCTTGGCGCCGATCTGGCAGCACCACACCACCACAACGCCTTCGATTTCGACGAGCGGGTAATGCAGAGCGGGGTCGATCTGCTGGCGGCGTGGACCCACGCCAGACTGGGTAATTCCTCCCTTATCAAGGGATAAACCCGGTGGCTATCAGCTCGGGAACCTGAGCAAACAGGATCAAGAAAGGCGCCTATTGGCGCCTTTTTATTTGCTAACCGCTTGCTGCGGCGCAATGTCACTCCGTCGGTTGGCCATCACCGCGCTTGCGGTTGGTATTGGGACGACCACCGGTCACAGCATCGGCACGCCCCTCCTCCTTGGCCTTCTCGGCGCGCTTCTTGCGCATCTCGCGCGGATCGGCGATGAGCGGGCGATAGATCTCGATACGATCGCCATCCTGCAGCAACTCGCTCCCTTTGACCGGACGGCTGTAGATGCCGAATTTGTTGACCGACAAGTCGATCTCGGGGTGTTTCTGCACGATACCGGACTGCTCGATGGCGGCCTGTACACAGGTCTCGGGAGATACCCGCAGCGCAATCACCGTCTGACGCTGCGGCAGGGCATAGACCACTTCGATATTGAGCTGATCAGGCACCGTACACCACCTTGGCCCGGTTGGAGAATGCGGAGACCATGGAGCTCACCAGATCGCGGAACACCTGGCCAAAGGCCACCTCGATGAGCTTGGAGGTAAATTCGAAATCGAGGTCAAACTCCACCTTGCAGGCATCCACGTCGAGGGGAGTAAAGGTCCACCAGCCAGCCAGCTTGCTGAAGGGGCCATCCACCAGCTCCATCCTGATCTGGCGGTTCACATCCAGCTGGTTGCGGGTAGTAAAGGTTTTGGCGATGCCCGCCTTGGCCACATCGACCGACGCCATCATGTAATCGTCACCCGCCTCATGAACACGGCTGCCAACACAGCCGGGCAGAAACTGCGGATAGGCATTCACATCGTTGACCAACTTGAACATCTGTTCGGCACTGAACATCACCAGGGCACTGCGAGTAATACGGGGCATGGCTTTTCCTCATCCAATCGCCGCGATTTTATCACCATGTTGGCGCTTTTGGAGGTAAAACCTCGACCAAACTGCTCAGAAAGCGGCCACTTGACCCGTCGCGCGTTTTACAGCCGCCCCCGCCTACGTATAATACGAGCCTCCTAGTCATTGCCGGAAATCGCCCGTCATGAGCAAAAAAAACAGTAAAAACAAAGCCGGGTCCAGCACCATTGCACTCAACAGAACCGCGCGCCACGAATACTTCATCGAAGAGAAGATCGAAGCGGGTCTGTCCCTGCAAGGGTGGGAAGTCAAATCCCTGCGGGCGGGCAAGGCCAACATCAGCGAAGCCTATGTCATCTTCCGCGATGGCGAAGCCTACCTGTTCGGCTCCAGCTTCCTGCCACTGCAAGCGGCCTCCAGCCATGTGGTGTGTGACCCGACCCGTACCCGCAAACTGCTGCTGAGCCGTCGTGAACTCGACAAACTCGAAAGCCTGATTGCCCGTCAGGGCTATACCGTCGTCCCTCTCGCCCTCTACTGGAAACAGTGCTGGGTCAAGGTCGAGATCGGTCTGGTGAAGGGCAAGAAAGAGCATGACAAACGCGAAGATACCAAGGCCCGTGAGTGGGATCGGGAAAAAGCCCGCATCATGAAGAACAAGTACCGCGGCTAACCCTCTGATGTCCGGACGATTCCCGTCCGGACACCTCGCTTCCGGTTCCCCTCCCCCGGCCACTGCGCACAATAAATCGGCAAACAGACCACCAGCTGGCGGGAATAACCATCAACGCCTTGCCATACCAGCATTTTTGCGTACAATCGCTCTTAACAACTTGGGGCTGATTCTGGATTCGACAAGATTCACGAAACCCAAGGTGCATGCCGAGGTGCGGTAGGCCTCGTTAATAAACCGCAAAAAAATAGTCGCAAACGACGAAAACTACGCACTCGCAGCTTAATAACCTGCGCTGAGCCCTTCTACCCTAGCTTGCCTGTGTCCTAGGGAATCGGAAGGTCATCCTTCACAGGATCGTGTGGAAGTCCTGCTCGGGGCGGAAGCATTAAAACCAATCGAGCTAGTCAATTCGTGGCGTGTCTCTCCGCAGCGGGTTGGCGAATGTAAAGAGTGACTAAGCATGTAGTGCCAAGGATGTAGTAATTTTGGACGGGGGTTCAAATCCCCCCAGCTCCACCAAACAATGTTCCGGCTGGGAACGAAGAAGTACAGAAACCCGCAGAGCGTAAGGCTTTGCGGGTTTTTTGTTGTCCGTGTTAGTCCGAGCTAGTCGCCTAAATCCAGCCATAAGAGTAACATCTACGGTCACATTGGTTATGTAACACCGATTTTGGTGTTACTACTGAGGGATGTGCCGTGAGTAAAGACAAGCTGACCGACTCAAAGCTGAGAACCGCAAAGCCTGAAGCCAAGGAATACAGCTTGGGGGACGGTGACGGGCTTTACTTAAGGGTTAAGCCGAATGGTGCGAGGCTATGGGTGTTCAACTACTACAGGCCGAGCGACAAGAAACGCGCCAATATCAGTTTTGGCCCCTACCCTGATGTTACTCTTGCCGCAGCTCGGGAACGGCGGCGAGAGGCTCGTGCTCTATTGGCTCAAGCAATTGACCCCAAACGTCATAAAGAAGAGCAAATTGCGTTTGTTCAGGCAGAACAAGAAGCTAACGCGAACACGTTCGAACGTATGGCAGCCATGTGGCTTGAGTTGAAGCGCCATGACGTATCGGAAGCCTATGCTGATGACTCATGGCGATCTCTTGAGCTGTATGTGCTGCCATTCATTGGTTCTATGCCAGTCAACCAGATCCGGGCGCCTAAAGTAATTGAGATGCTTCGCCCCATAGAAGCAGACGGTAAGCATGAGACGGTGCGGAGACTGTGCCAACGGATTAACGAAATCCTCGACTACAGCGTTAACCATGGTTTACTCGATGCCAACCCCTGTGCAGCAATTCGCAAGGTGTTCAAAAAGCCAAGCAAGAAGCACATGCCGACCCTAAAGCCGACAGAATTACCCATGCTGATGGCCGATATCGCCAATGGACGGCTCGATCATACAACTCGTTGCCAAATTGAATGGAGTCTTCATACCTTAGTTCGCCCTGGAGAATCAGCTGGTACACGATGGGCTGAGATCGACTTTGAAGGCAGAGTCTGGAACATTCCTGCAGATAGAATGAAGATGGATCGCCCTCATCGGGTGCCACTAACTTCGCAAGCACTTTCCCTTCTAGAACGCATGAAACCCATTAGCGGGCACCGTCCCTATGTCTTCCCTGGATATCGCGATCCGTTAGGACATATCAACAATCAAAGTGCGAATGCAGCTCTGAAGAGATTGGGATATGGCGGCCGACTAGTCGCCCATGGCTTACGTTCCCTTGGTAGCACGACCCTGAACGAACAAGGGTTCAACCCAGACGCTATTGAAGCAGCACTTTCCCATAGTGATGAGAACGAAATCCGCCGAGCCTACAACCGAACAGACTATTTTGAACAGCGGGTAATCATGATGAATTGGTGGAGTAACCATATTGAGCAGGCCAGCCAAGGCAATTTATCTCTAGCTATTGGCTTTCAAATCCGTCAAGCCGTGAATGAGTAAATACAAAATCAAGGCGACCTTCGATATAAAAGGAAAAGTAAAGAGGTATTAGCATGGTTGATAAGCTGCAGCAAGGAAAACCATCTCTCATCCCTCTCGAGTATTGCACACCTGTACGAGCTGCTCGTTTATTGGATTGTGAGCTTGAAGACATTTATCATTGGGCATATATTGGTGCCATCAGATTTTATGCGGACTTTACCGACTCTGAGTTCTACTATAGTAAGTATGAGGACTCAGTCATTATAAATGATGATGTTGGTAACAAATTCGTCACTGAAATAATAGTGGATGAGACCATAC
>NZ_JRGM01000014.1 GCF_000764665.1 Aeromonas lacus | reverse complement strand
AAACCAAACAACTTGTTTTTGTAATACATCTGCCACAACTACAACATTAGATATGGCATGCAATAGTTTGTTGTGATTTCGTTCCAGCTCTGGTGCTAACCTGACACTCCAAAAGCCCAACTCCGATTTTATCCTTGCCAATTCTTTAGCTTTTGTGATCAGTTTATGAATTGCTTCATTACTATTGGCCAACAATGAGTTACTTTGCTCGCGATTGATTACCATACTGCCTTCTTGCGGGACGCATACATCAAATGGATACATTAGTTCACCAAGAAGTTCCGATATATTAACCAAACATGAGATGTAATTTTTTGATGTCTGATAGGCATCTTCCCGTTTCTTTGATTCCAACCACTTTGAGTAGGTTACATATACCACAATAGTAGTCACGATGGTGGCGAGTGCAGTTGTAATATCAGTCCATTTTACTTCCTTTACTAGAGACTGATAATCTGTAGCATCAATGATAACGCCGAATAAAAATACTATCATGTAACTTAAAAATCTCAAGTTGCCTCCCAAATAAAGCAAGCGGACTATTCAACATACGAGAACTGTTCATATAGAAAATAATATGTCATATATCCTGCCCAGCTTATCCTAACATATCAACACATTACTTTTGGTTTTCATGATATCACCACGGCTACGCCTGTAGTTGCTATCAGTTTGTGAGAAGTGACATCCAATAGTCTCCCTATACAAAAAGCGGGCCAATGGCCCGCTTGTTTATATTTCACTCACCTTATCCTCACACCGGCGGATGGAAATGGCTGGCTTCGCGAGTGGCCATCTCCTCGTAGGTGGCCCACTTCTGCCACGCCACTTTTTGCGCAACCTGCATCAGCCGCTCGGCCTCCTCCGGATGGCTCTGGGCCAGCACCCGATAACGGGTCTCCTCCTGCCGGTATTCAGCGAGGGGAATGGAGGGGCGCAGGCTGTCGAGGCTGAAGGGGTTCTGCCCCGCACTGCGCAATACCGGGTTGTAGCGCATCAGCGGCCAGTGACCAGAGGCCACGGCCCGTTTCTGCTGGGTCAGGCCAAACTCCATGTCGATACCGTGGGCGATACAGTGGCTGTAGGCGATGATAAGCGACGGGCCCGGATAGGCCTCGGCCTCCCGCAAGGCTTGCAGCGCCTGCTGCGGGTTGGCACCAAAGGCGATGCGGGCAACATAGACGTTGCCGTAGGAGATGGCCTGCAGCGCCACATCCTTCTTGGCCAGCGTCTTGCCCCCCGCCGCGAACTTGGCGACGGCGCCGAGCGGGGTCGATTTTGACATCTGGCCGCCGGTGTTGGAGTAGACCTCGGTATCCATCACCAGCACGTTCACATCGCGGCCGGAGGCGAGCACATGGTCGAGCCCCGATGAGCCGATGTCATAAGCCCAGCCATCGCCGCCGATGATCCAGACCGAACGGCGCACCAGCTGATCGATAAGCGACAGCAGCTCGCGGGCCTTGCCGGATTTTACCTCCTCCAACCGCTCCCGCACTTGCGCCACCCGGGTGCGCTGGGCGCGGATCTCCGACTCCAGCCGCTGCGGGGCGCTAATCAGGGTATCGACCAGCTCGGCGCCCAGCTCCCCCTTCATCGCTTCGAGGGCCGCCACCGCCTGACCGTGATGCTGATCGGCGGTGAGACGGAAGCCAAAGCCAAACTCGGCGTTGTCCTCAAACAGGGAGTTCGACCAGGCCGGCCCCTTCCCTTCGCCGTTCTTGGCCCACGGCGTAGTCGGCAGGTTGCCGCCGTAGATGGAGGAGCAACCGGTGGCGTTGGCTACCAGCATGCGATCGCCAAACAGCTGGGTCAGCAGCTTGAGATAGGGGGTCTCGCCACAGCCGGCGCAGGCACCGGAGAACTCGAACAGGGGTTCGAGGAACTGGGTGCCGCGCACCGTGGAGAAATCCACCCGCTCGCGGGCAGGCCACGGCAGGCTTTCGAACCAGCGCAGCGCCTGCTTCTGGCCAGCCAGATGGGGGGCCTTGTCCATCATGGCGATGGCTCGCTCGCCTTCATGGCTCTCATCCGCTCCGGCCCGCACCGGACAAGCCTGCACGCACTGGCCACAACCGGTGCAATCTTCCGGATAGATCTGCAAGGTGTAGCGGCTGTCGGGGAAACCCTTGGCGGTGACGGGCACCGATTGGGCTGCCTCGGGGGCGGTTGCCAGCCAGTCCTGATGGTAGAACTTGGCCCGCAGCGCCGCGTGGGGGCAGACAAAGACGCAGTTGCCGCACTGGATGCAGATATCCGAATTCCAGATCGGGATCTCGCGGGCGATATCCCGCTTCTCGAAGCGGCTGGTGGCGGTGGGGTAAGTGCCATCCACCGGCAGCATGGAGACGGGGATCAGATCGCCGCGCCCCGCCAGCATCTCGCCGGTGACCCGCTGGACAAACTCGCTGCCGCCGGGAGCCAATGGCAGCGGATAGTCGCTGATCTGCTCCTCACCGGCCGGGATGGCCACCTGATGGAGGTGGGCCAGGGTGTCGTCCACCGCCGCGAAGTTGCGCTCAACCACCTCGGGCCCCTTGCGGGCATAGCTCTTCTCGATGCTCTCCTTGATCAGCGCAATGGCCTCATCCCGCGGCAACACTCCAGCCAGCGCGAAGAAGCAGGTCTGCATAATGGTGTTGATGCGATTGCCCATGCCGTTTTGCTCGGCCACCCGATCCCCATCGATGCAGTAGAGCTGGATATTGAGGGCGCGAATGCGGGCACGCAGCCGCTCGGGCAGCTGGCCCCACACCTTGTCAGCCTCATAGGGGGCATTGAGCAGCAGGGTCGCCCCTTCGGCGGCGTGCTCCAGCAGGTCTACCGATTCGACAAAGCCCCACTGGTGGCAGCCGATAAAGCTCGCCTGCTCGATAAGCCAAGGGGCGTCGATGGGCTCGGGGCCAAAGCGCAGGTGGGAGACTGTGCGCGAGCCCGACTTCTTGGAGTCGTAGACGAAGTAACCCTGGGCGTGGAACCCCTCCAGCTCGCCGATGATCTTGATGCTGTTCTTGTTGGCGCCCACGGTACCGTCGGCACCAAGGCCGAAGAAGAGCGCCCGCACCCGGCTGGCAGGCTCCAGATCGCCGATGGGATGCCAGGCCAGACTGAGGCCCGACACATCATCCACTATCCCCACGGTAAAGCGGGGGCGCGGCGCATCGGAGGCGAGCTCCTCGAACACAGCCGCGCACATGGCGGGGGTGAACTCTTTGGAAGAGAGGCCGTAGCGGCCGCCACTGAGCCAGGGCAGCCGCTTGATAAGGCCGCGCTGCAAACCGTCGATCAGCGCGCTCTGCACATCCAGCAGCAGCGGCTCGCCACCGGCCCCCGGCTCCTTGGTGCGATCCAGCACCGCCATGCGCCGCACGCTCGCAGGCAGCGCATCGAGCAGCGCCTGTACCGGGAAAGGTCGATAGAGGCGAATGACCAGCACCCCGGTCTTGCGATCCTGCCGGTTGAGCCAATCCACGGTAGTGCGGGCGGTGGCCGCCCCCGAGCCCATCAGTACGATGACATCGGTGGCATCGGTTGCGCCGTGGTACTCCACCAGCTGGTAGTGGCGGCCAGTCAGCTCACCGAGGTTGTCCATGCACTGCTGTACCCGTGCCGGAACCGCCTCGTAGAAGGGGTTGACGCTCTCGCGGGACTGGAAATAGGTATCCGGGTTCTGGGCGGTGCCACGCATCACCGGATGATCCGGGTTCAGCGCCCGCGAACGGTGGGCGCGCACCCAGTCGTTGTCGATAAGGGCGCGAATTTCATCCCGATGCAGGGCGGTGATCTTGTTCACCTCGTGGGAGGTACGGAACCCGTCGAAGAAGTGGATAAAGGGCACCCGGCACTGCAGGGTGACGCTGTGGGCGACCAAGGCCAAGTCCTGCGCCTCCTGCACCGAGCCGGAGGCGAGCATGGCAAAGCCGGTACTGCGCGCCGCCATCACATCCTGATGGTCGCCAAAAATCGACAGCCCCTGCGCCGCCAGCGAGCGGGCCGCCACATGGAACACCGCCGAGGTCAATTCACCGGCGATCTTGTACATGTTGGGCAGCATCAGCATCAGCCCCTGACTGGCGGTGAAGGTGGTAGCGAGCGCCCCCGCCTGCAGGGCGCCGTGTACCGTCCCGGCCGCCCCCCCTTCACTCTGCATCTCTACGACTGTGGGAATGTTGCCCCACAGGTTGGTCTGTTTCTCATCCGCCCAAGCGTCGGCCAGTTCGGCCATGGTTGAGCTCGGGGTGATGGGGTAGATGGCACACACTTCGCTCAGCTGGTAGGCCACCCGGGCCGCGGCTTCGTTACCGTCGACCATGATCAGTTCATGTTTCATTGGGACTCCTCCGGTTGGCGCAGCAGGATGGCGTGACAAGGGCACTGGTCATGGCAGGCACCGCAGCCGGTGCAGCGCGCCGCATCCACCTGATAACCCTTACCCGGCCCCAGCTTGGCGATGGCCTGCTCGGGGCAGCTGCCGTAGCAACCGTCGCACTCGAAGCAGTTGCCGCAGGAGTAGCAGCGCGCCGCCTCGTAGCGGGCGGCCACCTCATCCAGCCCGCCGATGATCTCGCCAAAGTCGTCCCGCGCCCACGCCGGTTTGACCGGCTGACTGCTGGCCGGGGCATGGGTCTGGAACCAGAGCTGCAACTGCTCCGGACCCACCAGCGGGTAGGAGAGCATCTTCTGGTAGTGACGACCGCGCAGCCAGGCATCCATATGGCGCGCCGCCTTCTTGCCGTGACCGGTGGCAATGGTAACGGTGCGCTCAGAGGGCACCATGTCGCCACCGGCAAAGAGGCCGGGCACATCCGTCATCAGGTTGC
Organism: Aeromonas lacus; assembly: GCF_000764665.1. Classification (GTDB taxonomy): domain Bacteria; phylum Pseudomonadota; class Gammaproteobacteria; order Enterobacterales; family Aeromonadaceae; genus Aeromonas; species Aeromonas lacus. The sequence goes on along the minus strand of NZ_JRGM01000014.1, from coordinate 31,626 downwards.
CTGCCACCTGCACTACCCCTTCCTTGTTGACCCGCACGCCGGGAATACTCTCCAGCACCGAGAGGTCGACCTCCTGACCCAGCGCCAGGATCAGGGAGTCCGCTTCGAGGGTTTCAAACTTGCCGGTGGGCACCGGCTTGCCCTCGGCATCCAGCGCCATCACCTCCACTTCGATGCTGGTGTTGTCGAGCTGGCGGATGCTGCGCAGCCAGTTGATCTTGATCCCCTCCTCCTCGGCCTCGTCGGCTTCGAAGGCGTGGGCAGGCATATGATCCCGGTCGCGGCGGTAGATGATCATCGCCTCTTCAACGCCCAAACGACGGGCGGTGCGAGCCGCGTCCATGGCGGTGTTGCCGCCGCCGTAGATGGCTACCCGCCGTCCCAGTTTGGGGGGCGGCAAGCCCTGCTCTTCGGCCAGACTGGCCTGTTCGAGGAAACTCACCGCATCGAGGATCTTGCCCGCTTCCCGCGCCGGAATATCGACCCGCTTGGCCAGATGGGCGCCGATAGCCATAAAGACGGCGTCAAAGCCCCCCTCGTCGCGCTCGCGCAGTACATCCGCCACCTTGTGGTTAAGAGTGAGGGTCACCCCGGCAGCGACAATGCGGGCCACCTCCCGATCCAGCACGTCGCGGGGCAAACGGTAAGCGGGAATACCGAAACGCAGCATGCCGCCCGCCAGTGGCCCCGCTTCGCGGATCTCCACCTGATGGCCAAGCCGGTTGAGGTGCCAGGCGCAGGAGAGGCCGGAGGGACCGGCGCCAATTACCAGCACCTTCTTGCCGCTGGCTGGCGCGGGGGTTGCAGGCTGCCAACCTTTGGCCAGCGCCTCGTCGCCGAGGAAGCGCTCGATAGCGTGAATGGAGACGGCGTCATCCACCTGCCCGCGGTTGCAGGCACTCTCGCAGGGGTGATAGCAGACCCGGCCATGAATGGCGGGCAAGGGGTTCTCTTCGATCAGGGTCTGCCAGGCCGCCTCAAAGCGGCCGGCCTGCGCCAAAGAGAGCCAAGCCTGGATATTTTCTCCGGCCGGGCAGGCGTGATTGCAGGGTGGCAGGGCCGGCCGCCAGACGGGTAGCCGAGTACGCACCGGGCCTGTTCCCGTTTTCAGGGAGAGATCCGGCAATGGGGTCATGTCCAGTTGTTTGCTCATACATTGCTTTCTTCTTTTTGTGTGACAGGCCCCACCCGATGGCACTTGATACCGTGTAGCCGAGGCGGACGGTGGCCGGATGAGGAAGAAGCGAAAGCGTTAGAAACTGGGAACTGAGTCGATAATGGCGGCTTTTTTGTACTGATTAGCGAATCAGGATCAAAAAATGTTGCATTTAATGGGTGGTTTTAAACAGAACGTGACCGGGATAACATCTTTCCCGCTTGACTCCACTCCTTATCTCGCCGAGGTTGCGGCCAAGCGAGCAAAAACCGGATAGCCCGGTTGCACCTCTTCGTTTTTTTGCAAAAAAAACTGCATCTATCGAACCCGCGTCTCTGCGCCCCGCAAAGAGATTGCCCCTCGCGGGCGGAACCGTTATGTTCCCCTTTTTCCAGGCGAAAGCGCCGCGTCACAAGGATACGAAGATGCCAAGGCTAGACAGCATTCACCTCTACCCCATCAAATCGACCGCCGGCATGCCCCAGTCCCGCGCCCGGGTCACTCAGGAGGGGCTCGCAGGGGATCGCCGCTACATGGTGGTTAAGCCTGATGGCACCTTCATCACCGCCCGTACCCACCCCCAGTTGCAGCAGGTGGTTGCAACTCCAGTTGCAGGTGGCCTGCAACTGAACTATCCGGGTTTCGAGCCGCTCGCCCTGCAAGAGTCCGACTTCAGCCGTGCCCCGCAAGCGACAGGGGTCTGGGGCGACCGCTTCACCGCCCTGCATACCACCCACATTGCCGACAGCTGGTTGAGCCGGGTAGCTGGCGAACCGGTAGTGCTGCTTTGGCTTGGCGCAGAGTCCGACCGCTTTCGCGAGAAGACCGGCACCCGGGTCAGCTTTGCCGACGGTTATCCGCTGCTGCTGATAAGTCAGGCCTCGCTGGAGGATCTCAATCTGCGCTCCGATGCGCTGCACCAGATGAGCCAGTTTCGCACCAATCTGGTGGCGAGCGGCACCCGTCCCTTCGAGGAGGACAGCTGGGTACGCATCCGCATCGGCGAGGTGGAGTTTCAGGTCGCCAAGCCCTGCAGTCGCTGCATCATGACCACAGTGGAAGCAGGCACCGATCGCTTCAATGCCCTCAAAGAGCCGCTGGCCACCCTCACCCGTTACCGCCGCGGCGAGGATGGCGAGGTCTACTTCGGCCAGAACCTGATCGCACTGAACGAGGGGTGGATTGAAGCAGGTAGCGAGATCGAGGTACTGGAGCGCAAGCGCCCTGCCCCCTACCCCGACGGCGCGCCGAAAAAACGCGAGCTGGTCTGCGTGGCCCGCGAACCGCTGGCGCGCGATCTGGAGACCTTCTGGTTCGAGGCCGCCAATGGCGAGCCGCTGCCCGACTACCTGCCGGGCCAGCATCTGCCCATCAGCCTCGATATCAAAAACGAGCGGGTTCAGCGCCGCTATACCCTGAGCTCTACGCCGGATCTGTCGGAGCGCTACAGCATCAGCGTCAAGAAGGTAGGGGGTGGTCGCATCTCACACTGGCTGCACCAGCAGATGCAGGTGGGCAACACCCTGCTGGCCGGCGCACCGGCTGGCGAGTTTCACCTTGGAGCCGAGCGCTCGCTGCTGCTGCTCTCGGCAGGCTCCGGCGTCACTCCCATGCTGGCGATGGCCCGTACTCTGGCCCTGCGCGGCGAGCTTGGCGATATCCACTTTATGCACCTGTGCCGCAGCGAGGCGGATATTCCCGCCGCCAGCGAGCTGCACGCCATGGCGCAGCAGGGGATGACCCTCACCATTATCCTGAGCCAGCCGGACAATCACTGGCAGGGACAGAAAGGGCGGCTCGGCGACGAGCATCTCGCGCTGGTCAAAGGGTTGGCTGGACGGGAGGTGTTTATCTGCGGCCCTCACGGCTTTATGGCCGACGCGGCGGCAAAAGTGGCAGCGCGCGGCGTACCAACCGCACGCATCAGGCAGGAGAGCTTTGGCGGCGCCATTCTCTCGGTGTCCCGCGCTCATCAGGCAGTGCAACTGCGCATCGGCGAGCGGGAGTTTGCCGGCAACAATCAGGGCACCATCCTCGATCAGGCCAGCAAGCAGGGGGTGGAGCTACCTTGGAGCTGCCGCGCCGGCATCTGCGGCAGCTGCAAGCAGACGCTGGTCTCGGGCGAGGTGGATCATCCCGACGCCCCCGCCATTAGCGCCGCCGAGCGGGCCGAGGGCAAGATCCTCACCTGCTGCGCCGTGCCGCTGACCGACCTCGCCATCAAATAAGGTGATCGAGCCGCGATAACACGCGGACAATAAAAAACGGCTGCCGAGGCAGCCGTTTTGCTTGGTAGAAACAGGCGAGATTAACCGCGCAGGGCGGCGATACGCTGCTCGATGGGCGGGTGGCTCATGAACAGCTCGCTCATGGAGCGCTTGCCGTTGATACCAAAGGCCATCATGGAGCCTTCCAGCTGCGGCTCGGCACCGCGGGAGAGGCGCTCAAGGGCAGCGATCATCTTGTCGCGACCGGCCAGCTTGGCGGCACCGGCATCGGCGCGGAACTCACGCTGACGGCTGAACCACATGACGATGATGGAGGCGAGCACGCCAAACACCATCTCCAGCACGAACACGGTGATCATGTAGGCAAAACCGCCGATGCTGCTGCTCTCTTCATCGTTGTTGGAGCTGAAGAAGTTGCTGATGACGCCAGCCACGATACGGGCGAAGAACATCACGAAGGTGTTCACCACACCCTGGATCAAGGTCAGGGTCACCATGTCGCCGTTGGCCACGTGACTCACCTCGTGGGCCAGCACCGCTTCCGCCTCGTCGCGGCTCATGCTGTAGAGCAGGCCGGAGGAGACGGCCACCAGCGAGTCATCGCGACGGGCACCGGTAGCAAACGCGTTCATCTCGGGAGAGTCGTAGATCCCCACTTCCGGCATCTGGATCCCGGCTTCACGGGCCTGACGAGCCACAGTGCTCACCAGCCAGTGCTCGGTCTCGTTGCGGGGCTGCTCGATCACCTGGACGCCATAGCTACGCTTGGCCATCCACTTGGACATCAGCAAGGAGATAAAGGAACCGCCAAAACCGAACACGGCACAGAAGACCAACAGGCCGGAAATACTGGACTTGTTGATACCAAGAACCGAGAACAGGATATTGAGTACCACCCCCAGCACCAGCATGACGGCCAGGTTGGTCACCAGGAATAGTATTATTCGCTTCATATTGACTCCTTGTGAGGATAACGGACATGGCCGGGGTTCATTGAACCTCCCTATCACCATGTTATGGATGGCATTTTAGGGAGATTCGATGAATGTTCGCTGAATATGCCGTCACAGTAGCGGCGAGATATCGAGGCGGCCCTGCAAGTTAGCTTCAAACGGATTGTTTATAAAGGGAATTTCCCCCAAAAATGGAGCCGGCAGCAAGCCCCTGAGGGTGTCCAGATTTTCCTGATAGTGGCTCATCGAGCTGTGCAGCCGATTAATAACCCAGCCTGCGACCGGCAGCTGATCGTTGCGAATGGCAGCAAAGGTGAGCAGCGCATGGTTGAGGCAGCCAAGCTTGGCCCCCACCACCAGAATCACCGCCATGTTCTCCTGCTTCACCCAGTCCGACAGCAGGTGCTTGCGATCCAGCGGCAGATACCAGCCCCCCGCCCCTTCGACGATGGCAAGCTCGGCCCCTGCCTGTTCAATCTTGCGCAGCCCCTCGCTCAGCCCCTGTAAGCTGATGGGCTGGCGCGCCTCACTGGCAGCGATGTGCGGCGCAATCGGCGGCTCGTAGGCATAGGGGTTGACCGTCTCGTAGGGTAACTGAACGCTCGCCGCCTCCTGCAACAGGACGGCATCGAGGTTACGCAGCCCCTCGGACGTGCGGGCACATCCGGCAGAGACCGGCTTGTAACCGGCGCAGCGGATCCCCTGTGCGCTGAATTCCCGCAACAGAGTGCGCGCCACCAGCGTCTTGCCTGCGTCCGTGTCGGTGCCGGTGATAAAGAATGACTTCATAATGCTCTCTCCTTGGCAGAAGAGGGCCCAAAGCCCCCTCCCCCTCATACTCTGGCTGGTTCAGCAAGGTTTGCCGAGCCGCCCCAGACAGACCCGGTAACTGGCCACCAGCTGGCCATCGGGCTGACGAAATGCTTCATACGCCTGAGCCAGCCGCTGCAATCTGGCGCGACCGCTCAGTCCGGCCGGTGCACTGCGGGCACACTCATCATTGATCTGATTTGCCCCGATCCCCTTGAGATCGCGCAACAACTGCGGCAATTCAAGATAGGCAAGATCCCAGTTTCTGCACTCAAGCCCCGGGGCAATGGCTCCCGCCGATAACAACGCCTGCTCCAATTGTGGCAGGCCAAGGAAGCGGTTGACATGGGCACGGCCATCTACTTGCTGCCAGGCGGCTCGCAGTTGCCAGAGCGAGTCGTCCAGCAGGGTGGTAAAGAAGATCTGGCCGCCAGGTTTGACCACCCGCAGCAGCTCGGCGAAGGCCTGCGCCGGTCGCTCGCACCACTGCAGCGCCAGGCTGGAAAAGACCCAGTCAAAGGCGTTGTCGGCAAAGGGGAGCTGCTCGGCATCGCCGCACACCAGTCGGGCCCCGCTGCCGCGCAGGGCCGCCTGATCCAGCATGCCGGGAGCGAGATCCAGCCCGGTCAGCCCGGCGCAGCGCGTGGCAAGATGAGGCAGGAAGAAGCCGGTGCCGCAGCCCAGATCGAGCCCGCAGCCCCGACGCTCCTCACGTACACCAGCCGCGCTCATCAGCTCAAGCAGCGCCAGCCCCACCTCCTGCTGAAAGCGGGCATGGGCGTCGTAGTGTCGAGCCGCCGCCCCGAAACGCCGGGCAAGCCGGGCCTTGTCGACCGTTTGAAAACGCTCAGCCATGGCGAGCCTCCCCAACCGTTGTCGCAGCAGGGCAGGCACCCAAGGCATCGAGCAGGCGATCCACATCCTGTTCGCGGTGAGCTGCACTCAGAGTAATGCGCAGCCGGGCCGTACCGACCGGCACTGTGGGCGGGCGGATGGCGCCAGCCCAGACGCCACGCTCCCGCAGCCGTTCGGCCAGTTGCAGGGCAGCACTGCTCTCCCCCACCAGCAGCGGCTGGATGGGGGTATCGCTGGCCCCCAGCTGCCAGCCCAATGCCTGTGCCCCTTGCCGGAAGCGAGCGATCAGCTGACCAAGATGAGCACGGGCATCATCGGCGGCGCGCACCAGTTCGATGCTCTTGCTGACCGCGCAAGCCTGCGCGGCGGGCATATGGGTGCTGTAGACATAGTGGCGGGCGAAGTTGACCAGATACTCCACCAGCTCGCGGCTGCCACCGACAAAAGCGCCAGCCACACCGAGCGCCTTGCCAAAAGTGCCCATCTGGATGTGTACTCTGGCCGGGTTAATCCCCTGCGCCGCCAGAGTGCCGCGCCCCCCGGGCCCAAGCACGCCGAGGCCATGGGCATCGTCAATCATCAGCCAGTTGCCGCTCCGGGCTGCCAATGTCGCAAGTTCAGTCCAGGGAGCCTGATCCCCGTCCATGCTGAACACCCCTTCCGAAACAATCAGTCCGCGATTGGGCTCAAGCTGCCGTTCAAGGGCCGCCATATCGTTATGGCCAAAGCGCTTCATCTTGCAAGGGAGCTGGCTGCCCATCTCCTGCAAGGAGGCGTGGTTGAGCTTGTCCTGCCACAGCAGGTGTTCCTTGCCGAGCAGCGTTTTGAGCACCGCCTGATTGGCCGAAAAACCGCAGTTGAACAGCAGCACCGCCTCCACCCCGAGCCACTCGGCCAGGGTATCCTCAAGCTCTTGGTGGGCACGGCTGTAACCGGTCACCAGCGGCGAGGCGCTGGCGCCCGCGCCATAGCGCTCAATCCCCGCTTTGAAGGCGGTCTTGGTGGCGGGGTGATCCGCCAGCCCCAGATAGTCGTTGGCGGAAAAGTTGAGGTAGTCGCTCCCCGCTACCCTGAGGCGCCCGCCACTCGCTCCGTCGGTCGCGATGCGGTTGCGCAGCAGACCCGCCTGTTCGCGCTCGGCCAGCGCAGCGCCCAATGCAAAGGGGCCCGTTACAGCAGGGCCGTTCATGACCGCGCAGCCCCGGCTCGTGGGAGGGTCGCGTCATAAAACATCTCGGCAGGTTCGCTCTGGCGGCTCACCTCGGCCAGCAACTCCTCTTCCTGCACCTGATCCGGCTTCTGGGCCCGCTGGGCGGGACGAATGCCGAGCCGCTTGAACAGCTGCATGTCGCTGTTTTCGTCCGGGTTGGGGGTGGTCAGCAGCTTGCAGCCATAGAAGATGGAGTTGGCACCCGCCATAAAACACATCGCCTGCATCTGCTCGTTCATCTTCTCCCGCCCGGCGGAGAGGCGCACGTGGGAGGCCGGCATCATGATCCGCGCCACGGCGATAGTGCGGATAAACTCGAACGGATCGAGGTTCTCCTGATCCTCCAGCGGCGTCCCCTTCACCTTGACCAGCATGTTGATGGGCACACTCTCCGGGTGGCGCGGCAGGTTGGCCAGCGCCATCAAGAGGCCCGCCCGATCTTTTGCCTTCTCACCCATGCCGACGATGCCGCCGGAGCAGACCTTCATACCGGCGCTGCGCACATGTTCCAGCGTATCGAGCCGATCCTGATAGGTGCGGGTGGAGATGATCTCGCCGTAAAACTCCGGCGAGGTGTCGAGGTTGTGGTTGTAGTAATCGAGCCCCGCAGCGCCAAGACGCGCCGCCTGATCGGCGGTGAGCATCCCTAGCGTCATGCAGGTCTCCATACCGAGCCCGCGCACCTCTTCAATCATCCGGATGATGTAGGGCATGTCCTTCTCTTTGGGGTTGCGCCAGGCGGCCCCCATGCAGAAACGGGACGAGCCGTTGGCCTTGGCTTCGCGGGCCCGCTCCAGCACTTTTTCCACCTCCATCAGCCGCTCGGCCTCAAGGCCGGTGTGATAACGGGCGCTCTGGGGGCAGTATTTGCAATCCTCCGGGCAGGCTCCGGTCTTGATGGAAAGCAAGGTGCTCACCTGCACTTCGTTCGGGTCGAAATTAGCACGGTGGACAGTCTGGGCCTGAAACAGCAGATCGTTGAACGGCAGGGCAAACAGGGCCTGAACCTCGGCGAGAGTCCAGTCATGACGAAGGGCGTGACCGCCCGCGATGAGAGCATTCATACATGGCTTCCGGTTGTTATTGGTGGGATCCTGCGCCCGCCGCTCTTGCAAGAGGTCTTTGCAAGAGCGTGAGCGCAAAACCCGCTGCCGGGCTCGTGCGAATCGTGATCTGCACAGAGCCAAGTGGCTGAAATTGTTGGCTAGTGTAGAGAGCCCGCGTAGACTGTCAACACCGACCAGATCAAACAAATTGACAACAGAACAACAAATGACCAATAAAGAATTCGACCTGCACCATGTATGGCACCCCTACACCTCTCTCACTCACCCCCTGCCCTGCTATGAAGTGGCCAGCGCCAAGGGGGTGAAGATCACCCTCAGCGACGGCCGTGAACTGGTGGATGGCATGAGCTCCTGGTGGGCTTGCGTGCACGGCTATCAGGTGCCGGCACTGGACGCCGCCGCCACCGCCCAGCTCGGCAAGATGTCCCACGTGATGTTTGGCGGCCTGACCCACGCCCCGGCGGTCGAGCTCTGCCGCAAGCTGGTGGAGATCACTCCGAAGAGGCTGGATCGGGTCTTTCTGGCGGATTCCGGCTCGGTAGCGGTGGAAGTTGCGCTCAAGATGGCGCAGCAGTACTGGCACGCCAAAGGGACGCCCAGAGCCAAATTTGTCGCCCTGCGCAGCGGCTATCACGGCGACACCTTTGGCGCCATGAGCGTCTGTGACCCCGATGGCGGCATGCACGAGCTCTACAAGGGCTTCCTGCCCGAGCACCATTTTGTCGAAGCGCCGAGCTGTCGCTTCCACGCCGAGTGGGACGAGCAGTGCGTGGTGGAGCTGGCCACACTCATGGCGGATCATCACGAGGAGATCGCCGCCATCGTGCTTGAACCCATCGTGCAAGGCGCTGGTGGCATGCGCTTCTACCATCCCCGCTACCTGCAGTGGGTGCGCGCCCTGTGCGACGAATTCGGTGTGCTGCTCATCGCCGACGAAATAGCCACCGGTTTTGGCCGCACCGGCCAGCTGTTTGCCTGCGACTGGGCCGGCATCACTCCCGACATCATGTGTCTGGGCAAGGCGCTCACCGGCGGCTACCTCACTCTCTCGGCGACCCTCACTACCGAGCATGTCGCCCGCACCATCTGTGACGGCAAGGCCGGCGTCTTTATGCACGGCCCCACCTTTATGGGCAATCCGCTTGCCTGCGCGGTGGCCAACGCCTCCATCGATCTGCTGCTGGCCTCGCCGTGGCAGGAGCGGGTGCGCGCCATCGAGCACCAGCTGCGCACCGAGCTGGTAGAATTGACTCTTAACCCGGCGGTAGCCGATGTGCGGGTGCTCGGCGCCATCGGGGTGGTAGAGATGAAGGAGCGGGTTGACGTGGCGCGCATCCAGCGCAAGTTTGTCGAACTGGGCGCCTGGATCCGCCCCTTTGGCAAGCTGGTCTACCTGATGCCCCCCTTCGTTATCACCCCCGAAGAGCTGCGGGTGTTGACCGGTGCCATCAGTCAGGCGATTGCCGAAGGCGAGTTTTAAACATCATCGCGGGCGGCCTCACCGGTCGCCCGTCTGTGGCATCCCCATTTGATATATAAAGAGGGCAAGTTTATGCACCTCACACCCCGTTCACTTGCCGGAATGTGAGCAAAACACCAGACCTGAGGCGCCAAGAGGGGTAGACTGCTGCGGTTTTACCATCAAGAAAGATTGCTCATGCGCCTCTCCATTGCTGCCAAAATCAACTTTTTCCTGCTCTTCATCTTCTCCATGGTACTGGTCTTCTCCGCCGCCTATCAGGCGGTGCGCGAGCGCGATCTCATCCTGAGCCTCATCAAGGAGCAGAGTCAGGAGCAGACCGAAGCCTACTTCGACGGCCTCAACATGCTGATGCTGACCGGCAAGATGGATGCCCGCGACACCCTGCGCGCCAAGTTTCTCGAGCACGCCCATGTGGAGGATGCCCGCATCGTCCGTGGCGACGCGGTGAGCAAACAGTTCGGGCCGGGGCGCCCCGCTGAACAGGGCAAGGATGACTATGACCAGCTGGCGCTGGCGGGCAAAGGGAGCCTGGAGGTGGTGCACAACGGCATGCACAGCCGGCTGGTGGTGACCCGTCCGCTGCTGGCCAAGAAGGATTTTCGCGGCACCGACTGCACTAGCTGCCATCTGGTGCCGGAGAATACCGTGCTCGGCGCTGTCCGTTTTGATTACTCCCTCGACTCCCTCTTTACCCGGGTCGAGCAGAATATCCTCACCTCGGCGCTGATCCTCACCGGCATCTTCGGGCTGGGACTGCTGCTGACCCTCTGGGTCATCCGCACCTGGATCGTCCGCCCCCTCAACCAGCTGACCCGCTCCATGGAAGAAGCCACCGACATGCATGACTTCGGCCATCGGCTGGAGGGGGACGATGGCGACGAGATTGGCCGACTGGCGCTGGCCTACAACCAAATGCTCGACAGCGTGGAGCGCCAGCTTGGCAAGCGTCCCGCTTGCAGCAAACGGGATCATGAACAGAGCCGTACCACGGGCCAACCAGAAGACTAGAGATAGTAGAAGAGCAGGCTGGCGATAAGGATAAGCAGGAGGATCGCCAGATGGACGTGCCGGGCGTCCTCCCGGCGGCGATGGCGCTTGCGGCCAACAAATAGCGCCACCAGGGTTAGCAGACAGCAACCCCACAGCCCGTGTAGCAGCCAGGGGGTAAAAACCGGATCCCATCCGGCCCGCACGCTGGCGCCGCCATAGATCATAAAACCGTAAGCTCGCTCGGGGCGGGCATGGTGATAGAGGGAGAGCAACACGATAAAGCCGCCCCAGCAGAGCAGTACCAGCCCCTGCAACAGCCGTGTCAGCCAATCGGGCCCCTGCCGCCGATCTTTCACTCGCCTCTCCTGCTCCGCGACCCCATATCGGGTGAACCATGCCGAAAACCCCACCAGAGCCCGACATTTTTGCTTGTTTATCAAACCCGCGCGGGTAAGATTAACGGCTTAGTCTGCCATCATGGGCCAATGATTGCCCGGGCCAGACCCATAGCGCTGCAAAGAACAAGCTGGAGACAATATTTCGATGACGCACGCATCCGTAGTTGATGTGCTGACCGGTAAACATGCGGTTGGCACCACCCTGACTGTACGAGGGTGGATCCGGACTCGCCGTGATTCCAAGGCGGGGATCTCATTTTTGGCCATTTCCGATGGCTCCTGTTTCCATCCGGTACAGGCCGTCGTCCCCAATACCCTGGCCAATTACGAGAATGAAGTGCAGCGTCTGACCACAGCTTGCTCCGTGGAAGTGACTGGCGTCGTGACCGAATCTCAGGGCAGCGGCCAGGCGTTCGAACTGCAGGCCACCGACGTCAAGGTTGTCGGCTGGGTCGAAGATCCGGACACCTACCCGATGGCCGCCAAGCGCCACAGCATCGAGTACCTGCGTGAACAGGCTCACCTGCGCCCGCGCACCAACATCGTTGGCGCCGTGACCCGGGTTCGTCACTGCCTGGCTCAGGCCATCCACCGCTTCTTCCACGAAGAGGGTTTTGTCTGGGTAGCAACCCCGCTCATCACCGCCTCTGACACCGAAGGTGCCGGCGAGATGTTCCGCGTCTCTACCCTGGATATGGAAAACCTGCCGCGCACCGACGCCGGCAAGGTGGACTACAACGAAGATTTCTTCGGCAAAGAGGCCTTCCTGACCGTATCCGGCCAGCTGAACGCCGAAACCTATGCCTGTGCCCTCTCCAAGGTCTACACCTTCGGCCCGACCTTCCGCGCCGAAAACTCCAACACCAGCCGTCACCTGGCCGAGTTCTGGATGGTGGAGCCGGAAGTGGCCTTCAACAATCTGGAAGATAACGCCGCGCTGGCCGAAGCCATGCTGAAGTACGTCTTCAACGCCGTACTGACCGAGCGCCGCGACGATCTGGAGTTCTTTGCCCAGCACGTGGACAAGGATGCCATCGGCCGTCTGGAGCGTTTCGTCGCCTCCGACTTCGCCCAGATCGACTACACCGACGCAATCGAAGTGCTGCAGAACTGCGGCAAGAAGTTCGAGTTCCCGGTCTCCTGGGGTATCGACCTCTCCTCCGAGCACGAGCGCTATCTGGCCGAGGAGCACTTCAAATCTCCGGTAGTCGTGAAGAACTACCCGAAAGATATCAAGGCCTTCTACATGCGCCTCAACGACGACGGCAAGACCGTTGCCGCGATGGACGTACTGGCTCCGGGGATCGGCGAGATCATCGGTGGCTCTCAGCGTGAAGAGCGTCTGGAAGTGCTGGATGCCCGCCTCGCCGAGATGGGCCTGAAGCAGGAAGATTACTGGTGGTATCGCGATCTGCGCCGCTACGGCACCGTGCCGCACTCCGGTTTCGGTCTGGGCTTTGAGCGTCTGGTGGTCTACGTGACCGGTATGGGCAACGTCCGCGACGTGATCCCCTTCCCGCGTACCCCGCGTACCGCCGAGTTCTGATAACGACAACCTGTCGCACAGATCTGAAAAGCCGACCTTTGGGTCGGCTTTTTTATTGCCCGCTTTATGGCGATACTCAGGATCAATCGGCACAAGGGATCTGTAGCCCATGGGATATCGTCTGCTTCTGTTACTGTTACTGCTCTCTCCCCTGCGGCTAATGGCCGAAACCGTCCGTCTGACCACGCTGGAGTGGCCCCCGTTTACCACCCAAAGCCTGCCCGATGGTGGCCTCACCGGTCATATCGTCAAGCGCGTCTTTGCCGAGGCGGGGCTGGAGGTGGAGTTCGATTTTTTCTCCTGGCAGCGGACGGTGTGGCTCGCCTCCGATCCGGCCCACGGCTATATCGGCTACTTCCCCGAGTATCTGGCCGACAACCAGAGCGACAAGTGGCGCATCTCCGCCAGCGTGGGGGACAGCGTGCTGGGGCTGGCGCAGAAGGCGGGCAAGCCCATCTCCTGGCAACGGCTTGAGGATCTGGTTCCCTACCGGATCGGCGTGGTGGCGGGCTACGTCAACACCCGCGAATTTGACGCCATGATGGCGAGCCAGCAACTCCACACCTTTGCCGTGGATGGTGATCACCTCAACCTGCGCAAGCTGCAGCGCGATCGGCTCGATCTCGCCGTCATCGACCGGGATGTCTTCTATTGGCTGATCCACCACGATGACAAGCTCCATCCCGAGCAGTTGCAGTTCAATCCGAAGATCCTCGAGCACAAGAGCCTGCACATCATGTTCCGCCCCGACCAGCAGGCGCTGCAGCAGCGGGTGGACAAGGCACTCGCCAGACTCGATATCCAGAAACTGAGCGAGGAGTACCAGCGCCGCTATCTGGCCGATAAATAAAGACTCTTTCGGGATGAGCGGCAAAAGGCCGCCACTGCCGAAAAAAACATCCGAAGTGTCCCCTTTTTACCCCTCTTCTCCTCCTGCCAACCATCCGCAACCCGTTTTCATTTGTCTCCCTTCATCCATGCTTTTGCACCATCCCATCGGGCAAGATGCCCCTGCTTAAGGGATGGCAACCGGATGAAAAAATGATGGATTTGTTATTAGGTGGTTTTTAAGTGGTTTAATCAAAAATTCATCGAGTTATTGAAGTAACTCAATTTTTTCACTTTTGCAGGGGAGCAAAATAATAACTAACCCTTTTGGGCTAATTAAAAACAGACAATGACAATTCATGGTTCAGGCTACCCGCGGCAACATGGGTTGAATCACACGAGGTAATGGAATGATCTTGATGGAATTTTTGGTGGTACTCGGCTGCTTGCTGCTCGGTACCCGCTTTGGTGGCATGGGGCTCGGTCTCATCAGTGGTATCGGTCTCTTCCTGCTGACCTTCGTTTTCGGTCTGGTGCCGGGCGAACCGCCGGTGCAGGTAATGCTGACCATTCTGGCGGTGATCGGTTGTGCCGCCACCCTGCAGACCGCTGGCGGTCTCAACCTGATGATGCAGGTAGCCGAGCGTCTGCTGCGCCGTCACCCGCAATACATCACTATCCTGGCACCGCTCACCACCTGGACCCTCACCTTCCTGTGCGGTACCGGCCACGTGGTCTACACCATGTTCCCCATCATCGCCGACATCGCGCTGCAGAAGAATATCCGTCCCGAGCGCCCGATGGCCGTGGCATCCGTTGCCTCCCAGATGGCGATCTGCGCCTCGCCGGTATCGGTTGCCGTGGTCTCCATGGTCTCCATTCTGGCTGCCGGCCACGGTATCGGTCAGGCCTATGGTCTGCTCGACATCCTGATGGTCGCCATCCCCTCCTCCCTGACCGGCGTCATCGTGGCAGCACTGTGGAGCCTGCGCCGCGGCAAGGATCTGGACAAGGACGAGGAGTTCCAGGCCAAGATCCAGGATCCGGAGCAGCGTGCCTTCATCTACGGTGGTGGCGAGACCCTGCTCAACACCAAGTTCCCGAAAGAGGCCTACTGGTCAACCTGGATCTTCTTCGCCGCCATCGCTGCCGTGGTGCTGCTGGGTGCCGATGAAGCGCTGCGCCCCGTCTTCACCATCAAGGACAAGACAGGCCCGCTCTCCATGAACCTGGTGATCCAGATGATGATGCTGATCGCCGGTGCCATCATCCTGATGCGCTGCAAGGTCAAGCCGGGCGAGATCGCCAACGGCGCCGTCTTCAAGGCGGGCATGGTCGCCATCTTCTCCGTATTCGGGGTTGCCTGGATGAGCGAAACCTTCTTCCAGGCCCACATGCCGCTGCTCAAAGAGACCCTGGCCCACGTGGTACAGGCCCAGCCCTGGACCTACGCCCTGGTGCTGTTTCTCATCTCCAAGCTGGTGAACAGCCAGGCCGCCGCCCTCACCGCCATCGCCCCCATGGGTCTGGCGCTGGGTGTGGAGCCGAAACTGCTGATCGCCTTCCTGCCGGCCAGCTACGGCTACTTCGTGCTGCCAACCTACCCAAGCGATCTGGCCTGTATCGGTTTCGACCGCTCCGGCACCACCCGCATCGGCAAGTTCATCATCAACCACAGCTTCATCATTCCGGGGCTGATCGGGGTGGTGACCTCCTGCTCGCTGGGCTTCGTTCTGACCAGCATCCTGCTCTGACCGGCGCTCGCTGTTCAACCACTGCCACAGGCCCCCACACGGGGGCCTGTGCTTTTGTGGCGCACACCATCCGGCTTTGCCAACTGCCCGCACTCTGGGTAGCATGACCCCTCTTTTCGTTGCGGAATCTCCCCCATGTCTCGCGTCATCGTGCTCTGGAGCGGCGGCAAGGATGCCATGCAGGCCCTCTGCCATACTCGCGAAGCGGGCCATCAGGTGGTGGCACTGGCTACCTTTGCCCCCCCTGCCCCCCGCTTTCTGGCCCATCCCCTGTCGCAAGTGCGTCGGCAGGCGGCGGCCCTCGCTCTGCCCCATCTGCTGGTGACCATAGAGGCGCCGTTCGATCTCGGCTATGAGCGGGCGCTGGCACGGCTCAAGGAGGAGTGGCAACTCGATGGGGTGGTCACCGGCGATATCGACAGCGTGGGCGGTGCGCCTAACTGGATCCGCGAACGCTGCCGCCCGCTTGGTCTCACCGTGCATACGCCGCTCTGGCAACTCTCCCGCGAGGCGCTGCTGGTGGATCTGCTGGCCCGCGGCATCGTCGCCCACCTCTCCTGCGTCGATACCAGGGTGCTGGCTCCCGAGTGGGTGGGACGCACGCTGGATGCCGCCACCCTCGCCGAGTTGCAGCAGCTGGCAGCAACCCAAAGCTTTGATGCCTGCGGCGAGCAGGGGGAGTACCACACCATGGTGACCAACGGCCCGGGCTTTGCGGCGCCGCTGGTGCTCGGCCACTGGCAGGTTGCCCATCAGGAACCGCTTGCCTATCTGCTGGAAGATGAAGGTTGAGGGCACAAGAGGCGCCGCTTTGCTGGATGAAGGTTCGCAGGCACGGCTGATAAAAAAACGGGAGGCGATGGCCTCCCGTTTTGCTTCTCTTTGACGCCGACCTAGTTGGCCAGCTTACCCAACACCCGCTGCAGCAGGCGGATCCGTGGCTCGATGCTGTCGAGCAGCAGAAACTCCGCCTCCGAGTGGAAGCCACCGCCCATGGGGCCGAAGCCATCCAGCGACGGCACGCCAGCCGCTGCGGTAAAGTTGGCATCCGAGCCGCCACCGGCCTCCAGCCAATTGAAGCCGCTCCCCTCCTCTTTCGCTGCCGCCTCCACCAGCGCCATCAGCGCCTCGGTGTCACCGCTCGGGCGCATCGCCGGCTTGAAGGTCTGGCGATCCACCTCGACCCGGCAGCCCGCGAGGAAGGGGTTGTTGGCCATAAAGGTGAGCCGCTCGTGCACCGCCACAGCTTCTTCGTTGCTCCAGAAGCGCAGATCGACGATCGCCTCGGCATAGTCGGGCACCACGTTGACGCCAGTGCCGCCCTGCACCACCCCCACGTTCATGGTGGTGCCGGTCTCCATATTGACCTGCTCGTTGATGGCCAGCACCCAATGAGCGAGTTCGGTGATGGCGGAGACCCCTTCGGTCAGGGCCGAACCGGCGTGGGACGCCTTGCCGTGGAAGGTAATGCGGTACTTGGCATTGCCCTTGCGGGCGCTAATGAGATCGCCACTCGGGCGCGCCGCCTCGGCCACCAGCACGCAACCGCTCTGCTTGGCCTTCTCCACCAGCCAATCTTTGGACCAGGGGGAGCCAATCTCCTCGTCGCAATTACAGCAGACCAGCACCTTGAGCTTGGCCAGCTGCGCCGGATCCATCTCTTTCAGGGCATACCAGGTGGAGAGCAGGCCGCTCTTCATGTCCGACACGCCGGGGCCAAAGGCCTGATTGCCTTCGATTTTCAGCGGGCGCTTGGCCGCCGTCCCCTCGGGGAAGACGGTGTCCATGTGGCCCACCAGCATCACGTCGTAGTGATCGGCCCCCGGGGCATTGGTTGCCTCGAGGCAGGGGCCACATTCGGCGGCGAACTGGTGACGAGTCACCTGCCAGCCGATGGCCTCATATTTCTCGGTCATGATGTCGGCCACTTTGGCCACCCCGGCCGGGGTGCGGGTGCCGCAATCGAGGTTGATGAGCGGGGCCAGATCGGCCAGATAGGTATCGAGGGAAAACGGGCGTGTGAGGTTGGTCATTATCTTCTCCATGAAACAATCTGCGAAAAAATCAGATTGTTTTTGCAACAATGCGGAACGGCGAGCTGTCACACCCGCCTTGCCAACAGCGGTCAGCCAGCCAGAACCGGGTGGCCGACCGCCCTGTAAACCACCGCTTTTACATGAACAGCAGATAGTTGAGGGTCAACGCCGTCACCAGCGCCCCCGCCATGGGCACGCAGGTGCGCTTGACCACCACGAAGGGGGAGACCTTGGCGATGCCCGCACAGGCGATCAGCACCGCAGCAATCGGGGAGACGGTGCGGCCGATGCTGGAGGCGAGCTGCATCGGCAGCAGCATGGTCACCGCCGGTACGCCGAACTTGGCTGCCACGGCAGGCGCCAGGGTCGAGAAGCTGAGGAACGCCGCGTTGCCGGAGCCCATGATCACCGCCGCCACCATGATGAGCCCCACCATCACCAGGGTCATCAGACCGCTGCCGATACCGGCATTGCTGGCAGAGTGCAGCAGGGTATCGATGGCGCCGATGGCTTTGAGGGATTCGGCAAACAGCTCGGCACAGACGATCAGCGCCACCACAGGGCCAAACACCTTGCCCATGCCGTCGAGGAAGCTCGACAGCCCGGCGAAGGCGGTACGTACCGAGCGGGTACGCAACAGCTCACACAGCATGCCGATAAAGACCGACAGCAGCATGGCCACTTCCACGCTGACGCTGATGGTGGTCACCAGCAGTTTGGAGAAGGTCATCATCAGCACGAAGGGAATGATGGGCAGCAGGGCATACCAGGTGGGTGCCGCTACCGCGTCGGTGCCCTTCTCGTCCAGCTCGGCGTGTTCGCCGCGATGCTGGGCCGGATCCCAGCCATCCTTGCGGTCACAGTGCCGCTGCCAGAAGAAGTGCAACACCATGGTCACCAGCAGCATGGGAGCCACCAGCCAGATCTGGTAATCGACAAAGTAGCTGGTCGGATCCATGCCGGATTGGCCGGCGGAGAAAATGGCATTGGTCTGGGTCGGGCCAATCTCGAACGCCTGGGAAGTGGCGATGACGCCGCAGGCGGAGGCCGGGCTGATGCCGAGGTTGCGCATCACCGGATACATGGTGACCATCAACAGCAGGCCAAGGCCGGTGGCGGAGGTGACGAACAGGGAGACAAAGACCGCCACCAGATAGCAGATGGAGAGCATCAGGTAGCTGGACTGAATGCCTGCCACCGGTTTGACCGCTACCCGCACCAGCGCCTGGGAGGCACCGATATGGGACATGTAGGTGGCAAAGCCGGCCACCGCCATGATGGTGAGGCCGAGGCCCGCCGCACGGTAGGAGAAGATCCCCTTGAACACTTCGAACAGATCGAACAGGGCAAAGCCGGTGCTCTTGTCAGCGGGCAGAATGGGGTGCAATCCCAGCCAGTAGGCAAGGGTGAAAATAGCCATACCGGCCAATGCCAGCACCGCCTGCGGGTTGTAATCCTTGATGATGCCGTAAACCACGGCCACCAGTACGAGCAAGACGAAGACGAGTTCCAATATTCACTCCTGATAAATTTATCGAAGAGCGAAATCTAGTGATCTGACCAGAACTTGCCTTTGATCCCCATCAATAAAGGGGCCATCACCGCCATCAGACAGCATAATATGTCGAGCAGGTAACACTTTTTCATCATTCACACTACCGAGAACCGTTTTACACGGTTTAATCAGGAATTGTGTAACGCGACTCCCCTCTTTTTTGCGTTGGATCAACATAAGCCGCCCCCGAAGCGGCCAAGATGCGCATCGACAAGAGCGACCATTTCGCGCCGGAGAGAGTTATGACAAACCAAGCCACCGCAGGTGTCTCGACCTGCGATTATCAGCTGTGGGATATCCTCGTCGAGTCTGCAAAGGAACGCACCACCATTCGTTACTCCAAACTGGCCAAACTGGCCGGACTGGAGCAGCGTCAGGACGAACTGCGCACCCTGCTGCAGCGCGTTCGCATGTACTGCACCGAAAACCATCTGCCGATCCTCTCCGCCATCGTGGTGGACGATGTGGGCAAATACAGCGGCCTCTCCTCCAGTCTGCCCGACGCCCCCTGGGAGCGCGCCCGGGTCTTTGATCACCCCTGGCATCCGCTGCACTGATCCCGCCCCCCGGCAGCACAGCAGAGCCCCAAGCTCTTCTGCCACTCCAGAGCGCGCCACCCGGCGCGTTCTGGCTATCTGGCTCCCCGCTTTTCCTCCTCTCGACCCTCCCGACGATGCCATCAGCGTTGCCATGGGATCGCCACAATGCCAGAATCGGGCCCTTGCACTCTGTTGATTCGGATTTTCGGGCGCAGCCACGGCTAGCGCCCACAAGAGAAGGACTCCCCATGGCCACCACCCTCTATGGCATCAAGAACTGCGACACCATCAAGAAAGCCCGCAAGTGGCTGGATGAGGCCGGTATCGACTACCGCTTTCACGACCACCGCGCCGACGGCCTGAACCCGGACGATCTCGACCGCTGGCTGGCCAAGCTCGGCTGGGAAGCGCTGCTCAACAGTCGCGGCACGACCTTCCGCGCCCTGCCGGATGAGGCCAAACAGGGGCTCGACACCGCCAAGGCGCGCGCCCTCTTGCTGGAGCACCCGGCGATGATCAAGCGCCCGCTGCTGGATCGTGACGGCGAGCTGACCCTGGGTTTCAAGGCTGATCACTACCAATCCCTCTTCTCCCGTTAAGGACAACTAAGGACAACTGATGTCGGATGTCATCGCACTGGCCAAGGATCTGATCCGCCGCCCCTCCGTTACCCCCCTCGATGAAGGGTGCCAGACCCTGATGGCGGAGCGCCTCGCCAAGCTCGGGTTCGTCATCGAGCCCATGGTGTTTGAGGACACCACCAACCTCTGGGCCCGCCGTGGCAGCGAGGGGCCGCTGTTCTGCTTCGCCGGCCACACCGACGTGGTGCCCGCCGGGCCGCTGGAGAAATGGCACACCCCGCCGTTCGAGCCGACCATCAAGGATGGCACGCTCTATGGCCGTGGCGCTGCCGACATGAAGGGCTCGCTGGCCTCCATGGTGGTGGCAGTCGAGCGCTTCGTGGCCGAGCATCCGGACCACGCAGGGTCGATCGCCTTCCTTATCACCTCCGATGAAGAGGGGCCCTTTATCAATGGCACCACCCGGGTGATCGACACCCTGGAGGCCCGTAACGAGAAGATCCGCTGGTGCATCGTCGGTGAGCCCTCCTCCACCGCCGAGGTCGGGGATGTGGTGAAAAATGGCCGACGCGGCTCCATCACCGGCGATCTGCTGGTGCGCGGGGTGCAGGGGCATGTGGCCTATCCCCATCTGGCGGACAACCCCATTCACAAAACTGCGCCAGCGCTGGCGGAGCTTGCCGCCACCGTGTGGGATGAGGGCAACGCCTACTTCCCCCCCACCAGCTTCCAGATTGCCAACATTCAGGCGGGCACCGGCGCCTCCAACGTCATTCCCGGCGAGCTGCAAGTGCAGTTCAACTTCCGTTTCAGCACCGAACTGACCGACATGGGTATCCGTGAGCGGGTCGAAGCACTGCTGGATAAACACAGCCTTGATTATCAGCTGAGCTGGACCCTCTCCGGCCAACCGTTCCTCACCGACACCGGCGCGCTGCTCGATGCGGCTGTGGCGGCCATCGAGGCGGTGAACGGTCAGCGACCGGCCCTGCTCACCACCGGCGGCACCTCCGACGGGCGCTTTATCGCCCCCACCGGCGCCGAGGTGATTGAGCTTGGCCCCGTCAACGCCACCATTCACAAGGTGAACGAATGTGTGAAGGCGGACGATCTGGATCTGCTGGCCGACATGTACCAAGGGGTGCTCGAGAGATTGCTGGCATGACGCAGGAACAACTGATGGGGCTCGATGAGAGCCACCTTATTGTGGTGGGGCGCGGGCCCCATCGTCTGACCGCCGCCACCGCGGCGGCCTTCAACGACATGCAGGTGGCGGCCTCCTACGAGGGGTTCAACCTGCAGGCGGCCTCCAGCTGGCGCAGCTTCGATCGCCAGCTCGCCATCTGGAATGGCAAGTGGCGCGGCGAACGGCCGCTGCTCGATGCCAACAGCCAGCCCATCGATGCCCTGCAACTCTGCGAGATAGATCGGCTGCACGCCATTTTGCGCTGGAGTGCACTGCCGGGCACCAGTCGCCACCACTGGGGTACCGATCTCGATATCTACGACCCGGACTGTTTGCCTGCCGATACCAAACTGGCGCTGGAGCCGTGGGAGTATGAAGCCGGGGGCTGGTTTGCAGATCTCAGCGAGTGGCTCAGCGATCATATGAGCGACTTCGGTTTCTTCCTCCCTTATGCCAAACCGGTCGGTGCAGGCAGCGGCGTCGCCTACGAGCCGTGGCACATCAGCTTCGCCCCCGAAGCGGGCGAGCAGCAGCTCGACCCGGCGGCGCTGGCGCTTTGCCTGCAACAGGCGGATATTGAAGGCAAGGCGACCATTCTGGCCAATCTGGACAAGATCCTGGCCCGTTACGTCACCTTGCCATCCACTGATTTGCCCCGCGATGAAAGGAGTAGCACATGAATCTCTGGCTCTGGATAGGGCTGCCACTGCTCTTTCTGCTCGGACTGTTTCTCAATGCCATCAAAGACATGAAACGGCTGGAGAAGCAGTTGCCCAAATACAAGGACAAGATCCGTGAAGTGAAGGACGATGACGACGACTGAGTCGTGCCATCCGGGGAGCACCTGTGTGCTCCCTTCTCTTTGTCTGCTGTGTATCTCCTGCCCTTGCTTCTCTCCTCCCCAGCTTCAGGTTTCCATCTGACCATCACTGTCAACATCCCCTCTCACCCACTCTGCGGGGTCAGAAGATGGCGCGCGAGTGGTGAAAAAATGTCAAAAGATGCAAATTAATGCACAATTAAACCACACAAGGGGGTCTTAACTGCATATAATGTGCCTACTTTGCCGTTAGTCAGAAAGGAGTTCGCCCTTGGATGCAGTGACCATCAACAGTTTCTTTTTTGTCGGTGCCCTGTTGGTTGGAGCCAGTGTCCTGCTAAGTGCGCTCTCTTCCCGTCTCGGTATTCCCATTCTGGTTATCTTCCTCGCCGTCGGCATGCTGGCGGGGGAAGATGGCCCCGGCGGCATCCACTTCGCCGACTACTCCATCGCCTATCTGGTGGGCAACCTGGCGCTGGCCATCATCCTGCTCGACGGCGGCATGCGCACCCGGGTCTCCTCGTTCCGGGTGGCGCTCTGGCCTGCCTTGTCGCTGGCGACGGTCGGGGTGGCCATCACCACCGGCCTGACGGGGCTCGCCGCCGCCTGGCTGTTTGACCTCAACCTGATGCAGGGGATGCTGATCGGCGCCATCGTCGGCTCCACCGATGCGGCGGCAGTCTTCTCCCTGCTCGGCGGGCGCAGCCTCAACGAGCGGGTGAGCGCAACGCTGGAGATAGAGTCAGGCAGCAACGACCCCATGGCGGTCTTTCTCACCGTCACCCTGATCGAGGTGCTCGCCACCGCCCAACAAGGGCTGGATGCGGGCTTCCTGCTGCTGCAACTGGTCAAGCAGTTTGGTCTTGGCGCCGGGATTGGCCTTGCCGGTGGCTGGCTGCTGTGGCGCCTCATCAACACCGCCCGCCTGGCGCCGGGGCTCTATCCGCTACTCACCGTGAGCGGCGGCCTGCTCATCTTCGCCCTCACCACGGCGGTGGGTGGCAGCGGTATCCTCGCCATCTATCTCACTGGTCTGTTGCTCGGCAACCTCTCCCTGCGCAGTCGCAGCACCACCTTGTCGGTGCTGGACGGCCTGACCTGGCTCAGCCAGATCGGCATGTTTCTGGTGCTGGGGCTGCTCGCCTCCCCCCACAAGCTGCTGCCCATCGCCCTGCCGGCGCTGGCGCTGGCGATGTGGATGATCCTGTTTGCCCGCCCCATCTCCATCTGGATCGGGCTTCTGCCGTTCAAGAACTTTGCCCCGCGCGAGCGCTGGTTTATCTCCTGGGTCGGCCTGCGCGGTGCCGTGCCCATCATTCTGGCGGTCTTCCCCATGATGGCGGGGCTGCCCAACGCCCAGCTCTACTTCAACGTCGCCTTCTTCGTGGTGCTGGTCTCGCTGATCTTGCAGGGCAGCTCGCTGCCGCTGGCCTCAAAACTGGCACGGGTCGAAGTACCGGCACCGCCGTCGCCCATCAACCGCTCGGGGCTCGAGATCGATCTCGACAGCCAGTGGGAGACCTTCGTCTACCAGCTGGGGGAAGAGAAGTGGTGCATCGGCTCGCCGCTGCGGGATCTGCGCATGCCTGCCGGCACCCGGGTCAGCGCCCTGTTTCGCGGCCGCGAGCTCCTCCACCCCTCGGGCAGTACCTGCCTGCAGGCGGACGATATCCTCTGCGTCATCGGCCACGAGCGAGATCTGCCCGCCCTTGGCCAGCTCTTTAGCCAGGCGCCGGAGCAGGATCTCGGCCCGCGCTTCTTCGGTGACTTCCAGCTGGATGCAGCAGCGCGGCTGGTGGATCTCGCCCCTATCTACGGGCTGGATGTGAGCGAGGTGGCGGATCAGACACTGGGCGATTTTATTGCCAGCCAGCTTGGCGATAATCTGGTAGTCGGTGACAACATCGAGTGGCAGGGCCTGATCTGGACCGTGGCCGAAATGGATGAGAGCATTCCCGTCAAGATCGGGGTTCGTTTTCAGGAAGAGGATCCGGTCTAGCCGACCGGCCCGTATCAAGTCCCCCAGCAAGAAGGGAGAGAGTTATGCCATATCAGAGTTTGCAGTCCGGTCTGCTGCCCCCCTCTGCCAATCTGGGGGTGATCGAGGGCTTTTTTGGCAAGGGATGGAGCTGGCAGGCCCGTGCCCGCTACGCCCAGTGGCTGCCGCGCCACGGCTACGGCTTCTATATCTACGCCCCGAAAGAGGATGGCTATCTGCGCAAGCACTGGGCCCTCCCCTGGCCCGAGCAGCAGCTGGCGGATCTCGCCGAACTGGCACGCCAGTGCCGCGCCAACGGGCTCGCCTTCGGGGTGGGCTTGAGCCCCATGGGGGCGCATCACGACTATGAGCGCAAGCGCCCGGCGCTGCTCGAAAAGGTGCGCCTTATCGATGAAGTGCTGCAACCCGACATTCTGGCGGTGCTGTTTGACGACATGAAGGGGGATACCCCGGATCTGGCCCGGCACCAGCTCACCATCGCCCACGATATTGCGGCCCACAGCAAGGCGACACGCCTCATCTTCTGCCCCAGCTACTACTCGACCGATCCGGTGCTGGAGAAGGTGTTCGGCGCCATGCCCCCCCGCTATCTGGAGGAGATTGGCGAGCAGCTCGACCGCCGCTTCGAAATCTTCTGGACCGGCCCCAAGGTCTGCTCGACCGAGTATCCGGCCAGCCACCTCAAGCAGGTGACCGAACTGCTCGGCCGCAAGCCCTTCCTGTGGGACAACTACCCGGTCAACGATGGCAGCAAGGCGAGCAGCTATCTCTATCTGCGTGCCTTCGAAAACCGCCCCGCCGAGCTGGCAGAGCTGGTATCAGGCCACGCGGTCAACCCGATGAAGCAGGCAGCGCTCTCCGCCCTGCCGCTCGCCACCCTGCCGATGAGCTACAAGCTCGGTAAGCAGTATGATCCCGGCAAGGCGCTGCACGCCTCCCTCAACGCCACCTGCGGCCCGCAGATCTCGGCAATGATCCAGGCCGATCTGCCGCTGTTTCAGGATCTGGGGCTGGCCCAGCTTACTCCCGAGCAGATTGCCGCCCTCAAGGCGCGCTACCTGCCGTTTCGCGACCAGACATGCGTCGATGAAATCGTGCGCTGGCTGGACGGCGAGTATGTGTTTGACCCGGACTGCCTGACCGATTAAACCACCCCGCGGGGCTGGAAGGAGGTTGTATGGATGCACACCTGCTTTACCAGAATCTGGCGGTGATCGCCGCCTTTTTGCTGCTCTACAGCCTGATCGCGGGGCGCTTTGAGTCAAAACTGGTCAACGGCCCCCTGCTCTTTCTGCTGAACGGCTGGCTGCTGGGGCCGGGAGGGTTGGAGCTGCTCTCCCTCTCCATCGACAGCGCCGGCATCAAGCTGCTGGCAGAACTGACCTTGGTTATCGTGCTGTTCAACGATGCCGCCAACACCAACTGGCAGGTGCTGCTGGCCAACCGCCAGCTCCCCATCCGGCTGCTGCTGATCGGCCTGCCCCTCACTCTGCTCTGTGGCGCCCTGTTTGGTCACTGGCTCTTCCCCGACCTGCCACTGCTGGAGATGGCCATCCTCTCCACCATTCTCGCCCCCACCGATGCAGCGCTCGGCAAGGCGGTGGTGAGCAACCCGGCTGTACCGGCGCCACTGCGCGAAGGGCTCAATCAGGAGAGTGGCCTCAACGACGGCATCTGCGTGCCTGTGCTGCTTCTGCTGCTCGCTCTTATCGCCCCCACCGAGGAGCACACCGGCACAACAGCGCTGGCCATCACCCTGCTGCTGGAGGAGATCGGTATCGGTCTGCTGGTCGCCTTCGTGCTGACCGCCCTCACCGTCCGGCTGCTGAAAGTCTCCTATCTCAACGGCTGGCAACTGCCGCTCTGGCGTCAGCTCACCATGCCGGGGCTGGCCCTGCTCTGCTTTGCGCTGGCCCAGACTCTCGGTGGCAGCGGCTTTATCGCCGCCTTCGTCGGTGGTCTGCTGATGGGTCACCGCCTTGGCGAGCACAAGCACGCCTACATGGATAGCTGCGAGGGGTATGGCGATCTGCTCTCGGTGGTGATCTGGATGGTGTTTGGCGCGACCCTGATGCCCATCCTGCCGGAGCTGCTGCACTGGCAGTTCTGGCTCTATGCCGCCGCCAGCCTGACCCTGCTGCGGATGGTACCGGTCTGGCTGAGCCTGATCGGCACCGGCCTCAAGCCCGAGCTCAAGCTCTTTATCGGCTGGTTCGGGCCGCGGGGCCTTGCCAGCATCGTCTTTGCGGTGATGGTGCTGCAAAACGAGCCCGCCCTTATCGGCCAGCGCCCCATCATCGCCACCGTGCTCTGCACCATCATCCTGAGCGTCATCCTGCACGGCCTCACCGCCAACCCCTGGGTCGAGCGCTTCAAGCCCCATTGAGGGGATGCGCCGCCAACGAAAAAGCCCCGGGCATCGCCTCGGGGCTTTTCTTTTATGCGGCACCCAGCGCGCCAGGGCCCGCCCTAGGAGCTCGAACCCTCGGCCTGGGCCCGGTAGACCAGGATCCCCGGCTTGTTCTGCACGTACTCCAGGAAAGGGGAGTCCACCACCTGCATGTTGCTCGAGAGGGAGGAGGCATTGCGCAGCACGGGGCCGCTCTCGCCACGGATGAAGATGCCGGTGTGGGTCACGTCGAGCCCGGCAAGATCGGTATAGATGCCGATGTAGTCGCCATCTTCCAGCAGGCTCAGGGTGTTCTCGTCGATGCTGGCGGACGGAATG
The DNA here is from genome assembly GCF_000764665.1 of Aeromonas lacus. GTDB lineage: Bacteria > Pseudomonadota > Gammaproteobacteria > Enterobacterales > Aeromonadaceae > Aeromonas > Aeromonas lacus. The sequence goes on along the minus strand of NZ_JRGM01000014.1, from coordinate 4,904 downwards.
TAAGTGATGTCCCGCGCCGTCACTCCCAACCCCGGAATGTAGTGGCCGCCGTCCGCCTTCTGGTTGAGCTGCTTGGCCGTGGTCACCACAGCGCCGCCCACCAGATGGGTCACGTCACTCACCCGGTTGTCACCATGCACCCAGTCGGAGAAGAAGTGCTTTCTGGTCAAATAGTTGACCTCACCGTTCACGTAACGAGTGTGCATCACGTTCTCGATGAAGTGATGCACACTCGTTGCGCGACGCAGTGACTCGACGTAATCCAGATAGGTGAAACAATCGAGCCCACCAAAATCCACCACCAGCTGCTCCTGGGTATCGCTCGAGCCGACCAGCCGGTTTGCGACGTAGGGATTGCCCAGAAAGAGCCCGGAAAAATCCCTGATCGACTGCCCCGGCGATCCCTGCTGCCGGGCAAACAACTCGAGAAGCTGCGGCTCCTTGATGTTGTAAAAATCGAGGTTCCTCTCTTTGCCGGCGACCGCCGCGCCGGCAAACAGGAGCAATGCGATACTGGTTAGCCTCATCATCCTTAATTCTCCTTGCTCAGAATGTTAAAAATGGACCGTTTGTGCCCTCCCACGGCCGCAAAAAAACGCCATTCGAAACTGACGATACTGCAGCCACTTGTAAACCGGATAAATGTAAGCAAATGTGGCCAGCCTCCCCATCCCGCCCAGGCGACCACGTTCATGACAACTCCTCGTTCCCAGAGGCATCACGAAAAAGCCCCGCTGGGCGGGGCTTTTCGGCAGGGTCAGGTCGGCTGGCAAGCGATGGCATCAACCCAGCGCCAGCCAGACCCCCACTCCCAGCATCAGGGTACCGGCGATGCGGTTCATCAGGGTGACGTTGCCGCTCTTGGCGAGGAAGTGGCGCAGGGTGCGGCCGCCGCTGGCGTAGAGCAGCAGGCAGGAGAACTCGATAAGCAGGATCAGCGCCACCAGCGCGGTGATCTGCGGTGCCATCGGTCGGCTGGCCGAGATAAAGGGGGGGAGCAGGGAGATCATGAAGGCCCACCCCTTGGGGTTGGCGATGGCGGTGACAAAGCCTTGCAGCGCCAGTCCCATGGGGCTGCTCTGCTGCCCGGCCGCGAGATCAGCCGGAATGGCCATCTTCCCCTTGGCCTGCCACATCTGGATGCCGAGCCAGATGAGATAGGCGCCGCCCACATATTTGAAGGCGGCAAAGATGGCCGGGTAGTTGAGCATGATGGCCGCCACCCCGATCACCGAGAGCACCGACACCAGCCCGACCCCGATCAGCTCCCCCCACATCATGTGCAGGGTACGGCGCACGCCAAGACTCATCCCCAGCGTCATCGCCAGGGTCATGCACATGCCGGGGGTGACGGAGACAAAAAAGAAAGTGGGGATAAAAAGCGCCAGAATGGCCGGATCAATCCAGCTGGACACAACAAACCTCCGTGGCAAAACAGGGTAGCAAACGAGGATCAGGCAGCCGTAAACAGCGCCGGAATGTTATTTGAGCAAGCCTGTCATCTTGCCCATCCCGCGCTTTTGAGACAAGAAAAAACCTTTGCTTTCAGCGTATTTCAGCACGAAAAGGCTGTGACACCCCCTGACGCGGCTGTGTAAGATAGCGCCTCCTTCATTTTCGGGGTTACGTCTCATATGTCATTGAATAATCTATCAATAAGAATTCAGGTGCTGATACCGCTGCTGCTGGCCAGTCTGCTGATGATGGTGATGATTGTCATCAGCAAACAGGGTCTGGACGAAGCCATTAGTGACATAGATGAGACGACCCAGAGCGTGGTACGCAACAAGGACGATATTGCCAAGCTGATCCACGCCACCTACCGGCTGCGCACCAGCGCCATCTACGGCCTCTACGACGCGGCCCAGTTTGCCGCCCTGCCCGCCAACCTCAACAGCGCCGAGCAGGAGATCACCACCATCCTCGCCCGTCTGGTGATCCCGGGCGCCGAACAGGATAACCGTCAGGTGGCGGCAGCCCTGCAGGCCTACCTTGGCCACACCCGCAACAACATGCTGCCACTGCTGACCCAAAAGCATCAGGGAGGTGGCGATGCCGCGGCGTATGAGGCCGCCCGCCTCCAGTTCCGCGAGCTGGGCGAACAGCTCATCAAAGAGATCGACACCATGTCGGCCCACATCAACCAGCTGACCCAGAGCGAGCTGGCGCTGGAGCAGGCCCACTACCATGCCACCCTGCTGCGCACCCTGCTGCTCACGGCCGTCGCCCTGCTGGCTGCACTGCTGTGTGGCTGGTGGCTCTCCGGCCGCATCGTCAGCCCCATCGGCCAGCTGCAGAGTGTGATGCACGCCGTCGCGCAGGGTCGCTTCAACGTCCGCGCCAAGGTCGAGGGAGACAATGAGCTGGCCCAACTGGCCAAGGATATCAACCTCACTCTGGGGCAGCTTGGCAGCACCATCGAAACCCTGACCGGCATCAGCAACAACGTCGCCTCCGCCGCCACCGAGCTGGCCGCGGTGATGACCCAGGCTGAAGCCAACGCCCAGCAGCAGCGCGGCGAGATTGAACAGGTTGCCTCCGCGGTGACCGAGCTCTCCAGCACCGCCGACAACGTCAACCACAACGCCGCCGTGGCCGACGAGCTGGCGCGCGATGCCAACAGCCGGGTTGAGCAGGGGCTCGCCCTGTTTGGCGAGAGCATTGCCGCCAACAGCCGGATGGCAGGCAGTCTGGAAGATGCCGCAGCCATCGTCGCCCGCCTCAAGACCCAGTCCGAGCAGATCGGCAAGGTGATTGAGGTGATTCAGGGGATCTCCGAGCAGACCAACCTGCTGGCCCTCAACGCGGCCATCGAGGCGGCCCGTGCCGGCGAAACCGGGCGCGGCTTTGCCGTCGTCGCCGACGAGGTGCGGATGCTGGCGGCCCGAACCCAGGCCTCCACCAAGGAGATCCAGGCCATCATCGAGCAGCTGCAGAGCCAGTCCCAGTCCGCCAATCAGGGGGTTCAGGAGACGCTGGAGATCCTCGAAAACAACCAGCGCCTCTCCGCGCAGGTACAGGATCTGCTGAGCGGTATCACCGGGGCGGTGCGCCAGATCAACGATGCCAACGCCCAGGTCGCCACCGCCGCCGAGGAGCAGTCCTGCGTCACTGCCGACATCAACCGCAACATCACCAACATCCACGAAATCGTGAGCCAGAGCTCCGCCGGCATCAGCCAGAGCGCCAGCGCCAGCCATGAACTTTCGGAGTTGGCCGAGCAGCAGCGCAAGCAGCTCTCTCACTTCCAGCTCTGACACGCAGCCTGAAAGATAAAAAGAGGCCTGCACAGGCCTCTGGATAGCAATAAAGCCCCTTATTTTATAAACAAGGGGCTTTATTTATTCGGCCACATATCCCTTCGCGCACTCCCCCTTGTGCCTCCATACGATATCAATCCACACGTTTTTCCCCTCCTCCGGTAACCGTCCGAACAACGCATTACGACAGGTTTAACCACGATGCGTGGTGCAGGAGGCAGCTTTTTTAAACGCCATTTTTTGGCAGTTGGTGCCATAAGGGGCTGGGCTGTGGGGGCAAATGTGAGTATGGTAGAGGCACGTCACTCCCCCTCACGTGAGAAGATCATGAGCCTGAGATTCAAGAAACCCGCTTTTATCGCCCTGGGGCTCATTGCCCTCGTTTCCGCCACCTGGCTCGACTACTACCTGCCGGAGCACACCATCGCCACCATCACCGGGGTCGAGGTGAAGCGCACCGACAAGGATGGCCCCATCAGCCAGAAGAACCCGGCTGACGGCCCCACTACCGATGTCTACTACATCTACACCGAGCGCCCCGGCGAGAAGATCCGGGTGTTCCGCAACGAGGATACCGAGTGGGGCTGGCCCTTCTACTTCAAGTTCAACGCCGCCGACGTACAGGCCAAAGCCAAGTCGATGGAGTTTGAAAAACGGCTCGCCATCATCACCTCCTACGGCTGGCGCATCAACATGCTCTCCATGTTCCCCAACGTCACCAAGATTGAGAGCACCGAGCCTGACGCCTCCACCTGGAGCTTCTTCCGCTGGTTCTGGTTCGGCCTCTGGGCACTGGTGATGGGCAAAGCCGCCATCGCAACATGGCGCTACTTCGATCGTCTCGAGGACGAGCTATGAGCGAGCCGAGCAAGACCCGCACCAGCTTCTACCGCCGCCTCTACGTGGCCTGGCTGATAAGCCAGGGCACGGATACGGTGCCCGCCATCATGGAGGCGACCGGCATGCCGCGCCGCACTGCGCAGGATACCCTGACGGCGCTGGCCGAACTCGATATCAGCTGCGCCTTCGAGCAGACCGAGGGGGCTCGTCACCTGCAGGGGCACTATCGCATCAGCGACTGGGGCCCCATCAATCCAGCGTGGATCAAGGCCCAGCTGCCTCTTATCAAGGAGACACTGAGCTACCCCTGATCAACGTGCGCCAGTTAAACATCGCAATGTTGCTGGCGCAGTTTTGTCATAGTTATCTCATTTTTTTCAAACAGATGGGTAACTATAAGTAGATATATTACTCAGCTAAAACAAGTGGATAGAACATTCTATAGCTGATTTCCATATCAATATATTTCCATTGGAAAATATAAGTTTAAATGGAAGAACCATGATCAGTTTTCTCAATTTATTATCAATAGAGTCTAATAATTTCAACCCAAAAAGAATTAAATTTGTTAGACATAAAGACAATAGACATGAATACAGAGAATTAATAAAAGACAGAGATGAACTACTAAAATACCAAGCAGAACAATCAAAGAATGTTTTTAAAGATTGTGATTACATTTTTTCCTTCTTTGGTCTGGAAAGCACCAAGTCATTGTTTATTGGAATTTTCAAAGTTAATAGTGTGAAAGAAGTAAACAATCGCTTCTATTATGACTTGACAGAAATTGACGGTGTTAGTGAT
>NZ_JRGM01000139.1 GCF_000764665.1 Aeromonas lacus | reverse complement strand
AGGTTGTTTGCGTTGCCGCTTGCCGTGTCGATGGAGGCGCATTATAGGGAGTGAATTCGTTCTGGCAAGGGGATAATTGCAAAAAGATGGCTTTCGCTGTTCGTTCGCTCACAAAGCCACCAATCAGCATGTTAAACCGGCGAAATCAGCTCACTGCAGGCACCGCGATAGCAAAATCATGCAGATTGTCATAGATAGCATCGGCCAGTGCGTTACCCGCTTCGGTGACCGGCTTACCGGTTCTGACCATGATCTTGTGACCAACCCCGGCATTGATGGCTGCTTTCAGATCGGAAGGCTTGTCACCCACCATATAGGAACGGCTCATGTCGATGTTCAGTTCCTGCTTGGCAAGCAGCAACATTCCCGGTTCCGGCTTGCGGCAGTCACAGGAGGCACCGTGATCCGGATGATGGGGACAGAAGTAGATGCCATCGAGATCCACATCCCGATCAGCCAGCGACCAATCCATCCACTCGGTCAGGTTCATGAAATCATCTTCGGTGAAATAACCGCGGGCAATCCCTGACTGGTTTGTGACAACGACCAGCAGATAGCCCTTCTTTTTGAGGAGCTGCAGGGCGTCTATGACTCCGGGCAGAAAATGGAAGTCATCGACCTGGCTGACATAGCCAGTGTCTTCATTGATGACACCGTCACGATCCAGAAAAATGGCGGGTTTGCTCACGGAAACTACCTCTATCAATGGTTTTGCCCAGTATCTCACAGGGCAGATAAAGCCCAAAAACAAAAGGGGTGGCCGAAGCCACCCCTTTCATGTGTGCATTTAAAGTATCGATTAAGCGATAACTTTAGCTACAACACCAGCACCTACGGTACGGCCACCTTCACGGATAGCGAAACGCAGGCCGTCGTCCATCGCGATCGGCGCAATCAGGGTAACAACCATCTTGATGTTGTCGCCCGGCATTACCATCTCTACGCCTTCCGGCAGTTCGATGGTACCGGTCACGTCGGTAGTACGGAAGTAGAACTGCGGACGGTAGCCTTTGAAGAACGGGGTATGACGACCACCTTCTTCTTTGGACAGTACGTACACTTCAGATTCAAACTTGGTGTGCGGCTTGATGGTGCCCGGCTTGGCCAGTACCTGACCACGCTCTACGTCTTCACGCTTCACGCCACGCAGCAGTGCACCGATGTTCTCGCCTGCACGACCTTCGTCCAGCAGTTTGCGGAACATTTCAACGCCGGTACAGGTGGTCTTGGTGGTATCTTTGATACCTACGATTTCCACTTCTTCACCAACTTTAACGATACCGCGCTCTACACGACCGGTTACTACGGTACCACGGCCAGCGATAGAGAATACGTCTTCGATAGGCATCAGGAACGGCAGGTCGATGGCACGCTCCGGCTCCGGAATGTAGGTGTCCAGGTGGCCAGCCAGTTCCAGGATCTTCTCTTCCCACTGAGCTTCGCCTTCCAGCGCTTTCAGTGCGGAACCACGGACTACCGGCAGGTCATCACCCGGGAAGTCATACTCGGACAGCAGTTCGCGAACTTCCATCTCGACCAGTTCCAGCAGCTCTTCGTCATCTACCATGTCGCACTTGTTCATGAACACGATGATGTACGGAACGCCTACCTGACGACCCAGCAGGATGTGCTCACGAGTCTGCGGCATCGGGCCGTCAGTCGCTGCTACTACCAGGATCGCGCCGTCCATCTGGGCAGCACCGGTGATCATGTTTTTAACGTAGTCGGCGTGACCCGGGCAGTCTACGTGGGCGTAGTGACGGGTAGCGGTGTCGTATTCTACGTGGGAGGTGTTGATGGTGATACCACGCTCACGCTCTTCCGGTGCCTTGTCGATCTGGTCGAAGGCGAAAGCTTTACCACCGAAGTGCTTGGCCAGCACGTTGGTGATAGCTGCAGTCAGGGTGGTTTTACCGTGGTCAACGTGGCCGATGGTACCCACGTTAACGTGCGGTTTATTACGCTCAAATTTTTCTTTAGACACGACGTAGTCCTTCTAGGTTAAACCCGCCTACCGTCGTAGGCGGGGAATCTTAAATTACTTGGATTTGCGCTCTTCGATCACGGCTTGTGCAACGTTGGTCGGTGCATCGTGATACTTGGCGAATTCCATGGCGTAGGAAGCACGACCTTGGGTAGCGGAACGCAGTGCAGTTGCATAACCGAACATTTCGGCCAGCGGCACCAGAGCACGTACGATCTTGCCGGACGGGCCATCTTCCATACCTTCGATCAGGCCACGACGACGGTTCAGGTCACCGATAACGTCGCCCATGTAATCTTCCGGAGTTTCAACTTCTACTTTCATGATCGGTTCGAGCAGAACCGGGTTGGCTTTCATGAAGCCAGCCTTAAAGGCCATGGAAGCAGCGATTTTGAACGCCAGTTCGGAAGAGTCGACATCGTGGTAAGAACCGAAGTGCAGACGCACACCCAGATCCATAACCGGGTAACCAGCCAGCGGACCAGATTTGAGCTGCTCGCGGATACCTTTATCAACACCCGGGATGAATTCACCAGGAATGACACCGCCTTTGATGTCGTTGACGAATTCGTAGGCTTTGCCTTCTTCCAGCGGGTACATGTCGATCACAACGTGACCGTACTGACCACGACCACCGGACTGCTTGGCGTGCTTACCTTCGATATCCTTGACGGTGTTACGAATGGTTTCACGGTAGGCAACCTGCGGCTTACCTACGTTCGCTTCTACCTTGAACTCGCGACGCATACGGTCAACGATGATGTCCAGGTGCAGCTCACCCATACCGGCGATGATGGTTTGACCTGACTCTTCGTCAGTCCATACGCGGAAGGACGGATCTTCCTGAGCCAGACGGCCCAGAGCCAGACCCATCTTCTCTTGGTCAGCCTTGGTTTTCGGCTCAACCGCGATAGAAATTACCGGCTCCGGGAATTCCATACGCTCGAGGATGATCGGTGCGTTCGGGTCACACAGGGTGTCACCAGTGGTCACGTCTTTCAGACCGATAGCAGCAGCGATGTCACCAGCGCGTACTTCTTTGATCTCTTCACGCTTGTTGGCATGCATCTGAACGATACGACCAAAACGCTCGCGCTTGTCCTTGACGGAGTTCAGCACGGTGTCACCGGAGTTGATTACGCCAGAGTAGACACGGAAGAAGGTCAGGTTACCAACGAACGGGTCGGTAGCGATCTTGAACGCCAGAGCAGAGAACGGCTCGTCATCGGAAGCGTGACGCTCGTCTTTGGTCTCGCCGTCCATTTTCAGGCCGTCGATAGCAGCAACGTCAGTCGGAGCCGGCAGATACTCGATCACGGCATCCAGCATTGCCTGTACGCCCTTGTTCTTGAATGCGGAGCCACAGGTTACCAGGATGATCTCGTTGTTCAGCACGCGCTGACGCAGAGCACCTTTGATCTCTTCCTCGGTCAGCTCTTCGCCGCCCAGGTATTTTTCCATCAGGTCTTCAGACGCTTCAGCAGCGGCTTCAACCAGATTCATGCGCATTTCTTGCGCCTGTTCCAGCAGCTCGGCCGGGACGTCTTCGTAATCGAAGGATACGCCCTGATCAGCTTCATTCCAGTTGATGGCCTTCATCTTGACCAAGTCAACAACGCCCTTGAAGTTCTCTTCAGAGCCGATGTTCAGCTGAAGGGGAACCGGAACGCCTTTCAGACGGGTCTTGATGTGCTCAACGCAGCGCAGGAAGTTGGCACCGGTACGGTCCATCTTGTTGACGAACGCGATACGGGGAACCTTGTACTTGTTAGCCTGACGCCATACGGTTTCAGACTGTGGCTGTACGCCACCTACGGCACAGTACACCATCACGGCACCGTCCAGAACACGCATTGAACGCTCTACTTCGATAGTAAAGTCAACGTGGCCGGGGGTATCGATGATGTTGATACGGTGCGGTTGGAACTGTTTACCCATACCGGACCAGAAAGCAGTGGTCGCGGCGGAGGTGATGGTGATACCACGCTCTTGTTCCTGTTCCATCCAGTCCATGGTGGCAGCGCCATCGTGAACTTCACCGATCTTGTGACTTACACCGGTGTAAAACAGTACACGCTCGGTAGTAGTAGTCTTACCGGCGTCAATGTGAGCGGAGATACCGATGTTACGATAACGCTCAATGGGGGTTGTACGAGCCATTGTCATCCTCTTACTAAGGCGCTTGTCCCTAGATAATTAAAGGTGCGCAGAGCCAAAAGACCCTGCGCAAGCGGATTACCAGCGGAAGTGAGCGAAGGCTTTGTTCGCTTCAGCCATACGGTGAACGTCTTCACGTTTCTTGACAGACGAACCCTTATTGTCAGCGGCATCCAGCAGCTCGCCAGCCAGACGCTGAGCCATTGATTTTTCACCACGTTTACGAGCGGCATCAACCAACCAGCGCATTGCCAGAGCATTGCGACGTACCGGACGAACTTCTACCGGCACCTGATAGGTTGCACCACCGACGCGACGAGATTTAACCTCGACCGCCGGACGAATGTTATCCAGAGCTTCTTCGAATACGGCCAGGTGCTCTTTGCCAGATTTGGTGGCAATGATGTCCAGGGCGCCATAAACAATGGCTTCTGCAACAGATTTCTTACCGTCAACCATTACTACGTTGACAAATTTAGCCAGCAGCTCTGATCCGAACTTGGGATCTGGCAGGATTTTACGCTGACCAACAACACGACGTCTTGGCATTTCAAATTCTCCGTAACTTCAGGGATTACCCAAAACTAGAAAGCTATCTAACTAGAAACGAATTAACGTTTGGCCTTACTTAACGGAGAACCATTAAGCTTTAGGACGCTTCACGCCATACTTGGAGCGAGCCTGCTTACGGTCTTTAACACCGGCACAGTCCAACGCACCACGAACGGTGTGATAACGAACACCTGGCAAGTCTTTTACACGACCGCCACGGATCAGAACAACAGAGTGCTCTTGCAGGTTGTGACCTTCACCACCGATGTAGGAGGTGACTTCGAAGCCGTTGGTCAGACGTACACGGCACACTTTACGCAGTGCAGAGTTAGGCTTCTTCGGGGTGGTGGTATATACACGAGTGCATACGCCACGCTTCTGAGGGCACGCTTCCAGCGCCGGCACGTTGCTTTTCACAACGAGCTTGATGCGTGGCTTGCGAACCAACTGGTTAATAGTTGCCATCAAAAGGCTCCTGATAATGACTTCATAAACGTGTGGAAAATCCTCCCCGCATATACGGGGACGCGAAATTTTATGCCCTGTTGTCTGGGGAGTCAAGATTTATACAGTTTGTGGCATGGAAGGGCAAATCGGATCCGCATGAATTTTCCATAATTCGTTGAATTAACGTGAAAATATGGAAATCATCCAGCCCAAGTTCTGGGGGAGCCTTTTTGTGCAATCAGCTCGACTAGACCGGCCATATCCAGCAAATCTCCCACTTGATGACGCAAACCACGCGCCTGCAGATCCTCTGTCATGACGTGTAGCGGGATCCCTGTCAGTTGTTCGCACCACTGCGGCGCACAGGCCGCAATGACGGCATCCTGCATCAGCACCAGTTCATCGCCAGATTGCAGGTATGACAGTGCCTGAGCCAGCGCCTGGCTCTGGAAAGGGGAATTCAAGATCAGATGCAACATAGGGACCTCAGAAGCTGATGTGCGTCGCGCATTGTGACCACTGGTTGGCCATCTCTGCCCGCGGCAGGCTTTCGACGGGGATCAGCAGATCCTCGACCGTCACGCCGCGCTCGGCCAGCGAGTCGGCGCAGACGTAAACCTCCTCGATGTCATAGAGTTCGAGCATCTTGAAGGTTGGCGCATAGTGGCGCTGCAAGATGGTCTGCGGATGCTGCTCCTTGAGCAGTTGCAGCACGCCGTCACCAATCAGGAAGAGTGCCACTTCATCGGTCATGGCCGAGGTAGCCAGCAGGGCATCCAGCCCCTCCCGACCGGCAGCGTGGCCATGGGGGCCACGACTGCAGATAAATGCGATTTTCTTGCTCATGGTCACTCCCTAGAACTGAACCAGCCGATCGGCGGTCAGGGCTGCTTCCGCCAGCTGGCCAAGCCCGCTCAGGCAAAATGGCGCTTGCAGATTGAAGTATGCCTGCCCTGCTCCCTTGGCCTCCTGTTCATCGACCACCCCGCGCCGCATGGCGGCGGCGACGCAGACATCGATACGGATCCCCTGCTCCTCTGCCAGCTCTCGCCACAGGCGCACCAGGTCGGTCTCATCGGAAGCGGGAAGATGCAGACCGTTGGCGTTGCAGACCCCCTCCTGATAGAAAAAGAGATGAGAGAGGCTATGACCCTGAGCCAACAGGCTACGGGCAAAGCGGTAGGCGGTGCTGGCGGACTGGGTGCCATAGGCAGGCCCGGTCACCAGCAGGGCAAAACTCAGACTCATAACAAGGCTCCTGTGCTGATGCCTGTCCATTTTACGCCAAAAACAAAAAAGCCCCTGCCATGAGGGGCTTTTTTGCAGTTGGCGATCAGAGGTGGGCGATGGCCTCAACCTCGACCAGCACATCTTTCGGCAGACGGGCCACTTCCACGCAGGAGCGGGCCGGTGCGGCATCACCAAAGTAACGGGCATAGACCTGATTGAAGGCTACGAAGTCGTTCATGTCGCTCAGGAAGCAGGTGGTTTTCACTACCTTGCCAGCATCGGCACCGGCAGCCTGCAATACGGCGATCAGGTTCTTCATTACCTGCTCGGCCTGAGCTTCGATGCCACCGGCAACGATCTCCATGGTGGCAGGATCAAGCGGGATCTGCCCGGAGGTGAAGATCATCTCGCCTACCTTGGTCGCCTGAACATAAGGACCAATGGCGGCAGGCGCCTTGTCGGTTGCAATCACTTCTTTAGCCATTCATCTATCCCCTTATGGAATTGAGTTACTCGTTTTCGTCTTCACCCTGCTTGCGCTGTCGGATGTAGAGATAAACGGTATGTTTCGAAATATTGAGTTTGTCCGCCACCATGTTGATGGAGTCCTTGATGTCAAAAATGCCCTTCTCAAACAATTGAGTAACGATGAAGCGGTTTTTGGCATTGTTGGCCACAGTGGGATCGCGGTTGATCTCGTCGATGGTATTGTCCACGGTCTGGGCAACAAGCTCTTCGACACTGTTGGCAAAGGTCTCTGGTGACTGGCGCGCCGCCTGCTGGGGCGTCGGGAAAAATTCGGCCACGAATTCGTGGAAAGGTGCATTGATATGCAGGTTGATGCAGATAAGACCGATCACCTGGCGTTCACTGTTCCTGATGGCGATGGTGCTCGACTTCATCAGGGCGCCGGTGCGGCTGCGAGCAAAATAGCTCTGGGTATAATCCTGGCCGGTGCTCTCGATATCCTTGAGCATCCGCAGTGCCAGATCGGTGATGGGCGCCCCGAGGGTGCGTCCGGTGTTAAAGCCGTTGGCGATCTTGATCACCGACTCATGCAGATTTTCCAGGGAGTGGAGCACCACTTCACAATGCTTGCCGAACAGCTCGGCCAAGCCGTCGATGAGCCCATCGTATGAGCGCAACAATTCCCTGTCTTCATCTGTAAAAGTGCGGCTGATCAGCTGTTCTTCGGGAAGCATGGCTTCCTCGATACCGACAGTCATGTTCTACCCCTGTAATAACCATTCAACTTTGCCGAGTGTCAAATCGCAGGAGAGCAAAGTCAACTTTTTTTGATTTTTTACTCTACAACTTTGCTCTGGATCATCCTGAAACCCGCGTGGCGTCAGCCTTTGCCGATCAAATGGCCAACAAAAAGGGCTCCCTGAAGGAGCCCTTTTTAATCACGGTTGACGAGTTACTCTTCGTCGAAGCTACCGGCAGCGTTCAGCAGATCCGCCAGGTTCTGCTCAGCTTCATCTGCGGTCACCTGCGGGGTGCCAACAGCACGAGCTGCAGCAGCGCGCTGGTTGATCCGGCTGTGGTGGTAGGCAAAGCCGGTACCAGCCGGGATCAGACGACCCACGATGACGTTCTCTTTCAGGCCACGCAGTTCGTCACGCTTGCCACCAACGGCGGCTTCGGTCAGAACGCGAGTGGTTTCCTGGAAGGAAGCCGCGGAGATGAAGGACTCGGTGCTCAGAGATGCCTTGGTAATACCCATCAGAACATGACGGTAGGTCGCAGGGGTCTTGCCCTCGGCAACCAGCTTACGGTTGGCAATCTTCACGCGAGCCACTTCAACCTGTTCGCCTTCGATCAGATCGGTGTCGCCAGCAGTCAGGATCTCGCACTTGCGCAGCATCTGACGAACGATGACTTCGATGTGCTTGTCGTTGATCTTAACGCCTTGCAGGCGGTAAACGTCCTGCACTTCGTTGGCGATGTAGTTGGCGACCGGGCTGATACCGCGCAGACGCAGGATGTCGTGAGCAGACTCAGGACCGTCCGCCAGCACTTCACCCTTCTCAACTTTTTCACCTTCGAACACGTTCAGGTTACGCCACTTCGGAATCATCTCCTCGTAGACGTTGCCACCATCGGTCGGGGTGATGACCAGACGGCGCTTGCCTTTGGTCTCTTTCCCGAAGGAGATGGTACCGGAGATCTCGGCCAGAATAGCCGGTTCTTTCGGTTGACGTGCTTCGAACAGATCCGCAACGCGCGGCAGACCACCGGTGATGTCCTTGGTACCGCCGGACTCTTGCGGGATACGCGCAACCGCGTCACCCACGCCCACGTTGGCACCATCTTCCAAGTTCACGATCGCCTTGCCCGGCAGGAAGTACTGGGCGGCTACATCGGTACCCGGGATCATCACGTCGTTGCCGTTCAGGTCGACCAGTTTAACGGTCGGACGCATCTCTTTACCGGCGCTCGGACGCTCGTTGACGTCCAGCACGACGATAGAGGAGAGACCGGTCAGCTCGTCGGTCTGACGAGTGATGGTCACGCCATCGATCATGTGTTCGAAGTGCAGACGACCTGCCACTTCGGTGATGATCGGGTGAGTGTGCGGATCCCAGTTAGCAACGGTTTCGCCAGCATTCACTGCCTGGCCGTCCTTCACTTCCAGCACGGAACCGTAAGGCAGCTTGTGGCTTTCCTTGGTACGGCCCATGTCGTCCATGATGGTCAGTTCGGTAGAACGGGAGGTGATAACCAGTTTGTCATCGCTGTTATGAACGAACTTGGCGTTCTGCAGCTTGATGCTACCGGTGTTCTTCACCTGGATGCTGCTCTCTGCTGCGGCACGAGATGCGGCACCACCGATGTGGAACGTACGCATTGTCAGCTGGGTACCCGGTTCACCGATGGACTGGGCGGCGATAACACCGACAGCCTCACCCTTGTTAACCAGGTGACCACGGGCCAGATCACGGCCGTAGCAGTGAGCACAGTTACCGAAGTCAGTTTCACAGGTGATGGCAGAACGTACCTTCACACGGTCAACGGAGTTGCGTTCCAGCAGGTCACACAGCTGCTCGTCGAGTAGGGTGTTGCGAGCAACCAGGATCTCGTCCTCGGTACCCGGCTTGATGACATCTTCTGCCACCACACGACCCAGCACGCGCTCACGCAGCGGCTCGACCACGTCGCCACCCTCGATCAGCGGAGTCATCCACAGACCTTCGGTAGTGCCGCAATCGTCCTCGGTGATCACCATGTCCTGCGCCACGTCTACCAGACGACGAGTCAGGTAACCGGAGTTCGCAGTCTTCAGTGCAGTATCCGCCAGACCCTTACGAGCACCGTGGGTAGAGATAAAGTACTGCAGTACGTTCAGACCTTCGCGGAAGTTCGCGATGATCGGGGTCTCGATGATGGAGCCATCCGGCTTGGCCATCAGGCCACGCATACCGGCCAGCTGACGGATCTGGGCTGCGGAACCCCGCGCACCAGAGTCGGCCATCATAAAGATGCTGTTGAACGAGGCCTGCTCTTCTTCATCACCCAGCGAGTTGACGTTACGCTCTTTGGACAAGTTCTCCATCATGGCCTTGGAGACGCGCTCGTTGGCGCTGGCCCAGATATCGATAACCTTGTTGTAACGTTCGCCCGCGGTTACCAGACCGGACAGGAACTGATCCTGGATCTCGGCAACTTCGGCTTCGGCAGAAGCAATGATCTCTTTCTTGGCATCCGGGATGACCATGTCATCGATACCAACGGAAGCACCGGACAGCGCCGCGTAGTGGAAACCGGTATACATCAGCTGGTCAGCAAAGATAACGGTGTCCTTCAGCCCCTGCTTGCGATAGCAGGTGTTCAGCAGACGGGAGATGAGCTTTTTGCCCAGCGCCTTGTTGGATACGGACTTGATCCAGTTCTGCGGATTGGCGTCCAGATCGGCCTGCTCGGCAGCAGTCAGCACCTTCGGCTCGTCGATCAGGGCGTATTCCATGCCTTTCGGCAGGATCAGGCTCAGGATCGCACGACCAACGGTGGTGTTCTTCATCTCGGTCTTGGCAACCAGTTCACCGGCTTCGTTCTTCACGTACTCGGTGATGCGGCACTTGACGCGAGCATGCAGGTCGGCCAGACCGGCACGGTACACTTTCTCGGCCTCTTTCGGGCCGGACAGCACCATACCTTCACCCTTCGCATTGATGCGGGCACGGGTCATGTAGTACAGACCCAAGACCACGTCCTGAGAAGGAACGATGATCGGCTCACCGGATGCAGGCGACAGGATGTTGTTGGTAGACATCATCAGCGCACGCGCTTCCAGCTGGGCTTCCAGGGTCAGCGGTACGTGAACAGCCATCTGGTCACCGTCGAAGTCCGCGTTATACGCAGCACAAACGAGCGGGTGCAGCTGGATTGCCTTGCCTTCGACCAGAGTCGGTTCGAATGCCTGGATACCCAGACGGTGCAGAGTCGGTGCACGGTTCAGCAGAACCGGGTGTTCGCGGATAACTTCGTCCAGGATATCCCAAACGACAGCTTCTTCGCGCTCCACCATCTTCTTGGCGGCCTTGATAGTGGTCGCCAGACCGCGGGTTTCCAGCTTGCCATAGATGAACGGCTTGAACAGTTCCAGAGCCATCTTCTTCGGCAGACCGCACTGATGCAGACGCAGAGTCGGGCCTACGGTGATAACGGAACGACCGGAGTAGTCGACACGCTTACCGAGCAGGTTCTGACGGAAACGACCCTGCTTACCCTTGATCATGTCGGCCAGGGATTTCAGCGGGCGCTTGTTGGAACCGGTGATGGCACGACCGCGACGGCCGTTATCCAGCAGCGCATCGACGGACTCTTGCAGCATGCGCTTTTCGTTGCGCACGATGATGTCCGGAGCAGCCAGATCCAGCAGACGCTTCAAGCGGTTGTTACGGTTGATCACGCGACGGTACAGATCGTTCAGATCGGAAGTCGCGAAACGACCGCCGTCCAGCGGTACCAGCGGACGCAGGTCCGGCGGCAGCACAGGCAGCACTGTCATGATCATCCACTCCGGCTTGTTGCCGGACTGCAGGAAAGCTTCCATCAGCTTCAGACGCTTGGTGGTCTTCTTGCGCTTGGTCTCGGAGTTGGTCTGATCCAGCTCCTCACGCATCGCTTTGACTTCACCTTCCAGATCGATGGCGCGCAGCAATGCCAGGATTGCTTCGGCACCCATCTTGGCGTCAAATTCGTCGCCCCACTCTTCCAGCGCATCCAGGTACTGCTCTTCAGAGAGCATCTGGCTGCGTTCGAGGTTGGTCATGCCCGGCTCGATAACTACGAAAGATTCGAAGTAGAGCACGCGCTCGATGTCGCGCAGGGTCATGTCCAGCAGCAGACCGATACGGGACGGCAGGGACTTCAGGAACCAGATGTGGGCAGTCGGGCTGGCCAGCTCGATGTGGCCCATACGCTCACGACGGACCTTGGTCTGGGTCACTTCAACGCCGCACTTCTCACAGATCACACCACGGTGTTTCAGGCGCTTGTACTTGCCGCACAGACACTCGTAGTCCTTCACCGGTCCGAAGATACGGGCGCAGAACAGACCATCACGCTCCGGCTTGAAAGTCCGGTAGTTGATGGTCTCAGGCTTTTTGACCTCACCGAATGACCAGGAGCGGATCATGTCAGGAGAGGCCAGACCGATCTTGATACTGTCAAACTCTTCGGTCTTGGTCTGAGCCTTCAAAAACTTGAGTAAGTCTTTCACGTGTTTCCCCTGTCAGGAGTCTAACCTCGGCGCCCCGGCTGCCAAAACAGCGGGGCGCCCACGTCAATTCTCGAACAATAAGAGCGAGCTCTTACTCTTCGTCCAGCTCGATGTTGATACCCAGAGAGCGGATTTCCTTCAGCAATACGTTGAAGGATTCGGGCATGCCCGGCTCCATACGGTGGTCGCCATCCACGATGTTCTTGTACATCTTGGTACGGCCATTCACATCGTCAGACTTGACGGTCAGCATC
This sequence comes from Aeromonas lacus, assembly GCF_000764665.1. Taxonomy (GTDB): domain Bacteria; phylum Pseudomonadota; class Gammaproteobacteria; order Enterobacterales; family Aeromonadaceae; genus Aeromonas; species Aeromonas lacus. Next base: position 7,673 of record NZ_JRGM01000139.1, on the reverse strand, counting down.
TCCTGCAAGGTATATGCCGCACCGTAAGCCTCCAGGGCCCACACTTCCATCTCACCGAAACGCTGACCACCGAACTGAGCCTTACCACCCAGCGGCTGCTGGGTAACCAGGCTGTAAGAACCGGTAGAACGCGCGTGCATCTTGTCGTCGACCAAGTGGTTCAGCTTGAGCATGTACATGTAACCAACGGTTACTTTACGCTCGAAGCGGTTACCGGTACGGCCATCGAACAGATCAATCTGACCGGATTCCGGCAGATCGGCCAGCTTCAGCAGGGCTTTGATTTCGCGCTCTTTGGCACCATCAAAGACCGGTGTAGCAACTGGCAGACCCTTACGCAGGTTACCCACCAGGGTACGTACGTCGTCGTCAGACAGTTCGGCGATGTTCACTTGCTGGGTGTCCTTCTCGCCCAGGTCATAGACCTGTTGCAGGAAGTTGCGCATCTCGTGCAGCTCGCGCTGCTCTTTGACCATCCGATCGATCTTCTCGCCGATACCCTTGGCCGCAAGGCCTAGGTGCACTTCGAGGATCTGACCGATGTTCATACGAGACGGTACGCCCAACGGGTTCAGTACGATGTCGACCGGACGGCCGAACTCGTCATGAGGCATATCCTCGACCGGGCAGATCTTGGAGATAACACCCTTGTTACCGTGACGGCCCGCCATCTTGTCACCCGGCTGGATGCGACGCTTGACTGCCAGATAAACCTTGACGATTTTCAGTACGCCCGGCGCCAGATCATCACCCTGGATAATCTTGCGACGCTTGTTCTCGAACTTCTTGTCGAACTCGGCTTTCAGCTCAACGTGCTGTTCAGCGATCTGCTCCAGTTCGGTCTGCTTGGCTTCATCTTCGATGGCCAGTTCAAACCACTTGGAACGCTCCAGCTTGTTCAGACGATCTTCGCTGTAACCGGCAGCCAGCAGCAGGTTGCGGGAGCGGCCGAAAATGCCGTCTTCCAGGATCTTGAACTCTTCGGTCAAGTCCTTCTTCGCTTCCTTCAGCTGCATCTCTTCGATTTCTTTGGCGCGCTTGTCTTTTTCCACGCCATCGCGGGTAAAGACTTGCACGTCAACTACGGTACCGTACACACCGTTCGGTACACGCAGGGAAGAGTCCTTCACGTCGGATGCCTTCTCACCGAAGATGGCGCGCAGCAGCTTCTCTTCCGGCGTCAGCTGGGTTTCACCTTTCGGCGTTACCTTACCAACCAGAATGTCGCCGCCCTTCACTTCGGCACCCACGTAGACGATACCGGACTCGTCCAGCTTGGACAGAGCGGCTTCACCCACGTTCGGGATGTCAGCAGTGATCTCTTCCGGACCCAGCTTGGTGTCACGGGAGATACAGGCCAGTTCCTGGATATGGATGGTGGTCAGGCGATCTTCCTGAACAACACGCTCGTTCACCAAGATCGAGTCTTCGAAGTTGTAACCGTTCCACGGCATGAACGCGACGCGCATGTTCTGACCCAGAGCCAGTTCACCCAGATCGGTGGACGGGCCGTCAGCCAGTACGTCGCCAGCCATGACCGGCTCACCCAACATCACGCAAGGACGCTGGTTGATACAGGTGTTCTGATTGGAACGGGTGTATTTGGTCAGGTTGTAGATGTCGATACCGGCTTCGCCTGGCATCAGCTCATCTTCATTTACCTTGATAACGATACGGGAGGCATCGACGTAGTCGATCATGCCGCCACGCTTGGCAACTACGGTTACACCGGAGTCAACGGCCACAGCGCGTTCCATACCGGTACCTACCAGCGGCTTGTCAGCGCGCAGGGTCGGTACAGCCTGACGTTGCATGTTTGAACCCATCAATGCGCGGTTCGCGTCATCGTGTTCCAGGAACGGGATCAGGGCCGCTGCCACAGATACGATCTGCTGCGGGCTCACGTCCATATACTGGATCTGGTCGGCATTCATAAAGGTGGATTCACCTTTGTGACGGCACGGGATCAATTCATCTTTCAGACGGCCATCTTCGGTGGTCGCGGCGTTAGCCTGTGCGATCACGTACTTGCCTTCTTCAATAGCAGACAGATAGTCCACTTCGTCGGTGATCACACCGTCAATGACCTTGCGGTACGGAGTCTCGAGGAAACCGTACTCGTTGGTACGAGAGTACACGGACAGGGAGTTGATCAGACCGATGTTCGGACCTTCAGGAGTCTCGATCGGACACAGACGACCGTAGTGGGTCGGGTGTACGTCTCGGACTTCAAAGCCGGCACGCTCACGAGTCAAACCGCCCGGGCCCAGCGCAGAGATACGGCGCTTGTGGGTTACTTCGGACAGCGGGTTGTTCTGGTCCATAAACTGGGACAGCTGGCTGGAACCAAAGAACTCTTTGACTGCGGCGGAGATCGGCTTGGCGTTGATCAGATCCTGCGGCATCAGGGTGTCCAGGTCGCCCAGGGAGAGACGCTCCTTGACCGCACGCTCGACACGCACCAGACCGACGCGGAACTGGTTTTCAGCCATTTCACCGACAGAACGGATACGACGGTTACCCAGGTGGTCGATATCGTCCACTTCGTCGTTACCGTTACGGATGTCGATCAGGCGCTTCATCACATCGACGATGTCGTCTTTGGTCAGTACGCCAGCACCAGTCTCGTCTTCACGACCCAGACGGCGGTTGAACTTCATCCGACCTACGGTAGACAGGTCGTAACGTTCGGCAGAGAAGAACAGGTTTTCGAACAGCTGCTCTGCTGCTTCACGTGTCGGCGGCTCGCCCGGACGCATCATGCGGTAGATTTCTACCAGCGCTTCCAGACGGTTGGTGCTGGAATCGACGCGCAGGGTCTCGGACATGTAGGCACCGTGATCCAGTTCGTTGGTGAACAGAACCTCGAAATGCTTGAAGCCGGCCTGGGACAGGTTGGCAATCGCTTCCAGACTCAGAGCCTGGTTGGCTGCCACTACCAGTTCGCCAGTTTGCGGATGTGCGTAGTCCTTGGCAGCAACTTTGCCAACAACGTACTCAACCGGTACCTCAATCTGGGTAACGGCATCTTTTTCCAGCTGACGGATGTGACGGGCAGTCACACGACGACCGGTTTCAACAACCACGGCACCATTGGCCACGATGTCGAAGGTCGCAGTTTCGCCACGCAGGCGCTCCGGCACCAGATCCATCATCAACTTGCCATCTTTGACCTCGAAACCGATGGTTTCGAAGAAGGTGGCCAAGATCTCTTCGGAAGTGAAGTCCAGGGCGCGCAGAATGATGGATGCCGGCAGTTTGCGACGACGGTCGATACGGACAAACAGGTTGTCTTTCGCATCGAACTCGAAGTCCAGCCAGGAGCCACGGTAGGGGATAACTCGAGCGTTATACAGCACCTTACCGGATGAATGTGTTTTGCCTTTATCGTGGTCGAAGAAGACGCCCGGGCTGCGGTGCAGCTGGGAAACGATAACCCGCTCGGTACCATTGATAACAAAGGTGCCGTTCTCGGTCATGAGCGGAATTTCGCCCATGTATACTTCTTGTTCCTTGATGTCTTTGACGGTGCCGGCAGCTGCTTCACGGTCGTACAGAACCATACGAAGCTTGACACGCAGCGGCGCGGAGTAGGTCACTCCACGGATCTGGCATTCTTTTACGTCAAATACCGGCTCACCCAGGCGATAGCTGACATACTGAAGCTCAGCACTACCGGAGTAACTGGTGATCGGGAAAACGCTACGGAAAGCGGCCTCTAGGCCATATTCACCTTCCGGGTCAGCCTCGATGAACTGCTTGAAGGAGTCCAGCTGAATGGACAACAGATAAGGCGTGTCCAGTACCTGGTCTCGCTTACCGAAGTCCTTACGAATGCGTTTTTTTTCGGTATAAGAGTAAACCATAGGGTTCCTCAGCTCGCTGATAAGTGACCCACTCTGTCCCGCGGGACAGCTCTGTCTCAACACCGTTTTGTGTTGGCCCGGACGAAAGAAGACAGTCCGGATTGCTGGTGCACCGAGAGTCGTAAACGGTGTGAAATGCTCTCAGTCTACAGCGCAAAAAGGCTGGTGAACAAAAATTCACCAGCCCTAGCCTGTTTTATCAGGCTAATCTACATAAATGCAGATTATTTGATCTCAACAGAAGCACCGGCAGCTTCCAGCTCTTTCTTCAGAGCTTCAGCTTCGTCTTTGGAGACGGCTTCTTTCAGGTTAGCCGGAGCAGCTTCTACCAGATCTTTGGCTTCTTTCAGGCCCAGACCGGTAGCGCCACGAACGGCTTTGATAACGGCAACTTTGTTAGCACCGGCAGCAGTCAGAACTACGTCGAACTCGGTCTTCTCTTCTACTGCTTCAGCAGCAGCCGGGCCAGCCATTACGGCAGCAGCGGCAGAAACACCGAACTTCTCTTCCATAGCTTCGATCAGCTCAACAACTTCCATTACGGACATGGAAGCAACGGCTTCGATGATTTGGTCTTTAGTGATAGACATGACAAAAATTCCTGATGTTGAATAAACTCAAACAGCCTAGATAGGCGAGAATCAAGCAGCAGCTTGTTTCTGGTCGCGAACAGCAGCGATAGTACGAACCAGCTTGCCAGCAGAGGCTTCCTTCATGGTAGCCATCAACTTCGCAATTGCTTCTTCGTAAGTCGGCAGCGTGGCCAGACGATCAATTTGTGCTGCGGCGATAAACTCACCGTTAAAAGCGCCAGCCTTGATTTCGAACTTTTGGTTCGCTTTGGCAAACTCTTTGAACAGACGAGCAGCAGCGCCCGGGTGTTCGTTAGAGAAAGCAATCAAGGTAGGACCGGTAAATGCGTCGTTCAGGCACTCGTATTCGGTACCTTCTACCGCGCGACGCAGCAGGGTGTTACGCACAACGCGCATGTACACACCGGCTTCACGAGCGGTTTTACGCAGGACGGTCATCTTGTCTACAGTTACACCGCGAGAATCGGCAACAACTGCAGAAAGAGCGCCTTTGGCAGCTTCGTTGACTTCAGCAACAATTGCCTTTTTGTCTTCGAGTCCCAATGCCATTGGCTTAACTCCTGGATTGAATCCGGGTCAAATGACCCAGTACTGACACATCCCCCCTACCTTTACAACAGAGGGGAACGATGCGGTAGCAGGATTCCAGAAGAGAAAGAATCTTTCTCGCTGGGTTTCCGGCACCGTCTACGCAGGAAATATTAAGGCTTTGCAGCCTCCTGCGGTCTTGGACGGAGGTCGAAACCCCCAACCAATCAAGGCGCAAAATTATAGATTAAATTTTGCGCCTTGTAAAACCCATCAATTAGGCCTGAGCTTCCAGAGAAGCTTGGTCTACGGCAACACCGGCACCCATGGTGGTGGAGATGCTGACTTTCTTGATGAATTGACCTTTGGCGGAAGAGGGCTTGCCTTTTTTCAGGGCAACCAGCAGAGCTTCCAAGTTTTCTTTCAGCTGAACTTCGTTGAAAGAAACCTTACCCAGAGTGGTATGGATGATACCATTCTTGTCGTTACGGTAACGAACCTGACCAGCCTTGGCGTTCTTGACGGCTTCAGCAACGTTAGGAGTTACAGTACCAACTTTCGGGTTCGGCATCAGGCCACGCGGGCCCAGGATTTGACCCAGTTGACCAACAACGCGCATGGCATCCGGGGATGCGATAACTACGTCGAAGTTCATCTCGCCTTTCTTAACCAGATCGGCCAGGTCATCCATACCTACCAGGTCAGCACCGGCAGCTTTAGCAGCTTCGGCGTTGGCACCTTGGGTAAATACGGCAACGCGAACGTCACGACCGGTACCGTGCGGCAGTACAGTTGCACCACGTACGTTCTGGTCAGATTTACGAGCGTCGATACCCAGGTTGACAGCAACGTCAACGCTTTCAACGAACTTGGCGGTAGCCAGTTCTTTCAGCAGGGCAATGGCTTCGTTGATGGAGTACTCTTTGGTACCGTCAACTTTTTCGCGAATAACGCGCATACGCTTGGACAGTTTAGCCATTGTCTTACTCCTCCACTACCAGACCCATGGAACGAGCGGAGCCGGCGATGCAACGTACTTTTGCATCCAGATCGGCACCGGTCATATCCGGCTCTTTGGTCTTGGCGATTTCTTGCAGCTGGGCAACGGTCACCTTACCAACCTTGTCTTTGTTCGGCTTGGAAGAACCAGACTTGATGCCAGCAGCTTTCTTCAGCAGGAAGGAAGCAGGCGGAGTCTTGGTTTCGAAGGTGAAGGAACGGTCGCTGTAAACGGTGATCACGACCGGAGTCGGTGAACCTTTTTCCAGCTTCTCTGTACGAGCGTTGAACGCCTTACAGAATTCCATGATGTTCACACCGTGTTGACCCAGTGCAGGACCAACGGGAGGAGACGGGTTGGCTGCACCAGCAGCAACCTGCAGCTTGATATAAGCTGTGACTTTCTTAGCCATTAGGAAATTACCTCAAAAATGGGTTCTAGCGCCTCGGAGACATGCTCCTGCAAACGGCTCCCCAACTAATAAAGGGGCAGCGAATTATAGAGATATTCGCTGCCCCTGACAACTGTTGAGTGAACAGAAATCAATCAGCCCTTTTCGACCTGACCAAAATCCAACTCAACCGGAGTAGAACGACCGAAGATCAGTACAGAGACCTTCACACGGCTCTTCTCGTAATCCACCTCTTCAACGGTACCGTTGAAGTCGGCAAACGGACCATCGGCAACCCGCACCATTTCACCCGGTTCAAACAGGGTTTTCGGACGCGGCTTGTCGTGGGCATCCTGCAGACGGTTCAGGATGGCATCGGCCTCTTTGTCGGAGATCGGTGCCGGACGGTCGGAGGTACCGCCGATGAAGCCCATTACACGCGGTACGTTGCGTACCAAGTGCCATGTTGTTTCATCCATGATCATCTGGACCAGGACATAACCCGGGAAAAACTTGCGCTCACTCTTGCGCTTCTGGCCTGCACGCATCTCGACCACTTCTTCGGTCGGGACCAGTACTTCACCGAACATGTCTTCCATGCCATGCATCTTGATATGTTCACGCAGGGATTTGGCAACACGGCCTTCGTAGCCGGAAAACGCCTGCACGACATACCATCTCATACGCTGTTCACGTTGTTCAGTCATGGCTTATCCTTACACACCGGTAATCAGGTTGACCAACCAGACCAAGGCGCCGTCCAGAACGAACAGCAGCAGCCCCATCACGGCGGTCACCGCCAGCACAATCAGGGTTGTCTGAATGGCTTCCTGACGGGTTGGCCATACGACCTTGCGGACTTCCAGGCGAGACTCACGGGCGAATGCCAGCGTAGCCTTTCCCTTGGTGGTTTGCAGGGCTACTGCACCAGCAGCAGCGACGACAACGACCACACCCAGGGCGCGGACGGCAGCGACAACATCGTTGAGCAGGTAATTACCCACTACAGCAGCCGCCAGGATAATGAAAACCAGGCCCCAAAGCAGGGTATCCTTGCTTCCGCCCTGGCTCTCAGAACTAACACTCATACAACCCACCTGTATCTGACGTAACCAAAGACACAAAAGCCCCGTACGAGACGAGGTATATGGCAGGGGCGGCAGGACTCGAACCCGCAACCATCGGTTTTGGAGACCGCTGTTCTACCAATTCGAACTACGCCCCTGCATAAGAAAGCCCCTATTATAGGGGCTTTGCTTTATTTATGTAAGCCAAAGATTAAGCGATAACTTTAG
>NZ_JRGM01000138.1 GCF_000764665.1 Aeromonas lacus | reverse complement strand
TCGAGCGGGGTTTTTTATTATCTGAAAATTACGCCTCCTTCCCAAAAATCCTCTATTTCCGCTAACCCATTCAATCACTTCGCTTTTTAATCCTTCTCTATTCAATTTTGTCTCACCAAAACCGGAGTGATCTTGCTCTCGCCTTTTGACTTGCCCGTCCGGGGTTGGGCATAAAAAGTACAGAATGTGATGATTCTACCTTTCTTGTGATTCCGGCTCTGCTTTAATGCCTTCGTCCACATGGATGGACCAAGGAATCACAATAAATTAAGGAATAGAGACATGTTCAAAAGAACAGTAACGATGATACTGGCGGCGGGAACCCTGGTATTAGGTGGTTGTGCATCCCACAGTGGAGCAGAGCAGGCTGCTGACAATAGCGATTTTGGTGGCAAGTCCATCTATCTGCGCGGTGAGATGAACGACTGGATGGCGACCGATGCGAGCAAGGTGGTCAAGGTAGCCGACAAGCTCTACATGGCGAAAGGCACCCTCAAGAAAGAGTGGGCTCCCTACAAGTTCAAGTTTGCTGACTCTGGTTGGAGCTGTGGTACCAACTTCGGTTACAAGAGCCCGAGTGATGGTGTTGCCGTACTCGGTGGTGAGGCTGTGCCGGTCAATCCCTGTTCCAAATATGAGGATATGAAGTTCTCGCCGGATGCCGACGGGGTTTATGAGTTCTATCTGAATATGGCGGGTGATACCCCGAGCGTTTACGTCAAGAAGCCCTGATCCATGCTTGAGTGTTAAATCTCTCAGTAAATTAATCAGTTAAGTGCCCTGGCGCAGAAACCTGCTGGCCAGGGCATTTTTTTAGGATAGAATCTGCGCCCTCATGGCTGCACCATCACTATATATTGTGCTGTTTTTTTTTAATGGTGCTATTGGTTGTGTTTTCTACTACTGTCATGACGTTGATGCATTCATATAAGGTTGATTGAAAATGGCTAAATCCAACCCGGTGCTGGAGAGCGAAGCTGGCTCCCGCCTCATCCCCCTCCAGGAAACTTCCCTCGAGATCTGGGATAGCAAATATCGCCTCAAGAGCAAGGATGGGCATCCTGTCGATGGCACTATCGACGAGACCTACCAGCGCGTTGCTCGTGCGCTGGCCGAGCAGGAGCGGGAGCCGGAGTCCTGGTATGAGCCTTTCCTGTGGGCACTGCGCAATGGTGCCATTCCGGCTGGCCGGATCACCTCCAACGCCGGGGCTTTTGAGCACAAGCCTGCCACTTCAACCATCAACTGTACCGTCTCCGGCACTATCGAAGATTCGATGGACGATATCCTCGGCAAGGTGCACGAGGCGGGGCTGACCCTGAAGGCTGGCTGCGGCATCGGTTATGATTTTTCGACTCTGCGTCCACGCGGTGCTTTTGTCTCCGGTGCCGGTGCCTACACCTCAGGCCCGCTCTCCTTCATGGATATCTACGACAAGATGTGTTTCACCGTCTCGTCAGCCGGTGGCCGTCGTGGCGCCCAGATGGGCACCATGGATATCCGTCATCCTGATGTGATCGAGTTTATTCAGGCCAAGCGCGAAGATGGCCGTCTGCGCCAGTTCAACCTCTCCCTGCTGATCACCGAAGATTTCGTCAAGGCGGTGAAAGAGGATGCGCCCTGGTCGCTGATCTTCCCCTACACCGCCAAAGAGGTGGAGCAGGATGGCATTGCACTGGACGATCCTGCTCAGGTGTTTTGGGCTGACTGGCCCAACAAGGAGGGTGTTGTCTTTAACGAGCTGGGGCAGGTCGCCTGCAAGGTTTACAAGACCCTGCCGGCACGCAAGCTCTGGAACGTTATCATGACCTCCACCTATGACTATGCAGAGCCCGGTTTCATCCTGATCGACAAGGTCAACCAGATGAATAACAACTGGTTCTGTGAGGAGATCCGCGCGACCAACCCCTGTGGCGAACAGCCTTTGCCGCCTTATGGCGCCTGCCTGCTGGGTTCGGTCAACCTGACCCGCTTCGTTCGCGATCCCTTCACCGACAAGGCTGCTTTCGACTGGACTGCATTTCGCAAGGTGGTGGCCATCTTTACCCGCATGCTCGACAACGTGGTGGAGATCAACCAGCTGCCATTGGCCAAGCAACGCGAGGAGATCATCAACAAGCGCCGCCACGGCATGGGCTTCCTGGGGCTTGGCTCGACCCTTACCATGCTGCAGATCAAGTACGGTTCTGCCGCGTCCGTCGCCTTTACCGAGCAGGTATCCCAAGAGCTGGCGATGACCGGCTGGCAGGAGTCCCTGCGTCTGGCCAAGGAGAAAGGCTCTGCCCCCATCATGGAGCAGGAGTTTGAAGTGACTGGCAAGATGCTGCGTCTGCGTCCCGAAATGGCTGCAGATGGCATCAAGGTGGGTGACAAGGTGAAGGGCAAGGTGCTGCATGCGCGCTACAGCCGCTATATGCAGCAGGTTGCCGAAGTGGATCCTGCGCTGGTCGCCGAGCTGGCCGAAGTGGGCGGGCGTTTCACCCACCACTGCAGTATTGCACCGACCGGCACGATTTCGCTGTCACTGGCCAACAACGCCAGCAATGGCATCGAGCCGAGTTTTGCCCACCACTACAGCCGCAACGTCATCAAGCCGGGCAAGAAGAGCAAGGAGAGCGTGGATGTCTACTCCTTCGAGCTGCTGGCCTATCGCGAGCTGGTGAACCCGTCCGCCATGCCGTATGCCGATGATGAGGCGAGCCGTCTGCCGGACTACTTCATTACTGCTGATGACATCACCCCGGCGCAGCATGTGGACATTCAGGCGGCGGCCCAGCGCTGGATCGACTCCTCCATCTCCAAGACCGCCAACGTGCCGACCGATTTCCCGTTCGAGCAGTTCAAGGACATCTACATGTATGCCTCGGACTCCGGCCTCAAGGGCTGCACCACCTTCCGCTTCAATCCGGAGGCCTTCCAGGGCGTGCTGGTGAAGGAGAAGGATCTGGAGAACACCCTGTACGATTTCACCCTGGAGGATGGCTCCGTCATCTCCGTCAAGGGGAACGAAGAGATCGAATACGATGGCGAGCTGCACACTGCCGCCAACCTCTACGACGCCTTGAAAGAAGGCTATTACGGTAAATTCTGAGAACGACATTATGGTCAAGAAGATCGACAAGAAAATCGTCGCCTACAAGGTGCGTACCAAGGATGAGCCGCAAGAAGAGCTGGCCCCGCAGGATGACGTGGTGCACATGCATGAAACCGTGCTGCGTCCGGAGCGACTGATGGGCACCACCTACAAGCTGAAAACGCCGGAGCATGTCTCCGAGCACTCGTTGTTCATCACCATCAACGACATCATTCTCAACGAGGGCACGGTTCACGAGACTCGCCGTCCATTCGAGATCTTCATCAACTCCAAGAGCCTGGAACACTACCAGTGGATCGTGGCGCTGACCCGCATCATCTCCGCCGTATTCCGCAAAGGAGGGGATGTGACCTTCCTGGTGGAGGAGCTGCGTTCCGTGTTTGATCCCAAGGGCGGTTACTGGAACAAGGGCAAGTACGTTCCATCGCTGATCGCCGAAATTGGCAACGTGATCGAGAGCCATCTCACCGAGATCGGCATGCTCAAGGCAACCGGGCTGGACGAGCATCAGCAGGCGTTTCTGGCCGAGAAACAGGCCGAGTTGAAAGCCGCCCAGGAGGCCGAAGAGCAACAGGCTGGCAGCGGTTTCCCGGCCAATGCGGCGCTCTGCTACAAGTGCCACACCAAGGCGCTGGTGCTTAAGGATGGCTGCATGACTTGCCTCAATTGCGGCGACTCCAAATGTGGTTAATCCGCTAGATAAATAAAAAGACCGGCCCGATGGCCGGTTTTTTATTGCTGCTTTTCTGTTCGAACGATTCTGGCGATGCAAGTGATTTGTTGCGTGATAGTAAAATCGAGCGTAGCGTTGAAGGTAATAAAACTGTCACGGCCGTGTGGTTTCAATGACATCCGAGATTCACACACGTGGCCCTTCAGTGCCAAGGAGGATGCTTATGGACAATACGGACCGAAAGCTGTTTATCCTGGATACCAACGTTCTGCTTCACGAACCCCTCGCTATCTACTCCTTCAAAGAGCACGACGTGCTCATCCCCATGACGGTGCTGGAAGAGCTCGATAACATCAAGGATCGCCACAAGGATGTCAGCCGCGATGCGCGGGTAGCTATCCGTGCGCTGGAAGATGTGTTCCGCGATGCGACTCCGGAGCAGATTGCGCAAGGAGTACCGCTGGCCGGTGAGGCGAGCGGTCATATCTGCATTTTCAGCGATCACCATCTGCCGCAGGATGCCGAGGTGTTCACCGACAAGGAGGCCGACAACCGCATCATCAACGCGGCCCTCTATCTGCAGAAGCATGAGTTGAAGCGTCAGGTGGTGCTGGTCACCAAAGACATCAACATGCGCCTCAAGGCCAAAGGTGCCGGTCTTGCCCACGTCGAGGATTATCGCAGCGACCAGCTGATCGACGATATCCGCCTGCTGGCCAAGGGCTTTCAGGTGGTGCCCGGCAGCTTCTGGGAGCGCGTCGGCGAGTGCGAGAGCGAGACCCACGGCCGCGACACCATCCATGTGATCGATGCCAATTTGCTGGAAGGTGTTCACGTCAATCAGTACCTGATCGACGAGGAGAACTTCTTCGCCGCCCGGGTGCTCAGCCACGATGGCCAGAAGATCCGCATCAAGGATCTGGGCCGTGAGCGACTGATGTCCCGCAAGGCGTGGGGTGTACATCCCAAGAACGTCTATCAGGGGATGGCGCTGGATGCACTGCTGGATCCGCACATCGATCTGGTGATCCTGACCGGCCCGGCCGGTTGCGGCAAAACCTTGCTGGCGATGGCTGCTGCGCTGGAGCTGGTGATCGAGAAGGGGATCTACGAGAAGGTGATCGTCACTCGGAATACCCCGGAAATTGCTGAAAGCATCGGCTTCCTGCCCGGTACCGAGGAGGAGAAGATGATGCCCTGGCTGGCGGCGGTAACCGACACCCTGGAGGTGCTGCACAAGCAGGACGAGAACATGAGCGGCTCGCTCAGCTACATCATGGAGAAGGCCAACATCCAGTTCAAATCGGTCAACTTTATGCGCGGGCGCAGCATCCAGAACACCTTCGTGCTGCTGGATGAGTGCCAGAACCTGACGGCTTCCCAGATCAAGACCATCATTACCCGTTGCGGCGAGGGCACCAAGATCGTCTGCTCTGGCAACCTGGCCCAAATCGACTCCAACTACCTGAGCCCGGTGACCTCGGGTCTGACCTACATAGTCGAGCGTTTCAAGGATTTTGACGGCAGTGCCAACATCTTCCTCAACGGGGTGGTACGCAGCCGACTGGCTTCGTTCGCCGAGGAGAACCTCTGATTTCACCCGATATGTTTGCATTAAAAGGGGAGGCCAATCGGCCTCCCCTTTTTGATCCCGGCGCAGTCTTGGGCCAAGGGCTATTGACCCAGATAGCGCAGCAGCCCCGGGTGGTTGCAGTGTTGCAGAATATCCGGCTTTCCCTGCAGGGCGATGCGGCCCTCGTCTACAAAGAGCACCTGATCGGCAATCAGCAGGGCATCTTCCGGATTGTGGGAGACCATCAGTACGGTAATGCCCTGCTCGCAGGCGAGGCGGGCCACTTCCGCCAGCATCTCTCGGCGCAGGGCGGGATCGAGGGCCGAGAAGGGTTCATCCAGCAGCAGCAGCGGTTTGCCCCGCACCAGTGCACGGGCCAGCCCGACCCGCTGCTGCTGGCCGCCGGAGAGCTGTTCAGGCAGGCGGTTTAGCATCTCGCCGAGACCAACCCGTGCGGCTGCATCGATCACTTGTGCTCGCTGGGTTGCACTCAGGCGCAGACCCGGGTGCAAGCCGATGGCGATATTGTCGAACACCGACAGGTGCAGGAACAGGTTGTGATCCTGAAACAGGGTGGTGACTGGCCGCTCGGCCGGGCCCAGCGGCAACAGATCTTCGCCATCGAAGCTGAGGCCGCCCGACTCCACCGGCACGAAACCGGCGATCATCCCGAGCAGGGTCGACTTGCCTGCGCCGCTTGGGCCAATCAGTGCGGTGATCTCCCCCTTGGGCAGCTTCGCGCTGAAGCTGACGTGCCAGTCGGGGTAGCTGGTCACCAGCGTATCAATGTTCAGCATGTTTTCCTCCAAGCCCCCGTTCAACCAGCCAGAACAGAGAGAAACAGAGTGTCAGCAGCAGCAGGGCGGTGGCGGCTGCCTCGGTCAATCGATAGCTGCCGAGCTGCTGGTAGAGCAGCCAGGGCAGGGTGGTGAGCTCCTGGCTGCCAAACATGGCGATGGCACCGAGATCCCCCAATGAGAGGATCATCGACAGTGCCATCGCCAGCGCCAACGGACGGCGCAACAGCGGCCACTCCACCAGTCGCAGGCGGTGCAGACCACGTACCCCCAGGCTGTCCGCCAGCCGGTCATACTGGCGCACTACCAGCTGCATGGGGGCGGAGAGGGTGCGCAGCACATAGGGTAGCGCCATCAGGGCGTTGACCAGCACCACCAGCCAGGGCCCGAGGGCGAACACGTCGGCAAAGGGCATAAACAGGATGAAGAGACCGGTAGAGAGCACCACGGCCGGGATCATCAGGATCACCGAACCGCTGGCCTCCCACAGGGTGGCAGCTCGTCGCTTGCGAGCCCGCACCCGCAGATGACGGCTGGTGAGCAGCAGCGCGCCGCCGAGCAGGGTGGCCAAGGCACCAGCCGCCAATGCAATCAGCAGCGACTGACCGCTTGCCTGCCACAGCTTGGCGGAAGTGAGCGCCGTCAGCAGGCCGGGGTGGAGGCCGGCGACGACGATGGCCAGCAGCGGTGGCAGAAAGATGGCGAGGCCGATACAGAGCGAGAAGAGGTCTACCACGGCCGTGCCCGGCTGATGGCGATCCGGCCGCAGGCAGGGACGACGGGGAGTCACCCGACTGGCTGGAGTAGTCTGCAGCTTGTGCTGCAGGAGCAGCAGGGTGGCGGTCAGGATCAGCTGTACCAGCGCCAGCCCACCTGCGGTGGCGAGATCGAAGTCAAAGCGCAGCGCCTGATAGACGGCCACCTCCAGCGTGGTGGATTTCGGCCCGCCGCCCAACGCCAGCACGGTAGTGAAGCTGGTGAAGCAGAGCATGAAGATGAGGCTGGCAAGCCCTGGCAATATGCCGCGAATGAGCGGCCACTCCAGTAGCCGGAAGATATGGGATGAGCGCATGCCGAGCTGGCTGGCAAGGCGCCAGCTCGATTCGGGGATGCTCTCGATGCTCTGCAGGATGAGACGTGCCGCCAGCGGCATGTTGAAGAAGATATGGGCCAGCAGAATGCCGAACAGGCCGTAGAGATAGTTGCCGGGATCCAGCCCCAAGCTGCGCAGCAGTTGCGGCAGCCACCCCTGTTTGCCATGTACCGCCACGATGCCGAAGATGGCGATGATGACCGGCAGTACCAGCGAGAGGCCAAACAACTTGATCAGCAGAGTGCGGCCAACGAAGCGGCGCCGCGCCAACGCGCGGGCCACCGGAATGGCGAGCCCCAGGCTCAGCAGGGTGGAGAGCAACGCCTGCCAGAGGCTGAAGCCCAGCACATGGCGCAGATAGGGGTCTGCCAGCAGAGTGCGCGGCGCCAGCGAACCGGCCTGCCACAGCAGGGCCGCCAGTGGCCCGAGGGACAACAGCAGGATCAGCAGGGTGGCTGCACTTCCCGGCAGCCACCAGAGGGGACGATCCTGTTGCTTCAGAGCGAGCTGACTCACTGGGCGACGGCTTGCAGCCATTCGCGGATCCACCCTTTGCGATTGGCGGCCACCTCATCGGCATTGAAGGCGAGCGGCTTGCTGACGGTGATCATCTGCTCGAAGCCCTTGGGTAGCGGCGTGTCGATGACCGGATACATCCAGTTGCCGGTCGGGATCTCGTTCTGGAAGGCGGGGCTCACCATGAACTGCAGGAACTGGTCAGCCAGCTTCTCCTGTTTGGCGCTCTTCAGCTTGGCGGCCACTTCCACTTGACGGTAGTGCCCCTCTTCAAACGCCGCAGCCTGATACTGGGGCTTGTTCTCGGCAATCAAGTGATAGGCGGGTGAGGTGGTGTAGGAGAGCACCATGTCCGCTTCGCCATCGAGGAACATGCCATAGGCCTCGGACCACCCCTTGGTGACGGTGACCGTCTTCTTGGCCAGCTTGGCCCAGGCTTCAGGAGCCTTTTCACCATAGACAGACTTCATCCACAGCATCAGCCCCTGCCCCGGGGTAGAGGTACGGGGATCCTGATAGATCACCTTGAGATCGGGGCGTTCCACCAGCTCTTTCAGGCTCTTGGGCGGGGTCTTGAGCTTGCTCTTGTCGTAGACGAAGGCGAAGTAGCCGTAGTCGTAGGGGACAAAGGTGTCATCCTGCCAGCCACCCGGCACCTTGATGCCATCCAGCTTGGCGGGATGGGGGGCGAACAGGCCGCTCTGCTTGGCTTCACTGATAAGTGCATCGTCCAGCCCCAGCACCAGGTCGGCCTTGCTGTGCTTGCCCTCCAGTCGCAACCGGTTGAGGATGGCGACGCCATCTTCGAGGGGAACCAGATTGAGGGTACAGCCGCACTCTTTCTCGAAGGCCTGTTTGATCTTGGGACCGGGTCCCCAGTCGGCGGTGAAGGAGCTGTAGGTGTAGACGGTGAGGGTGTCGGCAGCGAAAGCCTGAGCCGAGAGCAGGCTGGTGGCGACCAGTAGCAGGGTTTTCATCAAGGGCACTCCATTATGAGGTGCCAGCGGATGAGGGCGCAAAAAATGAGCGCCGTGCCTCAAATTCCTCCGCCAGCATTATCTGGATCAGGTTCACGGGTATAATCTCAGCGGTAAACCGCACCCCGTTTGAGAAACGCACCGCATTGTATTAACGTTCTTTTGGGTAGACCAGCACAATTGTGCGTTGCCCATGAGATGATTCCCACTCAACAGAGGATCTTCGCGTGCTTACCAGTACCAAGGAAAGGCGTGCTTTTGCACGTATGGTCATCAATGCTCCGGTTACCGTCTATCAGCAGCATCAGGTACTGGAGGGCATCTGTCGGGATCTCAGTGCCAACGGCATGGGGATCTCGGTGGTGGAACACCAGCTTGATACAACCCAGCCGATCCGGATCAGCCTCGCAACCAACAACAACCTGCTTCCCCCTTTCGAAGCCCATGCCCGGATCATTCGGGTGTTGGAGGAGGAGACAGGATTGCTGCTGGCGGTGGAGTTTCAGCCTTTGGGCTGAACCGGTTGCACACTCAACTGCTTGCCATCGACCAGCGTTTTGCTGGTCGATGCTATTTGGCCAGCCGGTAATGCGGCAGGGCCGGTAGGTTCGAGCAGCAGATAAGATTGTCCCTGCCAGCTGATGGTGGCATCACCCGGTTTGGCGGGCAGGTCGACCGCCAGCATAGCGTGGCCTGGGATAAAGACCATGGCCTGTTTCAATTCGGGAAAGAGTTGGGCCAGCAGGGCGGCCATCAGGGTCACCTTGCTGTCGCAATCGCCGCGGTTCTGTTCCAGCACCTGACGGGGAGTGAGAAACCCCTTGCCCTGCCGTCCGTTCAGACTGTCCAGCTGCTGGTAGGGGATGCTCTGGATAAAGGCGAGCATCTCGGCCACGGTTTTCTGGCGCGCCTCGGGTTCACTGCTCCCCTGCTGTTTCAACTGCTCAGCCAGCGGCGCCAAAGTGCTGCGGCTCTCCAACGCAATGCGAACATGGTCCTGCTTCACCGCCAGCTGGCCATCCGGTGGCGTGAAGTACTGGAAGTAGTGTTTGGTCAGCCACGCCTGCTCCTCTTTGCCCCGTTGCGCTTCCAGCCAGGCCATGGCCTCTTTGGCTTTATCCTGATTGTGACTTTTCAGATGCAGTTCAAGGGAGGGGCGGGAGAGGGTAAACTGCACCTCGGGGTAGTTCTCGCGTACCCCGCGCAGCAGGGTCTGCAGTACCTCCTCCTCCATCCGAGCCGGACGATAGGCGATAAGGGGCGGCAGTTTGCCCGGCTCCAGCCGATAGGTGAGCTGGCGGGGTTTGCCTGCGCTATCTTGCCAGCCGACGTTGATCTGGCCGAGGCTGTTGGTGAAGTAGGTCTGGGCGGCTGCAACCGGCAGCGCCAGCAAAGTGCAGAGCAAAAGTATCGCCGTCGTTCTCTTCATCGTCCTTATCCTGTCTTGAGGCCGCATCCCTGGCCTGTCTGGTGAAGTGCATTGTCGGAAACAAAAGAGGGAGCCGAAGCTCCCTGTTGATTCTACTCGTTTTTTTGCAACTGGCGCGTTAAATCCAGCTCGGCTGCTTCGTCTCAAAGGCGCTGATGGCGGCCTCGTGCTGGAGTGTCAGACCGATGGCATCCAGCCCGTTCAGCAGGCAGTAACGACGGAACTCGTCGATCTCGAAACCGAAGCTGAGCTCACCGGCGCGCACCTGATTCGCTTCCAGATCCACTTCAATCTGGATGCCCGGCTTGGCGGCCACCAGCTGGAACAGGGCCTCGACCTCATCCTCCTTCAGGCGCACCGGTACCATGCCGTTGTTGATGGCGTTGCCGTAGAAGATGTCGGCAAAGCTCGGGGCAATGATGGTCTTGAAGCCGTAGTCCGCCAGCGCCCAGGGGGCGTGCTCGCGGCTCGAGCCACAGCCGAAGTTCTCGCGGGCCAGCAGGATGCTGGCACCGCCGAATTGCGGCTGGTTGAGCACAAACTCGGGGTTGGGCTGCTGGCCGGCATCGTCCAGAAAGCGCCAGTCGTGGAACAGGTGCTTGCCAAAACCGATGCGGTTGACCTTCTGCAAAAACTGCTTGGGAATGATGGCGTCGGTGTCGACGTTGGCGCTGTCGAGGGGGACGACGATCCCTTTATGTTGTTTGAATCCTGTCATCACTCTTTCCTCTTACAGTGCGCGAATGTCGGCGAAGCGGCCGGTGACGGCGGCAGCCGCGGCCATGGCCGGGCTCACCAGATGAGTGCGGCCGGCGCGGCCCTGACGCCCTTCGAAGTTGCGGTTGCTGGTGGAGGCGCAGCGCTCCCCCGGTTGCAGCCGGTCGTTGTTCATAGCCAGACACATGGAGCAGCCGGGCAGGCGCCACTCAAAGCCCGCTTCGATGAAGATCTTGTCGAGACCCTCAGCTTCGGCCTGTGCCTTCACCTGCTCGGAGCCCGGCACCACCAGCGCCTGTACACCGGCTGCCACCTTGCGACCGCGAGCGATGGCGGCTGCGGCACGCAGATCCTCGATGCGGCTGTTGGTGCACGAGCCGATGAACACCTTGTCGATGGCGACATCGGAGAGTTTCTGGCCCGGCTGCAGGTCCATGTAGGCGAGCGCCTTGCGGGCGGACTGCTGCTCCATCAGATCGCTGAAGGATTCCGGTGCCGGAATGGGGTCATTGACGGCAATCACCTGCCCCGGGTTGGTACCCCAGGTGACCTGCGGGGCGATGCCGGCGGCGTCCAGCACTACCTCTGCATCGAAACGGGCACCTTCATCGCTCTTGAGGCTCTGCCAGTAGGCGATAGCCTGCTCCAGCGCCTCGCCCTTGGGGGCAAACTCCTTGCCACGGATGTAGTCGATGGTGGTCTGGTCGGGGGCAATCATCCCCGCCTTGGCGCCGAGCTCGATGGCCATGTTGCACACCGTCATCCGCCCTTCCATGGTGAGCCCTTCGATGGCTTCGCCAGCGAACTCCACCACGTAGCCAGTACCACCGGCGTGGCCGACCTTGCCTATGATGGCCAGCACCACGTCCTTGGCGCTAATGCCCTCGGCCAGTTTTCCGTTGACCGAAATCCGCATGGTCTTGGCGCGACCCTGTTTCAGGGTCTGGGTCGCCATCACATGCTCCACCTCGGAGGTGCCGATACCGAACGCCAGCGAACCGAAGGCGCCGTGAGTGGCGGTGTGGGAGTCACCGCAGACGATAGTGGTGCCGGGCAGGGTAATGCCGAGCTCGGGGCCCATCACATGGACGATCCCCTGATATTTGTGGTTGAGATCGTAGAGGCGAACCCCGAACTCCTTGCAGTTGGCGGCCAGCGTCTCCATCTGGATGCGGGCCATCTCGCCGGAGGCGGAGATGTCCTTGGTGGTGGTGGAGACGTTGTGATCCATGGTGGCCCAGGTCAGGTCCGGGCGGCGCAGCTGGCGGTTCATGGCGCGCAGGCCATCGAATGCCTGCGGGCTGGTCACTTCATGTACCAGATGGCGGTCGATGTAGATGAGGGGCGTTTCCCCTTCCACTTCCCGTACCACGTGGGCGTCGAATACTTTCTGATAGAGGGTCTTGGCCATTGCTTCTCTCTTCCTTGTTATCTGTTCTTCAGCTCAGATCCGGGCGGCGATCTGGTCGCCCATGGTGGCTGTGCTCTGCACCGGATGGCGGGCGCTGGCCTGATGCAGATCGGCGGTGAAGTAACCCTCGGCCAGAGTCTGTGCCACGGCCTGCTCGATGGCCTGGGCGGCAGCTTCCTGGCCCAGGCTGTAACGCAGCATCAGGGCGGCAGAGAGGATCTGGGCGATGGGGTTGGCTATCCCTTTGCCGGCGATATCCGGTGCTGAGCCGCCGGCCGGTTCGAACAAGCCGAAACCTGATTCGTTGAGGCTGGCAGAGGGGAGCAGCCCCATGGAGCCGGTGATCATGGCGCACTCGTCGGAGAGGATGTCACCAAACAGGTTGGAGCAGAGCAGCACGTCGAACTGGGACGGATCCTTGATGAGCTGCATGGTCGCGTTGTCGATGTACATATGGTTCAGTTCGACGTCGGGATAATCCTTGGCGACTTGCGTCACCACCTCGCGCCACAGAATGGAGGAGGCGAGTACGTTGGCCTTGTCGATGGAGGTGACCTTGCCACGGCGCACACGAGCCGACTCGAAGGCGATCTTGGCGATGCGCTCGATTTCGAAGCGATGGTACACCTCGGTATCGAACGCCTTTTCTGTGGGGCCTTCTCCTTCACGCCCTTTGGGCTGGCCGAAGTAGATGCCACCGGTCAGCTCGCGCACACAGGCGATGTCAAAACCGCGATCGGAGATATCGGCGCGCAGGGGCGAGAACTGCTCCAGACCGGTGTAGATGCGGGCTGGGCGCAGGTTGCAGAACAGTTTGAAGTGAGCGCGCAGGGGCAGCAGGGCACCACGCTCCGGCTGATCGTTGGGTGGCAGATGTTCCCATTTCGGGCCGCCGACCGAACCGAACAGCACGGCATCGGATGCTTCGCAACCAGCGATGGTGCTCTGCGGCAGCGGGGTGCCATGGTTGTCGATGGCAATGCCGCCCACATCAAAGTGCTGATAGTCGAGGGAGAAGCCGAATTTGGCCTGTACTTTTGCCAGCACCTTGACGGCCTCGGCCATCACTTCCGGGCCAATGCCGTCACCCGGCAATACTGCGATCCGATAACTGCTCATACTGTCTCCGTCTTGATTGTGTTATTGCGTTCCATCTGCTCGGCGACCTGATCGGCGCGCCAGATGCTGTTGATGACATGCAGCAGGGCATGGGCTGAGGATTCGATGATGTCGGTGGCCAGCCCCATGCCGTGGAATTTGCGGCCTTTGTATTCGGCGACGATATCGACCTGACCGAGGGCATCTTCCCCTTCGCCCTTGCTCTTGAGGGCATATTTGTCGATGCGGATCTCGTAGCCGGTGATGCGATTGATGCATTGGTAGACCGCATCCACCGGGCCGTTGCCGGTGGCGGCCTCACTGACCAGCTCGCCACCCACCTTGAGCTTGACCGAGGCGGTCGCCATCACCGAGCTGCCACTCTGCACCCCGAGGTACTCCAGCTTGAAGTGCTCAGGCTCCTCGTGGATCTGGCTGAAGAAGGCGAGAGCTTCGAGGTCGTAGTCAAACACCTGACCCTTCTTGTCGGCCAGGGTGAGGAACTTGGCGTAGAGATGGTCGAGGTCGTAGCTGCTCTCGGCGTAGCCCATGGACTCCATCCGGTGTTTGATGACGTGGCGACCGGAGCGGGAGGTCATGTTGAGGTTGTTCTGGGTCAGGCCAATGCTCTCGGGGGTGATGATTTCATAGGTGTTTTTCGCCTTGAGCACGCCATCCTGATGGATGCCGGAGCTGTGGGAGAAGGCGTTGGCACCGACGATCGCCTTGTTG
The DNA here is from genome assembly GCF_000764665.1 of Aeromonas lacus. GTDB lineage: Bacteria > Pseudomonadota > Gammaproteobacteria > Enterobacterales > Aeromonadaceae > Aeromonas > Aeromonas lacus. The sequence continues at coordinate 96,490 of NZ_JRGM01000138.1, read as the reverse complement.
GGCTGTACCGGCATGTTGCAGAGCTGGCTGACCAGCGTGCTGGTGCGATGAATTTCGCTGTGACGGATGTTGGTGTGCACCCCGAGCAGATCGGCGCGGGTTTTCAGGATCATCGCCACCTCTTCCAGCGAGCAGTTGCCCGCCCGCTCGCCGATGCCGTTGATGGTGCACTCGATCTGGCGAGCCCCCATCTGCACGGCGCCGATGGAGTTGGCCACCGAGAGCCCCAGATCGTCGTGGCAGTGGACCGAGATGATGGCCTTGTCGATGTTGGGTACCCGGTTGAACAGGGTGTGGATGATGCCGGAGAACTCGGTCGGCACCGTGTAGCCGACGGTATCCGGAATATTGATGGTGCGGGCGCCCGCCTTGATGGCGGCCTCCACCATGCGGCAGAGGTTATCGATGGGGGTGCGGCCCGCATCCTCGCAGGAGAACTCCACATCATCGGTGTAGCGCAGCGCATGCTTGATGGCACTGGTGCCCATCTCCAGCACATCCTCGAAGCTCTTTTTCAGCTTGCTCTCCACATGGATGGAGGAGGTGGAGATGAAGGTGTGGATGCGAAAGGCGTCGGCAACCCGCAAGGCCTCACCGGCGGCATCGATATCCTTGGGCAGGGCGCGGGCCAGGGCGCAGACCCGGCTGTTCTTGATATGGCGGGCGATGGTCTGCACCGAGTGAAAATCGCCGGGAGAGGAGACCGGGAAGCCTACCTCCATGACGTCGACACCGAGCCGCTCCAGCGCCTGGGCAATCTGCAGCTTCTCCTTGACTGTCAAACTGGCCGCCAGGGCCTGCTCACCATCACGCAAGGTAGTATCGAATATGATGACCCGATCTGACATGTGACTTCCCTCTTCCTAAGTTCAGTGACGTGCATCCTGCGGCGGCATAAAAAAACCCGTGCAGGGTGCACGGGTTTTTGTAAATTCCGGCTATGCCTTAGCCCGGCTACAAGGATCCCGCGCGAGTTAACGCGATTAGGGAGATTAGTAGTAGCGGGGCGGCAATACGCATGACGTTGTTGTCCTTGCAGTCGATAACGCCTTTACCAATATCGAGATTTTTATGCTGTGTCAACACGCGCAGTCAGGGGAAATCTGCTGAGATATTTAATCGGATTGTAAAGGATTGCAAATTTCCTTGTCCCATATTCGGCTCATGACGGATTATCTGGTCATTCCTGCTGTGCTCTCTATCTCTGCACAACCAGATCGACTTATCAGCATTGGCTGAATTTTCTGAGGTGTTAAATGGAAAAACGTAGACCAGGTCGTCCGGTCGGACGTTCTGACATTCGTGACAAGTTGCTTGCTGCCGCCCGTGAGCGTTTTCTCAATACTCCCTATAGCAAGGTAACTACACGCGAAATCGCGGAGCTGGCTGGCTCCAACTTGGCGATGATCCACTACTACTTCGGCAGTAAAGAGGGTCTGTACAAGGCGGTGCTGGGTGATGTGGCCGAGCCCCTCGACCATGCCTGGCAAGATGAGCACAGCAACCACAGCCTCAACGAGCTGCTCAACACCTACTATCAGGTGATGGCGCCCAACAGCGAGCTGACCTCCGCTATCTCCAGCGCATTGTCGACCGAGAAGAGCCCGGGGCGGGATTTTGTGCTGAGCCGCCTGCTGGAACGTCAGCTGCCGCAGTTCGACGCCCTGCTGGAAACCATGAAAACCAACGGCGAGCTGGGTGACAATCTAGATCCCGAGATGCTGAAGATCTCCTTCCTCAGCATGATGTGGCAGCCGTTCGTGATGAAAGATCTCTACGAACAGGTATTTGGCCTGAAAGTGGACGAACAGTTCATGGCTCGTCTGGCGGATCACAACTGCCGCCTGATGGAGACCGGTTTGCGCGGCAATCACTGATAACCGCACAACCCATCGATTAAAAAGGGCCGTTTGGCCCTTTTTTCATAAATCTGTTATCCCCCGTTCAACACCCTGTCATCCCGCCTCCCTACTCTGCAACGAGATCTCGGGGAAGGAGGGATTATGAACAAGATCCAGCAATGGGACCTGCAGGTATGCCGGGTCTGTCTGCTGCACACCTACAGCCGGCAGCAAGCCAGGGTGAGTCGCCTTGTCTCCTGTACCGGTGACGGCCCGCTTTACGCCGTGTTGGCCGCCCTGCTCTGGTGGCAGGGGGAGAGTGAACGCGAGCTGGTGAAGCTGGCATTGCTCGCCTTTGCCATCGAACTGCCGCTCTATCTGCTGCTGAAAAACAGCCTGAAACGGCAGCGGCCAGTCGGTTTGCCGGTCTTTATCACCCCGTCCGATCGTTACAGCCTTCCCTCCGGCCATACCGCAGCCGCCTTCTTGATGGCCACCATACTGGCGACCGGCTTTCCGCTCTGGGCGCCCATGCTGTTTGGCTGGGCGGCGCTGGTGGGGGCATCCCGGCTGCTGCTCGGGGTTCACTACCTGAGCGATCTGGTAGCTGGCGCCCTGCTGGGTGGCGGCTGCGCCCTGATGGCCCTCTGCTGGAGTCAGGGATGAAGATACTGTTTGGCGTGCAAGGCACCGGCAACGGCCATATCAGCCGCAGCCGCACTTTGGCCAGGGCGCTGCGAGCGGCCGGGGTCGAGGTGGATTATCTCTTCAGCGGGCGACCCGCCGACCGCTATTTTGATATGGAGGAGTTCGGGGAGTACCGCACCTTTGCCGGGCTCACTTTCGTCAGCCGCGAGGGGCGGGTTTCGCCGTGGCGTACCCTGCAGGCGGCGTCGCCGATCGTCTTCTGGCGGGATCTGCAAAGGCTCGACTGCCACGGGTACGATTTGGTGGTGAGCGATTTTGAGCCGCTGACCGCCCATGCCGCCCGCCGCTGCGGTATCCCGAGCCTTACCGTCAGTCATCAGGCCAGCTTTAACTGGCCGATCCCCCGCTGGGGTGAAGATGGCTTGAGTCGCCAGCTGATGCGCTACTTTGCGCCGGTCAATCAGCCGCTCGGGCTGCACTGGTTTCACTTCGGTCAGCCGATTTTGCCACCGGTGATCGATCCTGTTCGGGTGATGCCTGATAACGGCGAGATCCTGGTTTATCTGCCGTTCGAGCAGACCGAGGCGATCGCCGCCCTGTTGTCGCGCTTTGGCCAGCAGCGCTTTGTCTGCTTTCACCCAGCCATTCGCAGCCCGAGCCAGTGGCGCAACCTGCGCTTTGAGCCCCCCTCGCGCCCTGCTTTTCTGACGGTGCTGGCCGGTTGTCGCGGCGTCATCTCCAATGCCGGCTTCGAGCTCGCCTCCGAGGCGCTCAGTCTCGGTAAGAAGCTGCTGGTCAAGCCCCTTGGCGGCCAGTTCGAGCAGCTGACCAATGGCAAAACTCTGGAGATGATGGGGCTGGCGACCCTGATGGATTACCTCGATGCCAATCTGGTGCGCCGCTGGCTCGACAGCGCCTCGCCGGGGACTGTCTGCTACCCCGATGTGGCGCGGGAGCTGGCCAGCTGGCTGGCAGCAGGGGCCGAGGAGAGCATCTCCTCTTTGTCACGTCGGCTCTGGGGGAGGACGCTTTTTCCCGAAGAGGTGAGCGATCGCCTGAGCGAGCTGGAGGGTGGTGAAGGTTTGTCTGGCTGCTGGTTATCGCAAGTGAGCGCGGTTGACTAGACTGAAAGGCGATCCCACCAAGGAGAGGATGGAGCAAATGCGCTTTACCAATGAAAACGGCGAAGTCATGAACCTGGCTGACAATCTCACCCTGCACGAGCTGCTCGATATGGGTGTCAGCATCTCGGTCAGTGAAGAGACCGATCCGGATCAGCAGATCTGGTTGGCCGAGCCGGAAGATGACCACTAGATCGCTCTGCTGCCACAAAGCCCGCCCCTGTCGGCGGGCTTTTTTATTGCCGTTTTTTCACCTGCCAGCACAATTCTCTGCCTATCAGCACAACATATTCCCGTTTCTGTTACCGCCGCTCTCATGGCTGGGCACAGTCTGAAATGTCTGACTGGAACCCGCTGACAAAGCCGTGGACAAGCGTTCATTGGCGGGTTAAGTTGGTTTTTCACCCGATTTTCGGGTCAATGACGGAAAAATCCTTTTTTTCTACTGTCGACGGGGCTGAATTGGGCCGATCTGCCTTCAGATAACAACAAGAAACGGATCGGGCTGTGCCGGGAAGCACGGCATCGTCGGCGGGATTCGCTAAACGGAGCAAAGCCTGGAGGGCTTTATCATGGAGATGTTATCAGGCGCCCAGATGGTGGTTAGAGCGCTGGAAGATCAGGGAGTTGAGCACGTCTTCGGCTACCCTGGTGGCTCAGTGCTCGACATCTATGACGCTCTCTTCGAAAACGGCAAGATGGAGCATGTCTTGGTGCGGCACGAGCAAGCCGCGGTTCACATGGCTGACGGTTACGCCCGTTCCACCGGCAAGGTGGGGACTGTGCTGGTCACTTCCGGTCCGGGAGCGACCAACTGCATTACCGGTATTGCCACCGCCTATATGGATTCCATTCCGCTGGTGATCCTCTCCGGTCAGGTGCCGACCAGCATGATCGGTGAGGATGCGTTTCAGGAGACCGACATGATCGGTATCTCCCGCCCGGTGGTGAAGCACAGCTTCCTGTGCAAGAAAGCCAGCGACATTCCGGCCGCCATCAAGAAGGCCTACTACATTGCCGCCAGCGGCCGCCCGGGGCCGGTGGTGGTGGATCTGCCCAAAGATGTGCAGAACCCGAAAGAGAAATTCCCCTACGAATACCCCGAGACGGTCTCCCTGCGCTCCTACAACCCGACCAAGTCGGGCCACAAGGGCCAGATCAAGCGTGCCGCCAAGCTGCTGGTGGATGCCCAGCGCCCGGTGATGTACGTGGGCGGCGGCGCCATCAACGCCAATGCGGATCATCTGGTGATCAAGCTGGCGGAGCTGCTGAATTTGCCGGTCACCACCACCCTGATGGGGCTGGGCGCCTTCCCGGGCACCCATCCGCAATCCATCGGCATGCTGGGGATGCACGGCACCTTCGAAGCCAACAAGACCATGCACAACGCGGATCTTATCTTCGCCGTGGGGGCTCGCTTCGATGACCGCGTCACCAACAACGTGGCCAAGTTCTGCCCCAATGCCACCGTGGTCCATATCGATATCGACCCCACCTCCATCTCCAAGACGGTGCAGGCCCATGTGCCCATCGTCGGCTCGGTGGAAACCGTGCTGGAGCAGATGCTGGAAGTGATCCGCGAGTGCGGTTTCGATAACGACAAGGAGGCGTTGGCGGACTGGTGGAGCCAGATCAATCAGTGGCGCTCCCGTCACTGCCTTGCCTACGAAAAGTCGGCCACCCAGATCAAGCCGCAACAGGTCATCGAGACCCTCTACAAGGTGACTCAGGGGCAGGCGTTCGTTGCCTCCGACGTGGGCCAGCACCAGATGTTTGCCGCGCTCTACTACCCGTTTGCCAAACCGCGCCAGTGGATCAACTCTGGTGGCCTCGGCACCATGGGCTTCGGTATTCCGGCCGCCATGGGGGCCCAGTTTGCCAACCCGGATGCGGTGGTTTGCTGCGTCACCGGCGACGGCTCGGTGCAGATGAACATTCAGGAGCTCTCTACCTGTATGCAGTACGGGGTGCCCATCAAGATCATCTCCATCAACAACCGTGCGCTGGGCATGGTCAAGCAGTGGCAGAAGATGTTCTACGGCGGCCGTCACAGCCACTCCTACATGGAGTCTCTGCCGGACTTCGTCAAACTGGCGGAAGCCTACGGCCACGTCGGCATCGCGGTGAGCGATCCGGCCGAGCTGGAGAGCGCCATGGAGAAGGCCTTCGCCATGAAGGATCGGCTGGTGTTCATGGATATCTCGGTCGACCCGGATGAGCACGTCTATCCGATGCAGATCAAGTTTGGTGCCATGGACGAGATGTGGCTGAGCAAGACGGAGCGAACCTGATGAGACATATAATTTCCGTTCTGCTGGAGAACGAATCCGGCGCCCTGAGCCGCGTGGTGGGTCTCTTCTCCCAGCGCGGCTACAACATCGAGACCCTGACGGTGGCGCCGACCGAAGATCCCACCCTGTCGCGCATGACCATCGTCACCATGGGTGACGAGCGAGTGCTGGAGCAGATCCAGAAGCAGCTGCACAAGCTGGTGGATGTGCTCAAGGTGTGCGATTTGAGCGAAGGGGAGCATATCGAGCGGGAGATCGCGCTGGTCAAGGCGCGCGCCGCCGGTGGTGCCCGTGACGAGCTGAAACGGCTGGCGGATATCTTCCGTGGCCAGATTGTCGATGTCACTCCGGAGCAGTACACGGTACAGTTGGTGGGCACCAGCGAGAAGCTGGATGCCTTCATCAAGACTGCCGCCCAGACCAACGAGATCATCGAAGTAGTGCGCTCCGGCGTCTGCGGTATCTCGCGGGCGGACAAGGCGCTGCGGCCCTGATGGCTGGCGGGGCGGTTGATGATGCGTCAGCTGCCGCAGAGTGAAAGGAAAGAGGGCTCTGCGGAGCCCTTTTTGTTTGGTTTTTCTTTACGAGTGGAGGAGTGATGTTCGGTATTCATGATCTGGCGCTGTTTATGGTCTCGGGGCTGCTGCTCAATATCATGCCGGGGCCGGACTCCCTGCTGGTCATGCTGCGCAGCGGTTCACAGGGATGGCGTGCCGGCTCGGTTGCGGCCCTTGGCATCGGCACTGGCGTCATGGTGCATGTGCTGGCGGCGGCGCTCGGTCTGTCGGCCCTGCTCAGTGCGTCGGCCGAGTTGTTTGCCCTCATCAAGCTGGCTGGTGCCATCTACCTCATCTATCTGGGATTCTCTCTGCTGCGCCAGCAAGCAACGGGTGCCATGGAGAGGGGGGCCACGTTACCCGCCCTCTCCTATGGCCAGATTTACCGGCAGGGGGTGCTTACCAATGTGCTCAACCCCAAGGTGGCGCTCTTTTTCCTCGCCTTCGTGCCCCAGTTCATCGCGCCTGATGCCCCCGACAAGGCGCTCGCCTTTATCCTGCTCGGCTGCATCTTCAATCTGGGCGGCATCATCTGGTGTCACCTGCTGGTCTTTACCACCGTCTACGCCAGCCACAAGGTACGGTTGTCACAGCGTCTCGGCCGCTGGCTCAACCGGGGCATCGGCACCCTGTTTGTCGGACTCGGGATCAAGCTCGCCAGCGACTAGCGCGCCGCTTTCTGACCTGGGGCAGGTTATCGTGCGCGGCGCTGTGGTATGGTCGGCGGTCAGCTGCGGGGTCAGCCCCGCGCTCTCTTTTTCAGGCCAGCCTCACTGGCCGCAGCAGCGAGATCCCTTGCCCAGATGAACATCGCCCGGCTCAAGAACTTTACCGAGATCGTGAAGAACAACTTCAACATCTCGGCGACGGCGGAGAAGCTCTACACCTCCCAGCCCACCCTCAGCAAGCAGATGAAGATGCTGGAAGATGAGCTGGGGTTTGCCCTCTTTACCCGCAAGGGGAAGAATCTGGTCGGCTTGACCAGTGCCGGCGAGCAGGTGATGGAGCTGGCCAAGGGGGTGGTGGCGCAGGTGGAGCAGATCAACCAGCTGTCGCTGGGGGAGCAGCTGGCCACCAGCGGAGTGCTGCGCATCGCCACCACCCACACCCAGGCCCGCTACAAGCTGCCAGCGGTGATCACCGAGTTCAGCCGTCGTTATCCCGATGTGGCGATCCAGCTCCATCAGGGGGCGCCTGCCCAACTGGCCCAGATGGTGCAAAGCGGCGATGTGGATATGGCGATCGCCACCGAATCCATGTATCTGTTCGACGAGCTGGCCGCCGTCCCCTGTTATCGCTGGGGGCGCAGCGTGGTGGTACCCCACGGTCATCCGCTGATCGACTGTCAGCCGCTGTCGATGGCGGATCTGGCCCGCTATCCCCTCATCACCTATGTGTTCGGTTTTACCGGTCGCTCCAAGATGGACAAGGCCTTCAGCCGCCATGGCCTCTCGCCGAAAACCGTGCTGACCGCCACCGATACCGATGTGATCAAGCACTACGTCCGGCTCGGGATGGGGGTCGGGGTGATTGCCAGCGTGGCCTTCGACGAGGGGGACAGGGAGGATCTGGTGAGCCTCAATATCGACCACCTGATCGCCTCGAGCGCCACCCACATCTGCCTGCGCAAACATGCCCATCTGCGCGACTACATGTATGACTTTATCCACCTCTACGCCCCCCATATCAGCCGGGAGACGGTGCAGCTGCACCTTATCAACCAGCCGCCCACCGCCAATATGGCGGAGCTGCCGTGGTTGTAGGAGTCGGTTGCTTGCCGCGCGGAGATAGAGATAGAGATAAAGCGCGGGGATAAAAAACGCAGAGACAAAAAAAGAGAGGCCTTGGCCTCTCTTCTGGTTTTATCGGTATGCGGGATTAAGCGCTGCGGGTCGCCAGATTGATAAAGATCTGGGCTCCAACCAGCAGGCAGTCGTCATCCAGATAGTAGGGGTTTGCATGCAGGTAGTTGCAGATCCCCTTGGCCTGACAGCCGCTGCCGAGAAAGAACATGGCCCCCTTGCGGCCACGGCAGGCGTTGACCATGTAGCTGAAATCTTCGCTGCCGGTCATCGGCTGACCCTGAGCGTTGATCCCCTCAGAGGGCAATACGTCGGCGGCAGCTTGCAACAGGCGGGCACAGGCATCGGCGTGGTTCTCGACCGCCGGATACCCGGCATAGACCATCTTGGTCTTGAAGCCGCGCAGTTCGCTCTGGGCCACGATCTCCTTGAAGCTGTGCTTCAGGATCTGGTCGGTCTCGGCATCCATGGCACGGATGGTGCCGCGCGCCTGCACATGGTCGGCGATGGCGTTGGGGATGGTGCCGCCGTTGATCATGCCGCAGCCAAATACCGCCGGGCTGAATGGGCTGGTGCGCTTGGCGACGATGTAGTCCATATCCTCGATGATCCGCACCGCTTCGCGGATGGCATCCAGCCCCTTGTGGGGGGTGGAGCCGTGGGCGGAGATGCCGTACACATCCAGCGTCCAGGCGGAGCCCCAGGAAGACATCACACCGTTGTTGAACTTGATGGTGCCGGTCTCCATGGCGCCATCGTTATGGAGGGCATAGACCTCGTCCACCCCCTTCATGCAGCCCAGTTCGACCATCTTCTCGGCGCCCGGTACCCGCATGTCCTCTTCTGCCATCTGGAAGATAAAGCGGACGTTGTACTGCAGGCGCGCTCTGTTGGCGGCCAGAAACTTGGCTGCGGTCAGGGCAATCGCCATATGGGAGTCGTGACCACAGTTGTGGGCCATCCCCTCATGGCTCGACTTGAACGCAACCTCGCTCATGTCGTGCATCTCGAGGCCATCCATGTCGGCACGGAAGGCGATGGTCGGCAGTACCGGGTCGACCACCAGATCCCCGTGAAAACCGGTGAAGCCCGGATAGTCGGTGAGGCGATAGCCGAAGCCCTTCATCAAATCTCGGCAATAGGCCGAGGTCTTGAACTCGACGCCGGAAGCTTCCGGAATGGTGTGCAGGTGGTGGCGTACTTCGTGGCTGAAGTCGCGCAGGGCCAGCAGTGCCGGTTCAATGTGGATGTTGTTCATCAGATGATCCCTTGAATGGAGAAGCCGAGCTGGGCAACCAGCGAGGCGCCGAAGAAGCAGCAGGTGGAGACGATCATGAAGATCAGGATCACTTTCCAGGACATCTTCTTCAGCTCTTCCAGCTGACCGCCCACCGAGAGACCGGCAAAGGCCAGCAGCGGTACGCAGCAGGAGAGGAAGGAGATCTTGGCAACGGCGTCAATGAAGAGACCGCGCACCGGGGTCTCCGGCAGGCAGATGAGAATGCCGATGATGGTGGCATAGGCAAACGCCGGCAGGGAGGAGGGCAGATAGCGTTTGGCAATCAGCGAAGCGAACACCACCAGTGACATGGCGATGAAGCTGTCACCCATCAGCCAGAGCGGGGTGCCGGTGGTCAGGGTCTGGGTAAACATGGCCAGCAGGATCGCCAGAAAGACGAACCGCATATCCATTACGATGCTTTTCATGCTTTCTCTCCTTTAGCGGTCAGGGCATAGATTTTTTCAGCGAGTGGCAGACCCAGATAGGTGAGGGAAAGCGCGCCGAGGGCAGACGAGAGCAGATTCGAGGCCGCCGCGATACTCAGCACCTGCTGGGCCAGCGCTTCGTCGAGACCGTTGATCAGGGCACCGGAGGCGGCACTCAGCATGGAGCCTGAGCCCACGCCGGAGCCGGCAGCCAGCGCCAGCGGGTGCAGACCGGTGAGCGGGGCGATACTGCCCAGCACGCTGAACCAGAGGGTGCCGATGACGGAGCCGCACAGGTAGATGGCGAGCACACCGATGTACTCCTGGGAACCGGTGCCGAACTTGCCCTGAATGACCGCAACGGACGGCTCACGGCTGATGGAGGAGCAGGCCCCGATGGCGCGACGGCCAAAGCCGAACTTCACCGCCAGCGGGATGGCGATCAGGATCGGCAGCAGGTTGCCAATCTCCTGCAGGAACAGCGGCACGCCGACGCTCAGGATCATCTTCAGGTTGGGGATGATCATCCCCGCATACTGGGTACCCAGGATCAGCAGGCTGAAGCCCACCATCTTGCCGCAGAAGCCCTCTTCTTTTTCGGTGAAGAGCTGCTTCCAGCCGGGGATGCGATCCTTGACCGGTTTGGCGGAGACAATCATGCCGATGATGACGGCAAAGAGCATCGGCAGGATCGGGATGATGGCGATGCCGATCTTGATCTCCTGTTTACCTATCAGGTACTGGGCCACAAAGATCAGCATGGCGGTTGCCAATATGCTGACCGTGACCGTCTTGAGGGGGCTGGTTTGCTGCATAGTCTTTTCTCTTGTTATTCCCATGTGTGGCCATCGTCAGGATTGTCCAGACCGATGATGGGGGCATGATATGGAGCGAAGAGGGGAAGGAATGTGACCTTCATCAAGCTGGCCATATGGCATTTTTTCATGGGGTATGCCCTTTAACCCTATGGATACCAAGGGTTAAATGCCGTTAACAGAACGTCAGCATTGGCAGGACAAGATAAGCAAACAAGAGGGAAATGGTGACACCGCCCCGCAGGACGGTGACGCGTATCAGACGGGCGTTTTGAGCCGTGCGCTGCGCAGCAGCAGGGGCAGTTGGTAAAGCACCAGCGCACCCAGTACCAGTCCGGCACCGGCCAGTTTGGCGCCACCGAGGGGTTCGCTATAGAAGAGGGTGCTCAGGATCAGGGTCCAGACCGGTTCCAGCAGCATCATCAGGGCGGCGTGGGCGGTGGTCATCTTGCTCAATGCATGAGTGAGCAGCCAGTAGCGCAGGGTGGTGGCGATCAAGACGCTCGCTGCAAACCAGCCCCAGATGCCGTGGCTGACCCCGGCCTCGGGCCACTGTTCGGTCAGCAGGGAGAGCAGGGTACCGAGCAGGCCGGTCATCGCCAGCTGGATGCAGGTGAGCCAGGTGGGGGCAATCGATTGGGCGAAGTGGCGATGGACGGCCAGCTGGATGCCGAGGGTGGTAGCCGCCGCCAGAAACCAGAACAGCGAGAGCGACACGCCCCAGTGGGTACTGCTGGAGAGCAGCAACAGGCCCGCGATGGCGATGGGCAGGGTGAGCCAGTAGTGGCTGCCGGGTTTGGCCCGAAAGGCTACCCAGGCGGCCAGCGGGGCCATCAGGGTGGCGACGCTCATGATAAAGGCGCCGCTGCCCAGCGCATCGCTCTGGCTGATGGCGGTGACCCACAGCAGCAAGCTGGCGCCGAGCAATGTGCCGCAACCAGTGGCGCGCAGCAGTTGGGTGCGAGTCGGCGGTGGCTCGCGCAACCAGGCCAAAGGAAGCAAAAGCAGGGCGGCCAGCAGAAAGCGGCTGCCGATAAAGGCGGCGGGCGGCAGTTCGCGGATCGCCTCTTTCGAGAAGAGCCAGCCAGCGGCGGCCAGCAGGGTGACCAGTACCATCAGCAGCAGGGGCGTGCGGTTCATAGCGCTTGTAGTGGGGAAGTGGGAAGGGGAGCATAAAGAAAGGCGCCGGGTATTGCTACCCGGCGCCTTTCATCTTTGCCCTGTTCCGCTTGCGCGGCATCAGGCCAGCAATCAGTTCATGCCGTAACGCTTGAGCTTCTTGCGCAGGGTACCACGGTTGATGCCCATCATCACGGCGGCGCGAGTCTGGTTACCGCGGGTGTACTGCATGATCACGTCCAGCATCGGCGCTTCGACTTCGGAAAGAACCATATCGTACAGATCAATCACTTCCTGACCGTTCAACTGGGCCAGGTAGTTACGCAGGGCCTGTTGCACAGAGTCACGCAGGGGGCGCTGGGTCGGCTCGGCAGCGTGATTGTGAGTAGTTGTTACCAATGCATCAGAAGTCAGGGTTTGTTCGAACATATTCGGTCGGCTCTTTAGTTATGCGTTAACCTAATCCATCGAAATACGCTTCGAGTGCCTCAAGTTGTGCATCTGCACAATCCAGGGCATTGAAGTGCTTACGGAATTCTCGGCCCGTCTCTTCTTCATCCAGATACCAGCCCACGTGTTTACGGGCTATGCGCGCTCCCAGATATGCACCATAAAACTGGTGCAGGTTGGTTACATGCTCGTTCATCAGGGTGCGAACCTCTTCCCTTTCGGGAGGCGGCAGCTTGGTGCCCGTCTCAAGAAAATGACGGATTTCCCGGAAAATCCAGGGTCGTCCTTGCGCAGCGCGGCCGATCATCACGGCGTCGACGCCGGTATAGTCGAGGACATACCGGGCCTTTTCCGGGCTGTTGATGTCGCCATTGGCGACAACAGGAATCGATACGGCCTGCTTAATCGCCCTGATAGTGTCGTACTCCGCTTCGCCCTTGTAGAGGCAGGCACGGGTACGACCATGCACGGCGAGGGCCGCGATACCGCAATCTTCGGCGATTCGGGCGATCTCCACGCCATTGCGGTTATCCGGATCCCATCCTGTGCGGATCTTCAAGGTGACAGGCACCTCCACTGCATCCACCACGGCCCGGCAAATTGCTTTGACCTGATCGGGGTATCGCAGCAGGGCTGAACCTGCCAGCTTCTTATTCACTTTTTTTGCCGGACATCCCATGTTGATGTCGACGATCTGTGCGCCCTGCTCCACGTTGTAGCGGGCAGCAAACGCCATCATCTCGGGGTCGGCTCCGGCAATCTGGACCGATCGCAAACCGCCTTCTGCAGAGTGATCCATCCTCATCCGGGTTTTCTGGGTATCCCAGACATCCGGGTTGGCCAGCAGCATCTCGGAAACGGCCATGCCGGCCCCCAGTCGCAAACAAAGTTCACGAAATGGTCGGTCAGTTACACCGGCCATGGGAGCCACGATCAAGGGAGTTTCAAGCGTGTGGGGACCTATCTGCATTCCACGGTTACCATCGGCTTAGGGCGGCGTATATTACGCATTTTTTAGGCAGGAGAAAAGGTTAGTATTTGAGCGTCAGCCATTTTTTTCTGAAAAAAACGTCTCGCCAAGGCTTGCAAATTCTGGAGTTATTGAAAAACGGCCAGATTGACCGTCAGGGAGTGCTGTACCATTCGGGCTACCCCCTTGCATAATTGTCTGTCCACTTGTCGGCCTCGTTTGCGTTATGATGGCGGGCTTATGCGAGCAAAAGCTCCAAACATTTTTGCAACAATGCGGATTGGGGATCTATGACGTCAAGGTTCATTAAATCACTCTGGCCGTGTCTGCTGGGTGCCGTGCTGGGGTCGGCGCAGGCACAGACCATCAGTTTCAGCGAGGCCTGGACCCGGGTCATCCAGCAGGATGAGGGGCTGGCCGCCGAACAGGCAGGGGTGGATCGCGCCAAGCAGCTGCGCGAGGCTGCCAAATCCATGTATCTGCCCAAGGTCGATGTGGGTGCCAGCTATACCCACCTCGATCAGCCGATGGAACTCGACATGATGGATCTCAACCCCATCGCCAACCATCCGGAGATGATCAAGGCGCTGCAGGGCATACTGGGCCAATTTCCGGTACCACTTCCCCAACTCTCACATGACGACTTTGTTACCCCGCTGACCAAGCAGAATGTCGTGACCAGCTCGGTCAAGATGCTCTGGCCGCTCTTTGCTGGCGGTCGCATCGATGCGGCGCAGGATATACGCCAGGCGCAGGTGAGCGAGGCGCAGCAACTGCTGGTGCTCAAGGAGCAGTCCACTTTCGAGAGCCTCTCCCAGGCCTATTTCGGTGTGGTGCTGGCAGGTCAGGTGGTGCAAACCAAGCAGGATATTGAGGACGGGCTGGCCCGCCATCTGGATCACGCCAGGAAGCTCGAAGCGCAGGGGCAGATTGCCAGGGTGGAGCGCCTTTCCGCACAGTCGGCCTATGACCGCGCCCGCATCGATACCCAGAAAGCCCGCCGCAGCCTAGAAATCGCTGAACTGGCCCTTGGCCGCATGCTGAAATTGCCAGATGCCCAGCCGGGCAGCGGCCTGTTCGTCAACAAGGATCTGCCGCGCCTCGATGGTCTGGTACAGCAGACCCTGGAAGTACACCCCGGCCTCAAGTTGCTCAGCGCCAAGAAAGAGCAGGCCAAGGGGATGATCCGGGTCGAGCAGGGCAAATATGCCCCCGAGGTGTTCCTGTTCGGCAACTACAACCTCTATGAAGATGATTCGATAGCTTCCAAGACAGCGCCGGACTGGCTGGTGGGGGTGGGTGTCAGCATGCCGCTGGTGAGCCGCGATGGCCGTTCCGAGACGGTGCAGGCCGCCAAGAGCGCCGAGCTGCAGGTCAATCTGCTGCAGGCCAAGACCCGCGAGGATCTGAAGCTGCTGGTGGAAAAGACCTGGCGTGAAGCGGCGCAGGGGCTGGAGGAGTATCAATCCCTCTCTTCCACCCAGGCGCTGGCCGAGGAGAACGTGCTGCTGCGGGACAAGGCCTTCGGGCAGGGGCTCTCTACGTCACTCGATGTGGTGGATGCCCAGAACCAGCTGGCGGGGGTCAAGACCCAGCGCGCGGCGGCGGCCTACCAGTATGTGGTGTCGCTGGCCCGCCTGCTGGCGCTCTCTGGCCAGATGAACAGTTTCAATCAATATCAGCACGGGCAGGCGATCGAGGTGAACTCATGATCGCACTCCAGTCCGTGCCTTTTTCTATCTCTGTTTCGACCGCCAAGGGTCGCCCGTTTGTCGAGGTGAAGTGATGAGCCATCCCCCCATCAAAAAGAAGATGAGCCAAGGTAAACCGCTGTTGTTGCCGCTGGTTCTGGTGATCCTGGTGGTCTGGCTGGGCTGGCGCTTCTGGCTCGCCTATCAGCCGGAGCCGGTGCATCTGCAAGGGCAAATTGAAGCGCAGCAGTACTCGGTCTCCTCCAAGGTGCCGGGGCGCATCGACGAGGTGCTGGTGAAAAAGGGCGATCAGCTGACCAAGGATCAGCTGGTCTTTACTCTGGCGAGCCCCGAGATCGAAGCCAAGCTGAGCCAGGCCAAGGCGGGTGAAGCGGCTGCAGGCGCCATGGCGCAGGAGGCCGAGAAAGGAGCAAGAGCCCAGCAGATCGCCGCGGCCAAGGATCAATGGCAGAAGGCTAAAGCGGCCGCAGCCCTGCGCGGCAAGACCTATGAGCGGGTTGCCAGCCTGCACCGCGACGGCGTGATGCCGCTGCAAAAACGCGATGAGGCCTGGACTGCCTGGCAAGCCGCTCGCTACAGCGAAGGGATGGCGTGGCAGCAGTACCAGATGGCGCTGGAAGGGGCGCGGGAAGAGACCAAGATCGCCGCCCGCGAGAAGGCCAAGATGGCGGCTGGTTCCGTTGCCGAGGTGGAGGCTTATCTGGCCGATACCCGCATCGTCAGCCCCCACTCCGGCGAGGTAAGCCAGGTGCTGCTGCGCAGTGGTGAGCTGGCGCCACAAGGCTTCCCAGTGGTGACCCTGCTCGATATGAGCGATGCCTGGGCCCAGTTCCACATCCGCGAAGATCTGCTGCCCCGCTTCCCGGTCGGTACCGAGTTCGATGCCCGCATCCCGGGCCTTGGCGATCAGATGGTGCGCTTCAAGGTGACCCATGTGGCCGTGATGGGGGATTTCGCCACCTGGCGTGCCACCGATACCCGTCAGGGCTTCGACATGAAGAGCTTCCAGGTGGAGGCTCGCCCGCTGCAACCGGTTGAGGGGCTGCGGGTTGGCATGAGTGTGCTGGTTGAACTCTGATGGGACGTGAATTTCGGCTGTTGTGGCAGGATCCGTTCAGTCGTGCCCTGATGAGCTGGGTACCGCTGCTGCTGATGGGGATCCTCTGCTGGATCTTCTCGGCAGGGCTGGCCCGTGACCTCAAGGTGGGGCTGGTGGATCTCGACCACAGCATGCTCTCGCGCCAGCTCGCCTTCTCGCTGGATGGTTCGGCCGGGCTCAAGGTCGCGCAACAGTTTGACTCCATCGATGCCGGTGCCCACGCTCTGCGCGGCGGCGACATCTATGCGCTGGTGGTGATCCCCAACCATCTGGAGCGGGATGCCCGTCAGGGTACCCAGCCGCAGGTGACGGTGTTCAACAATGGCCAGTTCATCCTGATCGCCAAGCTGGTCAACTCGGCGCTGGCGCAGGTGGTAGGCACTCTCAATGGTCAGGTGGGCGTGCTGGAGGCGATGGCTGACGGCAAGGCATTGCCCGGCGCACTGGGGCAGTCGGTGCCCATCAGCAGTCAGGTGACCGCGCTCTACAACCTCAATTCCAGTTATGCCCAGTTTCTGCTAAGTGCCATTCTGCCCGCGGTGTGGCAGATCCTGGTGGTGCTGTTCGGCCTCAATGCGCTGGCCCGTACCGATCGGCTGGGACTGGACTGGACTACCCGCGGTGTCTGGTTCGGCCTGTGGCGTACCCTGCTGCCCCATGTGCTGATTGGCTGGGGCTGGGGGGTTGTCTGGACACTGCTGCTGTTCAAGGGTTTTTCTTATCCCATGCACGGCAGCTGGTTGGTATTGCTGGTGGGACTGGGGCTCGCCTCGGCCGCCTGCGTCACCATGGGGGCCTTCTTTTACGGCATCATCCGGGATCCGGCCCGCGCTCTGTCGCTGGCGGGGGCTTACACGGCGCCCGGTTTCGCCTTTATGGGGGTTACCTTTCCGGTGAGTGCCATGGGAGATTTCGCCCGCTTCTGGCGCAGCCTGTTGCCGGTCTCCCACTATGTGGAGCTGCAAATTGGCCAGAGCAACTACGGTCTGCCCCTCGCATCGTCGTTGCCGCAACTGGGGGCGCTGTTGCTGTTCCTGCTCCCCCTGTTGCTGGTGGTGCGTCGTTACAAGCAGCAGGCAGAGCTGGCCCGTCAATCAGCCGCAGTGGCAGTCGCCAAAAAGGAGCATGAGTGATGCTGGAATGTGCCGAGCTGTTGCCCCCCCTGCTGGCAGTGCGCCGTTACAAGCCACAGGCTGAGCTTGCCCGTCAATCAGCCGTTGTGGCCGTCGCCGAGAAGGAGCCCGAGTGATGCTGGGATTTGTCGATCTGTTGCGCCTCGAGTTGCGCACCCTGCTGGCGGATCGCGCTATCATGCTCACCCTGTTTGGTGGGGTGTTCTTCTACTCCTTCCTCTACCCCCAACCCTATCTGCATCAACTGCCGCGGGAAGAGGCGGTGGTGGTGGTCAACGAAGATGGCAGTCAGCTGTCGCGCCAGCTGGAGTTTATGGCCGATGCCACGCCACAGGTGAAGCTGGTAGCGCGGGCCAATTCGCTGGATGAAGCGCGGCAGCTGATGATGGCCGGGAAGGCGAGCGGGATCCTGCACATCCCCAACCACTTCTATCGGGATTTGATGCTGGGCAAGAGCGTCACCCTGAGCTATGCCGGTGATGCCTCCTACTTTCTGGTCTACGGTACCATTGCCGAGGGGTTGGCACAGGCCGGTGGGACTCTCGCCGCGCAGGTGAAGGTGGCGAGGCTGCTGAGCCAGGGCGAGGCGCTGCCGCAAGCGGTCATGGGCTGGAATGCGGTGGCCCTCAACGTGGTGCCGGTGTTCAACCCCACCATGGGCTACGTCAACTACGTGGTGCCTGCGGTGTTCGTGTTGATTCTCCATCAGGTGCTGCTGATGGGGGCGGGGATCCTGGGGGCGACCCAGAACCAGCGCAGCTGCCGCGGCGAGCATGGTTACTGGCAAAGTGCGCCAGTGTTGCCGCTGCTGCTGGCCAGAACTCTGGTGCTGGCGGGGTTGTTCCTGCTGCCGGTGAGCTACTTCCTCGGCTTCTGTTTCGATCACTACAACATCGCCCGTCATGCCGATCCGCTGGAGCTGTGGTTGTTCGCCCTGCCGTTCCTGCTGGCGACCTGCTGGTTCGGTATTGTGCTGGGCGCCATCTTTACCCGGCGGGATCTGCCCACTCAGGTGGTGCTTATCTCCTCCCTGCCGTTGGTCTTTCTGGCGGGCTTTATCTGGCCGCTGGAGCTGATCCCGGCACCCCTCAACTGGCTCGCTCAGTGGGTGCCCACTATCCCGGCCATCGAGGGTTTTCTGCGCCTCAACCAGATGGGGGCCGACTTCGCCCAGGTTGCCCGCTACTGGTGGCAGCTATGGGGTCTGGCGCTGCTCTACGGCGTACTGGCCTGCCTGTTGTTGCGCTGGCGTCAATCGCCGCAACCGGCAGTTGATGAGGTGGAAACGCCTGCCAGTTAAACGGATACAAATGTAAAACGGTCAGCCCTGAGGCTGACCGTTTTTCTATAGGTCGATGGCGGCTGGCTCAGGGGCGAGCCAACGCGGGATCGCTAATGGCGTAGATCTGCCCCACCGCTGTCTCATCCGCCAGCAGGCGCAGCCCTTGGGCGGCCACATCGGCGCGGCGCACCAGTCCGTGCACCTCCTTGTCCTGACTCAGTTCGGCGCGGCCGGTGGCATCGCCATCCTGCAGGCCTGCCGGGCGTAGAATGGTCCACGCGAGGGAGCTGGTCTGCAGCCAGCTCTCCGCCAGACTTTTGAGGCGTACCTCGTGGCCGAAGGCGGCGCGGGCCCGCTGCGGCAAATATTGCCAGCTGTCGCCACAGCCGAGGGAGGTGACCAGCAGCAGTCGTTTCAGATCTGCTTGCTCCATGGCATCAATCACATGACGGTTACCCTGATAGTCCACCGGCGCGGCCTGACGGAAGCTGCCGAGGGTAGAGACGACCTGTGCATCTTGCCCCGCTCGGGCACATGCCTGCTGCACCGCAGCCGGATCCAGCGCATCCCCTTCGATTACTTCGACTGCCAGCGCGCGCAGTTCGGTGGCCATCTCGGGGCTGCGCACCAGCGCAACCACTCGGTGACCCTCGCTCAGGGCGTGATGAGTAAAGGCGCGGCCCAGCCCGCGGCTGGCTCCGAAAATCAGTGTGGTTGGCATAGCTGAGCTCCCTTGGCAAAAGGGGCTAGCCTAGTGGCTTGTTCGTCCGATGTAAATGAGAGTTGTTTCTATTTGTGAGCCTGCAGGGAGGAGAGGGTACGAGCCGCCAGCGACTCGCACCTGATGACAAGGGCATCAGCCGTTGTAGTTGCCGATGCTGGGGCGACGGCTGGGGCCGCTCAGGTGAATATCAACCGGATTAAATGCCTTGATCGCCTCATAGCTGAAATCACCGATCGCCTGATGCAGGGTCTGGGGCGTGTGGTTGGTGATGATGATGACGCTTTTTGACAGGTTGCGACGACGGCGCAGCAGGTGGCCGAGGAAGCTGGACTGGCTCTCCGCCATCTTGGCGCGGTTGGCCGATACCTCGTCGATGATCAGCAGATCCACCTCTTCCAGCGCGCGGCGGTACTGGTTGCGCTCGTCCTGATCGGGGATCACGTTGAAGAACAGCCGATCGACGATGGAGGCCCACTGCTGGAAGATCACCGATTTCTGGTGAAGGGCGATCAGCTCGTGTGCTACTGCGCCTGCCAGGGTCGATTTGCCGGTGCCGTAGTCGCCGTAGATGAGCATGCAGCCGCCACCGCTCTTCTCCCAGTGTTCGAAGCCGCTGATAAAGTAACGGGCGGTTTCGATGGGATATTGCAGCGCCGGATCTGTGGCATCCATCTTGGCGAACACCCAGTCGGGGTTGAGGTCGGCCTGAGCGATCAGCTTCTGGATCCGCTCCTGACGGGCCGCCTTCTGCAGCTCGCGCACCTCGGCGTTGGCCTTGGCATCATACTCTTTGCGCAGGGTCTCGTAGTCATACTGGCCGCCACCGGTCTCTTGCTGCAGGCGACGAATGCGCTCCAGCAGGCCACCTACATGGCGGCTCAATTCCGGGTCGTGAATGCGGTGATCCTGCTTGGCCTTGGCGATCTTCTGGCGCTTGGCTTCGATCTCTTCCAGCTCCTGGCGCAGGGGATCTTGCGGGTCAGTCATGGAATGCTCCTTCTGCTTGATCAGGGATGGGACAGGGGTCTGATTCTGCCTGCAGCAGGCAGATGGTATCAATCATTATCCGGTGTCTGTGCAGGCATCTGCTGGCTCTCTGCCAGCCGCTTTGCCTCTTCAATCATCTGTTGGGCCCGTTTGCTGGGGCCCGACTCTGCCGGGACCGGAGTCACCTGCTGATAGCCCTGCACCTCCATCGGTTTGCGACGGGTATAACGGCGGGTCTTGAGGGCGCGAATAAACTTGAGCATCCATTGATGCTGGGAGTCGAACACCTCGGGGCGCCCCAGCCAGTAGGCGATAAATTCCCCCAGATCCTCTTCGCTATAGCTGGCATCGATCACTCCGCACAGGCGGGCGAGGGCGGGCAACTCTTCGTCCGGGCGCCACTGCAGATGCATCTGGAAGGGGCGCTCCGGCAGCGGGCTGCGCAATTTCTGGGTCAGCAGCGGCAACTGAAAAGGGCACTGATGGTAGTGCTCACTCTCGGGCTGGGCCTCGACCTGCAGCAGGCCCGCCTCCATCAGTTCATCGAACAGCTCGGTGAGCTGGCGGGCATTGACCTGAAACGAGAAGCCGCAGGGATCGCCAGGGTCGACCACCGCCAGTGCGCGACCCAGCTCGGGATAGTTGAGCCGGGCCAGCTGATTTTCCAGCACCAGTCGGCGCAGCTGCAGGGTATAGAGACTGCGGGCCGGATGGGACAATCTGGGGTGGGCGAGGGCACTGTATTCGGCTGGAGTCATGGTCTTCTTTATGCGCTTGTGTGGCGGCCATTATCCCCTATGGCAGGGGCTTGCACAATTCGCATGGAGGTAGCGACATTGTGGGGAGAGGTTGTGCCGCTATGTGATTGTTAATAGAGCAATCTGTCGTTCAGAACCTGACCAAGGTCTATTTTTGACGCATCGTTTCCGCGGATACCGCACTTTTGAACTAGTCTTAATACCTAAATAACCAATTGACTAATAAGAGCTTTATCAAGATGTTAAGAGCCGGGTTGCGGATCCTGGTGGTGGAGGACGAAGCCGTTTTTCGCCACTCGTTAGTGAGTTACCTCGCACGGGACGGGGCAACGGTATTTCAGGCCGAAGACGGGATTGAGGGTCTGTCGGCTGCTGCTCTCTACCATCCTGATGTGGTGCTCTGCGATCTCAATATGCCCAATATGGATGGTCATGAAGTGATCGCCTGCCTCTCTGCTCGCTACCCCGATATCCCGGTTATTGTCATCTCGGCCCAGAGCACCATGGAGGCAGTGGCTGGTGCCCTGCGCGCCGGTGCGCGCGATTATCTGCTCAAGCCGCTGGAAGATTATGCGCTGGTAGAGCGCAGCATAGAGCAGTGCCTCAAGAGTCAGGGGGCACGCAGTCAGCAGCTGGAGCTGATGGATCATATGGACTACTTCAGTGCCCACGATCGGGCCGCCAGCCGTTTGTTGGCCGGGCTGAAACCGCCGGGCTTGCAGGAGTGGGGTCCCTGGCAGATTACGTTCAAGGGGCTGGGCCAGCTCTTTATTCCCGACACCTTCAAGGTGGGTGACAAGTTACTGGTATTGGTGATGGAGTTGCCCATCATGGGGACGGATGCCGCCTTCTGCGGGGCGCTGGTGCGTTCGCTGATGAATGTCCCTTATCGTCAGTTCCAGCGTAAAGAGAGCCAGTTGTTGAGTCAGCCACACCGGCTGCTCGACTACCTCAATCATCAGTTGATGGAGTCGGGGCTGCGCAGCGCTTTTGCCATGGCGGCATTGCTCTTTGATCAGGAGGATGGGCTGGTGTTTGCCAATGCTGGGCTCACCTCTCCTCACTGGCTGATGCGCTCGGGCGGCTTGCCCCTTGGCTTGATGCGCAGCAGCCACTATGCCCTGCATAAACGCAGCTGGCACGAGCCCTTTGACCTGCAGTTTTGTAGCGACAGCGGCAGTGCTCTTCATGTTCAGGTGCGTTACCACTGACGGGCATGGTGCTACAGTTGAACATCGGTTAGATAAAAAGAGAGGGCGCCCATCGGCGCCCTCTCTTATGTCTGCTTGTCCAACTCGCTTATGCGGTAGCGGACTGCAGTTTTTCATCCTGATGGTCAGTGGATTTGGCAGGGCCTTCGGCACCATGCATCCAGTAGACCAGACGGTTGGCCATGGTCAGCAGGATCACGGCACTGATCACGGCAGCCAGAGCGATACCGCCGAAGATGGCGATCGGGCCGGCTTCACCCACGAAAGAGCCGATAAAGCCCGCTGCGTAGTTGGCCAGAGCCACGAAACCGAACCAGGCACCCATCATCAGGGAGGCCAGACGCAGCGGAGCCAGTTTGGTCACCATGGAGAGGCCGATCGGGGAGAGGCAGAGCTCGCCCAGGGTGTGGAACAGGTAAGCGCCAACCAGCCAGAACATGGAGGTCTTGACGGTGTTGTCACCACCTTGCTGCAGCACGGCACCGACCATGAACAGGAAACCCACGGCCAGGAACAGCAGACCCATGGCGAATTTCACCGGAGAGTTCGGCTCTTTCTTGCCGAGCTTGATCCAGATGGCCGCAACGACCGGCGCCAGAGTGATGATGAAGAAGGGGTTCAGGGACTGGAACCAGGCAGTCGGCACTTCAAAAGAGCCGATCATGCGGTCAGTGTACTCCTGGGTATAGAGGTTCATCAGACCACCAGCCTGTTCGAAACCAGCCCAGAAGATGATGGTGAACAGACCCAGCACCAGAATGACCTTGATGCGATCCACTTCCTGCTTGGTCAGCGGCGCTTTCTGCTCGGTAGTACGCAGAGCAGCTGCACGCTGGGCGGCAGTCACACGGCCGATGTCACCAAGGAAACGCTGGGCCAGAGTCGCCTGGATCACCAGAGAGAGCAGCATACCGATACCGGCACCGACGAAGGCAGCTTGCCAGCCGTAGGCGGTCGCGGCAGCACCACAGATCACGCCTGCCAGCAGGGAGCCCAAGTTGATACCCATGTAGAAGATGGTGAAGGCACCGTCACGACGGTGGTCACCCTCTGCATAGAGGTCGCCCACCATGGTGGAGATGTTCGGCTTGAACAGACCGTTACCCACGATCAGCAGAGCCAGACCGGTGTAGAAGACGCTGTTGACCATATCCGGGAACATGGCGTGGGGCAGAGCCAGAGTGAATTGGCCCGCGGCCATCAGCACGGCCCCGAACAGGATGGCGCGGCGTTGACCCAGGAAGGTGTCAGCCAGCCAGCCACCGATCAGTGGAGTGATGTAAACCAGACCGGTATAGATACCGTAGAGTTTGAGGGCATCTGCCTGACTCCAGCCCAGACCGCCATTGGCAGTCAGGTCGGTCAGATAGAGCACCAGTACGGCACGCATGCCGTAATAGGAGAATCTCTCCCAGAGTTCGGTACTAAAGAGCAAAAAAAGCCCTTTAGGGTGACCTAAAAAGGTCCCTTTTGACGGGTTATTCATTGGAACTTCCACCTGTGTCTTATATTTTTTTGAGTTTTTTATGCAAGGGCGAGAAACACGCCTCAATCCTTATAGAGCATGTGTGAATAAATTACAACATTATGATTTGCTGAGGATTTATTTATTCTTGATTGATTTTTTGTTGCGAAAATGAAAAAGGAGCATCATTTGATGCTCCTTGAATACCACTATGAAAAACGGAATTTTCAGCTATTACAACTGCTTGACGAACTGCTTCAGCCAGCCGATGAATTCGCCGTTCAGCTCGCGGTGACGTACGGCATACTCCACATTCGCTTTCATATAACCGATCTTGCTGCCGCAGTCGTGGCTCTTGCCCTTCATGAAGTAGGCGTTGACCTGCTCCTGCTCCATCAACATGGCGATGGCATCGGTCAGCTGGATCTCGTCACCGGCGCCGGCAGGGGTTTTTTCCAGCAGCGGCCAGATATTGGAAGAGAGCACATAACGGCCAACTACCGCCAGATTGGAGGGCGCTTCATCGCGCGGCGGTTTCTCGACGATAGCCTGCATCGGCAGGGACATCCCTTCGGTCAGCGCTTCACCCTTGATGTCGGCGATGCCATATTTGTCCACTTCACTCTCGGGCACAGCTTCCACCATGATCTGGCTGATCTGGTCTTCTTCAAACATGTGCACCATTTCGGCCAGGTTGTCTTTTTTCGGGTCGCTGGCCACTTCATCGATCAGTACATCCGGCAGCAGCACGGCAAATGGGTTGTCACCGATCAGCGGGCGGGCGCAGAGCACAGCGTGGCCTAGACCTTTGGCCTCACCCTGACGGACGTGCATGATGGTGACGTCTTTCGGGCAGATCTGTTGCACCTCTTCCAGCAGCTGACGCTTGACCCGCTTCTCGAGGGTCGCTTCCAGTTCGAAGCTTTTGTCGAAGTGGTTTTCGATGGAGTTCTTACTGGAGTGGGTGACCAAAATGATTTCTTTGATACCGGCGGCGATGGCTTCGCGCACAACGTACTGGATCAGGGGTTTGTCGACCACCGGCAGCATCTCTTTCGGAATGGCCTTGGTGGCGGGAAGCATGCGGGTACCCAGACCGGCTACCGGGAGCACGGCCTTGCGAACAACGAGAGGTGTCTTTTTCATGGAGAGATATCCAGAGATACAAAGTGGGCCCATGATACCCGAAGAAAAATGGGGCAGCCACAGGCTGCCCCATTTGCATATGCAGTGCTCGGACGTTATTTGACGATGATCATGTCACGGTTGGCTTCCAGCGTGGCCGGGCCGATGCCGTTTACATCAACCAGTTGATCAACTGAGGTAAATTTCCCCTGTTTTTCGCGATAGTCGACGATGGCTTGTGCCTTTTTGTCACCAATTCCCTTGAGGTTGGTGAGCTCGGCAAGGGTTGCCGTATTGATATCCACTTTGCCGCTCTCCTGCTTGGCGGCAACCGTGGTGGCCTGCTTGGGTGCGACCTTGTCTGCGGCCAGTGAGGGCTGGGTGAACAAGGGGAGGGCGGACAGCAACATGATGATGGACAAGCTGTTTTTACGCATTTCACACTTCCTTGTGGTGGGGTATTCGTATGGATGATTAACCAGATTTGGAAGATGTGACGGCTGTCATTTTTTACAGGTATTGGTGCGGGTTGCTTTGCTATAAGAGATTGCTGTTTTCGACTAACGATAAGATATATAAAGACTTTTATCGGAACATACAAAATGGAAATTATTGTATGGCAGGGCGCGCACCCTCATAACGCACTCATACTTTTATCTATCTGATTCTGAATCTTCGGCTGCTTATGCTGCCTTCAGAAACATTCCCCACAAAAAAGGCTGCTCACCTGGGGTGAACAGCCTTTGTGATCGGTTTTTTCAGACCAGAGCTGATTAGGCTTGTTCGTCAGCCTGAGCAGCCTGGATACCGGTCAGAGCGATGGTGTAGACGATGTCGTCAACCAGGGCGCCGCGGGAAAGGTCGTTGACCGGCTTGCGCATGCCTTGCAGCATCGGGCCGATGGAGACCAGGTCAGCGGAACGCTGTACCGCTTTGTAAGTGGTGTTACCGGTGTTCAGGTCAGGGAACACGAACACGGTAGCTTTACCGGCAACCGGTGAGTTCGGCGCCTTGGACTTGGCCACGTTCTCCATGATGGCCGCGTCGTACTGCAGCGGGCCGTCGATGATGAGGTCGGGGCGCTTGGCCTTGGCCAGCTCGGTCGCTTCACGCACTTTCTCTACATCGGCACCGGCGCCAGAGGTACCGGTAGAGTAGGAGATCATGGCAACACGCGGCTCGATGCCGAAAGCGGCAGCGGAGTCGGCGGACTGGATGGCGATCTCGGCCAGCTGCTCGGCAGTCGGATCCGGGTTGATCGCGCAGTCACCGTAGACCAGCACCTGGTCAGGCAGCAGCATGAAGAAGATGGAGGAGATCAGGGAAGAGCCCGGAGCGGTCTTGATGATCTGCATCGGCGGACGGATGGTGTTGGCAGTGGTGTGCACTGCGCCGGATACCAGGCCGTCAACTTCATTGCGCTCCAGCATCATGGTACCCAGTACCACGTTGTCTTCCAGCTGTTCGCGGGCAACCACTTCGGTCATGCCCTTGTTCTTGCGCAGCTCGACCAGACGCGGCACATAGCGCTCGCGTACTACGGCCGGATCGATGATCTCGACGCGATCGGTCAGTACCACACCCTGCTGCTCGGCAACGCGACGGATCTCTTCCGGGTTACCCAGCAGCACCGGACGGGCGATGCCACGCTCGGCACAGATGGCGGCAGCCTTGATGGTGCGCGGCTCGTCGCCTTCCGGCAGCACGACACGCTTGTTGGCCTGACGGGCCAGCTCGGTCAGCTGATAACGGAATGCCGGCGGGCTCAGACGACGGGAACGGGTAGAGCTGACAGTCAGCGACTCGATCCAGTGCTTGTCGATGTGGCCAGCCACATAGTCCTGCACCAGCTCGATACGCTCGCGGTCATCTTCCGGAATATCGACGTTGAAGTTCTGCAGGCTGACGGCGGTCTGCCAGGTGTTGGTGCCGGTCATCATGATCGGCAAGCCGGTGGCCATGGCCTGTTGGCACAGGGCCATTACCTGCGGCTCAGGATGATAGTTACCGGTCAGCAGCAGGGCGCCCAGCTTGACGCCGTTCATGGCGGAGAGGCAGGCAGACACGATGACGTCGGAACGGTCGCCAGAGGTGACCAGCAGGCTGCCCGGACGGAAGTGCTCAACCATGTTGTGGATGGAGCGGGCACAGAAGGTCACGGTCTGCAGGCGACGGCTATCCAGCTCACCCTTGTGCAGGATCTTGGCGGCCAGATGCTTGGCGAGATCCTTGGCGCGCGGGGCGATCAGCTGGGTGTTCCAGGGGATGCAACCCAGGATGCGCAGCGGGCTCTTGCCGAACACTTGCAGCACTTCCAGGTTGTGGGCAGCGTCAGAAGCGTGGTGATGGGCTTCAAACATCTCGGTCAGGTCAGGGCGGGTTACGCCATGCTCGTCAACCGGCGCGCCAACCTTGTTGATCACGCAACCAACGATACGGGGGTTGTTGACACCACCGAA
Source organism: Aeromonas lacus (assembly GCF_000764665.1). Lineage (GTDB taxonomy): Bacteria > Pseudomonadota > Gammaproteobacteria > Enterobacterales > Aeromonadaceae > Aeromonas > Aeromonas lacus. Next base: position 69,214 of record NZ_JRGM01000138.1, on the reverse strand, counting down.
GTTGGAGCAGGCCAGTTCGATGCGCTCTTTCAGCTTCTGGCTGGAGTCATGGCCCGGGTGGGTCACGAATACCATGTCAGCGTCCAGCGCCTTGGCAACGTCGTAGTTCAGCTTGTTGGCAAAGGGCTGCTTGTCGGTCGGCACCATACCTTCGACAACCAGCACTTCGGCACCGCTGGACTTCACGTGCTCTTCGAAGCGGGCAACGATCTCTTCCAGCAGGATGTCGGTGTTGCTGGAGCTGATCATGTTCTCGGCGTAGGAGAGGGTGAAGGGCTCGGGCGGATTGATGTTGGCAGCTGCGCGGATAACGGCGGTTGAGCGCTCGGCGCCGGTTTCACCCGGACGCGGCTGGGCAACCGGTTTGAAGAAGCTGACATTGACACCGTGACGCTCCATGGCGCGAACAACGCCAAGGCTTACGGAAGTTACGCCGACACCAGTGCCGACCGGGATAAGCATAATAGTGCGTGCCACTTTATACCCCTTGTTCATTTTTTGGGATCAGGAAAAGGCCGCCCTGGTGGGCGGCCTCGAGTTACTGCGTCAATTAAGCGCCGACCAGTTCCAGCGCGTCGTGGGCGATAACCCACTCTTCGTTGGTCGGGATAACCAGGGCCTTGGTAGAACCGGCCTTGGTGATCTCGCCACCCTTGCCGAAACGAGCCTTCAGGTTGGCGTCGTGATCGACGTCAAAGCCCAGCAGACCCAGCTTGTTCAGGGTGATTTCACGGATCGGGGCGGAGTTTTCACCGATACCACCGGTGAAAACAACGGCGTCCAGACGACCGTCCATGGCGGCAGCGTAGGCGCCGATGTACTTGGCCAGGCGATAGCAGTAAACGTCCATGGCACGCTTGGCTTCTTCTTTGCTGTCGTAGTTGTCTTCAACGAAACGGCAGTCGGAGGTGACTTCGGTCAGACCCTGCAGGCCGGACTCTTTGGTCAGCATGGTGTTGATATCGGCAACGCTCATGCCCAGTTTGTCGTGCAGGAAGAAGATGATGGCCGGGTCCAGATCGCCGGAGCGGGTACCCATTACCAGGCCTTCCAGCGGGGTCAGACCCATGGAGGTATCAACAGACTTGCCGTTCTTGATGGCGCAGACGGAACCGCCGTTGCCCAAGTGGCAGTTGATGATGTTCAGCTCTTCAACCGGCTTGTTCAGCTGCTTGGCAGCTTCCAGGCTGATGTAGTAGTGGCTGGTGCCGTGGGCGCCGTAGCGACGGATGCCGTTCTCTTTGTAGAGCTTGTACGGCAGGGCGTACAGGAAGGCTTCTTCCGGCATGGACTGGTGGAACGCGGTATCGAATACGGCCACGTTCTTGTCAGCCAGCGCCGGGAATACGCGGCGAGCTTCACGGATACCGATCAGGTGAGCCGGGTTGTGCAGCGGCGCGTACGGAACAGCGGCTTCGATGCCGGCAATCACGTCTTCGCAGATGACGACGGAAGAGGTGAAACGCTCGCCGCCATGAACAACGCGGTGACCGATGGCGATCAGGTTCTTGGCCAGTTCAGGATTGAGCGGCAGGATCTTGTTGACGATGAAGTCCAGCGCTTCCTGGTGAGCGGCACCCGCGCCCAGATCGGCACTGCCTTTCTCGCCATTCAGTTTCCACTTGATGCGGGCGTCGTCGAGGTTGAAGCACTCGGCCAGGCCGGACAGCAGGTCATCACCGGTGGTTGCGTCAATGACAGCAAACTTCAGGGAAGAGCTGCCACAGTTAAGAACAAGAACCAGCTTACTCATGAATAAATCCTATCGCAGATTGGGTTGTGTAGGCGGATGCGTTGGACGCGGTGCGGCCAAAAACTTTCAACTTATCCTTATGAGGGTTGGCAATCTGTTGCTTGCCCCTTGTATAGTGATACAAGACCCGAAATCCAGACGTCCCTGACAGGTCAATAGCAAGACGCTTTTGACGCAAAAATGGGCGTACAAAGGATAACCCGATTGTTGAAAAATAACAAAGTCATCCTCAACCTTTGTTACTTTGCATCAAATTTTGTCGAGGTTTTGCCGTTGGTACGTTCAAAAAGCGCTCGGAGGTAGTATGAGCATGAACATTTTTGGAACTAAGTTACAGCAAGGCCGCCATTATATGACGCTTTGGCCGCGCCGTCCCGAGCTCAATTCGATGTTTCCTGAAAATCGGGTGATCAAGGCGACCGAGTTCGCCCTCAAGGTGATTCCGGCGCTGGCGGTGCTGAGCGTGATGCTGCAGTTCCAGTTTGGCGAGTTGCACTACTGGCCCTCCGTCATCACCTCGGTGCTGTTTCTGCTCAGTTTGCCGCTGCAGGGCTACTACTGGCTCGGTCAGCGTGCCGACACCCGTTTGCCCCCTTCGTTGGCGAGCTGGTATCGGGAGATCAACGGCAAGATGAACGAGCAGGGCGGTCGCCGTCAGCTGGTTTCCCAGCCGCGCTATGAAGAGCTGGCCGATACCCTCAAGGCTGCGTTTCAGCAGCTGGACAAATCGTTTCTCTACGAATAACCCGATTCAAACGTAAAAAAGGCGCCAGTGGCGCCTTTTTTGTTGCAGTCGGTGTGCGGATCAGGCCGCCAGTACCTTGCGGATCTCCTGAATGGAGAGTTTGTACTGACGGGGGCACTGGCGCCACACCTGCAACATCCGCTGGTATTTGTCGCGCATGGCGATGTCGCTGGAGAGCTCGTCGCACGGGCACTTGAGCTCGGGGAAGCGCTTGTCCACCTCCAGCAGGAAGCAGACGTAGTCGGCCAGCTCACGCTCCTGACTGCGGCTGTAGCCGTTGAACTCCAGCCGACTGGCGTTGATCTCGCCCTGATCGGCCCCATCCAGATTGCCCCATGAGATGGCCAGTGCGTGGTGCAGCTCGAGGGTATCGATCACCTCCTGGCAGGTCGCCAGATCCAGATGGCCGAAGCTCTTCTCCAGCTCGAGGATCTGCAGGCAGTAGCCGCGTTCGATGATGGTGCTGGCGCGCTGGTAGAAGTCTGCTTTCTCCGGATTGAGTTTCGCCAGAATTTCGTACTGGTTGCTCAGGATCAAACGCTCTGTGTTGCTCATGTTCATGGGATATCTCGCTGGAAGATGATTCTGGGGTCACGTTAACCCATATATAAAATGAATTTTTTGATCTGGGCGGGGGAGTTGGTGAGAAAAATCTGCAGGCGAGCGGCGGCTGGCCAGACAAAAAAGGCCTGCGTGGCAGGCCTTTCAATGACGCAGGGGAGGGTTATCCCTTGAGGAAATCCAGTACCACCTGATGGTGATCGCTGGTCTTGAACTTGTCGAAGTGGTGGGCAATCTTGCCCTCTTCGTCGATCAGGAAGCTCTGGCGGTGAATACCATCATACTCCTTGCCCATGAACTTCTTCGGACCCCAGACGCCAAAGGCATCGGCGACGGCGTGGTCTTCATCGGCCAGCAGGGTGAAGTTGAGCTGGTCCCGCTCTTCGAACTTCTTCAGCCGTTTGGCCGGATCCGGGCTGATGCCAAGCACCACCACATTGAGGGCGGCCAGTTCGGCGTTCACATCGCGCAGGCTGCAGGCTTGGGTGGTACAGCCGGGGGTCATCGCCTTGGGATAGAAATAGACCAGCACTTTCTTGCCGCGCAGGCTAGCGAGACTGACCTGATTGCCATTCTGGTCGGGCAAAGTGAAGTCGGGGGCGGGGCTGCCAGCTTGTAATGGTTGCATGGGTTCTCCTTGAGTGAGTGCTCAGGCGTGTTTGCGATTGACGATAAACTCGAACGATTCTGCGCCCAGTTCACGACAGAATTCGGCGAAGGCGGTCTGCGACCGTTCAACCTCTCCCTCTTTGGCCAGATTGAGTTGGAAGCTCATCTTGAGCAGGTTGAATGGCTGCTGTTCCAGGGTCATGGACTGCATCGCCTGAATGTTCCAGCCATGTTCGCTGAAGAACTGGGTGCATTGGCTTACGATGCCCGGTTCGTCACGGATCAGGATCCCGACGCTGGCGCTCACGTCATACTGGAGCGACTGGTGGCGCTCGGTGCGCTTCATCATGGTGATGAGATCCCACTCCTGGCTGCGCAGGGGGAGGCTGATCTCGAGTTGCATCATGCTGTTCCAGTCGCCAGAGAGCAGCATGATAAAGGTGAATTCATTGCCGAAGATGCCAAGACGGCTGTCCACAATGTTGCAACCACAGCTACTGACGTGACGGGTCACTTCATTGACGATGCCAGGCCTGTCCGTGCCGATGGCCGTTACGACCAGATAGTGAGTCATAAATCTTCTCTCGTCCGTTATGTATCTTGAAAGCCGCACAGGATTGCCGATTTTCGGGCTGTTGATGGCCCGCAGCGCGGTGCTCCCCCGACTCTCATTTATTGCTTTTTGTGGCCGATGGTATCACGGCTTGTCCCCTCTCTCCCTTGTTTTTCAAAGGGGGCAGCTTTACCATTACGGCCCTGAAAATCGGGAGAAATATCCATGTTGCGCGGTAGTATTGTTGCCCTCGTTACCCCTATGCTGGCTTCAGGTGAAGTCGATTGGGCCAGTCTGGCCAAGCTGGTCGAGTATCATGTCAGCGCCGGAACCAGCGCCATTGTTGCTGTGGGAACTACAGGGGAGTCGGTGACCCTGAGCGAGCAAGAGCACATTGCCGTCGTTGAAAAGACCGTTGAATATGCTGCCGGTCGCATTCCTGTCATTGCCGGCAGTGGCTCCAACAATACTGCCCACGCCATCGAACTGAGCAAACGCCTGGCCAAAACCGGCGTGGTTGCTGGTCTCTCGGTGACCCCTTACTACAACAAACCCACTCAGGAAGGTCTCTATCGCCACTATTGTGCGATCGCCGAGGCTAGTGGTCTGCCCCAAATTCTTTATAATGTGCCCGGTCGCACCTGCTGCGACCTGAAACCGGAGACCGTGGCCCGTCTGGCCAAGGTGCCCGGTATTATCGGCCTGAAAGAGGCAACCGGCGATTTGAGTCGCACCCCGCTGCTGCGCGAGCTGTGCGGGCCGGATTTTGCCCTCTACAGTGGCGATGATGCCACTGGCTGTGATTTTATGCTGCAAGGTGGTGATGGTGTCATTTCGGTCACCACCAATATTGCAGCGGCCCAGATGGCCGACATGTGTCGTGCTGCGCTGGCCGGTGATGCCGGTCTGGCCCACGACATCAACAATCTCTTGATGCCGTTGCACAAGACTCTGTTCTGCGAACCGAGCCCCACCCCGGTGAAATGGGCCTGTGCCCAGCTGGGATTGATTGCAACAGCAACCTTGCGTCTGCCGCTGGTTGAACTCTCTCCCGAGGGTGAACAGCTGATGGCGCGAGCACTGACCACTGCGGAGTTGATGGCGAGTGTTTAAATCAAATGGAAAGGGAAATAGTGCCCGTCTGGTGCTGACTGTTGCGACCGCCGCCGTGCTGGCCGCGTGCAGCACGCCCCAGGATCGCAAAATGGCCAACCGCGACTTCGGTTATGAAGATGCCCGCCTCGAGGGCCGTGCATTCCTGATCCCGTCAGGATTGAGCGCCCCCGCCTTCAACAGCCAGTTCGATATTCCGCCGTTGCCCGAGAGCAGCCGTGACGGTGCTCTCGGCGCCAAGATCGACGTGCGTCCGCCCGCCCAGCTGCTGACCGTGGTGCCGGGTAGCCAGGTCGTCCAGAATGCCAGTGAACCTACCATCGCCTACTATGCCCTGAGCACCAGCCAGAGCGTGGAGCGCGACACCTGGTCGTTCCTGATGAACTTCCTGGCCAAGTACAAGGTCACCACCGAGAAGCTGGACCAGCAGGCCGGCGTGCTGCAGACCGGCTGGTTTGACAACACGGTCGCCCTTGATGGCTGGGGTGAAGATGACGACGATTTCAAAATCCGTCAGCGTTATCAGTTCACCGTGCGCAACGATGCTGCGCGCCACGCCGTCAACATGTCGGTACGGGTACTGGATCACGAAGAGAGCTTCGATGGCGAGACCACTACCCAGCTGAGCCCGGCTGAAGCGCAGCGTTATGCCGTGCGGGTGCTCAACCAGTTCTCTCTCTATTACGACAGCCAGCTCAAGTCCCGCGAACAGCACAAGTCCAACGATGGCATGGGGCTGGAACTGGGTCTGGACAACAACGAGCTGAGCGCCTGGATTGCCGATGGCTCCTTCGAGCAGGTGTGGCGCCGTCTCAACCAGGTGCTGCCGGGCTACGGCTTCGTCATCAAGGATACCCAGCAGTCGCTGGGCTGGATCGACGTCGAGTATGAAGCCCCGTCTGCCGAGTTCTGGAAGGCGAAAGGGAGCGAGCCGTTCAAACTGGAAGAGGAGAAGTACCGCTTCCAGCTGGGTGAAATGGCGGGAGGCAAGACCTCCATCACCCTGTTCGACAAGGACAAGAAGCCGGTGTCGTCTGGGGTTATCTCCCAGATGTACATCAGCATGTCCGAGGCGTTTGCCAAAGGACTGGCTGCACAGGCAGCAAAATCAGAATAAATACAGGGGCCTTGTGCCCCTGTTTTTTTATCTCTGCACGGCTGGCGAGCCAGTCAATGTGGATGCCGGCGTGCAGGGCATGGATTGATTACCCCCAACGAGAGCGGGGCTTGATGCTCCTCTCTGATTACCCCCCACAAACAGGAAGTGTTATTAGCCATGAGTCTTGCAGACCAAGTATTGGCGGTGAATGACGATTTGCCGATCCGTACCGATAAGCCTGTCCATTCCGGTAAAGTGCGTAGCGTCTACTGGCTGACCGCCGCAGACAGCGCCCGTCTCATTCGCGAGAAGGGTTATGACGTGCCAGCGGATGCGCCGCTCGCCATCATGGTGATCAGCGACAGGATCTCTGCCTTCGACTGCATCTGGCAAGGTGTGAACGGGCTGAACGGCGTACCGGGCAAAGGGGCGGCGCTCAACGCCATCTCCAGCCACTGGTTCAAGCTGTTCAAGGAGAAGGGGCTGGCCGACAGCCACATTCTCGACATCCCGCACCCCTTTGTCTGGATCGTGCAAAAAGCCCGTCCGGTGATGATCGAGGCGATCGCCCGCCAGTACATCACAGGTTCCATGTGGCGAGCCTACAAGGATGGCGAGCGCGAGTTCTGCGGCATCACCCTGCCGGAAGGGCTCAAGAAGGATCAGAAGCTGCCGGAGATCCTCATCACCCCCTCCACCAAGGGCGTGCTGAAAGGGCTGGATGGCGTGCCGGAAGCCGATGACGTCAACGTATCCCGTGCCGATATCGAGCGCCACTACAAGGGCTTCAACTTCAGCAAGCCAGCCGATATCGACCGCTACGAAGTGCTGCTCAAAGAGGGCTTCAACGTCATCAGCGACGCACTGGCCGAGCTGGATCAGATCTTTGTCGATACCAAGTTCGAGTTTGGCTACGTCCACGATGCCGCTGGCAACGAAAAGCTGATCTACATGGATGAAGTGGGTACCCCCGACAGCTCCCGCATCTGGGATGGCGCCGCCCTGCGCGACGGCCAGATTGTCGAGAAGTCGAAAGAGGGTTTCCGTCAGTGGCTGCTCAACCACTTCCCGGATCCGGACATCCTGCTCAACAAGAACCGCATGCCGGAACGCTTCGCCCTGGCCCGCGACAACAAGCTGCCGACCGAAGTGATGATGAATATCTCCAGCACCTACGTCGGGATCGCCGAGAAGATCATCGGCCACAAGCTGGAGCTGTCGGCCAACCCGAAGCAGGAGATCATCGATATCCTGCGCGCGCAGTACGGTCTGATCGACTAAGAGTTGCGCTCTTTTTTGTCATCGAAAAACAAACGTTTGCCGATGACGAAGGAGAGACACAGAGAAACAGACGGGCCCCATAGCGGGGCCCGTTTTATTTTCTATCCGGCGCCCGACGATCAGCCGTTGACCTTGAACACCTGACCGGTCTGGATGCCCAGCACCGACTTCTTGTAGGCCTGCGCCACTTTGGCGGCGGGCACCGGCACGAAGCCCGGGAAGAAATCGGCGTATTTGTCCATCGACTCCGCCAGCACGGTCGGGCTTACCACGTTGATGCGAAGGCCCCTGGGCAGCTCGCAGGCGGCCGCTTTGACGAAGTGCTCGATCGCGCCATTGATAGTGGTGACACTGGCGCCCCAGTTGATGGGTTCCTCGCTCAGAATACCGCTGATCAGGGTGATGGAGCCATTGTCGCTCAGGTGGGGGATGGCGGCACGGGTCAGATTGATCTGGCCCATCAGCTTGCTCTGAAGCCCCACCTGCCACTCTTCATCGGTCATCTCGGTCAGGGCATTGAAGGCGGCGCTGCCGCTGGCCACTACCAGCGCATCGAACTGACCCAGCTTGGCGAACAGCGCCTTGATGGAGACGGGATCGCGCATGTCGACCGTGGCATCCCCCTGGCTGTGGCCGACCCGGATCACCTGATGATCCCTGGCAAGCAATTCGCTGACGGCAGAACCTATGGTGCCGGACGCACCCACAATCACAATCTTCATCTCTGTCACTTCTGGTTGGGATGTGTTGATTCTAGTGCAACAAAAAAAGAGAAAAAGCGCGTAAAATAAATCCATTGTTTCCATATTGGAGCTAATGATGGATATCGCCCATCTGGCCAGTTTTTACGAGGTGGTTTTGCGGGGCAGTTTCTCTGCCGCCGCCGATGCGCTGGGGGTGAGCAAGGGGATGCTGAGTCGCCATGTCAGCGCACTGGAGTCCTCCCTCAACGCCCAGTTGCTGCAACGTACCACCCGCCGGCTCAGTCTGACCGAGGCGGGATCGACCCTCTATCTGCAGGCGGGCGAGATCTTCGCGCTGGCACGGCAGGCGGAGCAGGATATTCAGGCGCTGACCGAAGAGGATAGCGGACGACTGCGCTTCACCTGCCCAATCAGCACCGGCGATCGCATGGTGAGCGAGCTGATCGCTCGCTTTGCCACGCTCTGTCCCGGGGTTGCGGTCGAACTAAACTTCACCAATCAGGTAGTCGACATGAGCCAGGGCGAGAATGACATCGCCCTGCGCGCCATCAATGAGGTGCCGGACAATCTGGTCGCGCTCCCCCTTGGCCGGCTTAAGGATGTGGTGGTGGCTAGCCCAGCTCTGGTGGCAAGGGAGGGGAAACCGGCAACGCCCTATGAGTTGGGGGGGCTATCCTGCCTGCCCATGGGGAGCAATCCGGCCTGGGAGCAGTGGCACTTCAGCCGCAAGGGCGAAGAGGCCCACATTCTGGTCCAGGGCAGGGTGAGGGCCAATCAATACAGCACCGTCATTGAGCTGGCCCGGGCAGGCATGGGCTATGCCAAATGCCCGCTGGTGGCGGTGGATGCCCTGCTGGCGGCGGGAGAGCTGGTGACCGTGCTCGACGAGTGGCAGAGCGGTCTGCACCAGCTTCATGTGCTGCATGCCCAGCAGCGGCGGGTGCCACGCAAAATCCGCTTGTTCAAGCAGGTGCTGGCCCAGTGGTTTGCCGATCATCCCCGTTATCTGCTGTAAGAGGGCGTATCGCTCCGGCTGCGCTGATGGTGCCCGGCTTCGTTATTTTTCTGTCATCTTCGGCTGCTACCCTGCGCCCATTGTCGGCATCTGGAAGCGAGAAGCGATGAACAAGCATTGGAGATGGGCGGGGTTGGCGCTGCTGTGCGGCACCGCCTGCGTGCAGGCGGCGGTCGAGGTGAGTGTGCCGGAGAATTTCCGCATCCTCGCGGTGAGCAGTGGCACGCTGCAGGATGAGCAGCACGCCACCCTGACCGATGGCGAACAGCAGTTGCTGGTGCGTTTCGAGGGGGTCATCCCCAGCCGCAGCAGCAGCGAGAATGACCGGCAGGTTCGCTCCGAGCCGCAGGTGGTGCGCTATCAGGCGAGCAACCAGCGGTTGCAACTGGTGGCGAGCGTACCGGCCGATGAGCAGGGGATGCAGGCCTATGCCAAATCGCCCGCAGTGGCGTTGCAGGAGAGTGGCCGGGGACTTGCCATCCAGCAGGATGCACTGGTGACCAGCGGCATGCTGCTTGGGGTGGATTGGAACGGGAAACTGGCTGAATACAACCGCAGTGGTGGCAAGGCGGCGCTGGCGGCGGGAGTGGTTGCTGCACCATCAATCAATGCTGTTTCTAGCGGGTCTCAACCTGTTGTGGCAGTCAGCGAGCTGGAAGGGCAGTTGCAGCAGCTGTTCCTCAAGGCAGACCCGGCCCTTCGCAAGCGCTTTATCAGTTGGGCCGTGCCGCAGCTTTAAGTTTGCCGCCCGTTGCAGTAACGTGGGCATCCCTGTCGGATGCCCTCTTTATCGTACTCAACGAGGTGTTCATGTTTGAATTGCATTCCCGCCTGCAGGCAGATACCTGCTGGCTTGGCGATCTGCCGCTCTGCCGCGTCCTGCTGGCCAAAGACAGTCAATACCCCTGGCTGATTCTGGTGCCGCGAGTGGCCAACCTGCGCGAGATCCACCATCTGGCACCGGAACAGCAGCAACAGCTGATGCAGGAGTCTTGCGCCGTCTCGGCGCTGATGGAGCAGGCCCTCAGTCCGGACAAGATCAACATCGGCGCGCTCGGCAATCTGGTGCCGCAGCTGCACATTCATCATGTCGCCCGCTTTGCCACAGATGCTTCCTGGCCTGGCCCCATCTGGGGAGCCCATCCTGCCGTTCCATACCAGCCAGAAACTCTGCAGCAGGAGGTCGATCGCTGGCTTGCGCGACTCGGCAATCTGGGCGGATTTACCCCGGCTGCCACTGATAACAGAGTCAACTGAGAGGCATGTCGCTATTTCAGTCTTCTGGCCGCGCCATCTGTTAGAGTTATGGTATAGATAAGCCCATTCTCGATGTTCAGGAAGGACACATGATAGTTACAAGATCCGATGATGACGTCGTGTTGACGACTGAGGATGTACTGCTCAGCCTTTGCAACTCGGTAACCGACGTATTGAGTGCCGCGACCATGAGTCAGGTACGTTTTTCCGGTATGGTGCAGCGGATCAGCAAGACCTGCCTCAAGCCCGATATCGGCTGCTTCGTGCTGTTCGATGGCGGCTTCTCCGGTCTGGTGGTGATCAACTTCTCCGCCGCTGCCGCCATGGAACTCTACGAGAGCTACATGCTGAGCATGGGGCTCTCCAAGGAGGATCTCGCCATCTCTCACACCTCCGACGAGGTGAGCAACGTGATGGGTGAGCTGATGAACCAGATCGTCGGCAGCTTCACCGTCAAGGTGGGCCGCGATCTGCAGACTCACATCACCCAGAACCAGCCGAAGATGCTGGCCCTCAACAAGCAGGTGATGCTGAGCGTCGATACCAATCTCGACAGCCCGGAATCCCGCCGCGTCACCTTCTTCACTGCTCGCAACAACATCTTCTATCTGGAGCTGGCGATGGACAAGACCGAGTTCATCCGTATTCACAATGAAGGGATGGAGCACGAGGAGCTGGATCCTGATGCCCTGATCGCCCAGGCCAAGCAGGATGCGGCCAAACCGGCGCCAGCAGCAGCTCCGGCCGCCAGCAACGACCACGACGATCTGCTTGACTCGCTCGGTATCTGAAGCAGGTCTACGGCAGCAATGAGAAGGCCACCCATGGGGTGGCCTTTTTTATCACGGCTTTGCTGCTGTTAGAAGTTGTAGAGCAGGCCGGTGCTGACGCGGCTCGCTTCGGTATCGTAGAAGCCGATATCGGAGCTGGCGTTGGCGTAGGAGAGGGTAAAGGTCGCGCTGAGTGGTTTCACCCCGAACAGGCTATGCCAGAAGAAGGTGCCGTTGATGGCGAACTCGTCCGCATCGGCGCGCTGGCCGAAGATGGGGTTGGCTTCGTCATACTTGCGCTTGCCGGCATAGACGTTGCTGACGATGGACCACTGGGGGCCACGCTTGGCATAGGTCAGTTGCAGGCCGGTGTTTTCGAAGCTCTCGGCACTGCCATCGAGGTTGGCTTGCTTGTAGATCAGCGCAGGTTCCAGAGCCTGACCGTCGGCGAAGGTCCACTTGTAGGAGAGCTGCATGTCATACATCTTGCCATTGCGATCCAGCATGGAGGCGTAGTGAGTGCCATGGATCCGGTCATACTGCTGGCCGCTCTGCTCATCATCCATATCGATGCTGCGGGCGGTGATGCTGCCGTTGAAGTTGCTGCCCCAGATCTTGTCCCAGGCGAAACGCGCCCCTTTGGATTTCAGGTCGGTGGAGCTGCGATCCACGCCGGTGGCAAAAGGATCGCTCCACAGCTTGACCGGCATGGCGTTGAATACCAGCGAGGTAGCGACGATCCCCTTGTCGCCCATCTCCTGACGCAGACCGAACTGCTGAGTAAAGTCGAAGCGGATGGCATCCTGAATGAGGTTACCGAGGAAGATCTGGGTGCGGGTATCGGCAAAGGTATAGCGGATATCGGCGTTGATCAGCGGAGTCAGCTTGTTCTCGCTATCCGGTGAGCCCAGATCATTGATGCGACTGTGGTTGTCGTCGCCGGCATAGAAGTTGGACTTGTAGCTGGTGGCGCTGACGCCGCCCAACAGGAAGCCGGACCAACCGGACTGGCGCGGAATTTCGCCCAGATCGGCGTATGCAGCGTGGCTCGCAAGCAGGCCGAGACCCAGCAAGGTGAGATTGCGCATCAAAAGACTCCTGATATATCAAACTGTTGAGGTGTAAAGCCCGGGATGTTCGTGCTGCTGATGTCACCTTGGTATTGCCCGGGCGAGTGCAATGGTCACATATGATACAGGAATCTCCAATTATTGGCTTATCACACAAGAGTTAAGCGCGTTGTGCTGGTATTCTGTCCGGCGAATATCGGGGAGAAAACAACAAGATGAAGCAGATTAAATCCTGGGCGCAATATTACGTCGATCTGATGACCAAGCTGGGTCTGGTGCGTTTCAGCATGTTTCTGGCCACCGGCATCATAGTGCTGGCGGTCGCCATCCAGATGGGGGTCACCCTGTTTTTGCGGGGCAGCATCGATGTCATCGATTTCGTGCGCTCGGTGTTTTTTGGTCTGCTGGTCACGCCCTGGGCGGTCTATTTTCTCTCCATCGTGGTGGATCAGCTGGAGGATTCCCGCCAGCGGCTGAGCCGGATGGTGCGCAAGCTGCAGGATATGCGCGAGCGGGATCTCGAGCTCAACAACCAGCTGCAGGAGAACATCAGCCGCCTCAACAGCCAGATCGCCGAGACCAACCGGGCCGAGAGCCTGCGTCTGCAGGCCATCGAGGATCTGGAGAACGAGGTGTTCCAGCGGGAGAAAGCCCAGCTTCATCTGGGAGAGCGCACCGCTCTGCTGCGCTCCTTTATCGACTGCTCCCCCGATCTGGTTTACTACCGCAATGAGGATGAGCAGTTCTCCGGTTGCAACCGCGCCATGGAGGAGCTGACCGGCAAGGCGGAGAACGAGCTGATTGGCCTCACCCCGTTTGACGTCTACAAGCAGGAGATCGCCAACAAGGTGGTGGAGACCGACCGCCAGGTCTTTGCCAGCAACGAGCCGCTCACCTACGAGCAGTGGCTGGAGTACCCCGATGGTCGCAAGGCCTACTTCGAGCTGCGCAAGGTGCCCTTCTTCGACCGCTTCGGCAAGCGGCTCGGCTTGCTCGGTTTTGGCCGTGACATCACCGAGCGCAAGCAGTATCAGGACAAGCTGGAGAAGGCGAGCCGCGACAAGACCACCTTCATCTCCACCATTAGCCACGAGCTGCGTACCCCGCTCAATGGCATCGTGGGATTGAGCCGCATGCTGATGGATACCCCCCTCGACCCGAGCCAGCGCCAGCAGCTCAAGACCATTCACTTGAGTGCGGTCACCCTCGGCAACATCTTCAACGACATCATCGACCTGGACAAACTCGATCGGCGCCGGCTTGAGATCGCGCCAACCCGGATCGACCTGCCCGCGTTCCTCGACGAGCTGGAGACGCTGTCGCGTATTCAGGCGGAGCAGAAGGGGCTCTATCTGCACTTTGATCGCGATGGCGACATGCCGCAATTCGTGATGGCGGATGGTACCCGACTGCGTCAGGTGCTGTGGAATCTGGTGGGCAATGCGGTCAAGTTTACCGATGAGGGCGGCGTTACCGTGCGCTGCCTCTCCCATCCTGCCGACGAGCCGGGCAAGCTGGCGCTCCACTTTGAGGTGGAAGATACCGGCGTCGGCATTCCCCGCGCCCAGCAGGAGAAAATTTTCGCCATGTACTATCAGGTGCAGGGCAAGAAGCACGCTACCGGTACCGGTATCGGCCTCGCTGTGTCGCGCCAGCTGGTACAGGCCATGGGCGGTCAGCTCTACGTGGATAGCGAGCCGGGTGAGGGTTCCTGCTTTACCGCCGAGCTGGAGGTCGCCTGTGTCGAGCAGGTGTTGCCGGAGACGGAGGAGGAGATGCCTTCCCTCGACATCCTGCTGGTAGAGGATGTCGAGCTCAATGTGACGGTTGCCTGTGCCCTGCTGAACAAGCTCGGCCATCATGTCAAGGTGGCGCGCGATGGCGCCCAGGCGTTGGCGATGGCCAACCCGGATGATTTCGACCTTATCCTGCTCGATATCCAGCTGCCGGACATGACCGGGTTCGATGTGGCGGCAACCCTGCTCGAGCGCTACGGCGAAAGTTTGCCGCCCATGGTTGCCCTGACGGCCAATGTAACCGGTGATCGCCAGTACTATCTGGATCGCGGCATGCGCGATGTGATCAACAAGCCGCTCGGCTCGAAGGCGGTGCGCGAGGTGATTGGTCACCTGTTTGCCGATTTGGCCGACGACGAGGCGGACGAGCAGGCTGATGCGGTGGCTCAGGATGCGTTGCTGGATCTGCCTTTCCTTACCGACTATGCCGATACCGTGGGCAAGCCGGTACTGCTCTCCAGCGTCGAGCTGTTCGAGAAGATGATGCCCGACTACATGGCGGTGCTCGACTCCAACATGATCGCGCGGGATCAGGCTGGCGTGGTGGAGGAGGCGCACAAGATCAAGGGGGCGGCAGGCTCCATCGGCCTGCGTCGCCTGCAGCAGACGGCGCAACTGATCCAGAGCCCAGATCATCCCGCCTGGTGGGAGAATGTGGAAGACTGGATTGAGACGCTGCGCCGGGAATATCCGGGCGATATCGCCCGTCTGCGCCGCTGGTTGTTGTCTTGAATCTAATGGGAGCCGCGGGCAAGGAGCCACAGGATGTATAGCCGTTTGATCACCCCGGAGCGTATTCACCCCTGGGGGAATGAGGATCTGCTGGAGGCGACCGAGCTGGATCGCGCCCGCATAGTGCAGGCGGCACCGGTGCGCCGGTTGCAGCAGAAGACCCAGGTATTCCCGCTCGATGTGAAGGCCTCGGTACGCAGCCGCCTTACTCATTCGCTGGAGGTGCAGGAAACCGGCCGCCAGATCAGTCGCCGCATTCTGGCTGAATTGCCAGCCGGTGTGGTGTGCGAGGGGGCCTTTATCAACCTAGTGGAGATGTCCTGCCTCTTGCACGACGTGGGCAACCCGCCGTTCGGCCACTTCGGCGAGCAGGTGATGAGCCAGTGTCTCGGCGAGATGCTCGATTCCCTCTATCAGCAGTCACTGGCACAGCCCCCCTCGGCCCAGTGGGCGGAGCTGCGTCAGGATCTGCTGCTGTTTGACGGCAATGCCCAGAGCTTGCGGTTGGTACACAGCCTGCACGAGCTCAACCTGACGCTCGGCCAGCTGGGGGCGCTGTGCAAATACCCGCAGCAGCCGCAACCCGGCGTGAGTTACGGCCAGCATCATGGCTGGAGCAGCAAGCGCGGCATCTTCTTCAGTGAACAGCCTCTCTATCGCGCCCTCGGCCAGAGTCTGGAGCTGGCTCCCGGCTGCCGCCATCCGCTGGTCTACATCATGGAGGCGGCAGATGACATCTCCTACTGCATCGCTGATCTGGAGGATGCGGTAGATCGGCGCATTCTCACCCTGAACGAGCTGCTGGCTGCCCTCTGCAGCGCTGATGGCAGCGATTACATGACGACCCTGCTTGGCGATGCACAACGCTCCAGCTGGGGTTTCTTTCCCTATTTTCGTCACCAGTTGACCAGAGATCTGGTGGCGCTGGCGGCCAGCACCTATATCAGCGAGCATGAGGCGATCCTGCAGGGGAGCTATCCGCAGGCCCTGCTTCACGGTCAGGCTCCCGCGGCGCGGGTGCTCGATATCCTCAAGCAGGTTGCGCGGGCGCAGGTTTTCATGCGCCCTGAGGTGGAGGCGCTTGAACTGGAAGGCTACGCCGCCCTGCGTGGTGTGCTCGCTACCTACTCTTGCCTGCTGGCAATGCCGTCCGGGCAATTTTCCCGTCTGCTGGCGGGTGAGGGGGGGAGTGAACTCTTCTTCGCCCGGCGGCTCTATCACCGCCTGTCGGCGCGCCATATCAAGGCCTATCGGCTGGCGGTGGCCGTGCGGGACGATCGTTTTGTCTGCGAGCAGGAGCAGGAGTGGTACTACCGGGTGCGCCTGCTGCTCGACTATGTCAGCGGCATGACGGATACCTATGTGTTGGAAGAGTACCGGCTGCTCTCGGGGATCTGATGACCCAGACTCTCTTTCGGGCAGCATAAAATGCCGTAAAAACGTTTAAAAGGAGCCGCAAGAGGCTTGTGTTAAATTCGGAGTTTTTTTAGACTGCTGCAACCTGTTCAACTTTTACCCGGTAAGGAGACGAAAATGCACCATCAGATGCTAAATCTTGCATTCTCTCGCGGCACTGCGTGCGGCGTGAAATCTCGTGCTCTTTTACCGCGTGGCGTAAACAGGTAACCCCTGTCTTTTTATCACCCGCGGTTCGTCCCGCAGGGTGATATCCACTTTCTCCGGGAGAACCGCATGTTCAACTGGAGAATGTCATGTCTATCGAACTGGTTTTACTGCGTAGCGTCGAGTCTTTGGTACAAAAGCGGATCGCCAAGGTTGAGCGTCGTCTCGCCGTGATCAATCTCTCGCCTGCCCTGCTGAAAGATATCGGCCTGGAAGGGTATGAGGGGCAGATCTCCCATATCCGTGAGCGCGAGTATCAAACAGGCTTCCGGCTTGGAAATCGAATAACCTGATGTGGTGGGGCGTTGTTCCCCCCAATCTCTTTAACGTTGCAAAAAAATGACGTGACAGACCAAAATCTGTCACGTTTTTTGCATTAAAGAGGATTGTTTATTCACATTCAGCCAATATACCTCTATCCTCTTGGCCCCGTTTATAGCGGGCCTGTTTGTTTTCTCACCGGCTAGAGCCATTATCTAGAGGGTCGAGGATGAATCGTATTGGCCTCACTCATCAGGACAAATAGCTCATGTCTCGCGCTTGTCATCTCCTACTGATTTTTTGCTCACTGCTTCTGTTGAGTTGGCACGTTACTGCGGAGTCATCGCCCGAAGAGGAACAAAGAGCGATTGATGAGCAGGGCTTCTCTCAGGAGCTGGTGGTGGGTGTCCCCCGTGGTGGCTATCCCCCCTTTATCTACGAGGTGCCATCGAAACAGTACGCTGGTCCGCTCAAGGAGCTGGCCCTGCGGATTGCCGCCGAGATGGGATTATCGCTGCGTTGCGTATCCTTTAACTCTTATATCGAAGCTCAGGAAGCGCTGAAGAAGGGGGAGGTTGATGCGCTGGTCGGGGTAGAGCTTGATGCTTTACCGGTGGAGGGGGTGAACCATATCGGTCACCTCGGCTCTTATGGCCGCGCTATCCTGATGCAACATCCCAACCAGCGGTTAACGATCGAGCAAGCAAAAAAAATGCGCTGGGTTTGTATCCGCGGGTTTGGCAGTTGCCGTGAGCTGGCATCGCTGGGAATGCCCAACGTGACCCAGGTCGAGAGCCGTGATGAGGCAACCTATATGGTCAAGCTGGGTCTGGCTGATGGTTATCTGGCGCTGGGACCTATTCTGGTGCGCGAGCTGCAGCGCCTCCCTGACACCATGGGGATTGCGACTCCTCGCTGGTTGAGCAGCAGCGCCCTGACGATTGCGACAAGCGCAAATAATAGTGAGCTGACTGAGCGGATCTGGCAGGCATATCAGAGGATCCCGGTGACCGATTCCCGTCTGCGCCTGGCCGAGGGGGATCGCCGGTTCAAGGTCGATCTGCTGCTGGAGCCTGCCGAGATGGCATGGCTAAAACAGAAAAAAGTGATCCGGTTTGCCGTAGCTCCCTCCTTTTCCGGTATCAGCGAGATCGACGAAGAGGGGAGGTTGCACGGGTATGCTGCTGACCTGATGAAGCTTATCAGCCTGCGCTCCGGTGTTCGGTTTGAGCTGGTACCGACCCGTACCTGGCAAGAGTCCATCGAGCTATTGCAATCTCACAAGGTAGATTTGATCCCTTTGATGACTCCCCTGAAGGAGCGGCGGGAGTTCGCCTCCTTTACTTCCTCTTACCTCAAGTTTGACAGCTACATTGTTGCCAGGATCGGTGCTCGCAGCTTGAAATCTCTGGCCGATTTAAAGGGGCGTCAGATCGGGGGGGTAACCGGTTCCTACGAGGCATCGTTGATTCGCAACTTTGGCGGGAAGATTGTTGAGGTTGGACGCGATGAAGATCTTCTGAAGTTGCTCGACTCGGGCAAGGTCGATTATGTACTGCTGACCATGACCAACCTTGGCCAGCAGGCGATGAAAGGATTCAACGAGAAGTACCAGGTTGTGCTGGGGAGCCCCGAATTTTCGGTGCCGATCAGTATGGCGGTCGATATCGCACAGCCCGAACTGACCAGGATTATGGACAAGTTGCTGCAGACCATTACCGATGAAGAGTGGCAGCTGTTCGATCGCCGCTGGCTCAACATCTCGGTCAATATGGCGGTGGACAATAGCCCTCTGTACAAATGGCTTGCATTTGCCGTAGCGGCTCTTGGCACCTCGGGTCTGCTGGTGTTGCTGTGGGCGCGCAGCCTGCGCCGTCAGATTGCCCAGCGCAAGGTTGCGGAAAGCAAGCTGAATGAGCAGCTCTCTTTTGTGCAGACACTGCTCAACTCCTTGCCGACCATGGTGGCACTCCGTGACAACGAGCAGCGTATCACCCTTTGCAATCAAGCCTACCGCGAGACCTTTTTCATCGAGCATGATGGGCTACAGCGAGACGATCTCGCGCATATGCCCGAGCCGGTTCGTCGCCAGATGGTGCAGGAAGAGCGAGCCGTCTGGCAGAGCGGTCGCAAGCTGGAGGGGGCGGGTAACAGTGTGCGGTCCGATGGTTCACCGTTTCATGTTATGTACGCCAAACTCCCCTATCGTGACTCGGCAGGCAAGATGCTTGGTGTATTGACCGTGCTCACCGATGTTAGCCAGATCAAGGATGCGGAGGAGCGGGCGCGCAAGGCTGAAACCCGCCTGACCCAGATTACCGACAGTATGCCGGGCATTGTCTATCAGTATCTGTGGCAGGGGCCGGGCAAGGGACGTTTTCTCTATGCCTCCCAGGGGGCTCGCGAGATCCTCGGGGTCAGCCATCAGGAGCTTTTTGCTGCCGACTCGGGAGGAGAGATCTTCGGGTTTACCGAGGAGGCGTTGCAGGACTTTGTCAGCAAGGTGGCCAATCATGCCGAGACTCTGGCCCCGCTTGATCTGGAGGTCAAGGTCGAGCGGCCGGAGGGGGATCGCTATCTGCAGGTACGCGGCAGCTTCGTGCGTCAGGAACAACAGGAGCTAATCCTCAACGGGGTGATCCAGGACATTACGGCACTCAAGCTGCAGGAGTATCAGTTGCGCGAGGCGCAAGCCTATGCCGAGCAGGCCATGCAGGCGCGTAGCCGTTTCCTCGCTACCATGAGCCATGAGTTGAGGACCCCCATCTCCGGTATGCACGGCATGCTGGAGCTATTGCAGATGAGCGAGCTGAATGACGATCAGCGCTACATGGTGCGCAATGTCGTTACTTCAACCAACAACCTGCTCTATCTGGTTAATGACATCCTCGACTTTTCCAAGATAGAGGCCGGCCAGTTGCGATTGCATTATCAGGTCTGTCGCTTGCAATCAGTTATTTGTGACGCGATCCGTGGCCATGCGACGCTCGCGCATAGCAAGGGGTTGCAGGTGGTGCTGGAGTGGGGTCAAACCGTGCCCGATCAGGCCGAGATGGATGGTGTCAGAGTCGGGCAGGTTATCTCCAACCTGCTCAACAATGCAGTCAAGTTTACCGAGCAGGGGAGCATCACTCTTGCTGTTAACTACCTCGACGGGTTGTTGAGCATTATGGTCGCCGATACCGGTATCGGGATTGCCGAAGAGAAGCAGGCTCTACTTTTCACTCCTTTTGAGCAGGTGGAATCAGACATCAATCGCCGCTTCGGGGGGACAGGGCTGGGGCTGGCCATCTGCGATCAGCTGGTGCGAAAAATGGGGGGCAACCTGCATTTGGCCAGCAAGCCGGGTGAGGGGGCGAGTTTTACCTTCACCGTACCGCAGCAGAAGCCACAATGGGATCTGCCAGCTTTGGCAGGGAGCGAGTGGTGGTATTTCAGCAACGATCCGGTGCTGGAGATTGCCATGGGACGTCTTGGCGCCAAGCTCAAACCCCTTGATGCATCGAGCTTCAGCGATGATTTGCAGGGATTGCTGCTGGCAGACGAACTTTGGCTGGAGCAGACGCTGGGGCCCGAGTGGCAAAGCTGGCTTCAACAAAGGGCTCTCAAAGGGATCATTGTGTCTCCCCGCGAGGCGCTCCGCGGGCGTCTCGGTGCTGCTCACTGGTGGCGGTTGGGACTCTCCCCTCTCTATCCGGATCTGCTGCTGGAGAGTTGCAACGAATTGCTCAATGAGCAGGTTACCCCCATGCTCACGGCTCTCGGGGAGAAGCTGGGAGGGAGGGTGCTGGTGGCCGACGATCATCCGGTCAACCGGGCTCTGCTGGCCAGACAGCTCGCCATTCTCGGGATAGAGGCACAGGTGGTTGAGGATGGCGAGAAGGCGTTGCGGGCATGGCAGGGGCAGGATTTCTCTCTGCTGCTGACCGATTGTCATATGCCGATGATGGATGGCTATAGTCTGGCCAGAACGCTGCGATCCCAAGGTGTGACCGCGCCCATAATCGGGGTAACGGCTGATACTTCGGAAGAGGCGAGTGCCCGCATGACCGAGGCAGGCATGAGTGACATGTTGTTCAAGCCATATCCCCTCGAGACCCTGCGTCAACTATTGGCACACTGGCTGACTGACGTGGCTACAGTCTCAACAGAAGAACCCGCAGAACAGCAGCAAATCGCCGAGCAGGCGGAACGCTGGCAAGGGCTCTTTGGTGATGAGGAGGCTGCTCGGGCGATGGCAAAAGAATATCTCGATTCTAACCGTCAGGATGGCAAGGATATGATGGTGGCACTGACTTGCCACGATACTCAGGCGCTGGTAGAAACTGCCCACCGTATCAAGGGGGCCGCACGTATGGTGGGGCTGCAAGAGCTGGCCGCCCTGGCCGCCAGACTCGAATCGGCCGCACGATTGAAGCAGACGGAGGAGCTGGAAGAGTTGGTTTGCGGGGTACAGGTATTGATGAACGCAATCTCCCACGAAATTGGATTATGGCTCGATGAATAACGTACAAAACGTACACGATGAATTGGTCATCATGGTTGTCGAGGACCATGCGTTTCAACGCAAGGCCCTGATGCACCAGATCCGTGACCTGGGTTATCACCAGTTGCTGGAAGCTCGTGATGGGCAGGAGGCACTTGAGCTGTGCCAGCGTCACTCGGTTGATATCCTTTTTTGTGACCTGCGCATGCCCGGCATGGATGGAATGGCTCTGTTGCGCCGCCTCTCCCTGGGAGGATTCAGCGGAGGCATCATTCTCTCCAGTGCATTGGAGGATGACGTCGTGGAAGCGGTTTTGCGGATGAGTACTGCTTATGGTTTGCAGGTGCTGGGACGTATCGAAAAACCATCGACCAAGCAACAGCTAAAGGTGTTGATTGAGTCGTGGTCTCCTCGTCAGGAGCTGGCCCAAAAAGAGGATGGGCATCGGCTTGGGCTGGATGAACTGCGACGCGCGCTGGATGAAGATCAAATTGTCCCCTGGTATCAACCGAAGGTCAGCTTTGCCACCGGCGAATGGGTGGGGATGGAGGCTCTGGCTCGCTGGCAGCACCCGGAATATGGTCTGATCTCTCCGGGCCGCTTCATTCCGCTGGCAGAAAACAACGGGCTCATCGATCAACTGACCGAGATCATCATTAACAAGTCGCTGCGCGATGGTCATCTCTGGGAGGAGACCGGTCTCTCCCTCAATCTGTCGATGAATCTTTCGACTACTTCGCTGATTGAGGGGGATCTCTGCAACTCCCTGATTGCGCAATGTCAGCGCTGGAGCATCAATCCCGAATTGATCACCCTGGAAGTGACCGAGAGCTCCTTCGTGCAGGATGTGGGCAAGTCGCTGGAGGTGTTGACCAGACTGCGGATGCATGGATTCGGTCTCTCTATCGATGATTTCGGCACCGGCTACTCGTCGATGCAGCAGTTGGCTCTGCTGCCTTTTACCGAGTTGAAGCTGGATCGATCCTTCGTCGATCGCTGCTATGCAGATCCATCCCGCTTGGCCATTATCGAGTCCAGTATTGAGCTTGCCCGCAAGCTGGGGCTTAAATCGGTGGCGGAAGGGGTCGAGGATGAGTTGACCTGGCAACAGTTGGCAAAACTTGGATGTGACGTGTGTCAGGGCTTTTTCTCTGCCAGACCGATGCCGCGCAGTGAATTGCAGAAGTGGCACCGCTCCTGGCAGGAGAGATTGCCTACACTTATATCGATCTGATTCTTTTGGCCTGCGGGCCTCATCTGAACAAGGATGTTCATGAAAATCTCACACAAGCTTCTGATCAGCTTCGGATTTATCAATCTTCTGATCGCCCTCTCCTCTGCGCTGGTCTACTACCGGCTAAACCAGATCAATCAATCCCAGCAGACGCTGCTGGCGCAGGCGCTGCCGGCTCTGCAGCGGGATGAGGCTAGCCAGAAAGCACTGGTGGCGACTGTCTCGGCATTGCGTGGTTATCTCATCCTCGGCAAGGATCCCGCCCAAGCAGCGAGATTGAAGCTGGAGTGGGAGGGGGCCTGGCAGGTTATTACAAGCCAGCAGTTTGATGTGGCGTTGGTGCAGTCACTCAAGAGTTTCAAGAGCAGTCAGGAAAAGGTGTGGGCCATTGCCCACACAGAGGAGAATCTGCCAGCACATACCTTGATGTTGCAGGAGGCCGGGCCGCTTGCCGAAGCTGCGCTCGATCAGCTGCAATCTTTCGCCAATGAAGAGGTGGCGACCCCTCAGGATCAGCTATCGGGAGATCGCCGCATGCTGCTCAAGCAGGTGGGTGATGCTTACAACAGCTTGTCCAATGCGCTCTCCGCCCTGCGAGATTTTCTTATTTCCGGTGATCCAGAATATCGCAGCAAATATGAGGATTATTACAAGTTCCATCAGCAACGGGTGGCGGAGCTCAAGCAGCAGTCCAGTCTTTTTTCCGAAACCGAGCGCAGCCTCTGGCAGTTGTTTGAGGAGATGGGAACCCCCTTTTCGGAGCTGGTGGGCCAAGTCATCAGCAAGCGGCAAGCACCGGATTGGGATCAGGCCAACTATCTGATGGCAAAAGAGATTGAGCCGATGCAGGAGATCCTCTACGAGCGGCTGGCCAAACAGGTAGGGGAGACCCGCAGCAAAGTGACTGCAATCTCAGGAGAGATGACCCAAGCTGGCCACTCCATCAGTCGCACTCTGTTGCTGGCAACGGGGAGTTCCATCGTGCTTGGCATGCTGGTGGCATGGCTCTTCAGTCGTCGTTTGACTCGTGACATCTCCAGTCTGGTTGTGCGGGCAGGCGAGGTCGCCGACGGCAAGCTGGCTGCCAACCCCTTACCCATCTTGAGTCAGGATGAGCTGGGCGGTTTGACCGGCTCCATCAACCGGATGTCGGCCCAGCTACGCAGTTTGGTGAGCGAGCTGCAGGGGGCGGTGGGACAGGTAGACGTCGCCTGTCAGGATGTAGGCAGCACAACTCAGGCGATAGTGACTGATTTGACCGCGCAGGATATTCGGGTAAAAGCGGTCGCCAGCGCGATCGAGCAGATGTCGGTCAGTACGAAAGAGGTTGCGGGCAATATTGCCAATGCAGCCGATAGTGCCCATCAGGTGCAGCAACAAACCCGGCAGGGACAGAATGCATTGGCACGGATGACAGATGCCATGCAGCAGATCGCCGCCATGATTGGGCAAGCCAATCACGCAATGGGATTGCTTGAGAAGCAGAGCGAGCAGGTCGGGCAGATCACCGAAGTAATTGCCACCATTGCCGAGCAGACCAACTTGCTGGCCCTCAATGCGGCAATAGAAGCGGCGCGGGCTGGTGATCAGGGGCGCGGTTTTGCCGTGGTCGCCGATGAGGTGCGTCAGCTGGCAACCCGCACTCACCAGTCAACCGCCGAAATCAGCCAGACAATTAGCGCTATTTCCCAGCAAACCCGCCAGACCGTCACCACGGTGAGCGGTGGCACCCAGCTGGTCGAGCAGGGGCGTGATGCAGTCGGGTTGGTAACCGAGACGTTGAATGCGATGAACCAACTGGTGCAGGAGCTATCCGGCCAGCTGGAGGCCATCGCAACGGCGACCGAGCAACAATCCAAGGTCGCCGCCGAAGTGGCTGGAACGGTAGAGGATATTGCCGATCTGAGCCGCCAATCCTGTCAGCAGAGCCAGCAGGGTGAGGGCATAGTCGCCCGTCTGGCGGGTGATACCGGCAAGCTGACGGCAGTGATCGCCCGTTTCGAGCTGGAGTGACGGGTGGGCAGGGGATCCTGCCCACCTCTTAGTCGATACGTCTGAATACGTGGTTTTCGAAGCTACTGGTGGTCTCTTTATTGAGCAGACTGACCAGCAGAATGGCCCGTTTTTCCCCATCAGGCTCCATATAGATGGCTTCAAAGCCTGCCAATGGCCCCTCTTCAATCAATACCTTATCGCCCGCATTTGGCAGTTTGGCGTAACTGGCGCGCGCCTCGTCGCTGTCATCGCGGCTCATCAGCTGATAGACCAGCTTGTTGCTGATGGGCGTCCATTCACTGCCGAAGTGGATGATCCGGCTGATGCCACGGGTCGATTTCAGGGTGACCGGCGTTACCTCTTCCAGATCTACGTAGATGAAGAGGTAGTTGGGAAACATGGGTTCCTTTACCGGGACTCGCTTGCCCCGACGCAGTTTCTCGATTTCCACCATGGGGTAGTAGGATTCGATGCCCTGTGCATCGAGGTGGGCGCGGGCGCGGGCCTCTTCCTTTGGCTTGCAGTAGGCCAGATACCATTTTTTCATGTGATGTTATATTCGTGTTGCCGTGCTCGCCGATATGATAGCGGCGGCAATAAAAAAGGCCACGCATTGCGTGGCCTTTTTTGTCGAGTGAGCAATTACCAACCTTTTACCAGGCCGCCTTTGAACAGCTCCAGCCCTTTCTTGTAGACATCATCGGTCTGGAAAGCCTGTACGAACTGTTTGACCTTCTCGTCATCCTTGTTGTTGTCGCGGGCGACGATCAGGTTGACGTAGGGGGACTCTTTGTCTTCAACAAACAGGCCATTTTCGGTCGGGGTCAGACCAATCTGGCCGGCGAAGGTGTTGTTGATGATGGCGAGATCCACGTCTTCCAGCGAGCGAGGCAGCTGGGCCGCTTCCAGTTCAACGATCTTGAAGTTGCGCGGGTTGCTGGCGATATCAAGTACGGTCGCCTCCAGACCAGCACCATCTTTCAGGGTGATCAGGCCCTGCTTGGCCAGCAGGATCAGCGAGCGGCCCAGGTTGGTCGGATCGTTCGGTACCGCGATCTGGGCGCCATCTTTCAGCTCGCTCAGCGACTTCAGCTTCTTGGAGTAACCGGCGATCGGGTAGACGAAGGTGTTGCCGACCGGTACCAGCTTGAAGCCGCGATCACGTACCTGTGCATCCAGATAAGGTTTGTGCTGGAAGGCGTTGACGTCGATGCTGCCATCGTTCAGCGCCACGTTCGGGGTGACATAGTCAGAGAAGTTGACGATCTCGACGTTCAGACCATATTTCTCTTTTGCCACCTTGGCGGCTACTTCGACCAGCTCGGTCTCAGGGCCGGCAATGGCGCCTACTTTCAGGGTCTTGTTCTCTTCCTTTTGACCGCAACCGGCCAGTACCAGACCAGCCAGCAGGGCTGCCGCAACGGATTTGATGCCAAATTTCATAAAACCTCCTGTCAGAAATCGACGATTAACGATGATCACATTTGTTGACCAGGCGCTCACCTGCGCTCTGGATAAGTTGAACCAGTACTACCAGGATAACCACGGTCACCAGCATGACGGTTGGGTCAAAACGCTGATAACCATAACGAATACCCACATCCCCCAGACCGCCGCCACCGATGGCCCCGGCCATGGCCGAGTAGTTCACCAGAGTGACGAGGGTAATGGTGACGCTGTTGAGGATGCCGGGCAGGGCCTCAGGCAGCAGCACCTTGGTGATAATTTGCAACGGCTTGGCGCCCATCGCCTTGGCCGCTTCCAGCAGGCCGTCCGGCACCTCCATTAGGGCCCCTTCCACCAGACGGGCGATGAAGGGGATGCAGCCGACAGTCAGCGGCACGATGGCGGCGATGGTGCCGATACTGGTGCCGACAATCAGCCGGGTCAGCGGAATGATGGCGACCAGCAGGATGATAAAGGGCACCGAGCGACCCACGTTGACCACCATGCCCAGGGTGCGGTTGAGCAAGGGGTTGGCCAGGATCTGGCCCGCCTTGGTCACATGCAGCGCCACGCCGAGCGGCAGGCCCAGCAGGCAGCCGAACAGGGCGGAGGCAAACACCATGATCAGGGTGTCGCCCAGGGCCGTGATGAGCAGATTAATCATGGCTTCGGACATAACCCATTACCTCCAGCTGAATATGGTTGTCAGTTAGGAACTGCTGGGTCGCCTCACACTGGGCTTCATCCCCGAACAGCTCGGCCAGCAGGAAACCGAATTTGACGCCACCGGCGTACTCGATGTCTGCGCTCAGAATGCTGATGTCGATATTGAAACGACGGCTCGCCTCGGAAATCAGCGGCGTATCGACCGTGCTGCCGGTAAAGCCGAGCTTCAGCAGTGGATAGCTGCCAGGCACCCGCTCGCGGCTCATCCGATCCTGATACTCCTGCGGGACCTCCAGATGGATGGTGGAGTGGATGAAGTCACGGGCCAGCTGGGTCTTGGCATTGCTGAAGAACCAGGCCACTTCGCCCTGTTCGATCAGGCGACCGTCGCTGATGATGGCCACTTCGTCACAGATCCCTTTCACCACGTCCATTTCGTGGGTAATGAGCAGGATGGTGAGCCCCAGCTTGACGTTGATCTCCTTGAGCAGGGTCAGGATCGAGCGGGTGGTCTGCGGGTCGAGGGCCGAGGTGGCCTCGTCACAGAGCAGCACCTTGGGGGCTGGGGCCAGTGCACGGGCAATGGCAACACGCTGTTTCTGGCCGCCGGAGAGCTCGGACGGATAGGCATGGGCACGGGCTTCCAGCCCGACCAGCGCCAGCAGCTCTGCAACCCGTTGCTGGATCTTCTCTTTGCTCCAGCCTGCCAGCTCCAGCGGGAAGGCGATGTTGGCAAACACGGTGCGGGAAGCGAGCAGGTTGAAGTGCTGGAAAATCATCCCGATCTGGCGGCGGGCCTGGGTCAGATCCCGTTCGCTCAGGGCGACCAGATCCTGGCCATCGACGATCACCTGACCCTCTGTCGGGCGCTCCAGCAGGTTGACACAACGAATGAGGGTACTCTTGCCGGCACCGGAGGCACCGATCACCCCGAAAATTTTGCCTTGGGGTACATGCAGACTCACATCACGCAGGGCGTGCACGGCGTCACTGCCTGTACCGTAGACTTTGTTGAGACCGATCAACTTAATCATGGATTCTTCCGTGCTAACAGCCTTAAAGCACAGGGCGCTACAGGCGGGGAAATTGGGCAGAGGTTCCACTGGGTTACTCTGCCATCATGGAGGATGATGCTAAGATGTCTGGATGGCCGTGTCAACGCATGTTTCTACGTCTAGACGTCTAAAAAAGTGATAAGGATTTCTGTCTGGTTGATAACGATCAGGGGAGATATGTCGTGTATCCAGATCCTGTTTCGCTTGTGTGGCATATGACCGAATTAAAGATGGTTTATGGCGGGCAAATGCTGGTTTTATTAGTGTGCCAGCCCGATCCCGCTCACGTCAGATGTCGAGCCTGACGCGCCGCCATAGTTGCACAAATCGCTGCACAAATCGTTCCCTATTCGCTACCGGATGACTTGCCCGCCCCTTTGTCGACGTCAACCTTGATGCAGCTCAAGGGGCGCTCGGATAGGGATTGGGTGGTTGCGCCAGTTTTTTATACTGATGATGCCGACAAGCATGGAGGGCAGTGCGATGAGATTCCAACAGATCAAAGAGTTGCTGCACTATCTTGAGCAGGTTCATCACCAGCTAGGGCTCTGTTACGGACGGCTGATCCGTCAGGTGGACAGCGAACGCAGCCGGATGTTGCTGGTCTATCTGCAAGGGCGTGAGGATGCGGCCAGTGCCCATCTGCACGAATATGCTGCTCAACTGGGAGGGGCGGTCAGGGAGACCTGGCTGAACCAGAGCTTCAGCGAGGATATGCTGCCTGCCATCACCCGCTTCGAGATGCTGGCCTCGGCCCAGACCCAGGATATCGTCACTCAGGTGTGCCGCTGGGAAGAGCAGTTGGTGGGCGAGCTGGGCCATCTGGCCCGGGAGTGTCCGACACCGGCAACTACCACGCTGCTCGACAATCTGGCCAAGCTGGAGCAGACCCGCCTGACCCGACTGGTGCACGGGGTACATCGACTCGACGACATGTAACGGGTGGTGGCGGTCAAACAGACAAGATAGCGGCCAAACAAAAGGGCCCGGCAGCAGTGCCGGGCCCTTTCCATTTGATCTCTGCTGATTTGCAGTGAGCGTGGTCAGCCCTGCTGCTCGGCCGCGTAGAGGGCGGCTCCGATAATGCCTGCCTGATTGAGGCTGGCCGCCGGAATGAGCGGCGCCCGGGTCTCGATGCGATCGACAAACTTCTCCAGCTTGGATGCGCTGCCGCCCCCCAGAATGAAGAGGTCGGGGGAGAAGAGAAACTCGAGGCGCGCCAGATACTTGTTGAAGCGCTTGCCCCAGCGGCCCCAGGAGAGATCTTCCCGCTTGCGCACCGCGTCGGAGCAGTAGTGCTCTGCCACCATCCCTTCCAGCATCAGGTGGCCCAGCTCGGTGTTGGGCAGCAGGTGACCGTTGACGAAGACAGCTGTGCCGATGCCGGTGCCAACCGTTATGAGGATGATGACCCCCTTGCGATCCTTGCCGGCACCAAAGCGCATCTCTGCCAAACCGGCGGCGTCGGCATCGTTCAGCACATAGCAGGGCTTGCCGGTGACATCGGCAAACAGGTGGGCTGCATCGGTTTCAATCCAGCTCTTGTCGATATTGGCGGCACTCTTGGCAACCCCGTTGTGGATGGTGGCAGGAAAGCCGCAGCCCACCGGCCCTTTCCAGTCGAAGTGTTCTACCAGCGCCTTGAGGGTATGGGCGATGGCGGCCGGGGTGGCCGGTTGCGGTGTGGCAATGCGATGGCGCTCGCCAATCAATTCGCCGGTTTTGGTATCGACCAGACAGCCCTTGATCCCTGAGCCTCCAATATCCACTCCCAACATATGCATTTGTGTTGTCCTTGTTGTGTGCCGACCAGTTGGTACTGACTACGGTGTTCTGGTCACTGCGGGTCGGCAGAGCATGAAAAAAGTGCTGCAATCCGGCAAGGGGCAGATCACTTATGCGTGATCCGACAGACCTTTTTCGATGCAGCGGATCAGCAAACGGGTCTTCTTGTTCTCTTCATCCTGACGCCGGGCAAGGGTGGCCAGCGCCCATTCGATATGTTCGGCCACCATGGGCTCGGCCGTGGCCAACCCCTGTTGCAGGGCGGCGATGACCTCGGGGGTTGCCGGGCCATTGCCAAGGGCGACCGCCAGATTGCGGCGCCAGCGTTGATAGCCGATGCGGCGGATCGGGCTCCCCTCGGTCTGCTTGAGAAAATCGCTCTCGCTCCAGTGCCACAGCGCCAGCAGGGGCGGGCGGTGCAGGCTGGGGCGCGGGCTGAAATCGGGCTCCGGGCTGGCATCGGCATAGCGATTCCACGGGCAGATAAGCTGGCAGTCGTCGCAGCCGTAGATGCGGTTGCCCATCAAGGGCCTGTACTCTTCGGGGATGGGGCCGTCGTTCTCGATGGTGAGATAGGAGATGCAGCGGCGGCCATCCACCACATAGGGGGCGACAATGGCGCCGGTCGGGCAGATGTTGATGCAGGCGACGCACTTGCCGCACTGCTCCTTCTCTACTGGCTGGTCGAGCGGCAGCGGCAGGTTGAGCAACAGCTCACCGAGAAAGAAGAAGGAGCCGGCCGATTCGTTGAGCAGCAGTGAGTGTTTGCCAACCCAGCCAAGCCCGGCCTTGGCCGCCAGCGGCCGCTCGAGGATGGGGGCGGAGTCGACGAAGGGGCGCCACTCACCCAGGGTGTCAGCGGTGCCTTGAAACAGCTCGGCGCAGCGCGCGTCGATGCGATCACCCAGCTGTTTGAGCCGGTTGCGCAACACCTTGTGGTAGTCGCGGCCGAGGGCATAGCGGCTGATATAGCCGAGGGTCGGGTCGCGCAGGGTGGCGGCGAAGCCTGCCTCGAATGGCAGGTAGTTCATCCGCACCGACAACACCCGCACCGTGCCCGGCAGCAGCTCGTGGGCGCGCGCGCGCATCATGCCGTGGCGCGCCATGTAATCCATGCTGCCGTGATAGCCTGCATCCAGCCAGGCCTGCAATCTCGGCTCTTCGATACGCAGATCGGTGTCGGTGATGCCCGCCTGGTCAAATCCTAGCTCCCGTGCCCAGAGCTTGATATCGTGGGCCAGCTGGTGGAAGTCAGGTGCGCTCATGCGACTTGGCCTGGCCGGTGTTTGCTGGCATGGGTCGGTTGATAAGAGGCGGGAGCCGTCATGGTAGAGATCATCAGGGGCGCGTTGGGCACAAAAGAGGGGGGCAGTTTACCACAGGGGCTGTGGCAGACTGAACAGATCCGCGCACTGGAGCGCAACTGGGCCGCGCGTGATGGGCAACCGCTCTATGCCCTGATGGAGCGAGCCGGTGCCGCGCTGCGTACTTATGCCACCCTGCATTGGCCCGAGAGCCGCGGCTGGTGGATCTTCGTCGGCCCCGGCAATAACGGCGGTGATGGCTATGTGTTGGCCCGTCTTGCCCGCCAGATTGGCATCGAGGTGGTGGTGATTGCCGCCAGAGCACCCGACCAGCTGAAGGGGGATGCCAGACGGGCCGCCGATGAGTGGCTGGCGGCCGGTGGCCGGGTCTGGCTGGCCGAGCGGTTTGATAAGGACCAACACTCCGCCCCGGATCTGGTGGTCGATGCCCTGCTTGGCACCGGCGTCAACACGCCCCTCTCGCCACTACTGACAAAGATCGTCGCAACAATCAATGGCTTGGCTGCGCCTGTGCTGGCGGTGGATCTCCCCTCCGGCCTCAACGGCGATACCGGCCGCGCCATGGGGGCCGTGGTGCAGGCCACTCGCACCCTCACCTTTATCGGTATCAAGCAGGGGATGCTCACCGGCGACGGAGTGGATTGCGTCGGCCTGCTCGACTGTGATCCCCTTGGCGTCACGCCGGATGGCGCGATCTCGCCCGCCGCATGGCGCATCGATTATCCGCTGCTAAGCGAACAGCTGACCCCGCGCCAGCGCGCTTCCCATAAGGGCTCTTATGGCAAGGTGCTGCTGGTAGGGGGCAATCGCGGCATGCAGGGGGCCATCGTGCTGGCTGCCCGCGCCTGCCTGCGAGCGGGGGCCGGGCTGGTGCGGGTGTGTCAGCATCCGGAGCATCCGCCGGTCAGCCTCTATCAACCCGAGCTGATGAGCCTCACAGTCGCAGAGGACGAGGGGTGGGCGTCGGTGCGGGTCATTGGCCCCGGCCTCGGTCAGGATGAGTGGGGAAGGGGGCAAATCGCCCGTTATCTCACCGATCGGCTGCCATTGGTTTTGGATGCCGATGGATTGAATTGGCTGGCACAATCTCCCCGCCATCAGGATAATTGGGTGCTCACGCCCCATCCCGGCGAAGCGGCGCGACTGCTGGGATGCACCATTGCCGACATTGAAATCGACCGGTTTGCCGCCGTGCAGGCGCTGCAGCGGCGCTATGGCGGTGTGGTGCTATTAAAAGGGGCGGGAACACTTATTTATGACGGCGAGCGGGTCGCTCTCTGTTGTGAAGGCAATCCCGGCATGGCAAGTGGCGGCATGGGCGATCTGTTATCTGGTATAATCGCCGCCCTTTTGGCCCAGGGCTGGTCTGCCACCATGGCAAGCTGGCTGGGCGCCGTGATCCACGGCGAGGCCGCAGATCAGGCCGTCGCCGACGGCGAGCGGGGCATGCTGGCGTCAGATCTACTGCCGCTGATCCGCAGACTGGTTAATCCCGACACCATAACAAGTTAAAAAGAAGAACATGGCAAAACAGTTGATGATGACACTGCCGGACGAGGCAGCAACCGTGGCACTGGGTGGCCGTCTGGCACAGGCTTGCCAGCAGGCGACCACAGTGTTTTTGCATGGCACGCTTGGCGCCGGTAAAACCACCCTGACCCGTGGCTGGGTGCAGGGCCTTGGCCATCAGGGCAAGGTAAAAAGCCCGACTTACACCCTGGTCGAGCCCTACGAGCTCGATGGCTGGCAGGTCTACCATTTCGATCTCTATCGCCTGGCTGATCCGGAAGAGCTGGAATTCATGGGCATTCGGGACTACTTTGCCGCCAATACTCTCTGTCTGGTGGAGTGGTCCGAGAAGGGCGAGGGCTGGTTACCGGCTCCCGACCTTGAAATCACCCTCACTTATGTAGGCGAGCAGCGCGAGGTTCTGATAGAGGCCCGCACTGCTATTGGCGAAGCCATTCTGGAACGGTTGTCATCTACGTGCGCTTGATCCTTGTTATTGCTCTCTCTTTGATGGCGTTACCCTCTTGGGCAAATCAGCTCAAGAGCGTACGAATCTGGCCATCACCGGATAACACCCGGGTGGTGCTCGATATGAGCAGCGCCCCCAACTTTAACTATTTCACCCTGAGCGGCCCGGATCGGCTGGTGATCGATCTGAAAGGGGCGAGCAACGCCGCCAACCTGGCCCGGATCGAGAACAACAGCGAACTGGTGCGCAAGATCCGCCAGAGCACACCGCTGGAGAAGGGCGGTCTGCGACTGGTGATGGATCTCAGCTCCGCCATCAAACCGGTGGTCTTTCCGCTGGCGCCAGCCGGGCCATATGGCCACCGTCTGGTCATCGACTTGCCTTATGAAGAGAAGCGATCGGCGGCTGCGGTGCAATCAACGCCGGTAGGTGGCAAGGGGCGCGGGGTGGTGATTGCCATCGACCCGGGCCACGGCGGGGAAGACCCGGGTTCTATCGGCCCGCGCCGTACCTATGAAAAGCGGGTGACCATGGCCGTCTCCCAGAAGCTGGCGGCGTTGATCGATCGCGAACCGGGCATGCGTGCCGTGTTGACCCGTCGCGGCGATTACTTCGTCGATCTCAACAAGCGCTCCGAGATTGCCCGCAAGGCCAAGGCGGATCTGCTGGTGTCAGTGCATGCGGATAGCTTCCACAACTCCACGCCCCGTGGTGCTTCGGTTTGGGTCTTGTCGACCAACCGTGCCAACCGCGAGATGGGCAGCTGGCTGGAGAAGCAGGAGAAGCAGGGTGAGCTGCTGGGCGGTGTCGGCAAGGTATTGGCGGAATCCGATCCCAACCCCTATCTGGCGCAGACCTTCCTCGACCTCTCCATGGACAAGTCCCGTGCCGAAGGGTATGACGTCAGCCGTCAGATCCTGCGCTCCATGGGCAAGGTCGCCCGACTGCACAAGAAGGCGCCGGAGCATGCCAGTCTGGCCGTGCTGAAAGCGCCGGATATTCCCTCGGTGCTGGTGGAGACCGGCTTTATCTCCAACCATGCGGAAGAGAAGCTGCTGGCCACCGCCAGCTATCAGGACCAGCTGGCTCGCGCTATCTTCGAGGGGATCCGCAACTACTACCGAGCCCACCCGACCAAGGGGGCCATGCTGACTGGCAAGGGGCAGGCGAGCCGACCTGCTGCTACCACTCGCCCAGCGCCAGTGGTCCAGCAGCCGGTGAGCCAACCCAGGCAGGCGCAGTCACAACCGGTGGTGACCAACAAGATGCCCGCCACTACCCGCGACGGCGGTGCGGCGACCGGCTCCGGCGCCGGGGTGATCAAGCCTTACTCGGCGGCCGCGCAGGAGTCCGGTGCGCCGGTCAGCAGTGTGGGCGACTATGACAAATCGCGGATGATCCGCCATGTGGTCCAGCGGGGCGAGAGCCTCTCCCGCCTTGCCGAGAAGCATGGGGTGAGTCAGTCCACCCTGGTCGAGATCAACCAGCTGCGCAGCCGGGATATTCAGATTGGTCAGACAATCTATATCCCCCAGCAGGGGCAGAGCCGCAGTGCAGCCCCCGTTCGCAGTGACGACAAGTCGCAGATGATCCGTTATGTGGTCAAGCGGGGCGAGAGCCTCTCCCGCCTGGCCGAGAAGCATGGGGTGAGTCAGGCTCGACTGGTGGAGATCAACAAGCTCAAGTCGCGGGATATTCAGGTAGGGCAGGTGCTCTACATTCCCCAGAACTAATGTGCGGGATCTGGCGATGCCGCTCCCGCTGTTAGCGAATACCATCTGCAAGATTGAAATTCAGGAGCAAGTGATGCCGATCCGTATATTACCCCCGATTCTGGCCAACCAGATTGCAGCCGGAGGTGATGTGGTGGAGCGGTCCTCCTGGATTGTTAAGGGACTGACCATCCGCAAGATAGAAATTCAGGAGTAAATGATGCCGATCCGTATTTTGCCACCCATTCTGGCCAACCAGATTGCTGCCGGAGAGGTGGTGGAGCGGCCCTCTTCTGTGGTGAAAGAGCTGGTGGAGAACAGCCTGGATGCGGGGGCCGACCGGGTCGAGATCGACATCGACAAGGGGGGCGCCAAGCTGATCCGCATCCGTGACAACGGCAGTGGTGTCGCCAAAGAGGAGCTGGTGCTGGCGCTGTCGCGTCACGCGACCTCCAAGGTTGCCACGCTGGACGATCTGGAAGGGATCAACAGCCTCGGTTTTCGTGGCGAGGCGCTCGCTTCCATCAGTTCGGTCTCCCGTCTCACCTTCACCTCCCGTACCGCAGAGCAGTCCGAAGCCTGGCAAGCCCAGGCGGAAGGGCGCGAGATGAGCGTCACCATCAAGCCGGCGGCCCATCCGGTGGGCACCACGGTGGAGGTGGTGGATCTCTTCTTCAATACCCCGGCGCGGCGCAAGTTCATGCGCAGCGAAAAGACCGAGTTTGCCCATATTGACGAGCTGGTGCGCCGCATCGCGCTCTCCCGCTTCGATGCCACCCTGATCCTGCGCCACAACGGCAAGGTAGTGCGCCAGTACAAGGCCGCCAACACGGTGCCGGAGCAGGAGCGTCGCCTCGCCGCCGTTTGCGGCACCCCCTTCATGCACCATGCGCTGGCGGTGGAGAGCGAACACAGCGACGTGCGGCTGTGGGGCTGGCTGGCGACCCCGGAGGGGGCAAGACCGCAAAACGATCTGCAATACACCTATGTCAACGGCCGGATGATGCGCGACAAGCTCATCAATCACGCCATCCGTCAAGCCTATGACGAGCTGCTGCCTCCCGATCGCTTCGCCGCCTATGTGCTCTATATCGAGCTGGATCCCCGTCAGGTGGATGTCAACGTCCACCCGGCCAAGCATGAGGTGCGCTTCCATCAGGCACGGCTGATCCACGACTTTATCTTTCAGGCGCTGTTTACTGCGCTGCGCCGTGAAGGGGTCGGTGCCGCTCATCAGGAAGCGCCGCTGGCTGAAACCCAGGTCGAGCTGCCGGTCAGCCCTCAGATTGAATATCCCGGTCAGGCGCCACGCCCGGAGTGGTACGGTGCCGAGCACAGCTACCGGGCGCCTGCGCAGGTGCGGGAAGGGGGCGGCGGTAGTGCAGGCCGGGCCAGTAATTATCAACCACCCGAGCCGCCGAGCCGGGAGGCGATGCGTGGCATGGGGGCATTGCTTACCACACTGCCCGTTGCCACAACCGCTTCAGCCTCCGAGCCGGGGGTTGCCATCCAGGCTGCCCCCAAACAGGGAGGGTGCCGGGCACTCACTCTGGTGGAACAGGCCTATCTGCTGTTCGAGCGGGATGGTCAGCTGGCGCTGCTCTCGCTGGTACGGGCCGAGCGTCTGCTGCTGCGCCACTGGCTGCTGGAGACCTGGGGCCAGGGGCTGGCGGCTCAGCCGCTGCTGTTGCCTGTCTCCTTCAAGCTGCCGAAGAACTTGAGTTCGCTGGTAGAAGAGCAGGAGAGGCTGCTGAAACGGATGGGACTGGAGTTGAAAAGCGGGGGGCGTGACACCATGATCCTGACGCGGGTACCTGCTCTGCTGCGTCAGACCGATTTGGTGCGCCTGTTACCCGAATTGCTGCAAATTATCGAGGGCGGATCTGACAGTGATGCTGGCCAGCTGGCTGAAGTATTATGCCAATGGCTGGTGGAGCAGGGGATAAGCCGCGAAAAAATATACGATTTTTCAACTGCCAGTCGTCTGCTGACGGAACTTGTGGCCGATTTCAGTGACCAACTGGCAGATATTCGCATGGTCCGCCCGCTCTCGCTGGCGGCTGTGCTTGAGGAGTTTGAACATGGCGAGTGACTTGCCGACCGCAATTTTTTTGATGGGGCCGACGGCCTCCGGCAAGACGGATCTCGCCATTGAACTGTGCCAGGCATTACCTTGCGACATCATCAGCGTCGATTCGGCGCTGATCTATCGCGGTATGGATATCGGTACGGCCAAGCCGACCGCCGATGAACTGGCACGGGCCCCGCACCGGCTGATCGATATCCTCGATCCCGCCATGAGCTATTCGGCAGCCGATTTTTGCAAGGATGCCCTGCGGGAGATGAAAGAGATCGCCGACCGCGGCCGCATTCCGCTGCTGGTGGGCGGTACCATGCTCTATTTCAAGGCGCTGCTGGAAGGACTCTCTCCACTCCCTTCTGCCGACCCTGTTATTCGGGCTGGAATAGAAGAGGAGGCTGCCCGTCTTGGCTGGCAGGCGCTGCACGATGAGCTGGTGCGTATCGATCCGGTAGCCGGGGCGCGTATTCATCCCAATGACCCGCAGCGGCTAAGCCGGGCGCTCGAGGTTTACCGCATCAGCGGCAAGACCCTCACCGAGCTGACCCAGGTGCAGGGGGAAGGGCTGCCCTATCGGGTGCAGCAGTTTGCCATCGCCCCGAGCGATCGCGCCGTGCTGCATCAGCGGATCGAACAGCGTTTCGACAAGATGCTGCAGGGGGATTTCGAGCAGGAGGTGCGGGCTTTGATGGCTCGTGGCGATCTGACCCCGGATCTCCCCTCCATTCGCTGTGTAGGTTATCGCCAAATGTGGGACTACCTGAACGGCGAGATAGAGTATGATGAGATGCGTTATCGTGGCATTGTTGCCACTCGCCAGTTGGCAAAACGGCAGATGACCTGGTTGCGCGGTTGGGCCGATGTGACCTGGCTGGAATCCGGTGAGTCTGACAACCTCGCCCGCGTGCTTGCTCGCTCTGGTGCGGCTTGACACTCCCTGTATAATCAGGTTGTTATATTGAATATCCGGTGTTTAAAAACAACAAACTATAAGGAAAAGAAAAATGGCTAAGGGGCAATCTCTCCAAGACCCGTTTTTGAATGCGCTGCGCCGTGAGCGGATTCCTGTTTCTATCTATTTGGTGAACGGCATCAAACTGCAAGGTCAAATCGAGTCCTTCGACCAGTTTGTCATTCTGCTGAAGAACACCGTGAGCCAGATGGTTTACAAGCACGCCATCTCTACTGTGGTTCCGGCCCGTGCCGTCAACCATCATCAGCAGGCTGCCGGTGGCGCCGGTGATGAGCAGGGTGATGCCGAGGCGTGATATCCCGGGGCGAGTCGACTCGCCAACTCAGATTCATCATGAAACCTGTTAAGGAGCAAGCGCTTGTTTGACCGTTATGAAGCTGGCGAACAGGCCGTTCTGGTGCACGTCAACTTCAGTGATGAGGGTGAGCGGGAGGATCTGGAAGAGCTCAAAATGCTGGTGAGCTCGGCTGGCGTCAATGCACTGGGAGTCATCACTACCAGCCGCAATGCGCCCAGCGCCAAGTATTTTGTCGGCAGTGGCAAGGCTGAAGAGATTGCGTATCAAGTCCAGATGCTGGATGCCGACGTCGTCATCTTCAACCATGCCCTGACCCCTGCCCAGGAGCGTAACCTGGAGCGTCTGTTCCAGTGCCGGGTAGTGGATCGCACCGGTCTGATCCTCGATATCTTCGCCCAGCGCGCCCGTACCCATGAAGGTAAACTGCAGGTCGAACTGGCCCAGTTGCGCCATCTTTCTACCCGTCTGGTGCGAGGCTGGACCCACCTTGAACGTCAAAAAGGCGGGATCGGCTTGCGTGGCCCGGGTGAAACCCAGCTTGAAACCGACCGACGCCTGTTGCGCGAGCGCATCAAGGCGATTTTGCGCAGGCTCGACAAGGTGGCAAAACAGCGGGAGCAGGGGCGACGTGCCCGCAACCGCAATGAAGTACCGACAGTTTCTCTGGTTGGTTACACAAACGCCGGAAAGTCCACTTTGTTCAACCAACTTACAGCTGCCAGCGTGTATGCTGCCGACCAGTTGTTCGCAACCCTTGATCCGACGCTGCGTAAACTGGTGATCCGGGATGTGGGCGATGTGATTTTGGCCGACACGGTTGGATTTATTCGACACTTGCCCCATGATCTGGTCGCGGCCTTCAAGGCGACCCTGCAGGAGACCCGCGAAGCGGACCTGTTGCTCCATGTGGTGGATTGTGCCGATGAGCAGATGCAGGAGAATATCGACTCCGTGCAACAGGTGCTGGCTGAAATCGAGGCGGATGACCGTCCCCAGCTGATGATCTGCAACAAGATCGACAAGCTGGCCGATCGCCCGGCTGGTCTGGAGCGGGATGATGAAGGTCGTCCGGTGCGGGTCTGGCTGTCTGCTCAGACCGGCGAGGGGTGTGAGTATCTGTTTGCGGCGCTGACCGAATTGCTGGCCGGCTCCATGGTGCACCACACCCTGCAACTGCCGCCTTCTGCTGCGAGATTGCGCAGTGCGCTCTATCAGTTGAAAGGGATCGAGCAGGAAGGTTTTAGCGAGGAGGGGGATTTTGTGTTGGAAGTCCGCCTGCAACTGGCTGACTGGAACCGCCTCGTGAAACAGGAAGGTGAGAATTTACAACGCTTTATCAGGCATTGATCCGTTGATGAGGATAACCGCCTAGCGGCTTCGTCAACGAGCAGTGACCCGATAGAGATGATATCCATCTGCATGTATTAATGGAGACGCTGATGGCTTGGAATGAGCCTGGTAACAACGGCAAAGACCGTGACCCTTGGGGGAATAACGGCAAGAATCAGGGACCCCCTGATCTGGACGAGATGCTGCGCAAGATGAGTCGTCGCTTTGGCGGCCTGTTTGGCAGTGGCAAATCTGGCGGCGATGTGGGCCGCTTTGGTATCTCCATCGCGCTGGTTGTCGCCGTGGTGGTATGGGTCGTGAGCGGCTTCTATACCATTCGTGAAGCCGAGCGTGGCGCGGTGCTGCGCTTTGGCAAGTTTTCCCATATCGTCGAGCCAGGCCTGCGCTGGAAGCCGACTTTCATCGATCAGGTGATCCCGGTGGACGTTGAGTCCGTGCGTTCCCTGCCTGCGTCCGGCTTCATGCTGACCCAGGACGAGAACGTGGTACGGGTCGAGATGGACGTGCAGTATCGTGTCGTCAATCCGGAGCAGTACCTGTTCAGCGTGACCAATGCCGACGAGAGTCTGAGTCAGGCCACCGATAGCGCCCTGCGTTACGTGGTTGGCCACACCAAGATGGATGACGTGCTGACCACTGGTCGTGAAAAAGTGCGTCAGGAGACCTGGCAGGTGATTGATGGCATCATCGAGCCTTACCAGATGGGTCTGCAGATTGTCGACGTCAACTTCCTGCCGGCGCGTCCGCCGGAAGAGGTGAAGGATGCGTTCGATGATGCCATCTCCGCTCAGGAAGATGAGCAGCGTTTCATCCGTGAAGCGGAAGCCTATGCCCGTGAAGTGGAGCCCAAGGCCCGTGGTCAGGTGAAGCGTCTGGAGCAGGAAGCCGAAGCGTACAAGTCCCAGATCGTGCTGAAAGCACAGGGTGAAGTGGCCCGTTTCAACGAGTTGCTGCCCCAGTATCAGGCTGCGCCCGAGCTGACTCGCAACCGTATCTACCTGGAAACCATGGAAGAGCTCTATCAGCAGGCCAACAAGGTCATTGTTGATATGCCGGCTGGCAACAACAGCATGATCTATCTGCCGCTCGACAAGCTGACTGGCAAGCCGGCAGCTGCTCAGCAGACTCGTCCTGCGACTGTGCCGGTAGCAGAGCCTGCGCCTGTTTCCAACGAGGGTGCCAACTCCACTCCGATGCCGCTGCGTAGCGGTGACCGCTTCAGCTCAGGGAGAAACTGATAGATGAAAAAGCTAGCTATTGGTGCAATCGCTGTGGCTGCCATGGTCTGCTTCTCCTCTGTCTTTATCGTTGATGAAGGTCAGAAGGGGATCGTGGTGCAGTTTGGCAAGGTGAAGCGGGTTGATTCCGGTGAGCCCCGTCTCTATGAGCCGGGTCTGCACTTCAAGGTGCCGCTCATCGATCAGGTTCGCAAGATGGATGCCCGTATCCAGACCATCGACAGCCAGGCCGACCGTTTCGTCACCTCCGAGAAGAAAGACCTGATCATCGACTCCTATGTGAAGTGGAAGATCGAGGACTTCTCCAAGTACTACCTGGCAACCGGTGGTGGCAACAAGCTGCAGGCAGAAGATCTGCTCAAGCGCAAGATCAACAACGGTCTGCGCTCCGAGATCGGTAACCGCACCATCAAGGACATCGTCTCCGGTGAGCGCAGTACCGTGATGGAAGATGCCCTGAAGAAGATGGCGCGCTCCTCCGAGCTCGGCATCAAGGTGGTGGATGTGCGGATCAAGCAGATCAACCTGCCGGTGGAGGTCTCCAACTCCATCTATCAGCGGATGCGTGCTGAGCGTACTGCGGTAGCCCGTGAGCATCGTTCACAGGGTCGCGAGAAGGCCGAAATCCTGCGTGCCGATATCGACCGCAAGGTAACCGTCATGCTGGCGGATGCCGAGAGTAACGCGCGTCAGTTGCGCGGTGAAGGTGATGCAGAAGCGGCCAAGATCTACGCCGAAAGCTACAAGAAAGACCCCGAGTTTTTCAGCTTCGTGCGCAGTATGGAGGCCTATCGCAAGAGCTTCACCGGTGGCAACGAGCTGATGGTGATCAAGCCGGACAGCGAGTTCTTCCGCTATCTCAAGTCTCCTCACGGCACCAAGCAGTAATCGCCGGAGTTGTCTTGCCAAGGGCCTGCATTGTCAGGCCCTTTTATTTGTCTGCCGAACCACCGGATGAGGTGGTTTTTGACGGGAGAAGGGCAGAATGATGACATCCATACTGACAGGGATTGGCCTGTTGCTGCTGTTTGAAGGACTCGGGCCATTGCTGATGCCAAAAGGGTGGCAGCAGATGTTGCGGCTGCTGAGCGATCTGCCACCAGAACAGTTGCGCCGTATCGGCGGTTCGCTGGTGGTGGCGGGCGTAGTGATCCTCTGGATGGTGAGCCGCTGGTAGCAAACGCCATAAACAACAAGAGGCCCATGGGCCTCTTGTTGTTTATGGAAGCAGTGACGGGATCAGGCGCTGCGCTGCACGGCCATGTGGGCCAGTGTTTCCAGTGCCTGCTTGTGCTGGGAGTCCGGCAGAATGGCGAGGGCGGCAATCGCCTTGTCAGCCTCTTCCCGAGCACGCATGCGGGAGTACTCCAGCGCGCCGGTACGATCGAGAATGGCCAGGATCTGGTCGAGGTGTTCCATGCCGTTGCGGTGCTCGATGGCATCGCGCACCAGCTGACGTTCCTCGGGCGAGCCCACTTCCATGGCACGCAGCAGCGGCAGGGTCGGTTTGCCTTCGGCCAGATCGTCGCCGACGTTCTTGCCCATCTCTTCGCTTTGGGAACAGTAGTCCATCACGTCGTCGATGATCTGGAACGCGGTCCCCAGATACTTGCCGTAGTCGGTCATCGCCTGCTCGACGGGCTCGGGCTGATGGGTCAGCACGGCGGCGAGGCGGGTTGCGGCTTCAAACAGCTTGGCGGTCTTGCAGTAGATGACCGTCATGTAGCTCTGTTCGGTGGTATCCGGGTCGTTGCAGTTCATCAACTGCAGCACTTCCCCTTCGGCTATGGTGTTGGTGGCATCGGAGAGGATCTCCATCACCCGCAGGTTGGAGAGCTCGGCCATCATCTGGAAGGAGCGGCTGTAAAGGTAGTCACCCACCAGAACGCTTGCGGCATTGCCGAACAGGGCGTTGGCTGTTTCGCGGCCGCGGCGCAGGTCGGATTCATCGACCACGTCATCATGCAGCAGGGTGGAGGTGTGGATAAATTCGATAATGGCGGCCAGTTTCAGGTGATCCTCACCTTCGTAGCCCAAGGCGCGAGCGGCCATCACAGTCAGCATGGGGCGCATCCGCTTGCCGCCAGCACTGACAATATAGAAACCCAGCTGATTGATCAGACTAACGTCGGACTGGAGTCGGGCCAGGATCAGTTCATTGACCGCCGTCATGTCGGCGGCACAGAGCGCACGGATAGTCTGTTGGTCCATAAGTCTCGTAACGTGACAGCAGCAATAACTGCGATTTTTAGTAATGCTGGGGATTCTACACGATTTCACAATGGGTTACAGTTAAGCGTTTATCCACGGCGGCAGATATGCGCACAAAATAAACTTTTTGCGAAAATGGCCTTGCCTGAGCAGATCGATTTGCGTAGAATGCCCGCCCATTGTTATAGGTTTTTGTGCATGTCTGCCTTGAGCAAAAGACATGCCTTTACGGAGTTAATCAAATGTACGCGGTATTCCAAAGCGGCGGAAAACAACACCGTGTGGCCGAAGGTCAAATCGTTCGTCTGGAAAAGCTGAACGTTGAGACTGGCGCTACCATCGACTTCAACGAAGTTCTGATGGTTGCTGCAGGCGACACTTTTAAAGTAGGTGCTCCTTTCGTTGAAGGTGGCAAGGTTGTAGCTGAAGTTGTGGCTCACGGCCGTGGCGAGAAAGTGACTATCGTCAAGTTCCGTCGTCGTAAGCACCACCGTAAGCAAGCGGGCCACCGTCAGTGGTTCACTGAAGTCAAAATCACTGGCATCAGCGCTTAATTAGAGGAGTCCGATAGATGGCACACAAAAAAGCTGGCGGTTCATCCCGCAACGGTCGCGATTCTGAAGCCAAACGCCTGGGCGTGAAGCGCTTCGGCGGCGAAACAGTTCTGGCTGGCAGCATCATCGTTCGTCAGCGCGGCACCAAGTTCCACGCTGGTGAGAACGTTGGTCTGGGCAAGGACCACACCCTGTTCGCTACCGCGAACGGCAAGGTGCAGTTCGAAGTTAAAGGTCCGCTGAATCGTAAGTACGTTAGCATCGTTGCTGAGTAATTACGGACCGCAAGGATCCGAAGCCCCGCCAACAGGCGGGGCTTTTGTTTTTCCGAAATGATGACGAAAAAACGGAACGCAGATGACCCGGGCGCAGAGATGGCTCGGTGAGGCAAGATGCGTATCGCCCGCAGGGGTCTGTACCACTATAATTGCGTATCGGTTTTTCGAATTAAGGTGACGGTTACCTATGAAGTTTGTTGATGAAGTCCAGATTCGAGTCGATGCCGGTGACGGTGGTAACGGTTGTGTAAGCTTTCGCCGTGAAAAATATATTCCCAACGGTGGTCCGGATGGCGGTGATGGTGGTGACGGTGGCGACGTGTATCTGGTTGCCGACGAGAACCTCAACACCCTGATCGACTACCGTTTTGAGCGCTTCCATGCCGCCGAACGTGGCGAGAATGGTCAGAGCGCCAACTGTACCGGTCGTCGCGGCAAGGACAAGATCCTGCGTGTGCCGGTCGGTACCCGTGCGACCGACGAAGATACCGGCGAACTGCTGGGTGACCTGACTCACCATGAGCAGAAGCTGCTGGTCGCCAAAGGCGGCTTCCACGGTCTTGGCAACACCCGCTTCAAGAGCTCGGTCAACCGGGCGCCGCGCCAGAAGAGCAACGGTACTCCGGGTGAAGTGCGTACCCTGAAGCTGGAGCTGCTGCTGCTGGCCGACGTCGGTATGCTGGGTCTGCCGAACGCCGGCAAGTCCACCTTTATCCGCGCCGTCTCTGCCGCTCGTCCGAAAGTGGCTGACTATCCCTTTACTACCCTGGTGCCGAACCTGGGCGTAGTACGTGGCGAGAACTCCCGCTCCTTCGTGATCGCCGATATCCCAGGTCTGATCGAAGGCGCAGCCGAAGGCGCCGGCCTCGGGATCCGCTTCCTGAAACACCTCGAGCGCTGCCGCGTATTGATGCATCTGGTGGATATCTGCCCGGTTGATGGTTCCGATCCGG
This sequence comes from Aeromonas lacus, assembly GCF_000764665.1. Classification (GTDB taxonomy): domain Bacteria; phylum Pseudomonadota; class Gammaproteobacteria; order Enterobacterales; family Aeromonadaceae; genus Aeromonas; species Aeromonas lacus. The sequence continues at coordinate 24,655 of NZ_JRGM01000138.1, read as the reverse complement.
CCGAAAATGCCGTGACCATCGTGCGTGAGCTGGAGAAGTACAGCCCCGAGCTGGCTGGCAAGCCGCGCTGGCTGGTGTTCAACAAGATGGACCTGATCCTGGAAGAAGAAGCCCAGGAGGTGATGGATCGCGTCAAGGCGGCCCTGAACCACGAAGGTCCGGTCTACGCCATCACTGCCATCAGCAAGGAAGGCACCAAGAAGGTCTGCTACGACATTCTGGATCTGCTGGATACCATGCCCCGTCAACTGGAGCAGGATGCCAAAGAGGCGATCGAGAAAGTGGAGTTCAAGTGGGATGACTACCACAAGAACCAGCTGGCCAAAGCTGAAGCGGAAGCGCTGGCCGCCTCCATGGCCTTCGACGAGAGTCTCGATGATGATGACTGGGATGACGAAGATGATGATGGCGTGGAAGTGATCTACGTCCGTGATTGATTTCGTTGTTCTTTGCCAAAAACCGGAGCCTGTAGAGGCTCCGGTTTTTTTATGGCTGACGGTGTCTGGTTTCTGTATCTGATTAGCTTGGGGGGGACAGCGTGTTTAGTGAATTAATATTCCGCTAACTGCCTGTTTACCCGTTCGCGCCGGTTTTATTTGGGTATTTATTCGTTAATTAATCTGAAAATGCTTTTTTAATCCATTCCATTGGGATATTCTTGCGCCCCGTTTGGCTGGGTGTGCATGAATATGCGCATTATCCGGCATAAGTTTTAGCTATGTCAGGGCAGTAGATTATGTTGGAAAAGAGTCTGGAAGCGCCTGCGGTCAATACCCGCCGCAATCTGTTGATGTTCTTGATCCCCTCGCTGATCGGGATCCTGTTGTTCATGACTCCGGTACTCTATGACGGGAATGTCACCATTCCGGTAGCCGTGCTGGCCAAGCTGGTTCAGCGGGTGTTTGCCGACTATCTGGTTGCCATGGTCAGCGCGGTGATCACCACTACCATGCTGATGACCGTCATCGCCTGGTTGTTCAAACCGGCGATCCTGGTGCGTCGTCCTTTCCTCAACAGCCTCTTCAACGTCTCCCCCTTCTGGGCCTGTGTGCGGGTACTGGGCGGGATCTTCGTACTGCTGACCTTCTTCCAGACCGGGCCTGAAGTGTTGCACTCCGGCGCAACCGGCGGGCTGGTGCTTAACGATCTGCTACCAGTGCTCTTCTCGGTCTTTATCTTCGCAGGCCTGCTGTTGCCACTGCTGCTCGACTTCGGGCTGCTGGAGTTCGTCGGCACCATGATGACCCGCATTATGCGTCCGGTCTTCCGGTTGCCGGGTCGCTCCGCAGTGGACTGCTTTGCCTCCTGGCTGGGGGATGGCAGCGTCGGCATTCTGCTCACCAGCAAGCAGTACGAAGGGAAGTTTTATACCCAGCGGGAAGCAGCCGTCATTGGCACCACCTTCTCCGCCGTCTCCATCACCTTCTGTCTGGTGGTGATCTCGCAGGTGAAGCTGGAGCACATGTTTGTTCCTTTCTATCTGACCGTCTGCCTGGCCGGTGTGGTTGCGGCCATCGTGGTGCCACGCCTGCCACCGCTCTGCTGGAAGAGGGATCTCTATATCGATGGCACTCCCTTGTGCCGCAAGCAGGAGTCGGTACCGCATCAACACAGCGTGCTGAGCTATGGTCTCGAGCGTGCGTTGACCAAGGTGGAGAAGATGACCGATCTCGGCGCTGTGGTGCGGGAAGGGGTGAAGAACGCGCTGGACATGGTGTTTGGTGTGCTGCCAGTGGTGATGGCGATCGGTACTTGTGCCCTGATGCTGGCCGAGCATACCCCCGTCTTCAACTGGCTGGGTGCACCATTCGTTCCCTTGCTGGAACTGCTGCAACTGCCGGAGGCCGAAGCGGCCGCCAAGACCATCATGGTCGGGTTTGCCGACATGTTTATCCCGGCGGTGCTGGCGTCCAGCATCGAGAGCGAGATGACCCGCTTCGTCATCGCGGCCATGTCGGTGACCCAGCTTATCTATATGTCTGAAGTGGGCGCGCTGCTGCTGGGCAGCAAGATCCCGGTCAAGTTGTGGGAGCTCTTTATTATCTTCCTGATGCGCACCCTGGTGACGCTGCCGGTGATTGCCGGTATGGCCCATCTGCTGTTCTGATAGAGACCGCCATAGCCTTAAGGCCACTCCCTATGGGGTGGCCTTTTGCTATCTGACGTTTGCCACGGCAGAAAGTGTTCCGTTCGAACATCTCATGGTAGAGTGCCCCTCTGTTAGCAAATTGTGATGCAACGGAGTGTATTTATGTCTGCCATCCCCTATTCCCTTCTCGATCTGGTGCCGGTTGCCGAGGGTTCTCATCCTGCCGAATCGTTCCGTCAGTCTCGCGATCTGGCGCAACATGCCGAGCGTTGGGGTTACCACCGCTACTGGCTGGCTGAACACCACAACATGCCGGGTATTGCCAGTGCAGCGACATCGGTGCTGATCGGCCATCTTGCCGGGGCAACCAGCACCCTGCGGATCGGGGCGGGTGGCATCATGCTGCCGAACCACTCGCCACTGGTCATTGCCGAACAGTTTGGCACCCTGGCTTCTCTCTATCCCGACCGCATAGATCTAGGCCTTGGTCGCGCCCCCGGTACCGATCAGCGCACCATGCGGGCACTCAGACGCCAACGCAGCGGTGAGGTGGATGACTTCCCGGCCGATGTCCGCGAGCTGATGAGCTATTTTGGCGACGAGATTGGCGCGGTGCAGGCATTACCCGGGCAGGGACTGCATCTGCCAGTCTGGCTGCTGGGCTCCAGCCTCTACAGTGCCCAACTGGCTGCGGCGATGGGCTTGCCGTTTGGCTTTGCTTCCCATTTTGCGCCAGCCATGTTGCTGCAAGCGCTTGAGATCTATCGCAGCCAGTATCGCCCTTCTGCTCGCTGGCCCAAGCCCCATGCGGTGGTCTGCATCAACATGATCGCCGCCGACAGCGAGCGGGAGGCGCGCTTCCAGTTCACTACATTGCAGCAGCAGTTCCTGCGTCTCCATCGTGGTGATGCGGGCAAGCTGCCAGCACCGGTTGCTGAGTTGGGCGAGCAATGGTCGCCACGCGAGCTGATGGCGATGGAGCAGACCCTTGCCCGCTCTCTGGTTGGCGATCCGGAGCAGATCCGTCATGGTCTCAAGGCGTTGCTGGCGGAAACCCGGGCTGATGAGCTGATGTTCAACGGCCCCATCGTCGATCATCAGGCTCGCTTGCGCTCTTTCGAGATCGCAGCCGGGTTGATGCGGGATCTATAAGCTCGCCTCTCCATATACAAAGGCGCTATCTTGCAGAGAGAGTCTGGTGTCGCCCTGCAGTCAGGTTCTCGCAAAGGGGCTGTCGGGGAACTGGCTCTCAGATACCGATCCTTTATCTAATGAACTGAATTAAAAGGAAAGTCAGGTTGGTGTCAGGCTGCTGTCGTGTCGCTTGCCACCCTCCGGCCCCTATGCTGGCTCCGTCAAGCAACCACAAGGAGTTCGAGATGATCGTCAGGAAGTTGAGATTGCAGCGGGGCTGGTCACAGGAGCAGTTGGCCGCCTTTACCGGCCTGAGCGTTCGCACCATCCAGCGGATCGAGCAGGGTCAGCAACCCGGACTGGAATCCCTCAAGGCCCTGGCCGCCGTCTTTGAGCTCGATGTGGCGCAACTGGACGGCACAAGGCAACAGGAGCATGAGATGAGAGGGAGTGACACGATGGAACAGGATGCATTGCAGGTATCGGCCGAAGAGCGGGCCGCCATGAAGTATGTGGAGGGGCTCAAGGGCTTCTATCACCATGTCGCCAGCTATTTGCTGGTGATCGGCGGGTTGTTTGTCATCAACTACCTGAGCAACCCGGGTTATATCTGGGCCTGGTGGCCGGCTCTGGGGTGGGGATTGGGGTTGGCGTCCCATGCCATTCGGATATTCGAGCCTTTCAAACTGTTTGGCCCGGAGTGGGAGCGACGCCAGATCGAGAAACGGTTGGGGCGCAAGTTGTAACCAGAGCTGTTTTGAAAAAAGAGAGCCCGGCAAGTTGCCGGGCTCTCTTATTGGTACGGGTCTTCGCAAGCACTGTCCTAGCTGGCGTGAGTGGGGCAGGGGGTTGCAAAGAGGGCATCATCCTCATAGCGCCACAGGGTGAGGCTGTTGCCCCAGACACAGCCGGTATCGAGCGCCTTGATGTCGCTCTTGCCGGTGTTGCCCATCAGGGCCGCCCAGTGGCCGAACACCAGAATGGGGTCATCCACGTGATGCTCGCGCTGCTCGAACCAGGGGCGCAGCCCAGGGGTCGACTCCTTGGGGCCCTTCTTGCATTTGAAGTCGAGCCGGCCATCGAAGTAGCAGAAGCGCATGCGGGTGAAGGTGTTGATGATATAGCGGTAGCGGTCGATCCCGACCAGATCATCTTTCCAGCCATCCGGCTGATCGCCATACATGTTGTGCAGCAGCCACAGGTACTGATCGCCGCGCAGCAGGCTCTCCACCTCGCGGGCGCAGTTGCGGGCGGTGCGGGCATCCCACGCCGGGGAGATACCGGCATGCACCATCATGATGGGCAGGTCGGGGTGTTCGGCCAGCAGCGGGCGGTGGCGCAGCCACTCCAGCAGTTCGTCCCGATCCGGCGCATCCATCAGGCTCTGCAGCTTGTCTTTCTTCTTGAGCGGTGCGACGCCATTGGCCACCGCCAGCAGGTGCAGGTCGTGGTTGCCGAGCACGGCGACGGCTCGGTTGCCCAGATCCTTGACGAAGCGCAATGTGTTGAGCGAGTCCGGGCCGCGGGCGACCAGATCGCCGCAGAGCCAGAGCACGTCATTTTCGGGATCGAACTTGGCAAGATCCAGCAGACGGCGCAAGTCGTCGTAACAGCCCTGGATGTCACCGACAAAACAGTTCGCCATGAAACCTCAGTTGATAATGTTGGGGATGGCCAGCGTGAAGGGGGCGATGGGCGCCTCAAACTGCTGGCCAGAGCCATCTTGCAGGGTGTAACTCCCCTCCATCACTCCGAGCGGTGTCGCCAGCGGCACGCCGCTCTGGTAGCGGTAGGTCTCCCCCTCGGCAATAAGGGGTTGCTCCCCGACTACGCCGGGGCCCGAGACTTCCTGCATCTTGCCATTGGCATCGGTGATGAGCCAGCGCCGGTGCAACAGTTGCGCAGGGCCGGGCCCCAGATTCTCAATCTCGATCAGATAGTGAAACTGGTAGGGGTCTTTGCTATCCGCCACATACGAGGGGTATGGGCGGACAACGATGTGCGGGAGTGCCACCGGATCAGGCCTTTGGCTGATCCGCCAGCCAGTTGGCGATCATGACAAACTGCTCGAGGGATAGGTTCTCCGGGCGCAGATTGCCATCGATACCAAGCTCGGTCAGCTGGGCGTCGGTGATGAAGTTGGAGAAGCTGTTGCGAATGGTCTTGCGACGCTGGCCGAAGCCCTCGGTGCAGACGCGATTCAGGCAACGGATATCCTTGGCGACTATGGTCGGGTTCTTGTGCGGAACCAGACGAACTACGGCAGAGTCCACCTTCGGCGCCGGCTTGAAGGCGCCCGGGCCCACTTCCAGTACCGGGATCACCTGGCAGTAGTACTGGGTCATCACGCTCAGACGGCCATAAGCTTTGCTGCCGGGGCCTGCGGCCAGACGCAGAACCACTTCCTTTTGCAACATGAAGTGCATGTCTTCGACCCGATCGGCGAACTCGCACAGGTGGAAGATGAGCGGGGTGGAGATGTTGTAGGGCAGGTTGCCGAAGATGCGCAGCGGCCCCTTGCCTTCACCCATCAGGGTGCTGAAGTCGAAGCGCATGGCATCGGCTTCGATGACGGTGAGCTTGTCCTTCAGGGTCGGGTGCTCGCGCAGGCGAGCCGCCAGATCCCGGTCCAGCTCGACCACGGTCATCTTGTCCATCTGGGCGGCAACCGGCTCGGTCAGCGCGGCCAGGCCCGGGCCGATCTCCACCAGGTTTTGGCCCGGTTGCGGATTGATGGCGGCCACGATCTGGTCGATCACGTAGCGATCGTGCAAGAAGTTCTGACCGAAACGCTTACGGGCCGTGTGGCCCATGTGCACCTTACTGCTCATATCTTTTTTTCTCTACCATCTTGATGGCGTGGTTAATCGCGGTGACAAGGCTGCCCGAATCGGCCAGGCCCTTGCCTGCCAGATCCAGAGCGGTGCCGTGATCCACCGAAGTGCGGATGAAGGGAAGCCCCAGAGTGATATTGACCGAACTGCCAAAGCCCTTGTATTTGAGCACGGGCAGTCCCTGGTCGTGGTACATGGCGAGTACCGCATCCGCATCCTTGAGGTATTTCTCCTGGAACAGGGTGTCGGCCGGCAACGGGCCGACCAGATCGATCCCCTCCTGGCGCAGCGTGGCCAGAGCGGGTTCGATCACGTCAATCTCTTCACGTCCCAGATGGCCGCCTTCCCCGGCATGGGGATTGAGGCCGCAGACGTAAATGCGGGGTTTGGCGATGCCAAACTTGGTGGCGAGATCCTCGTTAAGGATCCGGATCACCTTGCCGAGGCGATCTTCCGTGATAGCCATCGCCACATAGGCAAGGGGGATATGGGTGGTCGCCAGCGCAACCCGCAGTCCCTCGGTTGCCAGCATCATCACCACATCGGCGGTGCCCGACTGCTGGGCGAAGAACTCGGTATGACCGCTAAACGAGACACCGGCCTGATTGATGATCCCCTTGTGTACCGGCCCGGTCACCACGGCGGCAAATTCGCCGCTCATGTTGCCATCGCAGGCGCGCTGCAGGGTCGCCAGCACATAGGCGCCGTTGCCTTCGTTCAGCTCGCCCGGTACCACAGAGGTACCGAGAGAGACAGGGCATACCGTCAGGGTGCCGGCTCGCTGCGGTTGAGCAGGTTGACTGGCATCATAGGGCTCAAGCTTGATGGGCAGCCCCAACAGGGCCGCCCGCTCGCGCAGCAGCACCGGATCGGCGATCACCACCAACTGGTGCGGCCAATCCTGCTGGGCAATCTGCAGCACTAGATCAGGCCCAATCCCGGCCGGTTCGCCCGGGGTGACGGCAAGACGACGGCAGTTCATCAGCTACCGGCGCCTTCGATACGGATGTAGGCCTCGTCACGCAGCTCGTCCAGCCACGCCTGGGACTCTTCCACGAAGCGACGGTTGTAAATGAGCTGGTAGGCACGCTGCTCCTGCGCCTTGTCTGTGGCGTCCTGGCTACGGCGATCTTCCACCTGCACGATGTGCCAGCCATGGCTGGTACGGAACGGGGCACTGATTTGGCCCGGCTGCAGGCGGTTGACCATGTCGCGGAACTCGGGCACATAGACGTTGGGATCAGACCAGCCCAGTTCGCCGCCCTGTACTGCAGAGCCCGGATCTTCGGAGTACTTCTCTGCCATGCTGGCGAAGCTGGCCTTGCCGCTCTTGATGTCGTGCAGGATGCCGTCCAGCATCCCCTTGGCCTTCTCTTCACTCAGGATGATGGAGGGCTTGATCAGGATATGGCGAGCCTTCACCTCGGTCAGCATCACCTGCTGCTGGCCCTTGGTATCGAACACCTTGATGATGTGCAGACCGGCGCCGGAGCGCAGCGGGCCGACGATGTCGCCTTTCTTGGCACCCTGTACCGCTTCCGCCATCAGGGTCGGCATCTCTTGCGGGCTCATCCAGCCCCAGTCACCACCTTCCAGCGCCTTGGGGCCGTTACTTTCGGCAATGGCCAGTTTGCGGAAGTCGGCACCCTGCTTGAGGGCAGTCAGGATACGCTCGATCTTGCTCTTTGCGGCATCCAGCTGGGCCGCGGTGGGGTTATCCGGCAGAGAGATCTGGATATGGCCGACGTGGTATTCGTTCTGCTGCTGACCCTGCTTTTTCAGGATCTCGACCACCTGCTTCACCTCCTGATCGGAGATGTTGATGCGACGGCGTACCTGGTTGCGACGCACCTCGTTCATCAGGATCTCGCGGCGCACCTCTTCCCGATACTGGGAATAGCTCATCCCTTCACGGGCCAGCTGGGCACGCAGCTGATCCAGGGTCATCTTGTTGTCGGCGGCGATCCCCTGGATAGCTTGCTCCAGCTGGGTATCGCTGATCTTGAGGCCCTGGCGATCGGCCAGTTGCAGCTGCAAGCTCTCCTGGATCAGGCGATCCAGTGCCTGTTTGCGCAGGGTGGCATCGTCCGGCAGGGACTGACCGCTCTCCTGGGCGGAGAGTTTTACCTTGTTGACCAGTGCGTCCTGTTGACTGGCAAGTACCACGTCCTTGTTGACCACGGCCAGCACCTTGTCCATCAGCTCGGGGGCCGCCAGTGCGGCCTGGCTCATGGCGCCAAACATACCCGCGGTCAGCAGGGCAATCAGGGTCTTTTTCATATCCATCTCTCAAGGCTGGACCAGCATCATTGCTGGTCTTTCAGATTAAACGGGCGAACATAGGGCAACAGCTCGGTATCCAGTGTGACGCTGCGGCCACCGGTACCCACACTGCCAAGTCCCTTCATCTCGAATTGAAGACCGATCGATTTCTCGGAAATGGGCTTCAGAGTGATGTTGTCTGGCTGGTTGTGCCACTCCAGACTCAAGTTGATGCTCCAGCAGCAGGAGTCATATTTGACTCCTATTTTGCGATCAATATTGACGTTTTGCCGGATGTCACGGTAGTAGCCACCATACATCTGCCACTGATCGGCGATCGGCGCCATCATCACCAAACCTGCCTGGCTCAAGTCTTCTGCCACAGCACTGTTGTAGTAACTTTTATTGCCATCCTTGATAAAGCGGTAGTTGACCTGGCTGATGAACTTCTCGTTACGATACTCAACAGCTCCGTTTGCCGCACTGAACTGACTTTTTTCTGTGTCGTATTGAGTGCCTGCGTGAGCAAACCACTGCTCCGTGACCCGGGCATCCCCCTCAAAAGAGAGCAGGGAGCGAGAGTTGGTACTCTCGGGATCCGAAGGATAGAGGCGAACCTTGGGTGGCGTCATCTCGAACGCCTGGGCTACAGCCAAACGCAGCCGCTCGTCACCTACGTTGTCATAGATCCGGCTGGTGAGACCGGCAGTGACGCGGTTGGCGTCGCTGATGCGGTCGAGACCGGCATAACGACGATCGCTGAACAGGCTGTAGTAATCCTGACGGGTGGTGGTGGAGTCGTAGATCCCGATATCGTCCTGATCCCGATAGGGGACATAGAGATACTGGAACTCCGGCTCCAGCGTCTGGGTACCCTTGCCATCATACCAGTCAACCGGGCGATCGAAGTTGAGCCCACCCTTGAGGCGGAAGGAGGGGAGGGTACGGTTGACAGTGCCATCCTTAAGGGTGAGCTGGCCAGTGCTGGAGTCGGTAAAACGCGAGCGATCCGTGTAGACCAGATCCTTGGGTACCTCCTGGTTGTAGGAGGTAAACATCAGCTTGTACTGGCTGGTGAGGTAGTAGCCAGGGGCATCGATGAGAGGCACGGTCAGGGTCGGAGCCAGGTGCAGACGGGTGGTGGTGTAACGCTCACCGGCCTGCTGGGCACTGGCGCTGCCGCTGTCATAACCAAATTTGGTCAGTTCGCTGTTCCAGGCCAGATCGAACCACTTGCCCTGCTGGTAGTAGTTGTAGTCGATACGCGGCAGCATCTCGTGGGGCAGCAGCGCGTAGGGGCTCAGGATCTGATAGCGGCGCACTTCTGAGGTGAGGTTCCAGTTCTGCTGGTAATAACCGGCAGTAAAGGATTGCTGCAACTGGCTGTCGACCTGGGTGCCCACCGGCGGGCTGAAGTCGTTGAAGTAGTTGTAATCCTTGTCGCGCACCTGGGTGTAATCGACACCAAAGCGCAGGGAGCCATCCATCAGGCTGCTGCCGTGACGCACGTTCATCAGATAGCGGTGGCCATCGGACAGGTAAGGTGTGCCGGTCGACGTGTTGATGAAGCTGGGGTTGCCTGCATCGTATTGCTTGTCGTCAGCCAGGTTTTCAAAGTAGAGGATGCCTGCGTGGGCGGGATCCGGCATATAGCGGAACTCCACCTGTTCCATCAGGCCGCGTTTGTCCATAAAGCGGGAGGTGATGGTGGCATCGTAGTTGGGGGCAATGTTCCAGTAAAAGGGCTGGGTAATATCCATGCCGTTGCTGGAACTTTGCGTATAACCGGGGTAGAGCAAGCCCGTCTTCCGCTCATCCTTGATGGGGAAGTTGATATAGGGGAAGTAGAACACCGGGTAGTCGTAGAGCCAGAGGCTGGCGTTCCACGCCTCGCCGAACACCTCTTTCTGGTCGATATCGATGCTGCCCGCTTTGAGGGTCCACACCTCCTGACCCGGGGGGCAGGTGGTGTACTGGGCCCCCTCCATGGTGATGTTCTGGTTGTTGTTGGTCATGGTGACCCGCTTGGCAAAGCCGCGCACCGGTGAACCATGAACCTGATACTTGCCCTCTTCCAGCTCCGAGTTCTTGGTATCCAGGTTGGATTTGAGGGTCTTGTCGCTGGTGACGGTCACCTGACCGTCGTTGTAATAGATGTTGCCGATGGCGATGACATCCCGGCTCTTCTGGTCGAGCTGGGCATAGTCGGAGTCGAACTTGCGAACCCCCTGACGAACCTTGACATCCCCTTCATAGACGGCGGTGCCGCCTTGCTTGGCTTCGAGGCGGTCAGCATCCACCTCGACCGGTAGTGCATTGGCCTCCTCGGCAGAGGCTGGCTTTTCGACCTTGGGGACATAGTCGTAACAGAGGCTGTCGAGGATCCCTGTGGCTGGCGGCGTCTCAAAAGGGGCAGCCTGAACCATCATGGATGTCAGGGCCGGTGCCAGGCTGATAGTCAGGGCGATGGGATAACGGTATCCCAGTGTCCATTTTGTCATGTGAAAGACTCGTGCAATCCGTGATAGATACGGTTGATCCAAGGCATGCATTTTACGACAGGTTTCATCGAGTTGACATTGCATGTCATTGCTTTATGTTAGCCGGCAATGATAAAGCATTATTGCGGCCAGGGCTAACAGCCAAGTGCTGCTTTCCACCTTGGTCCCCTACTTATGCACGATCGCGATTCCCTGCTATTGCAGTGGGCACGCCAGATTTCAGGCGATGCCACCCTTCAGTTGACCCTTATTTCCGGTGATGCCAGTTTCCGCCGCTACTACCGTGGCGCCGGGCTGATATGGGTAGATGCCAATCCGAAAACCGAAAAAAATCATGAATTTGTTCGCAATGCCGCCGCCTTGCATGCGCGTCAGTTGCTGGCGCCAGAGGTCAAGGCCGTTGATTATGAACAGGGTTTGCTGGCGGTCAGTGACCTGGGCGATACCCAGCTGATCAGCTGCCTGAACGAGCACAACGTGCTGGCCTGGTATGGCAAGGCGATCGATCTGTTGCCGACACTGGGGTCGGTGGATCTGGCGCTTGAACCCTTCGATACCGCCTTTATGGCGAGGGAGAACAGCATTTTCCCCGAATGGTTGCTGGGTCACCATCTAAAGCTGACCCTGAGCGATGAAGAGCAGGTGTTGCTGGACGAGACCTTTGCCTGTCTCACCGCCTGCAATCTGGCTCAGCCACAAGGGGTGATGCACCGTGACTTCCACAGTCGCAACCTGATGGTGTGCGGCGGAGACACTCCTGATAGCAGCGAACTCGCCATCATCGATTTTCAGGATATGGTCATCGGGCCGCTCACCTATGACCTCGTTTCCCTGCTGAAAGATTGCTATGTACGCTGGCCGGACGCGGTGATCGAGCAGGGGATGCAGCACGGCTTTGCTACCCTGCAGCAGGCTGGACTGCTTGGCGAGCGCGATTACGCCAGTTTCCGCCGCGATGCCGACCTGACCGGTATGCAGCGTCATCTGAAAGCGGCGGGGCTTTTCACCCGCCTCTATCATCGCGACGGCAAATCCGGCTATCTCAAGGATATTCCCCGTACCCTCGGCTACGTGGTGGATGTCTGTCGCAACCACGGTAGCGCTTATCCGGTATTGGCCCGTTTTGGCCAGTGGCTCGAGCAGGTGGTGTTGCCGGGGATTGCCAACGCCGGGGTAAAACCATGAAGGCGATGATCCTGGCCGCTGGCCGTGGCGAGCGGATGCGCCCGCTGACTGACCTGCTGCCCAAGCCGTTGTTGGCTGTCGGGGGCAAGCCACTCATCGTCCACCATATCGAAAAGCTCAAAGCAGCCGGAGTCACCGAGCTGGTGATTAACCACGCCTGGCTTGGCCACAAGCTGGTCGAGACCCTGGGTGATGGCAGTGCGCTTGGCGTGACCATTCACTGGTCAGCCGAGGAGAGCGCGCTGGAGACGGCCGGCGGTATCATCCAGGCGCTGCCACTGTTGGGGGATGAGCCATTTCTGGTGATCAACGGCGATACCTGGCTCGATCTCGACTATCGCTCTCTGGTTGGCCAGTCCTTGGGTGAGAATCAGGCCCACCTCTGGTTGGCACCCAATCCGCCCCAGCATCCGGCCGGGGACTTTGCCCTGCAGGCTGGCAAGGTCGTAGACACCCCCGCCTTTACTTTCAGCGGCGTCGGCCTCTATCAGCCCACAGCTTTTGCCGGTCTGCCTGCGGGTGCCCGCAAGCTGGCTCCCCTGTTGCGGGAGTGGATGGCACAAGGTCTGGTAGGTGGCAGTCTGCTGGCTGGCGAGTGGCGCGATATCGGCACTGTCGACCGTCTGCGCGAGCTGGACGAACAGCTTCAGCACCGCGCTCAATAACATCAAGAGGTCTTGAACCATGCGTATTTGGGGTAAGGTGCTGGGCGCCTTCTTCGGTTTTCTGCTCGGCAACATCATCGGTGCCCTGATTGGCCTCTGGATTGGCCACCGTTTCGATCGCGGCATGGGGCTGCAGGGGGCGTTTCGCCGCACTCCGACTCAGGAGCAACAGGCTGTCTTCTTCCATGCCACCTTCTCGGTGATGGGCCATATCGCCAAGTCGAGCGGCCAGGTGACCGAACAGGAGATCCGGGTCGCCTCCAATCTGATGGATCGGATGCGTCTTTCCGGCGAGCTGCGCAGCCGCGCGCAGGATTCGTTCCGGCATGGCAAGGAGGCCGGTTTCCCGCTGCGCGAGACCCTGGCCGAGTTTCGTCGTGCCAGCCAGGGCCAGCGCGATATCCTGCGCTTCTTTCTGGAAGTACAGCTGCAGGCCGCCTTTGCCGATGGTCGGGTAGAGGATGGTGAACGCGCCATCCTGCACACCATTGCCGATGAACTGGGCTTCAGCCGCATCGAGCTGGCCCGCATTCTGGCTATGGCCGAGGCGCAGATGAACTTCTTCAATCAGGCCCATGGCCAGTATCAGGGGAGCGGTGCGGATGGCCAGCAGTATCGGCAGGCTCCTCCCTCGGCGGATCGCCTCAAGAATGCCTACCAGCTGCTGGGGGTGAGCGAGAGCGACAGCGATCAGGATATCAAGCGCGCCTATCGCAAGGAGATGAGCAAGCATCACCCGGACAAGCTGGCCGCCAAGGGATTGCCGCCGGAGATGATGGAGATGGCCAAGGAGAAAACCCAGGAAATCCAGCAAGCCTGGGAGTGGATCCGCGAGGCCCGCGGTATCCGTTAAGCGCCAAAGTCAGGCTGGAACAGACAATAAAAAGCCCCGCAGCAGTGCGGGGCTTTGTTTTGCCGTTTGATCCGGGCTGGCTTACTTGGCCGGAATGGCTTCCAGTACGTGAACCAGCAGTTGCCAGAAACGCTCGACTGCCGGGATGTGTACTTTCTCGTCAGGGGAGTGGGCCCCACGGATGGTCGGGCCGAAGGAGACCATGTCCCACTCCGGATAGGCGCTCTTGAACAGACCGCACTCGAGACCTGCGTGGATCACCATGACGTTGGGCATGGTGCCGAACAGAGTCTGGTAGCTGTTGCGCACCAGCGCCATGACGGGGGAGTCCACATTCGGCGCCCAACCTGGGTAGGCACCAGTGAATTCGCAGCTGGCACCCGCCAGCGTGAACAGGGAGCGGGTCATCTGCTCAATGCTCTCGCGACCGGAGTCGATCAGGGAGCGGATCAGGCACTGGACGTACACTTCGCCATCCTGAGTCTTGATGACCCCCAGGTTGGTTGAGGTTTCGGTCACGCCGGGCATGGCATCGCTCATGCGCATCACGCCGTTCGGGCAGGCCATCAGGGCATCCAGCAGGCGCTGCTGCAGGGAGATGCTCATCAGCTTGGCCGGTTTGGCGGCGCTGTTGACCAGCAGAGTCAGGTTCGGCTCGGTGGCGGCCAGCTCGGTCTGGTAGATACCGGTATAGCGGTCAACCAGCGCCTTGAACTCGTTTACGCTGGCAGCGGGTACCAGCAGGGTGGCACGTGCTTCGCGCGGGATGGCGTTGCGCAGGGTGCCGCCGTGGATCTCGGCCAGACGGATACCGAGCGGCTCGGCTGCTTTGAGCAGGCGCACCAGCAGCTTGTTGGCGTTGCCACGGCCGCGGTGGATGTCGCAACCGGAGTGACCGCCACGCAGCCCTTTGACGGCCAGTTCGAATGCTTCACCTTCCGCAGCATCAACCAGCTCGAGCGGGAAGCGGATATTGGCATCGACACCACCGGCGCAGCCCATATAGACCTCGCCATCCTCTTCGGAGTCGGTGTTGAGCAGAATTTCGCCCTCCAGCCAGCCTGCTTCCAGACCGAAGGCGCCGGTCATGCCGGTCTCTTCGTCAGTGGTCAGCAGCACTTCCAGCGGGCCGTGCTTGATGGTCTTGTCAGCCAGCACTGCCAGGCAACCGGCCATGCCAATACCGTTGTCGGCACCCAGGGTGGTGCCACGGGCAGTGACCCATTCGCCATCGACGTAGGCATCGATGGGGTCGTTGGCGAAGTCGTGTTTGGTGTCGGCGTTGGCCTGCGGCACCATGTCGATGTGGGCCTGCAGCACCACGGCCTTGCGGTTTTCCATCCCCGGGGTTGCCGGTTTTTTGATGATGATGTTGCCGACGTTATCCTGTTTGACCGCCAGACCTTCCCCTTGCGCCCATTGGACGATCCAGGCACTCAGCTTGGCTTCATGCTTGGAAGGGTGGGGGATGGAGCAGATCTGTTCGAAGAAATGCCAAATCAGTTGGGGGGACAAGGAACTTAGTTGTGCCACGTCAGGACTCCTTACCAGCACGGAATGAGAGAGGCCCCGTCAGTGGGCCTGGAAAGTGGATAACGATAATACAGTCAATCGCAGAAAAATGTGAGCGGTTAGCGCAAATCGCAGGGCGGTTGTGCTGCCGGTGGCTACCGGGGCAGTGCAATTGTCAGGCTCGGGTGACACTGTTTGGCAGAAACGAAATTTATGTGACGAGCTTCACAAAAAGATTGAGTTTACGGTGCCAGCTGGTAAATTAGCTCCCGTGGTTCGCCACCCGTCAGGATGACGATGAAAGCCTCCAGGGAACCGAAGCAAAGCAAGTGCGCCTCCATGGAACCGAGTGTTCGTTCAAGGATTTGAGCCCGCATAAAGGTACGTAACTTGTTAAGCAATCAGGAGATTCAAGATGCCAGGCAGCAACTCTACCTATTGGTTCGCCCCATCTCTCTATACCCAGGGTTTCAGCTACCCTAATCCCTTCGTCAGCCGTCGCTAAGGCGAGCTTGTCCTGAGGGGCAAGTCACCCGATTGGGTGCAGACGACAAAGCAGCAGGTGCGCGAGGTAAATCCTCCCCCTGCTATTTTTTTATCTGTCGTTTGCCAATGAGTGCCAATCGTTGCTGATGAGAGGGGGGCAACATTTGCCGTTCGGCTCTCTGGTTGGGTCATTTGGAGATGAAGAGGCCAATTTTTCCTGAATTTGGCATACGTTTGCCAGGCATTTTCTCTGCAAAGGGTGCTATCATATCGGCCCAACAGCCTGTCCGCGGTTTTGGCACTCTTATCGACCCAAGCGCCGGATATGTCCACCTTGCTTCCACTGCTATCAGATTTGCTGCCGAGGTCATCCCTCAGGCGGAACAAGTGCAATCTGAATTCAGCCGGACAAGAGCCGCCATTTATTGGCATTCGAGAGGATACTTTCGGATGCCATTATTTTAAGTGATTGTTTTTGTACAACTATTCGAGATCGATAATATGCCGAAAAAGTTTTATGTGTCGTGGGACAACCTGCAACGTGAAGCTCGCCGTCTGGCTCGTCGTCAACTGCCTGCCAACCAGTGGAAAGGGATCATCGCGGTCAGCCGCGGTGGTCTGGTACCCGCAGCCCTGATGGCCCGTGAACTCGGCATCCGCAACGTAGAGACCCTCTGCATCTCCAGCTATGACCATGACAACCAGCGTGAGCTGGTGGTTGTGAAGGGCGCGACCACTGCCGGTGACGGCGAAGGCTGGCTGGTAGTGGAAGATCTGGTGGACACCGGCACAACCGCCAAGGCCATCCGCGATCTCTACCCGAAAGCCAAGTTCATCGCCATCTTTGCCAAACCGATGGGTGAGCCGCTGCTGGATGATTTCGAAGTTGCTATCCCGCAGGACACCTGGATCGAGCAACCGTGGGATATGGCGCTGGAGTTTGTCACGCCAATCTGCGACGAAGAGTAATGGTTTCACAGGGCTCCTTGAAGGAGCCCTGTTTTTTTGTGTATCAATCTGTTGCGGGGTGGCTGACGGGCAGTAAAAGTGGTTAAGATGAACCATTGCCTGATTGAAAGAGACATTATCTTGGACTTGAACGACGACCTTAATCTGACCGAAAAACTGTTCACCCGGGTCAAGAAGGTATTGGAAACTTCCGAGATCTCCAACTCCAGCCCGGCCGAACTGGCCGAGGCCGAGTCAGACGAGATGTTTATTGACGGCTCCATGTCAAAGAGCTGGTATCGCCTGCTGCGCCGCCCATCCTGGGCCTGGCAGGGGGCTGATCCGGTCGAGGTGGAGCAGACCTTGGCCCGCATCGCCATGGCGACCGGCGAGCGCACCCACGACTGCTATCTCGATACCATCAAGGGCTATGTGCCCGGCAACTGGATCTACGAGTGGAGCCAGGTGGCTGGCACCTATTTCAAGCAGGGCCGCGAACTTTGCGAGCAGGGCGATAAGGAGGGGGCTCTCAAGCAACTGCTCAAGGCGGTGCGCTACTACTCCATCGCCAGCTATCCCCATCTGAAAGATGACGAACTGGCGGATCAGGCCCAACTGCTCGGCAACATGGCCTATCGCGAAGCGGGCCGGCTGTTCAAGGTGCCGCTCAAAGAGATCCAGGTGCCATTTCGCGGCAAGAATATTCAGGGCTATCTCCACCTGCCGGCTACCGACAAGCCGGTGCCGCTGGCGATCATCAGCGGGGGGATCGACTCCCTGCAGCTCGATTTTCTCAACTTCTACCTCAAACGGCTCGAACCCAACGGCATCGGCATGTTGTCGCTGGATATGCCGGGTATCGGCTATTCCGAGCACTGGCCGCTGGTGCAGGATACCAGCCGTCTCCATCAGGCGGTGCTGCACTACCTCTCCGAGGTGGCCTGGGTCGATCACCAGCGTATCGCCATGGTCGGTTTTCGACTGGCGGGCAATGTGGCGGCGCGACTGGCCTTTATCGAACCGTTCAAGCTCAAAACCGTGGTCTGTGTCGGGGCCGGGGTCAATCAGGTGTTTACCAATCAGGAGCTGTTTGCCCGATGCCCGCGCATGATGCGGGACAGTCTGGCCAACCGGTTGGGGGCCGATGCGGCCCAGTGGGATACCATGCGCACCAAGTGCCAGGTATTTTCACTGAAAACGCAAGGATTGCTCGGGACTCGCACATCGGTGCCGATATTAAGTATCGGACACAAGAGAGATTTCATCTGTCCCGAGCAGGATGTCCGGGCGTTGGCGTCGGCCAGCCGCAATGGCAAGGCCATCGTGTTTGACAAACAGCCCTTGCTAGAGGTCTATGACCAGGCGCTGGATGAGATTGTCGAGTGGTTGAAACGGCACCTGTGTGCCTGATATTGCGCTAAAAATCTGACGCCATCACCAGGTGGCGCGGCTTGTTTAACAGGGAGGTTAACATGTCTGAAAGAGTGACCTACAAGCGGCTGCTGAGGCAGTTTGCTGCCATTGGCCCCTATCTGCGCGAAGATCTCTGTGAAGAGGGGCGTTACCGCTTCGACTGTTTGTCTGTCTGCGTCAGCGCCAAACCGGCGCCGGACAAGCGGGAGTTCTGGGGTTGGTGGCTGGTGCTGGAGCAGGATGATCACCAGTTCCGCTATCACTATCAGTTCGGTTTTTACAATGCCGATGGCGAATGGCTCGACAAGCCGATCCCCAAAAAGCATCAGGCGGAGGTGGAACGCACCCTCAACCGCTTCTACAAGCTCATCAGTGACAAGTTGGCCGCGCTTGAGTGTCACTTGTCTCCTGCCGAGCAGGTCACCAACGAGCTGACCGTAACGGCAGCCTGATCCCCTGAAGCCCTGCGAGTTGCATCTGTCACTCGCAGGGCTTCAGTTCTCTCTCCTCCTCTCTCTCCTCCCGTTTTTTCTCCTCTTCCACCGCACCATGAATTGCCTTGCAGGGCTCCATGGCCGTGGGTATAAAGATATTCCTTACTTTTTTAGCCTTTATGCTCCCATGGAAAACAGAACCATAGTCGTCAAGTTGGGCACCAGCGTGCTCACAGGGGGGTCTTCCCAGCTCAATCGTGCCCATATGGTCGAGCTGGTCAGACAGTGTGCGGCCTTGCACCGCCACGGCCATCGGGTCGTGGTCGTCACCTCGGGGGCTATCGCCGCCGGCCGTGAGCATCTGGGCCACCCGCCACTGGCGCCAACCTTGCCCAACAAGCAGATGCTGGCGGCGGTCGGTCAGACCCAACTCATTCGGGTGTGGCAGGATCTGTTCAACCTCTATGGCTTGCATATCGGCCAGATGCTGCTGACTCGCGCCGATCTGGAAGATCGCGAACGCTATCTCAATGCCCGCGATACCATGCGCACCCTGCTTGATCACCGCATCATTCCGGTCATCAACGAAAACGACGCGGTGGCGACCGCCGAGATCAAGGTAGGTGACAACGACAACCTCTCCGCCCGCGCCGCCATCCTGGCTGATGCCGACCTGCTGATCCTGCTCACCGACCAGAAGGGGCTGTTTACTGCCGATCCGCGCACCAATCCGGATGCCCAGCTCATCGAAGAGGTGCAGACCATCGACGATACCCTGCGCTCGCTGGCGGGTGACAGCGTCAGTGGCCTCGGTACCGGCGGCATGGCCACCAAGCTGCAGGCGGCCGATGTGGCACGTCGCGCCGGCGTCAACGTGGTGATTGCGACCGGCCAGATGCCGGAGGTGATCGGCCGTCTCGCCAAGGGTGAGCGTATCGGTACCCTGTTCCCGGCGCTGGCCTCCCCGCTGGAAGGGCGCAAGAGCTGGATCCTGGCAGGCCCACCCCCTCACGGCGAAGTCCATGTTGATCAGGGGGCTGTCGCCGCCATGAAGGAGAAAGGCTCCAGCCTGTTGCCCAAGGGGATCGTCGCGGTCAAGGGCGACTTTATTCGGGGCGATGTGGTGCGCATTCTTGATCCCAAAGGCGCCGAGCTGGCTCGCGGCATCTGCCGTTACGACCATCTGGAGCTGGATAAGCTGCGCGGCGTCCACTCGGACCAGATTGAACAGGTATTGGGCTATGGCTACGGCTCTGTGGCTATCCATCGAGACGACATGGTGCTGCTCTAATCAGGGCGGCACGGCATGAACAAAGGGAAATGAGATGAGTCTGGAGAAAATGGGGCAGGCGGCCCGTGACGCCGCCTATCAGCTGGCTACCGTCAGCACGGCGCAGAAGAACCGGGCGCTGGCCGCCATCGCCGACGAGCTGGAGGCGCGCAGTGAGCAGATCCTCGCCGCCAATGCGAAAGATATCGCCGCCGGCCGTGAGGCGGGCCTGTCAGAGGCGATGCTGGATCGCTTGCTGCTAAATCCGGCCCGGCTGGCCGGTATCGTGGCGGATGTGCGCAAGGTAATCACGCTGGATGATCCGGTCGGCGCCGAAATGGATAGCCGGGTGCTGGAGAATGGCCTGCGCCTCTCCCGTCGTCGGGTGCCCATCGGGGTTATCGGCGTCATCTACGAGGCGCGCCCCAACGTCACCATCGATATCGCCAGCCTCTGCCTCAAGACCGGCAACGCCAGCATACTGCGCGGCGGGCGCGAGACCTTCCACTCCAATCTGGAGCTGGTGCGGGTGATCCAGCATGCCTTGGCGGCCTCCGGCCTGCCCGAGGCAGCGGTGCAGTACATTGACAACCCGGATCGGGCGCTGGTGGCCGAGCTGCTGCGCCTCGACCGCTATGTGGACATGATCATCCCCCGTGGCGGTGCCGGCCTGCACAAGATGTGCAAGGAGAACAGCTCCATTCCGGTCATCATCGGCGGTTTCGGCATCAGCCACATCTTCGTCGACGAGAGCGCTGATCTGGTGCGCTCTCTGGCGGTTATCGACAACGCCAAGGTGCAGCGCCCCTCCGCCTGCAACGCCCTCGATACCCTGCTGGTGCACGAGAAAGTCGCTTCGACTTTCCTGCCGCAGCTGGTCGCTCTGATGAACGAGCGCAAGGTGACGCTGGTGGCCGCGGCCAACGCCATGACGCTGCTGGCGGGCGCCGACAACCTGTGCGAGGCGGGGCCGGAGGATTTCGATACCGAGTGGCTGGGGCTGACTCTGGGGGTCAAGCTGGTAGCGGATGTGAACGAGGCACTGGCCCATATGCGCGAGCACAACGCCGGTCACTCCGATGCCATCCTGACCAACGATCTGGCCAACGCCGAGCGTTTCGTCAACGGGGCCGGTTCGGCGGCTGTCTATGTCAACGCCTCGACCCGCTTCACCGATGGCGGCCAGTTTGGGCTGGGGGCCGAGGTGGCGGTGTCGACCCAGATGCTGCATGCTCGTGGCCCCATGGGGCTGACCGAGCTTACCAGCTACAAGTGGGTGGGGCAGGCCGATTACCTCAGTCGCGCCTGATAACAGTCTGTTTCACATACAAAAATGCCGACCCTTGGGTCGGCATTTTATTTGGCGGATATCGGGAAGATATCAGGCGCTCGGGTTACTCCCCCTGATAGAGCACCTTGTCACCGGATTTGAGCACATAGCCCTTCCAGGGGAAGAGGGTGTAACCGCTGCCCTGCCACGACCAGTTGCCTTCCATGCCCTGACGGGCAAGCTGATGCTGCTCGCCGGTGGGCAGGGTCAGCTCGGCCTTGCTCTGATCGGTGTTGAACAGCACGAACGCGCTGCTGGTCTGGCTGGCATCGGTCGGATTGAGCCGGATGCCCTGCTCGAACAGACGCACGCATTTGCTGGTCAGCGCTGACCACTGATAGCCCGCACTGCCGATGCAGCCGTGGCTGTCGCGATCGCTGCCAACCAGATGTTGTTCCGGTGTACTGCATGCCGCCAGCAGCAGAGAGGCGGCCATCAGAGTCAAGGTTCGCATGGTTACTTCTGATCCTCTTCGAGGTTGTCCCGTTCGATGACGATGTTGGAGAACCCCAGCTCCTTGAAGTAGTTCTCCCGGTAATCCTTCACGCTCTTCTTGTCGCGCCGGCACACCTGAGCCAGCTGAGCCTCCATGGCGTGGAAGCTGGCGAGATCGATCCCTTCGGCAGCGGCAACCGCATCATAGATGCTGTTGAACTTGTCGTTGGCATAGCCGATCGTTTTGGCCTGCTTCTTGTAGGTGTAGGTAATCTTGAACGCCATGGCGTTATTCCTTTGATTTGGCTTGCTTGCGCTGAACGTAGAGGTAGAGGCTCTCTACCTTCTCCCGGGCCCATGGGGTCTTGCGCAAGAACTTCAGGCTGGATTTGACGCTGGGCTCATGGGTGAAGCAGCGGATATTGATCTGCTGCCCCAGCTCTTCCCAGCCGTAGTGTTCGACCAGCGCGGTGACGATGGCTTCCAGCGTCAGCCCGTGCAGCGGGTTGTTCTTCTGCGAGGCGTTCGGTTGCTCGCTCATGCCTGCTCCGCCAGCTTGGCAAAGGGCTGACCCATGCGGGTGGTGACCCCGTTGGCCAAGTGAGGTTCGAAACCGGCCAGCATGCCCGGGCCAAACAGGCAGACGACAGTACTGCCCAGTTTGAACAGCCCCATCTCGGCACCTTTTTGCAGGGTAATGGCCTCGTCGCCGGTGTAATCCCAGCGCACCACCTTCTTCTCTTTGGTCGGCGCAATGTTGCCGGCCCAGATGGTCTCGATGCTGGCCACGATGGTCGCACCGACCAGCACCAGCGCCATGGGGCCGTGCGGAGTGCGGAAGGTGGCGACCACCCGCTCGTTGCGGGCAAACAGGTTCGGCACGTTCTCGGCGGTGAGCGGGTTGACGGAGAAGAGATCCCCCGGCACGAACACCATGCTCTCCAGCACGCCGTCCAGCGGCATGTGAATGCGGTGGTAATCCTTGGGTGCCAGATAGATGGTGGCAAAGTCGCCATCCTTGAATGGCGCCACCAGATCCTCATAGCCGCCCAGCAGCTCGCGGGCGCTGTAGTCGTGGCCCTTGGCCTGAATGATGCGACCCTGCTGGATGGGGCCGAGCTGGCTGACGGTGCCATCCACCGGCAGGGCCAGAGTCATGGCATCTTCTACCACGGGGCGGATACCGGGCTTGAGCTCGCGGGTGAAGAACTCGTTGAAGCTCTTGTAGTGGGCTGGACTCTCGTGCAGCGCCTCGCTCATGTCGACCTGGTACTGCTTGATAAAGGCCTCGATCACTTTGGTGGTGATGTTGCCCGCTTCGGCGGCGGCAAACTTGCCGATCAGACGGGAGAGGGCGTGCTTGGGCAGACAGTATTGACCGGCAATTTTCAGGTTGTCAGTAATGCTCATGTTCATCATCAACGTAGGTTAAACAGGGTCACAGGCGCGCCTGTTGGCGACCGTGACGGGCTTCCTGCATGGTTTCCAGGATGCGGTGATAGTTGTGGAAGCGATCGGCGCTGATGGCGCCCGCTTCGACAGCGGCGCGCAGGGCACAGCCGGGATCGTCCTTGTGGGTACAGTCGCGGAACTTGCAGCCACCCAGATAGTCGCGAAATTCGACGAAGCACCAGGTGATGCGGTCAGCTTCCAGATGCCAGAGGGCGAACTCGCGGATCCCGGGGGAGTCGATGAGATCGCCACCGCTCGGGAAGTGGTAGAGCCGCGCCGTGGTGGTGGTGTGCTGGCCGAGCCCCGAGTTTTCGGAGATCTCGCCAGTGAGCACATCCAGCCCCGGCATCAGGGCGTTGGTGAGCGAGGATTTGCCCACCCCGGACTGGCCGACGAAGATGCTGATCTTGTCGGTGAGCTTGGCTTTCAGCTCATCGAGCCCTTCACCGCTCTCGCAACTCACCAGCAGCACCTCGTAATTGAGCTTGCGGTAGGTTTCGAGCTGGCTCTCGATGCGCGCTCTGGCGGCATCATCGAGCATATCGACCTTGTTCAGCACGATGAGGGGGCGGATCTCCACATCCTCGGCAGCCACCAGATAGCGATCGACGATGTTGGTGGAGAACTCGGGCATCACCGCCGAGACGATGATGATCTGGTCGATGTTGGCAGCGATGGGTTTGACCCCGTCGTAGAAGTCCGGCCGGGTCAGTACCGAGTGGCGCGGATGCACCGCCTCGATGACGCCGGCGATGGCGGCATTGAGACCGGGACGCCACACCACCTTGTCGCCGCACACCAGACTGCTGATGCTGCTGCGCCGCAGGTTGCTGCGGTGGATGGTGCCATCGCTCGCTTCCACGTCCGCGTGCTGACCGAAACGGCTGATCACCACCCCTTCGATGGCCGGGCCAAACAGGGTGTCATCCACCTCTGTGGTGTGCTCTTTTTGCAGCCGACGCTCGCGGTTGGCCTGGACGCGTCTTTGTTGACCCAGATTGAGTTTTGCTTTCTTTGCCACTCGATTCGCCAGTTTATGAACAGATCCAAAGCCAGTATGATACATGCAAATTGGCAAAATTCCGCCATTCCTCCCAACAGAGAGAGTAATCATGACAGTCAGCGCGCAGAACCTGGTATGGATCGACATGGAGATGACGGGTCTCGACCCTGAAGAGAACGTGGTACTGGAGATTGCCACCATCGTCACCGACAAGGACCTGAACGTGCTGGCCGAAGGGCCGGTGATCGCCATCCACCAGAGCGAGGAAGAGCTGGCCAAGATGGACGAGTGGAACGTCAACACCCACACCAAGAGCGGTCTGGTGGCCCGGGTCAAGGCGAGCCAGCATGACGAGGCGAAAGCCGTTGCCGAGACCCTCGCGTTCATTCGCCAGTGGGTGCCGGAGCGCACCAGCCCGCTGTGCGGCAACAGCATCGGTCAGGATCGCCGCTTCATGGTCAAGCACATGGCCGAGCTGGAAGCCTTCTTCCACTATCGCAACGTCGACGTCAGCACCATCAAGGAGCTGGTACGTCGCTGGCAGCCGGAACTGCTGGATCAGTTCAAGAAGAGTGGCACCCACCAAGCGCTGGACGACATCCGCGAATCCATCGCCGAGCTGCAGTTCTATCGCGGCCACGTCTTCAAGATCTGATTCCCCGGCAAGGGTTTGTCATGCTCTGGCTGCTAAAATCGACAGTTCGGCCAGCTTTTGAGCGAACGCGCGCAACCAGACAAAAAAGCCCTTGCAATTGGAATGACTGCTCTTATAATTCGGCTCCCGTACAGTAGCGCAAGCAACCAAATGCTGTACGGCCTGTTTTAAGGTAGTTGCGGGAATAGCTCAGT
>NZ_JRGM01000137.1 GCF_000764665.1 Aeromonas lacus | reverse complement strand
CTTTTATATACGCATTGGTAGTACCTGCAGTGTAGCTGGCACATCCTGCATCACCGACAGTTTTTTCATCAGCCATTGCAGCGAAGGTTGCCATCAATCTGGTCTCAACGCCACCCTCACTACTGGTAAATGCATTTTCAAGGAAGGTCAGCGTGCCACTCTTCAAACGATTGCCAGAAATGACATATGAGATAGAGCCAACACTGCCAGTGACAGATTCAGCAACAGATGACAGCTTGCTCCCATTGTAAAAATCGGATGATGTGACAATCCCATCTTTGGCAATCGCGGCATATTGTCGTTGCTCAGGGAGCTTGATCGATGCGTCATTTTTTAGGGCGGTAATAACTGATGAGGCATCCTTACCTTCATTCAGTAATCGATTAGCTTTGGCTAATACTGCTTCATTGCGATAAAGCAAACCTTGATGTTGGAATATTCCATGAGCAGGCACAATCATGTTGGTTTTATCGAGCAGGGTCATTGGCACAGTCTGCCCGTTACTGGCCAGGCAACTTCCAAGAGCAACGCCCATACGATGATGGCTGGTGTCAACTGCAATAATTGAATATGTTGCATTAGCCGCAATTGGAAACAACGAAATGATAAGTGCTTGTGCAACACGGTTTAATCCATTGGACATCATCTTTCTCACCTTCCCTCGCATTAACAGCTGAAGTGTGCGTTCGCGTACCCACCAAAATCAATAAGCGTTAGTACTTCACGATTAATTTAAAAATGGATGAGCAGGCTATATATAAGACCGCGACAACACAAGCCCACAAAAAACTCAAACGAGGCTGTAAATAGCGACGAGCTCTGATTATTATTTAATATTAGGCAAAGCATTTTATTATGTTGGTGAGTTGATGGGGCTGCGATACATGCCTGAGAACATACCGGCTAGCAACTGCGTTGGCTGTGATAACGACTTTACTCAAACCGTCGGATTAACAGCATAGGGCAAGCAATCAAAAAGCATACTCGATTGACCACCCATCATCGCTACCACAATTCAATACTGCAGTCGCTATCCCAGACCGTTGTGTTGTCCGCACTCATCAAGAACCGAGACCAGATCCTTTAGTGACCTCACGATTGGCAGGGCTCTACCGTTCTTAACTCCATAAAAAAACCGGCACAGGGTTAGCTGTGCCGGTTGATATCAGTTACTTAACATGATCCCGTATATTACACCACTCAGGATTGCGGTTTTACGCACACTGCCGGGGTGGTCATTCCATCAGGATTGGGTGAGCCGCCACCGTAGATAACGATATCTCCTGTCTCCAGATAGACAGTACGGTAATCCGGTTTGGCCACCTCTTCCGAGGTCCAGTAAAGATGGTCTTGGGGCCAATTCCCCGGTCTCTTGACCTTACCCGCAGAGATTGCAACCAGCTCGGCCGAGCCGGGCAGACGCCAGCCCGCCCCCTTGGCACTGCAACCAGCGCTTGCTGTGGCCCAGGTGTGGTAAATATTCTCAGATTCCCTTGGCGCTGGCAGATAGAGATAACCAAGCTTGCCATGTACCAAATCAAATGACTCCGATTCACCTGATGACTCATCCTCCAGCACAATACCGCCTTCGAAACCTTCGGTACTAGTGTTGACAACCACAGAGGTGTCGGAGTAGCCATTACCATCATTTTCCACATACTGCGTCTTTAAGACAATGACACGGCCCACATCGCTTTCCAGGATCTCGTAAGCCGGCACTTTACCAGCCTCAGTGATCGTTTTTGCTGTAGCACTATTCCAGCTGTAAGTTGTCTGGTCTTTGGTTCCTAGTGTCGGAGTAAAACTGTAAGTGGCAGATAGCAACTTCTTCGGACGAAGGCCTGCGCCCTCAATTCCATTGTTATTGAGTGTGAAACTTGGTTTTACAGGTTCAATGGGAGTGGTTACCGGATCATAGAAATAACCATTACCATCGGGCCCAAGCCCAAGGGACTCCATAGATACCACCTGAAGATCTCCCCAAATGCCGCCATTATTGAGAGCTTGAAGCTCTATCGATATATAATCATCCATCTTGAAGCCGCCGCCCCAACTTATTGCCTGATGCAAGGTCTGATAGGGGCCATATCGTGTTACTTTATCTGTCGCTCTTTGTTTACCGACCCACCAGTAGCGAATTTCTTGTACCGGGTATCCGCCGTTGGCAAGAGCTGTCACATTATCAACGCCAAAAGTCAAAAAAGTCCTCATAGTACCAAAACCAGTCACGGCAGCAGTATTGACCGAGGGTTTGGCTGATGGATTGGTTACGACCTCTTTACTCCCCGAAATACGAGGGATCCGAACACTACTCACTGAGGTCGCAGGCACGCCATATGGACTCATTCCGAATACCAGCAACTCCAGCTCTTCGCCCGCCCATTGAGGAGGAACGGTAAAAGAAGGGATTGTGTACTTTGAGGCGTCCGCGGGGTCCACAAACACAGCCCCGGGGTAGTGATTAATCCACGCCTGTTTCTGAGCATCAGTATCGTCCCGATAAATACGATAAGCATATCTAGTTGATTGGGCTGGACTCCCGCCATTCGGTTCATAGATATAGCTTGCTTGTAGAACTGTCCCTACAGCTGGAGACACTATCGGTGCACCGGACCAGGTTACGTTAAGATTGCGGATAGCAGGCACAGCAGCCACGTTCACAACAGACCCAAAGCCCCCCCCCAAATCAACCTCAGCACCTTTCACACCAGCGCCATTAACCGGGGTCAGGTAGTGTCTGACACCACCATATATACCCGTAGCCACGGTATACGCAGGAATGGCTCCGCCTATCGTTTTGCCAGAAGCAACTACCACCCCCCCTACTGTCGTCCTGTATTCAGACTGATCCCCTGCGCCCCCCCCTGCGCGATCCAGCACATACGGGACAGCAGCCAGATTAGGATCACCATGAGTAGGTGTAGGTGTAAAACTGGCAATTACAGGTGGCAAAGTTGGATCATAGATATACTCATCAGATTTCAGTACCACGATCTTGCCCTTGCCGCCATAGTGGCTCAGCGGCTGCACCGCCAGCTCAACCTTACGGCCAGCAAGACCTGTCATCGGGAAATCAGCGACCACCCCTGAACTGGTCAATGTTCCTCCCCCTGCCAGCAGCTTGCTCTCAGCCTGACCATGGGGGGCAAAAATGGCACGGGACACATCATTACCAATCCCGCTATAGGCATAGGTACCGGTGAGGGTGTTGTTCACCGTGTAGAGACCATCTGCCTCCTTGACTGTCATCGACAGATCCCGCGCCAAAGGCACGGGCGGAGCAACAACCGCAGCCAAACAGGCAGGCACTCCCTGACTTGGGAGCGTGGTTGCTTCATTGGTTCTGGGCGTGACACACGCCTGCACGCGCTTATTGATGGCAGCTTCGGGGATTGTTGCCAGCGTTGCGCTCTCGGCACCGGAGATCGGTGTCGATATGTCATCGTCATCAACAATGGACCAGACATAACGAGAGCTCTGTTCTGCATCACCATCGCCATCGCTGAATCGCCATTCCAGCGCTACCGACTCGGTCCCAATTGGTGCAGGTGCAAACTCCAGTGCGGATGCAACCGGTGCATGGCCCTGGATCGGAGCACTGGGAGTAGAGGAGATCGCAAGCAATGAGCCAGAGACCCCCGATAATATTCCAGCCAGCATCAAGGCTGACGCCCACCTCTTAACTTTAAATTTCATTTCAATCTCCATACCACGGCGTTGAAAATGGGATAATTAGCCCCTCCATAGGAGCATGTGTTGATGCCACTAACGCAGCTTATGCTTTAACGTTACACGGCCGTTCAAGATGCGCTGTCAACTTTTGGGGTTAAATCCACGACCAATTGGCCATGCTGATCGCCAGCGGCAATCGTGTACCTTGATAAACCATCATCTCCCGTGACAGGCCGTGACTCACCGGCAACAACCAGCTGCCAGGCATAGGCAAAACGGGTTGGATCGCAATCGGCCAGCAATACGGACTCAGTGCAACTCAAACTGGCACGCCATGTAGAACCCACTATCGGAGTCGATTCATCCGTGCCATTCGGGTGGATCCCTGCAATCGCAACACTAGAATAGGCTGGCCCCCCGCTCTGACTGAGTGCCACCGTCACACCAGAAAAATCGGAGCTAAAGGTGGTCGCAACACGCTGGTTGCCGCCGCTGACAGAGGCTCTGACATGAGTGGTTCCCGCACGCGTATTGACCAGTGTCATGGTGGCTATGCCATGTTCGTCTGTGATGGCCATCTCGGCAGTCAGGGTTGCGCCGTTATCCGCCTCAAAGGTCACCAGCTGACCAGACACCGGCTCGCGAGCGGGCGTTGTTACCAGAACGGTCACTTCATTGCGCTCGAGCCCATTAGCAATACGGCCATCCTTACTCACGGCAAGATTGCCATCGAGAATGGTGACGCTGGCACCATCCACTTTGAAGTTGGTGGTTTTGGCTTTGGTGGGCGCATGCTTGCCCACTTGAGCCGTCACCAGATTGTCACCCGCGACCGTACTGAACAGCGCCGTCGCCGCAATACCCTTGTCGTTGGTTACCACCACCTGCGTCTGCTTACCGCTTATATCGCCAAAGCGTGCATCACCGCTGGTCACCGTGAAAGTCACAGCAACACCCTCACCGACCTGGTTGCCTGCTGCATCCTTGATCGTCGCACTCACCGCGTTGCTATCCCTGCCATCAGCAATCGCTCCCGTCGCAACGGTGAAGTCCGTCGCCTCATCAGCAATCACCGCACTACCGGCATCCACCACGAAGGTCGTCATCGCGCTGCGGCTCAAGCCATTTACCGTCGCCGTCACCTCACTCTGCCCCGCCCGGGTGCTGGTCAGCGTCGTAACCGCCACACCGCGCTTGTCGGTCAACACCGGGCTGACTATCCGCGCATCGTTGCTCGCAGCGAAATCCACCGACACGCCCGCAACCGGGTTGCCATTGGCATCGGTCACCACCGCCTGCACGCTGTTCTCGCTCACCCCATCGGCTAGCGCGTTGTCACGCACCACAGCCAGCTCTTCGTGCTGCGCCGTCCCCTCGTCGGCCACAAATGCAAAACGCTCGCTCGCCTTCACATCGTGTGCAACCAGGGTCGCCGTCACCTCTGTGTGAGCCGCTCGGGTACTGGTCAGCACCGTGCTGACCTGACCATTCTCATCCGTCGTCAGCATCTGCGGCTCATGACCACTGCGCGCCGCATCATCCACGGCACTGAACGCAAGAGCGACGACTTCGCCCGCCACCGGCACCAGACCGTTGGCTACAAACACAGTGATACCAATCTCGTCAGCACCGTTCGCCAGTGCCGTCGGCTTGCTCACCGCCAATGTCGTAATCGCCGGGCGAGCCGCTTCGCCGCCATCCAGCATCTGGATAACCAGGGTCGCACGCTCGGAGCGATTCCCCTTCTTGTCTACCGCAACCGCACCAATGGTGTACGCAGGCAGTACGCCCGCCGCCACGACCGGCAACGTCACCCGCAAAGTGCCATCGCTCTGACTTTCCAGCGCGCCACCATCCATCTCCAGGGTCGCGGCATCCCAGTTCACCCGGTCAAGTCCATATTTGGCCACCACGGTCGGCGTCACCGTCATCACGCCACCCGCCACAGGATTACCACTGGCATGCAGCGCCACTGTCACCAGCGTCTGCTTGCGATAATCCATCACGATGGTGTTGTTACGCTCAACCAGGTCATAACGGCTGCCCATCAGGGTGCGTGACTGACCAACACTGGCACCATCAAGCTGCTTGGAAAGCGGCACACCCAAACGCAGGTTCAGGTCCATGCTGACCGAGGTGTCATGGGTTGAGCCCGAATGCTTCTGACCGACACCAAATGTGAGCAAAGAGAAGGGGGTGTATTCCAGGCCGTAGGAGAACGCTGAAGGATTCACGGCACGGTCACTGGTACTCGCCAGCGCAACCTCGTCACCGTAATATTGCTCAAAGGCTGCATTGGCACCCAACTGAGGATAGGAAGGCAGATAGGCCTTCAGGCGCACATCAAAGCCGTTGGCCGGACGCTCGTTATAATCCGCCATAGAGTCCAGACTGGATTGCTGCCAATCATTCAGACGCACATAACCGTTGGCCGACAATTTCAAATAATCGCGCCACAATTCAGCACCCAGGCCCAGACGACGGTTATTACCGGTCAGGTCATAGTCATAAAATGAGTTAACACCGAACATGACCTCAGGCTGAAAGAAACGCGCGCCCAGACCCGCATTAAAGAAAGCACGCTCTTCATCAGCGCGCGCACCAAGCTGGGTATAAAAGAGGTAATCCTTGCCTTCCAGCACGGACAACAGAAAATCAAAAGACCCCTTGCCGGCTGAATTCAATGAAACAGCTGCAGTACCAAACTGCCCCATCCAAGAATTAATGGCACCATTGACCGCAGACTCACCCATCGAAATAGCACGAGATTTTGCCTGGTCACCGATATTGGAATTGGAAAGAAGTTGGCCTGACTCCACAGCAACAGTTGCCATGGCCTTTTCAAACGCTTCGGCTTCAAAGGTATTGGCAGTGGAATTGGCTAAACTGCCAAGGTCAGGCAATTGTTGGGTAATATTGACTACAGCCTCTTGATTTGACGAAGCCACCGCCGCACGCACCACTGGGGTAAATGCCAGTGCAAGCGGATATAACAACTGCAAGACGATATTGAGCCAGACCAAATAAAATCTTGCTCGAGGAATGCCCCCCCCCCCTATACCCTCTGATTTTACTGATCTGGCCCACCTTGAAACAGGGTGCCTGCTCGAATGACTCATATTGATGTTCACCTACTACCGTTTTTATTGCTGGCATAGCCAGGCCACGTTCGAGCAGCCAAAGCAACTCGGCCCAGAACAATGCATTCGGAGGCAGATAAAAACCAAAAATAAACAAAAATAAAAGATAAAAAACAGTAAAAACAATAAGTTAATGGCACACTGCTCACTCACAACAACAACAACAACAACAACAACAACAACAACAACAACAACAACAACAACAACAACAACACAAGGAAGCTACCACGCCAAATCCTGAAGAACATCTAGGCTGCGATAGTTTGAGTAGATATCAGATCTCTAAGCAACGCTGTACGCATACTAGACAAAACAATAGATATAAACTTATAAGATAAAAATGCCACCCCCAACATCACAAAGTTGTAAACGGACACAGAGTTAAATTTTATTGAAAACATATTTATTAGGCACATTATAGCAACCCAAGCACACGCTTTATTTATTCTCTTTATTTTCTTGATCGCCTCCTCCTTCGTATCGGCAACCACTATATCTGCAACAACATCCCATCCACGACTATTGTGCACTGCAAAAAAATCGAGAAATTCATCAGTTTTGTTTATCTTGTTTTCGCATGCATAGAACTCCCAGCCTTTTTGCCGAACAATATAGCACTTAAGACCTCCGAGCTGAAAACAGTAATCATCTACATCAAGTGATTCATCAAACTCATCCTTTACTCTTAACCTTCTCATCACACTCACCTACTCTTCTTTTGCCATTGCACAACCAAAAGCCACAATAGAGTTCAATCAAGGAAAATCAAAAAAATAAAAGTAAATCAAGATAAATAAAAAATAATAAGAGATCGAAACCTCAAGAATCCTGGAAATAAAATTCGATTCTGTAAATTAGTATTTCTACTTGGAGCAGGGACGTTGTTTCCTAAATAAAGCTGAAACAGTCCAAGCCCCAGTTAACCGCAACCCTCGGGGCTGTCTAACGGGCGGTCCTAAATAGCTGTTCCGAATAGTAGATCACCGGAGGAAGGGAACTCAGTCCAGTTTGTGCGATCTGATTAGTCGCCAAACAAAACAAGCCACACCCAAAGGACTGAGTTGATGCCTATCCTACCACCCCTGCCACGACCACAACGGCGCCGCATTCACAAAATCATCCATGCCACGCGTGATAAAGGGCATGCTCGTCGCTTGATGGCCATCTTGCTGTTACATGAAGGACGCACGATCACTGATGTTCATCACCTTACTGGTGCTGCTCGCTCGACCATCGGTCGTTGGCTTCGGTGGTATCGGGATGAAGGCGTGGACGCCTTGGAAGCCTTACCGGCTGGCCGTGCCCCGGTCTTACCTGTCGCCAAGATTGTCACCTTATTGGTGCTGCTCATGCAGTTTTCCCCACAAGATTTTGGTTATCAGCGCAGCCGCTGGTGTACCGAACTATTGGCTATCAAAATCAATCGGTTAACAGGCCTCAACATGGCAGCCTCCACGCTCCGCCGATGGTTACCTCGTATGGGTATTGTCTGGCGCAGGCCCGTACCAACCTTGCGGATAAAAGACCCAGCCTATCAGGAGAAAATGGCGAATATCGACGCGGCACTGGCCCGCTGTGATGCCGATAATCCGGTGTTTTATGAGGATGAAGTCGATATAGACCTCAATCCCAAATTAGGGGCCGACTGGATGTTCAGAGCGCAGCAAAAGCGGGTTGTCACACCGGGACAGAACGCCAAACATTACCTGGCAGGCGTTCTCCATGCAGGCGTTCTCCATGCAGGCAACGGAAGAGTGCTTTACGTCAGTGGGATAAAGAAAAACTCATCCTTGTTTATCGCCATGCTGGAAAAGCTACGCCACCACTACCGACGAGCCAAAACCATCACGCTGATCCTCGATAACTACATCATTCACAAAAGCAAACAGACCGAGCGATGGTTGAAGAAGAACCCCAAGTTCTGCCTGGTATTCCAGCCAGTTTACAGTCCTTGGGTTAATCACATAGAACGGCTGTGGCACAAGTTGCATGAAACCATCACGCGCAATCATCAATGCAGAGGGATGGCCAACCTGCTGGCTCGAGTGAAACACTTCATGGATACCGTATCTCCTTTCCCCGGGAATGGCTATGGCACAGCGAAGGTGTAGCACTATTAGGATCAGTTATTTAGAGTGTTCAGTTTGTTTATGGCGCTGACATACGCCATGACATCTCCCACTTGGCCATTGTAGTTTCGCAGACTGATTTTCCCCGACAGCAACTGCTTGAACCTATACATTGCCGTCTCTGCCAGCGAGCGACGGTGATATCCAGATATCTTCTTCCAGTGCGCCAGCCCATCCTTGCGCATCACCAGCACGGCCTCATTTCTTGGGTGTCCCTTTTTCCATAATCCCGCGCTGTTTCGAGGCGGGATACTGGCTGCCGCCCCTTTGCGCGAGATAAGCTGATGGCTAGCTTTGCTGTCATAGGCGCCATCCGCATAAACATGTCCCAGCTTGCGCCGCAGAGGGTTGAGCAAGGTAGGCTGCACCTCTGCATCATGGACATTTTCCAGCGAGACTTCCGCCGCCACGATCTCATGGGTCACTGGGTCTAGCGCCAGATGCAACTTGCGCCAGACTTGCCGTTTCTCGGCGCCGTGTTTTCTGACCTTCCACTTACCTTCATCAAACACCTTCAGGCCAGTCGAGTCGATAAGCAGGTCGGTAGGGCTTATCGATAAGCCTCCGTCACCGTGCGTGCACTCTTGCTGGCACAGCTATGGTCCGGTGTGCACAATGGCACATTCATCAACTCGAACAGGGAATCGAGTATCCCCTCAGTCACCCACGGCACGAGGTTGAAAATCCCCTTGAGCATCAGGAAGGCACAGATGGTCTGGTCAGTGTAAAACAGGCTACAGCCTCGGCATCAACCCAGAAGGTAAATGAACCACGGTTAAGCAAAGACTTGTTTTATTTAGGCCAGTTGGTGATGGGGTGAAGCAACGTGCCCATGATGCAGACTTGAAGAGGATGGTGGTGATCAGATCACCGCGTTCTCAGTTATTACCATTCAAGCTGTAGCGATTTTGGCAACAACGCCTTTCACGGCCAAGTGAGCATCAGGCCTGCCGGACATCGCCCAGCCAACGACTCGTCGAGTGTGGAGCTTTAGCACCTCGGCTTGGTAATGCCAACAGCTGACTGCCCATACGTAAGAGATGTCGCCACACCACATCTGATTGGGTTGCGAAACATCAGATTCTGGGCCCAGTAGATTGGGGATGTATGGTCGTTCAGACTGTGCAACTTTATAACGGTATGCGCCCGGCTGCTTGGATGCTAACCCCACCTACTTCATCAGGTTACGGACTTTGAATCGGCCAATCTGATCCCCCAACGCCCGTATCATCGACATCAAGGCGCAGCTACCTCGGCTCGCGTGAACAAGTGGCGCAACTCGCTACACAGCTGCATGCGCTCACGGTTAATCGTCCACCTGCGTGCCAGATAATCGTAAAAACAGGATGTGGGGACATCGAAAAGAAAGGCTATGTCCCAATTACGTGTTGCATGGGGTGCCCCAGCGCCTCATGCAAACACGCTTTGATATTCACTCCCTTCCCGTAACGCTCCAGCATCCTGCGCCAACCCAGATAGTTCTTCAGGTAGTGCGTCGCCACGCCATGGAACCGCTCCATCCACTCTTTCAACCGATGGTGATACCCGTTCACGTGTTGGATGTGATATGCACCGACCACCCGTTCGCCTTGGCGATTGTGCACTACCTGATGGGTTACGCCCTGCTCTTTGCTGAAGCAGGCATACACACCCGCACCATCGCTACACAGCACCGCATCCGGTGACACCAGCGGCTTCAAGACCGCGATGGCCGCCTCGGCATTTATTTTCTCCAGCTGAAAATCCGCATGATGGCCTGCCCGGTCTTGCACCACCATCACCGGGATGTAATCCGGCCCGGTTCCTCGGGTTCGCCCCTTGCCACCACGATGCCTTGGCGGACGTGGTAGTCCCCGTTGCCCCTTGAACGATTCGAGGAAGAAGGTCTCGTCTACCTCAACGATGCCCTCTTCTCGGGTGGCCTGATGGGTTGCCATCGCGCGCAAGAAACGGTGACGCCAGAGGCAAGCGGTATTTTTGCTGACTCCGCAACGCAGAGCTGCCTTGCGGACGGTCAATCCTTCGATGATGGCTTGCGCGTAGTCTTCCCAGCACTGTGCTTTACGCAACCGGGCCAGAGGCGTCTTGGTGAGGATGGAGCTGGTGCGCAGACACAGCTTGCAACGGTAGCGGCGCAGTCCCCGACTCCAGCCCCAAGGTGCCAGCTGAGTGGCATCGGCCTGACAATGTGGGCAAGCGCTACATGCAGGGAGTTGGGTATTCAGGGAGGTAATAGCGTGTGGCGCTGAGAGTTCCTGCTGGGCAACACGACGCTGGCGCAGGGTAAGCAGTGGAAAGAGAGACAACAGGTGTTGAAAGGCTGGGGTATCCATGATGGTAGACCTCAAGGTGATGGCCTACTTCAAGATTAGCCTTTCAACACGTAATTGGGACAGAGCCAAAAGAAAGCGCAGCAGACCAAGGTGATAGGTACTTTTCCCTACTCGGTCTATCAGCGCTCTACTGGTTGGGGTTGTGCCACGGCATTCGGATTGCAGTGGCACGACCCAGCGACGGAGCACGGTTTCAGTGACATCCAGTGAATGGCTTGCTTTAGGGGCCAGAATCCCCTTGGTCAAGCACCATGGATGCAGCTTAGCGTTTGAATTGGCCTGTAAATGAGCGGCGTTATTTTGTCATTGAACACTTCTGATCTTGGTGACGACTGTACCACCTGAAATGGTGTACGGAATGATTAGACCATTACCAACGCAAAATAATAGAGGTTGCAAATTGTGCCACATTGAGAGCAGCAATACTGCTGAAGGTCCCACATGATCTATGGATAGCTCCAGCCCTACAGCCCAACAACGACACATAAATACTTGGTACTTCATAACTGCTAGGCCCCACATCAGATAGGGTATTGGAAAGGGATTGAAGAGGTCTTTTGGGGTGAAAATAATTACCTTGGGACCTGAAATATCGCTCAAGGTACCCAAAAAGGGCAGATCAAGAGCGCAGGTTTTTGCAGCCTCTTGTTTAGCATCTGGGTGTCATCACCAAGAAAGAGGAGGATGCATGACACACCAGAAGATTTTCCGCATGGCAGAGGCATGGCGAACAATCAGTCGCAAACAAACGACTCAAGCTGATCGGGATAACGCCACCCGTATGGCACTACAGCAGTGCGGGGAGTACCTCATCGCCATCCATGGCATGGCAGAGGTTGAACAGAGACGCTACGAGTTTTTAGCGAATCGACTTTGCGACCGTTTTTGGCAACACAATCGAGCACACAGAGGTAAACAGACCTCTGGTTATCCAGGTCATTTCGGTTGCAGGGCACGAGTTCGTCAATTCAAGTTGGAATGTCACTGGTATTACAATCAATTCATTGAACAGCCAAGAGGATCAGGGAAGCACAAGGTTCTTAGCCATTACCTACCCCGAAATGGTCGGTTTTCATACTATAAATCGACATTTACCCCTGCGCATGACTGGGAAAAACCAGTCATTTTGGCGATAGAAGAAGGCTTTACCCTGATACGCCAACTCAATGATCAGTTGATGCAGTTGCGTCGGCTTTCTCGCAGCAGTCAACGTCTACTAGGCACGCTGAGCCAGCACCTTGATAAGATGGAGCTTCTCTCATGACTCGGTTATCAGCTCAAACGCATTACAAAAGCAGCCCCGGTTTCTGACAGTCACCGTGTAGGTAGTTTCTCGTACAGCCCTTGGGGTATTAATGAGCTATCAGTCATGATGGCATCGAACTGCTCTCAGGGGCTATCTATATGAAAAACAATAAAAAGCCAGTCAACTCGCAGGCCCAGCACCACCAAGTGCCACTACCGAGC